>JAETPN010000001.1 GCA_021771185.1 Bacillota bacterium | reverse complement strand
GAACGTATTAATAATGTAGAACCTAGTTGTATTACGATATCCGTTTTAAATCATGAGATTAAAGATCTAGTTTATCCGCAGGATACGAAAGATTTTCAAATCAAAGTAACAAGTACTTGTACGACTTTAAGTAGTAAAGAGATAGAAATTTATTTTAAATATGATAAACAAGAAACACAAGGTGGAGTTATGCCTAGTACTACTATATCAGATAAAACAAATAAATTATTAGCTGCAAGTACAACATATAACTACATGGATGGAAGATATTTAAGTGGTGCGCAAACAAATAACTATGTATGGTTTGATGGATTTCTGTGGCGAATCATGGGAATAAATAAAGATGGTAGTGTACGTATGATTACCGAAGAAAATGTAACTGCAATTCCATGGAAAGAAATTTATGCAGAATCATCATATGATACAAGTTATATAAACGATTGGTTAAATAATTATTTTTATCCTAAATTAAAAGATAAAAATTTATTAGTAAATGCAACTTGGTGTAGTGAGAAGGTGAAAGAAAGTGGATCATCTCAAACAACATGTGCAAATAATTTATCAACACAAAGTAACCCTGTAGGATTGTTATCATTAGATGAATTCAATCTTGCGAATGCTGCATCAAGTTATTTAAATAATAGACAAACATATTTCTTTTCGACATTAAATGGTTATGGTTCTGCTTCCGTGTGGTATGCTAATCGAGGGGGATATCCTAATGCTAATGATACCGATAACGCGTATGGGGTTCGCCCAGTTATTATGATTTCATCTGATACTAATATTACTGGTGGTAATGGTTCTATAACAGACCCATATGTGATTGAAGATAAAACAATTAATATAACAGGTTCATTAAATAGTAATAGTTATGTAGGTGAATATGTAACGTATGCAGGAAGAAATTATCGTGTTGTTGAAACAAATGAAAGTGGTACAAAATTAATTTTGGATGGATATTATGATGCAAATAATGATGGAATTATAGAGGAAATAGATAAATTCCCATATAATTCAGATGATACCGGGTGGGAATGTATGTTATGTACAACGATAAATGAAGAATCATTTGTTAATTGGATAACGAATAATGATGCTTTTGATGCCATGAAATTAATAGGTACAACTTGGTATAGTGGATCTTACTTTGGAAAATTTAGTGGGGTTTATGATTATAAAGAAAACTTATCAAGTACAGAAAATCCTTATGAAGGACGTGTAGGATTAATAAGAGTAGGAGAAATGTTATCAGGTCAAAGTGAAACTATTTTATCAAAAAATCATACAGTGGCTAATGATATTAATAATGCAGTAAGCTACTGGACTTCGACACAAAATAATCCTTTTATGACTTCGCCATTTTATCAGCCAGCTAATTCGTGGTATGTAAATGATGAAGGTTATGGTTTTACCAATGGATTATCAACTATGTTAGGGGTTCGTCCAGTTATCATGATTTCATCTAGTACTACCATTACTGGAGGTAATGGTACTCCAAATAGTCCATATCAAATCTGATAACTAAATTTAAAAAAATAAAAACATGAAATACTGTGCTTTCTGCATATGAATTTCGTGTTTTTTTCTTACAAAAATGTCACATCTTAAAATATAGTTGTTGAAAATTTGAGATTATAGTATAATAAAAGTTAGATACTGAAGATAAAGGAGAATTTATGAAAAAAACGATTCGAGATTTTGACTTAAACAAAAAAAAAGTAATTATTCGTTGTGACTTTAATGTTCCTATGGATGATGGTGTCATTACGGATGATCACCGCATTAAGGCCAGTTTAGAAACGATTGAATATGCGAGAAAACATGGGGCTACCTTAATTTTAATGTCTCATTTGGGACGTATTAAGAAAGCAGAAGATAAACAAAAATATTCTTTAGAACCTGTTGCTCTTCGCTTGAGTGAATATTTAAATCAAGAAATTATTTTTTGTGAAGAAACAAGTGGGAGCCTATTAAAAGAAACCGTAGATTCTTTAAAAGATGGGGACATTTTACTGGTTGAAAATACACGTTTTGAAGATTTAGATGGAAAAAAAGAAAGTGGAAATGATCCAGAATTAGGAGCTTTTTGGGCTTCTTTAGGGGATCTTTATATTAATGATGCTTTTGGAACAGCACATCGTGCTCATGCATCAAATGTAGGAATTGCGAAACATTTACCTAGTGGTGTTGGCTTTTTAATTGAGAAAGAATTAAAGATTATGGGTGGAGCCTTAGAAAATGCGAAAAGACCATTAACTGTTATTTTAGGTGGGTCTAAAGTCAGTGATAAAATTGGTGTCATTGAAAACTTAGTACATCTTGCAGACCATATTTTGATTGGTGGTGGAATGGCTTTTACGTTTTTAAAAGCCAGTGGTCTTCCTGTTGGAAAGTCTCTTGTGGATGAAGAAAATATAGCATTTTGTAAAAAAATGTTGGAAGATTATAAAGATAAATTAATCCTTCCTATTGACGTTGTAACAGGACTTGAAGTAAGTGAAGAAACTCCTTCTAGAATGTGTTTTATTAATGATATTAAAGAAGATGAGATGGGCCTAGATATAGGGACTTCTACAGTTAAATTATTTAAACAATACTTAGAGGAAAGTGAAACTATTATTTGGAATGGTCCTGTTGGTGTCTTTGAGATTCCGGCTTTTGCTGGTGGTACAAAAGCACTTTGTGATATAATAAGCGGGGAAGGAAAAATAAGTATTATTGGTGGAGGCGATACAGCTTCTGCGGTGATACATTTTGGTTATAGAGAAGCCATGACACATATTTCAACAGGTGGGGGAGCTTCTTTAGAATTATTAGAAGGTAAAGAATTACCAGGAATTGAGTGTATTGATGAAATGTAGGTGAAACTATGGAGCAAAAACAAGCAAAAATAAATTTAAAGAGTGTCTTCAATGCCCTTTTATTAATTGTTGTCACATGTCTGGTTTTGTATTTTTCTTTAAAAGATGATTTTTTCACGACCATTCATGAAATTATTACTTTAAATTTGTTTTGGTTTATGATTGCCATTTTAGCTTTTTTAGGTTCATTATGGTTACGAAGTTACAGTATATATTATATGGTAAAAAGATATCATAAGGATTACACCCTACATAAATCTCATCGTTTATTGTTGATGACTCAATTTTTTAATGCGGTAACGCCTTTTGCGACAGGTGGACAACCTTTTCAAGTATACTATTTAAAGAAAGATGGAATTGAACTTGCTGATGGAACAACAATTATTGTCCAAAACTTTATTGTTTATCAAATGGCTTTAGTATTCCTTGGTATTTTGGCAGTTGGATTGAATTACTTTTTTCATATTTTTAAAGCTAATGCTTTATTAAAACATTTAACACTGTTAGGATTTATGATTAATGTTATTGTTGTCCTTGGGTTATTTGTGATTATTTTCGCAAAAAAATTTAATGATCGAATGATTCGTTTTATCTTAAATAAAATTAATAAGATGCATTTTATTAATGCAGAAAAAAAAGAACGAATCATGATGAAAGTAGAGGATACAACTAGACGTTTTTACAAGGGTGGAGCTTCTTTAGTAAAAAATAAAAAATTATTTTTATCAACTATTGCTTTAAATTTTTTTGGTTTAATCTTATTATATTTAGTTCCACTCTTTGTCTTATATGCGATGGGAGATTATACAAGTGTGCATCCACTTGTATGTATTGCTTCTTCTGCCTATGTGATGTTAATTGGGGCTTTTGTTCCAATCCCTGGAGGAACTGGTGGACTTGAATATAGTTATATCGAATTTTTTGGTAACTTTGTCGGTGGTGGTAAATTACGTGCATCGATGTTATTATGGCGTTTTGTCACTTATTATTTTGGTATGTTTTTAGGTGCATTTGCGTTAAATATGAAAGAAAGAGGGAATTAACATGAGAATTGGAATATTTACAGATACTTATCCACCTTATATTAACGGCGTATCTACTAGTATTGCCATGTTGGAGCATTCATTAGAAGCTGCAGGACACGATGTTTTTATTGTCACAGTGAATAATGAAAATATGTCATATAAATATGAAAATGAAGATAAAATCATTCGTATTCCAGGAATTCCAATTGGTATTTATGACTATCGTTTGACCGGGGTATATCCACTTCGAGCAATTGATAAAATTAAAAAATGGAATTTAGATATCATTCATTCACATACAGAATTTGGGGTAGGTACATTTGCCCGTATTTTAGCTCGTCAATTAGATATTCCACTTGTCCATACCTATCACACTATGTATGAAGACTATGTTCATTATATTACGAAGGGATATTTTAATAAAAGTAGTAAAAAAGTGGTTGAATACCTTACAAAGTTTTATTGTGATAAAACGGCTACTGAACTCATTGTTCCAACGAAAAAAACGTATGATTTATTTAAACAAAAATATAAAGTAGACCGTAACGTCCATATTATTCCAACGGGTATTGAAGTCGAGCGTTTTTATAAAGAGCAATATAAAAAAGAAGAAATTAAGGCATTACGTAAAAAAATAGGATTAAAAGAAAATGATTTTGTCATTCTTTTTGTGGGACGTTTAGGGGATGAAAAATCCGTGGATGTTTTAATTGAAGCACAATATAGTATTGTTAAAAATCATCCAGAAGCAAAACTTTTAATTATTGGCGATGGTCCAGATGCTGAAAGTTTTCATGAATTAGTTCATAAATTAAAATTAGAAAATCAAGTTATTTTTACTGGGAAAGTACCTTGGGAGGAAATTCCAAAATATTATCAGTTAGCTACTGTTTTTGCGACAGCTTCTAGTACAGAAACGCAAGGACTTACAGTCATTGAGGCTATGGCTGCAAGTGTTCCAGTAGTCTGTCTTGACGATGATGCCTTCCGTACAGTTGTAGTTGATGATTTAAACGGATATCTATTTAAAAATAAAAGAGAGTATCGACGTCATATTTTAAATTTGTTAGAAAAACCAGAACCATTAAAAAGGCTTTCTACTCAGGCTCGTATTACGGCAGATCAACACTCTAGTAAATATTTTGCGGAGCAAGTACTAGATGTTTATAAAATTGCGTTAGGGGATCGATTAAAAGAAGAAGATATGGATTCTTCGTTTTTCCGTCGTGCGAAAAGCGTTATTAAGAAGGGGTTTTATGGAAAGTAAAAAGATTGTTATAGCAAATTTAAAAATGAATATGACTTTTTCTGAAGTCAAAAAGTATGTCGAAAAAATTCGTGATATTCATACAAAAAGAGTCGTTTTTTGTCCATCAGCTCTTTACATTCCCTATTTTTTAGGATATGATTATTCTGTTGGCATTCAACAAATAGCTAACGAAGACTACGGGGCTTATACAGGTCAAATCTCTAGTTTGCAAGCAAAAAGTTTAGGTGCAGTACTTTCCATTATAGGTCATAGTGAATGTCGTCTTCACTTAAATGAAACCGATGATTTAATCAACGGGAAGGTTAAAAACGCATTAAAAAATAAATTAAATGTGATTTTATGCATTGGTGAGACGATGGAACAAAGAGATATGTTAAGAACGGATCGTGTGTTAAGAAAACAGATCTCAAAAGGGTTGTCTGGGTTAACAACCTCAGACCTACAACATGTTTATATCGCTTATGAACCCATTTGGGCAATTGGAACAGGTCAGGTTCCAACGAATCGTGATATTAAAAAAACCATCCAGTTTATACAAAAACAAGTAAGTAAAGAATTTAGATATGAAGATATTTGTGTACTTTATGGTGGTAGTGTGAATCATAAAAATATCAAATCCCTATCTACCATTGAGGAATGTGCAGGATTTCTAGTTGGCGGGGCCTCTTTAAATCCAAAAGAAATATCAAAAATTATAGAAGTTGCTGTAAAAGAGTAACTTCTTTTTCATTGGTCTTGAATGAACAATAAAAGAATAAGAAAGGAATAATTATGGAACAAATAAAAGTAATGATGATAGATGATAATATTCATCTTATTGATGTCGTAAAAGAGTATTTTAAAAATCACGAACAAATAAAAATTGTAGCTGAAGAACACGATGGTCTAGCAGGAATGGAAAAACTAAAAGAAAATGCACGTGATATTGATTTGATATTATTAGATTTAGTCATGCCCCGGAAAGATGGTATTTACGTATTAAAAGAATTGCGTAAAACACAGTTAAAGAAAAAGGTGATTGTAGAAACAAGTTACAATACACCAGAGATTATTAATGAAGTATCAAGATTAGGTGCTAATTATTTTATTTTGAAGCCATTTAATTTAAAAGATTTAGAAGAACGTATTTTGACTTTAATGAATCGTGATGAAAGCTTTGTAAGTTCTACCATTGATGAACATCATTTACAAACAACAATTACCAAAATTCTTCATGATTTAGGTATTCCATCTCATATTAAAGGATATCAATATATTAGAGAAGCCATTAAATTGGTTTATGAAAAACCTAATATGATTGGTGGAATTACAAAAGAATTGTATCCAGAAGTAGCAGCAACGTTTAAAACAACCGCATCTAGAGTAGAAAGAGCAATCAGACATGCGGTAGAAGTTGGATGGACGCGTGGAAATTTAGGATTAATGGAAGAAATTTTTGGTTGTAGTGTCGATATTGATCGTGCTAAACCAACGAATTCTGAATTTATCGTAACAATCGCAGAACAGTTACACATTAAAATATAAGGCAAGAAAACACTACCTTTTTCTTTCGACAAAACTAGATGATTTTCGCTATAGAAAAACAAAACAAGGAATAGTATAATAAAAATACGTAAGGCAGTATCAAAGAATAGAGGGAGAGGTAATATGAAAAAAATTAAAGTTCTTATGGTTGATGACAACATAAATTTAATAGGAATGGTAAAGGAATATTTTAAAAATCATGCACAGATTGAGGTTTGTTTCGAAGCTCATGATGGTGAAGAAGGAATTGATTTTATAGAAAGCAAATATGATCAATTTGATGTCTTATTGTTAGATTTAATTATGCCAAATAAGGATGGAATGTATGTATTAAAAGAGATGAAAAAACGAGGGCTTATGCGAAAGACGATTGTCGAAACTAGTTATAATTCACCAGAAGTTATTCGCGAAGTTTCTGAATATGGGGCAACTTATTTTATCTTAAAACCATTTGAATTGGAAGATTTAGAGGATCGTATTTTAGCTATTACAAATACTTACGAAAAACATAAAAGTATTGACTTATATCATTCAAATTTACAAATATCAATCACGAAAGTACTTCATGAATTAGGAATTCCATCACATATTAAAGGATATCAGTATATTAGAGAGGCAATTAGTATTTTATATGAAAGGCCAGAAACGATTGGTGGGATTACAAAAGAATTATATCCAGAACTTGCCAAAAAATTTGAAACAACAGTATCTCGTGTAGAGCGTGCAATTCGTCATGCGATTGAAGTAAGCTGGAATCGTGGAAATTGGAGCTTAATGGAAGAAATATTTGGATGTAGTGTTGATATTGATAAAGCCAAGCCAACGAATTCAGAATTTATTGTGACAATCGCAGATAAATTACGTTTAGAAACTCATCAAAAAATGTTTATTTAAAGGACTTTTACGATATAACAAAAGTTATATTGCAAAAGTCTTTTTTTGTTTGCTATAAGCGAATTATCAATAATTTTAAACAAAATGAAAATCCGGGGGGGGTGTTAGCGTTTGACAAATTCACCCTTTTTTTGTATAATAATTTTGAAAGTATAAAATAGGTCAATTATACTCATTATGATAAAAAGTGGGTGAGCATATGAAAAATTGGATGATGACAATTAGAAGAAAGTTAAAAAAGATGACCCCAACACAGCACGTAACAATTATTACTGTGTTTGTTTTATTAGTATCAATTATGATTGGATACTCTGTGATGGATAATCCTTTACAAATTGAAGGTAATTCTAGAGTGAGTACAAGTGCACTTGTTCGAATTAAAAGTATTACCTTAAAAAATATTACAGGTGGTACCCCAGATACACCAAATATTGAGGGAAATATTAAAGGAATTATTCCTGTAAAATTTACAGATACGGGTTCAGCAATTTATGAAGGTATTGTTGTAAATATGGGAAGTTCCGAGGTCATTTTATCAACCATTAATTTATTAAATGAAAGTAACAATTCGAATCCTAGTTGTATTCAAATGTCTATTGATGGGCTTAAAGTGGGTGATAAATTAACACCATCCCAGGAACAAAAATTTACAATTACAGTTACAAGCAATTGTTCTGAAACTAGTAGTAAAAATAACGAATTTAGTTTAAGTTATATTCCAGTAAATCCAACGGAAGGGACAACCACGGTAGATGAGCGTTTAACTAATTTAGAAAATCAAGTAAATGCATTAAAAACAGAGAATGAAAAATTACGTTCGGTAACTCACAATAATAATTTATTAATCAATAGTAATTTTCAAGTGAATCAAGATGGAAAAACTTCATGGACTAGTGCATCAGGTTATACCGTTGATATGTGGTATTTATATCGTCATAATAACGATACAACCAACGGAACCAGTGGATCAGCAGTTCTTAATAATAAAATTATGAAACTAACTAATAAAGATTTCTATTTTACAGCTTTAAACACTCCTATAGAAAATAATTTAGCGGGAAAAACGGTGACATTTTCTATAAAAGTAACCGCGGTATCTGGAAATGTCAATATACGTCTTGCAGATTCTCCAACAATTGGTGGAGTTTATGCTGAGAAAAGCTATAGTATAACTCGCATTAACGAACCTGGTATTACCACTGTTACAACGAAGTTACCTGATACCCTTCCTGATGGTAATTTAAAATTGACTGTTTTAGCTTCTGCTGATAGTTCTATTAGTTTTGAATGGGTAAAAGTAGAAGAAGGTGAAGTAGCAACTCCTTATACTACTAAACTTTATACTGATGAATTTTTAGATTGTGAGCGTTATTATAGAAAAGTAAATTATAGTGCCTCTTTTCATGCGACGGCAGCAAATCAACAGCGTGTAGATACCATTGCTTTTGATGTTCCTATGAGAACTACACCAACCGTGACAGTTGTAAGTAATGGAACAAATACGAATTCAACAACAACTGCAGCAGGTAGTGAAACTGGTTTAACACTGACAATGAAAGCTTCAGCCACTGGTACAGCCTCTTTAACAAACCGAAAATATGTTTTAGACGCAAGGTATCAATAAAAAAACATCTTGAAAAAGATGTTTTTCTTTCGTATAATGAATCATAGGAGGTCTATATGAAAAAATTTGCTTTTGCATGTTTCATCTGTTGTCTTTTTTTAGTAACAGGTTGTGGTTGTGACCAAAAAAGAAATTCTACACCCATAAAAGAGGATGAAAAAGAAAAAACAGCTCTTCAAGATTCTGGAAAATTACCCAATAAAAAGGTTAATGGCTTGTCCTTTACGAAGACATCAATTAGTTATGTAGAAGATATGTCTACCTTTGTTTCTATGGTTAAAAATACTACAAAAAAACCAATCACAGTAGAGGTGATTGAAGTAACTATTAAAAATAACAGAGGGAAAGTACTTACTGTGGTTCCTGGATTTCTTTCAGGTACATTGGAGCCTGGGGAAGAGAAACCATTTGTTGCTTATATAAATATGGATTTATCTGCTGCGGTGGATGTTGAATATAAATTTTGAGATTTATATTCTTTTTTTGAAACAGATGCATAACATATGATATAATTAGCATTAATAGGAGGAAGCGTTATGAGTTACGGTATTAAAATTGGCAGAAAAGAAAATATAGTTGTACCTGATCTTTCCGTTATAAATGATCCTAAGCAATCTATTGATTATGGCTTGAGTTATTTTGTTGGCCCTAAAGATTGGAGTGAGGATAAAGAACAAGATGTAGAAACTACTTTTTATAATCCATCTTCTAAACAATTTTGTCTTCAGCTAAAAAAATTAAGTGATTTCACAAAAAAAAGATAAATTATATTTTATAGAAGCATATAAACATTTATTATAGTTTTATATGCTTTTTTAGATAATCAAGTAATTTACGGATAGAGATAGAGCTACAGGGAAAAATACATAGTGATTGTGAATTAATGCAATTTGAAGTACATTTACCTAGATTGCTTATAATATATATAATTACAAGCTAAGTATGCAAGATATGTTTTCATGATTTTTATTAAAACATTATAATCATTAAGCATTTCAGGATGAATCTTTTAATCTGAACTTTACAATGAAAAAAGGATAGTGTAAAATAGTAATAGACGTTTTTAAAGAGGTAGAAAAAATGGAAAAGAAAAGAAGAATAAAAAAAAGTGTGATACAACAGATTTATCGTGGATTAATTATTTTTAATGTGGTCTTTTTATTGTTTTTGTGTGGTTATTATGGTTATCGTTTGATCTATTACTATGATCTAGAAAACCATCCAAATGCGGAAATAAAAGATTTAAAAACGATTCTTACGAAAGAAGAAAATATTGTGTATGCTGGGGATGGCTTATATCCAGATGGGGAAGGGTATCGTTTTATTGGAAAAGATGTTAAAAACTATGTGTACTATTCAGGAATGTTATGGCGTGTTTTAACAGTGAATGAAGATGGTTCTATTAGTTTAATTACGGAAGAAAATGTGACTTCTCTTGTATGGGGAAAAGATACCAATACGTTTGAAAACTCTTATATTGATACCTGGTTAAATCCAAAAGAGGGTGTAGATCATAGTGGATACTTTTATAATCATTTAAGTAATCCTAAAAACTTTTTAGTATCTAATATAACCTGTTTAGATACTTTATCAAAACCAAAAGAGGGATGTGAGAAAACAACGAAAAAACATTCCATTGGTTTATTATCGACGAGTGATTATTTAAAAGCAGGTGGAACAAAGAGTTATTTAAATACCGGAACTTATTTTTGGACAAGCAATGGAAGTAAAGATGGAAAAGTATGGTATGTCTTTGATAAGGGTGGCTTTAATAATTTATCGTCTTCTGGGGATAATTATTATAGTTATGGGGTTCGTCCTGTGATTACAATCCATGGCAATACTGCAGTAAAAGGTGGAAATGGAACCATTGACGATCCATATCGTTTAGAGGATATTCAGTATTTAACTTTACATACAACACATGCAGGACTTTATGTGACGTATCAAGATGCTTTATGGCGTATTGTTGATGTATCTTCAGATAAAGTAAAAATCGTTTTAGAAGATACTGTAAAAAATGGTGATACAAACCTTTTAAAGGCTTATAGTCCAAATACAAATAAATTTGATTTAGAAAGTTGGAATAATATTGGTTATTATTTAAATCATACGTATTATTCTACATTAAATACAGAGTGGTTAGTTGATGGAGAATGGTATACTGGTTCTTATAATACTTCGACCGGCTTTGATTATAAAAAGGTTTATGACGCGAGTGTTACAGCTCCAGTAGGACTTCTACATATGGGTGAATTGTTCTTACATGATGTTCGTGGGTATGCGACTTTAACAAGTTCTAATGATTATGAACAAACTGTAATTACCGTAAATCAAGATGGATTTATTTATTCAGAATTAAATACAACGGAACTAGCAATACGTCCAGCAGTATATTTACGTGGTGATTTAAAAATTACTTCAGGGGTTGGAACCAAAACGAATCCGCTTATTTTAGGGGGTGCAGAATAATGAAAAAAACAAAAAAATATACCAAATTAGCGTTTTTTCTCCTAATAATGGATGTATTCGCACTCACAGGATTTTTCCTAAGTTATGGCCCATGGGGATATCTTAGAAATCTTTTAGTCACAACTGCAATGACAACAAAATCACATAAATATTTGGCGCATACATTATATACAGAACGCCAAATTAAAGAAATATTAAACAATAATTATGTGAAAGAATCTGGCGAAGATACCAATGCGAATGAAATTACCATTGGTCAAGTAGAAGAAAAGAATACCTATGATTCTATTTATGAAGAACAAATTTTAAAAAGAGATCCAGATCATAAAGATTATAAAATTGTTCCAATTAGTGGATCAGGATACAAAGGATTTATTGGAGTTATTTATGATCCATCAAGAATATCTTTATTGTTATCACCAAAATTTGGTCAAACGGGAGAGTTTCTTCAAACCATGGCCAAAGATGCAGAGGCTAAGTTAGCGATCAATGCTAGTGGATTCATTGATATTAATGAACGCGGAAATGGTGGACAACCTACAGGAACTATTATTAAAGATGGACAAATTGTATGGCGTGGAAAAGCTACAGGATATAGTGGTGGAATTGTTGGATTTAATAAAGATCATGTCCTTGTTTTAACACACACTACTCCAGAAGAGGCTGTAGCTTCTGGTATGCGAGATGCTGTAGAATTCGGACCATTCCTCATTGTTAATGGGACACCATCAATTATAAAAGGAAATGGTGGTTGGGGAAGTGCCCCTAGAACTGTTCTTGCACAGAGAAAAGATGGTATTGTTCTTTTCGTCGTTATCGATGGAAGACAACCAGGATATAGTATTGGAATTAATATGCCTACCTTAACTGAACTACTCTTAAAATACAAAGCATATAATGCAGTAAACTTAGATGGTGGAGCTTCTAGTAGCTTAGTAGAAAATGGAAAAATCATTAATAAACCATGTGCTATTAGTGTTACTGGTGAACGTTTAATTCCAAATGGATGGATTTTTAAGTAAGTGTTTCACTTACTTTTTCTTTACATAAATGTCGAAAAACGTGTTAAATATGGATAAAGTTACTTATACACTTAATTTATTTAAATAAAAAAGAACACGCACCACTTTAGACATTTGTCATACAATAAAACAGAGGTGAAAGTATGAATTTTTCAGATAGTTTTTTTAAGAAAGTAGAGAATAAAACGAGTGTTGGAAAGGAAACCATTTTAGATTTAGCAAAAAAACTTCAACAGAGTGATATGAAAAATGAGGGTACCTTACGTGAAATTATTCGTGAACTTGGCAATGTAACAGGAAGAGAAGTTAGTAAAGAAAAAGAAGATAAAATTATTTCAGCGGTAGTCAATGATCAAATTCCAAAAGATTTAGATAAATTTGTTTAAATCTTTTTTTTGTTGACTTTTTAATATGGAATGCTTACAATAGATGATATTAGAAAGAGGTAAAACTCATGATTTATACTGAATTTGTAAACACTATATCTAGGCATTTTGTTGATATTTCTTTAGATCATACAATAAAGTTATGGGAAATTTATCAAGAAAAACTTAGAACAACTGAAGAAAATTTATATGAATATAATGAAATATTATTAGAACAGATGATTCATGCTTATCCCTATTTAATGGATTCAAATACAGATATTTATATGGAAATTTTAGATCATATGATGGTTATTTATAAAGAAATTTATTTTTATCCACTCACTTATTTTGATGATCAAGCCATAAAAAAAACAAAAGCAGAAGTAGAATCTATTCTTTCCATTTTTCAAATTTCTTCCAATCATGAAGTTCTCTTTTTTGACTGTCTTCAAACGTATATTGATAAAATATTCTCGAGAAGAAGAAGTAACTATATGGAAGAAGATCAAATCAAACAGGTATATGAAAATGAACTTTCATATACGATAACACAATCATTAACAAGCGAGGAAAGACAAAACTATATAGATCTTTGGATGAAAATGTACGATGAACTCAGTAAGCGATTGAGTGATGTTCCTAAGTATGTTATAAAAAATGCGATCTTACATGCTTATGATAATCAATTTAATATAACGTATGAGAACCGTTTTTCTCTAGCATTTGGACTTTGTCAAATGAAGAATATCTCTTCTTATGAAGAAGCGATTTGTTATTTTGAAAAAATATATAAAAATAAAGAATATACAATGATTCAAAATAAATATTTTTGTTATGGTGTGTTAGAATGTTTAGATTGGACAAATAGTGATTATTTTAAAAGTTCGTCATCTGATTTTATGAAAGGGGCAACTTATTTTAAAGATTACGAAGAAATAGATAAACTTTTAGTTATTGCTGAAAACGTCAATGATGCATGGCAAGATTTATCCATAAAACAAGTGACATCTGATTTTCAAGCAGGCTTATTATATCAAGCATATCAACTTCTTCTAAAAGAAGAACTCTTAGAAGAAGACATCCAAGAAGATACAACATGGTATGAAAAAATTTATGAACTTGTATATAAAAATATAGATACTGAAATAGAAGTAGCTAAAAAAATATATCAAGAATTGATGTCTAATCCAACCATAACATTGGACTTACAAAACTGTGATGCGATAGTGAAACAAAAAATTATCACTTCTTATGAAATATTAAATGGAAATGTTTCTTATGAAGAAAGACGTAATCTAGTTGTCGCAAGTCTTTATAGTGAAACACAAATGAATATGTTTTCAACTTTATCTTTTGAGGGGCTAGAAGAAATCGCACAAGTAATGATTGAATGTTACAAGCAATCAAATTTTTTAAATGGTAGATATAAAAATAAACAAGTCGAATCTTATCTTTATGATCTGGTTCAAAATTATCATACAATTTATTCTAATCCACAAATTGAACAAGATATTTTTGATGAAATTGATCTTTTAGTGCAATCTGTTTGTAAAACAAGAGAGGAAATGAATGCAGAAATCAAAATGATCGATGAAATTTATGAGAAATTATATCTTATTATGAAAGACACCACTTGGAATATTACAAAAAGGGATATTTTACAGGCGTTATCAAATTCTTATACAACAATCTTACTTAAAGACGGAAAATTACTAGACTATAGTCATCGTTTTAATTTAACTCTTGGTTTCTTATGTGCAAGATATACTTCTTCTTCTATTCATGAGTTATCTAGAGCTATTGAACGAATTGTTGTAGGAGATCCTGTACAAGATGTTTACTTTATTTACGGGATGATTGTGGAGGCTCTAGAGGATTATCAGTATGAAGAAGATTTTGAATTAAATGAAGTAATACAAGCGGGAATGGATTATAGTATAGACCCAGAGGACATGAATATTATATGGACGATTGCTGAAAGCCTTAGTGATTATACCCATGATGCTATGCAACCAAAAAAAGAAGTGGATTTTATTAAAGGAATTATTTATGGAACCTATAAAAAAGGGCTACAACCAACGAAGACATTAGTCAAAGAGTATTTAAATTAGAAAGATGTGAGCATATGACAAACTATGAATTTAAAGAAAAAATGCGAATTGTTTGTGAACTAGATGATAAAGTAAGTAGCGAATTATGGAATTTATATCTTTCTTTTCTTCCACGTTTTCAATTCAATGAGCAAGAGACTTTTCAATTTATTGTTTTGGTTTATCAAAAATCACCTCATATGGATTTTGAAAACTTTAGTGAAGCGATGTGCATGGTATATGATAAAAATCGTTCAATGAATATAAATGTATTTGATGTATTTTCACTGGATGAGTGGAAAGAAAAAATGAAACAATTTATTGAACCTTATAAAGAAAGGATAAGTCCTAAAGAATATCAAGTCATTTTATCTTATAGTAATTCTTTATGCGATAATCAGTATGATATGTATCAACAAACACTTTTGTCTGATGCGCTTTATTTTGAAGAACAGCTTTCAGATTATGCTTTTACGAAAAATAAAGATCTATATGGTCAAAACATTTCTTATTGTGTGGAAATTTATGCTTTTGTGAAAGACTATTTAGAGTGTCAGAAGATACCTTTCAATAAAAATGAATTAAAAGAAACGATTGTTCAAACGTATGAAGAATACGAAAATCCTTCTTTATATCAGGGACGTTTAAACTATGTATTGGGAAACTATTCCCCAATATTTGATACTTTAGAAGAAGTATCAAACTTTTTAATCAATTATTTCCAGAGTGAAAAGATTCACAACTGCTTTAAAGATATGTATTTTCTTGCGGGTTATTTTAATCAATACGATCTAACTTCTTTTGATGTATTAGAAGAAAGTCCTATGATGGATGCTGGGAAACGTTACTTTATGAATGATGAACAAGAGGATAAAGAAAAAACGTTCGTCCAAAATGTTTTTGACTATTTTATGGATGAACAACAAGAAGAAAAGAATCTGTTATTTTTATGTGGATTGATGATCGAAGGATCAAATTGTGTCAGGCATTCACTTGAAAAAGAAAAAGTGTTTCAAAAAGTATCATAGTAAAAGAAAATCCGATGATTTTCTTTTTTTGTGTTCATAATCATGAATTTTTATTCATATAGTGAAATGAATAAGAAAGTAGGGATTAAATGGAAAAGATAGATATTATTAAAAGTATTACTGAACGAACTGGTGGAGATCTTTATTTAGGTGTTGTAGGAGCGGTTCGTACAGGGAAGTCAACATTTATTAAGAAAGTAATTGAAAATTTAGTAGTACCAAATATTCAAGATGAGTATGAACGAAAAAGAGCTTTAGATGAAATACCACAATCTGCTCAGGGAAAAACGATCATGACAACGGAACCAAAATTTGTTCCAAGTCAGGCTGCAGAAATTCAAATTGATGATTTTACAGCCAATATTCGCCTTGTAGATTGTGTTGGATATGTGATACCAAATGCGAAGGGATATGAAGATGAAAATGGCCCACGTATGGTGAAAACACCATGGTATGATGAACAAATTCCTTTTGTAGAGGCTGCGGAAGTTGGAACAGAAAAGGTAATTAAAGATCACTCTTCGATTGGAGTTGTTATTACAACAGATGGATCTTTTGGTGAATTAAATCGTAATGATTATATAGAGGCAGAAGAACGTGTGATTACAGAGCTAAAAGAATTAGGAAAACCGTTTATTGTTGTACTTAATTCAAGTCACCCAATGTTACCTGAAACAGAACGTTTAGCAGAAAAGCTAAAAGATACTTATGAGGTTCCAGTTTTACCAATGAGTGTTGAAAATATGACAGAACGTGATATTTATAGTGTATTAAGAGAAGCTCTTTATGAATTCCCTGTAGTTGAAGTTGAAGTAAATATGCCAAATTGGATTGCTTGTTTAAATCATAATCATTGGTTAAAGAAAAATTATATGGAAAGTATTCGTGAAAGTGTGATCGAAATTGATAAATTAAGAGATATTGATCATATTATGGATCACTTTGGAACTTCGGAATATATTGAAAAATCAAGTTTAACTAAGGTGGATACCTCAACAGGAATTGTAACTGTAACACTAGATGCTCCAGATGCTTTATATGACCAGGTGTTAAAAGAAATTATTGATGTTGATATTAATAATCGAGCAGAGGTTTTAACACTCTTCCAAGAATTAAAAATCGCAAAACAAGAATATGATCAAATTAAGGGTGCCTTAAAAATGGTAAAACAAACAGGATATGGTGTTGCAACCCCAACGTTATCTGATATGAAACTAGATACGCCAGAAATTATTAAACAAGGTAGTCGCTATGGTATCAAATTAAAAGCAGTAGCCCCTAGTATTCATATGATTCGTGTAGATGTTGAATCAACATTTGAACCAATTATTGGCTCAGAGCTTCAGAGTAAAGAACTAATTAACTATCTTATGAAAGATAGTGAAACAGATGCGGAAAACATTTGGAAAAGTGAAATCTTTGGTCGTAGTTTAGATGTGATTGTACAAGAGGGAATTCAAGCAAAACTTTCTCTTCTTCCAGAAAATGCACGCTACAAACTACAACAAACACTTTCTAAATTAGTTAATAAGGGTTCTGGAAATTTATTTGCGATTGTTTTATAACCATCTTCGGATGGTTTTATTTTGAACAAAAGACTTATTTTATGAATTATAGAGGTAATAAAATTTAAAAAAACAATGAATTATTCAAAAAAGTGTTGATTTCCCTTTAAAAACATGGTATTCTTAGATTGTAAGCAAGATAGCTTAACATAGGGAGGTACTTATTATGAGTAAAACAGATTTAGTAAATTATATTGCTGAAGAAACAGGATTAACAAAAGCAGATGCATCACGTGCTTTAGAAGCAATGATGAATGGAGTTGTGAAAGGATTAAAAGAAGAAGGTAAAGTAACATTAACTGGATTCTGTACTTTTACAGCTAAAAATAAAGAAGCTAAAATGGGACGTAACCCAAAAACTGGTGAACCTGTTCAAATTCCTGCACGCGTAGCAGCAACAATTAAAGCTGGTTCTAAATTAAAAGAAGCTTTAAACTAATATGTAAGAAAAGACCTTAGGTCTTTTTTTCTTAGAAGAGGTGTCGAGATGAAACAGGAAGTAAAAGAGATTTTAGAAGTCTTAGAAGCCCATGGATATCAGGCCTATATCGTAGGTGGTTATGTAAGAGATTATTGTTTGGGGTTAGAGAATACAGATATTGATGTTGCAACGGATGCAACGCCAGAAGAGATACAACATATTTTTAAACAAGGAAAATTAAGTGGGGAAGCACGTTTTGGAAACGTCAATATTGGTGATATTCAAGTAACTACCTTTAGAAAAGATAGCTATCCAGAGAACAGTCGTTTTCCTAAAGTTGTTTATACTTCTAGTTTAGAAGAAGATGCACTTCGTAGAGACTTTACCATCAATGCCCTTTATATGGATAAAAATGGTCATATCATTGATGTTGTAGGTGGCCTAGATGATCTAAAAAAAGGAATCCTTCGAACAATCAAAGACCCTAATACTAGTATGAAAGAAGATCCCCTTCGTATCATCCGTGCGCTTCGCTTTCAAAAAAAATTAGACTTCACCTTAGATGAAGAATTAACACAAGCAATCACGAAACATAAACGCTTAATTCACCATATATCGAAAAAACGATTACATCGTGAACTTGAAAAAGAGAATGATTTTACAATAAAAGACATAGAATGGTTATTGAAAAAATAAATAAATTTTGATATAGTAAAGATAAGATAAAAGGGTTGATGTTTATGAAGATGTTGGTTAGTGACTTTGATGGAACGCTATATACAGGCGATTATGAAAAGAATATTGAAGCGGTGAATCGTTTTGTAGAAGCGGGGAACCTTTTTGTAATTAATACAGGTAGAACACTAAATAATTTGTTAAAAGACTTAGATCAACGTTTAAAATTTAATTATTTGATATGTTCTGATGGGTCTATTGTATATGATGCTTATTTTAATGAAATTTGTAGAGATGATATTGATCCTAAAGTCATTGATGGAATTTGCGATATTTTAAAAGTAAATGAATGTTTTTCTCATATTAATGTTTTAACTGGAGCTAGTTTAGATACACGCAAAGTAAATTCAATTTATGCAAATTATGATGCCACAAAACATGATATGGCACAGTATGCCTTAGACTATATTCAAAAAAGATATCCCCATGTTCATGGTTATTTAAGTGAACATTACATTAATATTACAGACCGTAAGGTCAATAAAGCCACAGGTATAAAAAGATTGATTGCGGTAGAAAAGTTGGATCCTATTCTTGTTTATACTATTGGTGATGATGAAAATGATACAGAAATGTTAAATGAATTTATTGGGTGTACTGTGACAGAAAATAGTTTAGACATAACGAAACCCGTTGTACAAAATGTCGAACAATTGATTCGTATTTTAATGTAACATTTTACAGATTTATGCATAGAATATGATAGATTAAGAAAAGTTCTTAATCGAGTAGGAGAACTCGTAGCGTTTACGGTTCTCTTTTTTTATGTCTAATCCTGTGAAGTCTAGATAAAATAAATGAAAAAATCTTGTTGTCCCTAAGACTTTTTGATATAATTATAGTGTAGAATTATGTAGAATAGAGGGGAATAAGATGAAAAAGATATTCAAAAAATATATTATATGTTTTCTTTTTTTGTGTTTTATGAGTCTCCCTTTGATTTCAGAATATGTAGATGCAGCACCAAATGGGGGATATAAACTGGTTAATTTTAAGACCAAAGATGCAAGTTTAAATACCAATTTTACAGAAGTTGCAACAGGGAAAGCGGGTTATACCAATGGACATTATGGTGCAGAAGCAGCTTACCTAGGAACTTCAGGCGATAAAATAAAATTTAAAATGGCTGGGGTTGTTGGTTATGTTTCTAAAGACGAAGTTCAACTCGTAAATATGGAAACACAATCAGATTATGATAAATATTATACATCCTTTTATAAAGTAGAAGATGGGGCCATTGTTCATATGATTTCCCTCGATGTTTATACTTCTATTTATGGAAGAACTACCTTAGGAAAAAATACCGTAGGGTTATCGAACGGAACTTATTATTTAAGTTATGATGGGCATTATTTTTATCCAGCATCACTTTCTGGATATAAGACAATGATTGATGACTATGTTGCTGGAAACTATAGTCATGCAGTAAATGCTGGAAGACCATTTTATAGTTACTATCAATTCTTATCACATCGTACGAAAACAAATTATACTGCTGCCGATATTGAGAACTATATAAAAAGTAAAGGTTATACGAGAAAAATTGTAGATAGAAATAATAAACAACCTTACGAATCTCAACTTTACGGAGAACAAAATTCCTTTATTAATTATCAAAATGCGTATGGGGCCAATGCTTTATTAATGTTTAGTGTTGCGGTAAATGAAAGTGATCATGGACAAAGTGATATTGCCGCACGTACCAATAATATTTTTGGACATGCTGCTTATGATTCAGCTCCAGGAGCTAGTGCTAGTGGGTATGATTCTGTGTCTAATAGTATTTTAGCTCATGCCAAATATTTTGTTTCGATTGATTATATGGATCCTAAAGATTACTTAAGTCGTTATCAAGGAGGACACCTTGGAAGTAAGGCTAGTGGATTTAATATTAAATATGCCTCAGATCCTTATTGGGCAGAAAAAGCAGTAACTTATTATTATGGATTTGATAAACGTTATGGATTTCAAGATTATGGAGCTTACACCTTAGGTATTAAGACAAATCATAATGTATATAACATTTATAAAGAACCAAATACATCAAGTAACGTTATTTATAACACTGGAAATAATACTGATTATTCGGTTGTTATTTTAGGGGAAGTTACTGGTACTACAGTAAATGGAAGTAATAAATGGTATAAGATTCAAGCAGATCCTGTTTTAAATAGTAATCGAACAGCGTTTATTCAAGATGTTGGAGAATATAACTATGATCATAATTACGCTTATATTCATTCAAGTTCACTAGATGTTATTTTAAAAAATGGGGTAGCGACCCTAAATAAAAATTACACAATTACATTTAATGCAAATGGTGGTGTATTTACAGGAAACGCCGGAAGTAAGAATGTAACGGTTGCTAGTGGCACTCTTCCACAAGTTGAAAATCCAACGAGAACGGGATATGACTTTGTTGGATGGAATGAAACGATTGTTCCGGCAACTTCAAATAAAACCTATACAGCAAAATGGAAAGTAAAAACGTATGATATTACCTTTAATGCGAATGGTGGTGTCTTTAGTGATAAGGCAACTTCACGTACAGTAAAAGCAAATTATTCAGTAAAACCTGTTGTTGATGAACCAACTAGAGAAGGTTATATTTTTAAAGGATGGACACCAACGATTGAAACAGCGACGAAGAATACAACTTATACAGCCGTTTGGGAAAAAACAGTATTTTATGATGTGACATTTAATGCCGATGGTGGTCAATTTACGAATAAAAAAGATACACTTGTTGTCTCTACAGCGAAAGGTAGTATTCCTAAAGTAGAAAGTCCAATTAAGGATGGATATATATTCATGGGATGGACACCAAAACTTACAGAAGCAACCAAAGAAACTTCTTATGAAGCGATTTGGAAAAAGGGAACTGTAGAGGATGTCCTAACCAAAAAAGATGGTGAATTCTATTTAGACTATTTAAAGGAAGTAAATGGTAAATTAAAAATAAAAGGATATCACATTCTTAAGGGTGTAAATAATGATCTTACTACACCATTAATGTATGAATTTATACTAAAAAATCAGGAGACTGGAAAAGAGTATACACAGGTATTAAGTCGTATGTTAGATGAAAAACAAATGACAATTCCTATTCTTTCTTCTGGAGGATATACATATAAGTATGCCTGGTTTGAAGATACTATTGATTTAGAATCCGTAGAACCTGGAGATTATACAGTATACTTTAGAACCAGAACTGATAAATATTATGCGAAATCTTATGTACAAAATATTTTATTCAATGAACAAATAACAGAATATAAAGCAGGTTTTAAATATGTTACAATCATCAATAATTATTTGAATGAAAAAATTCCAATGGAAATGATTATTCGTGAACAAAAGATAGGAACAAAACAAACCTCGTATGATGTAAATCAATATTCTTTATTCGATCAATTAAGTTTTGAAAATAATAAACTACATATTATCGCAGCTTCTTACTCTGTAGGAATGGATATGAGACGTACGAATACAACAATGAGTCGTGAAATTATTTTTGAAAACGTTGAAACATTCAAGCAAAAAAGATTTAATGTAGGAAGTATCGATAAACCAATTTATCCAATTTCATTAGTAAATGCCGATAAATTTGGAAAACAAAAAGATAGAGCGTGGTTTGATGCAGTAATCGATGTATCTAATTTAGAGCCAGGTACATATGCGATCTATTTATCAACGAAGTCTAACATATCAGACTACGGAGAATTAAGCGATTTATTATTCCAAGATCTAAGTAAATCGAATGCGAAAATTAACAATAAAATGTATACATTTAAATTAAATGAAAATAAAAGAAATCGTATAGAATTAGTAGTTAAATAAAACGTCCACAAAGGGACGTTTTTTTTAATAGTGAGATAATTTTTTATTAGAAAGCAGATTTTTTTCTTCAAAAAAAGGAAATAGAAAAGTTTTGTAGTATATATTAGTAGGGAAATAAGTATGTATAATTTTTCATTTTGTATTGACAACGTTAATACAAAATGATATAGTTAATTAGAAAGAAAGGTGAAACTATGGCTGAAAAAACAAGTAATATTATTATACGTACAGATTCCGAATTAAAACAACAAGCTGAAATATTATTTAAAGAATTGGGGATGAATATGTCTATGGCAATTAATATTTTTTTGAAGCAATCTGTTCGTGAGCAGTCTTTACCATTTGCCGTAACCAAAAAACCAAATCGTCGCACGATGAAAGCAATCAAAAATTCTACGAAAGATAAGAATTTAAGTAAAAATTTTCATAGTGTCGAAGAAATGTTCGAAGATCTAGATCATTGATTGAAAATCTAAAATATGAGAAAAAATTTAGACGTGATTACAAACGGATGATGCGTAGAGGATATAATTTAGATTTATTAAAAAATGTTATTGAACAACTATTAACGAATGAAGAATTACCTAGAGTATATAAAGACCATATATTAAATGATGACAAAAAATATAAAAAAACTAGAGAATGTCACATTACTCCAGATTGGTTGTTAATATACCGTATTGAGGGTGATACTTTATTAATATTACGAACTGGTTCACACAGTGATTTGTTTTAATAAAAAAATACAGATTAAATTTCTGTATTTTTTTAATTATTTTTAATTATAACTGTTACACTTTGACAAGAGTTAATCTCTTTTCCTTTTAAATCTTGAGCATTTAATACTTGTCCTTTTCCACCGTTATCAGAATTTTGGTAAACACAATTAATCTTGTATCCTGGATATCCATTTTTGATATTAGCACAAGTATTTTGTGGATTCGTATCAATGAAATTTGGTAATATATACATTGTTGTTTTATTGCATATTGGAGTAGTATTTCCTCCAGAATTTCCACCACTCGATGATGATCCACCACCTGAAGGTCTATTGTTACTAGAGCTGCTACCAGTACTTGGAGCAATGCCATTACTTACAGATAACAGAACATTCGTACCATTAATAACTTCTGAACCAGCACGTTTATTTTGTCCTACAACAATATTTTTATTTTTGTTTGATTTTACATAAGTAACTGTACAATCTAAGTTTTTAGATTTACATAATGCTTGAGCATCAGATAATCTCATTCCAGTAAAATCAGGAATTTCAATGGATGTCCCCATAGAAATAACAACTTCAATTGTATCTCCTTGATTAAGGATATCACCTTTTTTATGGGAAACACGAATGATTTTTCCCTGTTCTATAGTATCAGAATACTCTTCGTTTTCTACTAAATTAACTTTATAAGTATTTGCAAATGTTCTAATTTTTGTTAGATCATTTTCATTATAATCTATCATACGAAGGGTTCCTTTTGACGTTGTAATATATATTGTTGTGTTTTCTTCAATCACGTCACCCTTTTTATGAGAAATACGAATGATATTTCCTTTTTTAACTTTACTGTTATATTCACTATTATAAGTAATATTGATATTATTTTTAATTGCCCATGCTACAATGTCATCTAAACTCATTTTTTCTAAATCTGGTACGATAATTTTTTGCCCTTTAGAAATTGTTAGTATGACTTGTTGCTCTTTTTGATTAATAAGAGTACCTTTTTTTGGTGTTGTTGAAATCACACATCCTTTTTTTATCGTATCACTAAATTCATATTTAGTTTCGTATTTGATGCCATTACGTTTTAACCATAGTGTCGCATCAAATTCTTCTTTTTTTAGTAAATCGATTAATTTAACAGGTAGTAAGTCTTCCTCATTTCCAAGCGAAAATTTTAATTTTAGTTCCTCATTACGATGAATTTTACCAGTTTTACTTTGTTCAAATAAAGTATCACGTTCAATGGTTGAAAATTCAAAATCAATTTGAACATTCGTTAATTTATGATGCTTAATTTCTTTTACAACCTTATCCACATCCCAACCAATCATATCTGGTAATTCAACTTTCGATTCAGGATTTGGACCATTTGAACTAACAATTTCAATAACCTTAACATTCTTAAGTAGGGTGTTCGGTTCTATATTTTGACTCATTACCTTGTTTTCTTCAACAGTGTCGCTAAATTCTGTAACTTCAACGAGTTCAATCTTATTTTCACTAGCCCATTTTAAAGCTTCATTTACAGTTTTCGTGGTTAAATCGACAACGACAGGTTGGGTAGGTAAAGTAAAGAATTCTAACGTTGTTCCAATATTTAAACTAATCATTCCAATAAAAGCTAGACTTGTTAAAATATATCCTACTTTACGTTTTCTTACCTTTTTCATCATTCCAGTAATAGTAAATAAAAGAACGGTAAGTGTGATGAAAGAGGCGTTTAATATCGTATAAATATGATCAACTTTATTTTGCGCAATATAAATACTATACCCTAAATAACCAAAGGCACAAAGCATTGTAAAGATTAATACAAGGTTTGTCCCTGTTGATTTTTCTTGTTTTCTTTTCTTGTCTAAATTAACTTTATGAACTTTTACTCTAGCATGAGACTCCTCTTGTTGTAATTTTTCTTGTAGTTCTTGTCTTTGTTTTAACATACGATCGAACGCAAGATTTTCCTGTTGTTCAAGCTGTTGTTGTTTTTCAAATTTTTGTTGATTTAAATGACGTTGCTCACGCTTAGATAAAGCATCCATAAAATCCCCAGACATGTGTATATTTTGAGTACTTTTTTTTCTTTTCTTACCCATATGAATCACCTATAATAATTATATCTTATTATGTCGTATTTTAAAATTATTTTTCATGAATTTTGTTAAGGAAATGTCAAAATTCGTTATTTATTCAAAATTATTTTTATTTCAGAAAAAGGAGTAGATATTTCATAGGTAGAATATGGAAAAATTATTTCGTTTGATATTTAATTTAGTTTATGATATGATAAAACCCAAAGGAGAGTGTCAAATGAATAGAGAACAAGATATTATAAATCATTTTAAAGAGTGGTATAAAATAGATAAAAAATTGGATAGAATAGATCAGCTTAGTTCCATTAGTCTTTTTACTTGTTTTATTTCTATGGGATATTTTGTGGGTACTTTTGAAGTGTTACCATTTATGTTTGTTTTACTTAATATAGGTGGATTTTGTTTATGTGTTAAAAAATATAAAGACTTGAAAAAAGAAAGATATACAATTCCAATGGAATTTATAGATTATACAAGCGAGATGATGCCTGAAACTGAAAGTGAAATGGTTCAGTTATTAAAAAAGAGTGGGAAAGAAAAGGTAGAAGTTTATGAACCTTGTATAGAAGAATTAGAAACAGAAAAAATAGAAATTATGCCAATGAGTTGTCAAAAGACTTGTGAAAGACCTAAAGTATTCAAGAAAACTTTAACTAAACAAAAATAATTTATAAAGGATAATTATATATGGAACAAAAGAAAATCGATGAAAATAAGTTAGAAAATTATCAAGAAGTATTGTATTTATTAGGAATAAGAAAAAAATCAAAATGTAATATGTGGGTTTATGGTGTAAGTTCGTTTCTTTCTATATGTTGTGTTATCTTTTTTTCATTACATGTACCTATTACTCTAATACCTCAATTTATTTTATTTTCACCTTTTATTTATTCGCCATTACTTTGGCTTTTTGTAAAAAATGTTACAACATATGATAGAAGTGTATGGGCATTTGATTATTTAAATAATAGACATCAAATCCAATATAATGAAGAATTAATACTTAATAAAGAATATATTTTGGAAAAAATAAAAGAATATAATTTAATATCAAAAAATGATTCATTTAAGAAAAATATTGGTAGCGTAGAAAAAATTCAGTTAAGGGATACTATTCAAAAACAAAATATTGAAGAAATGAAGAGTTTAAAGAGATTTCTTGAAGGGACTACGAAAGTAGAATCTGAGAAACCAAAAAAATTCTTAAAAAAATAATTACTTAAATCTTAGAATTGCTTAAAACAAGGATTTATAGTATAATTTTTGTGGTATTTCTATAAACTTAAAGAGGAGGAGTTACTATGTTAGAACGTTTACAGGCGATTGAAACACGTTATTTAGAAATTAATGCGGATTTAATGAATCCAGAAGTAACCACAGATATTAAAAAAACTTTAGAATTAAATAAAGAACAAGCATCTCTTAGAGAAGCGTATCAAGCTTATCAAGAATATAAATCTTTACTTTCAGATATTGAAGAAAGCAAAGAGATGGTGAAAGATCCAGAAATTGGTGAGTTTGCTCGTGAAGAATTACAACAACAAGAACAAAGATTAAAAGAATTAGAACAAGAATTAGAAGTGATTTTATTACCTAAAGATCCAAATGATGGTAAGAATGTTGTTGTTGAAATTCGTGGTGCTGCTGGTGGAGATGAAGGAAATATTTTCGCTGGCGATTTATTTCGTATGTATACGAAATATGCAGAACACGAGGGATGGAAGTATGAAGTTGTTGATGCAGTAGATAGTGAAGCCGGAGGATATTCACAAATCGAATTTATTGTTAAGGGTGAGAATGTTTATTCAAAATTAAAATATGAAAGTGGTGCTCATCGTGTTCAACGTGTACCAGAAACAGAAACACAAGGTAGAGTTCATACTTCAACCGCAACTGTACTTGTTATGCCAGAGGCTGAAGAAGTAGATGTAGAATTAAATCCAAATGATTTACGTGTTGATATTTATCGTAGTGGTGGTCACGGAGGTCAAGGGGTAAATACAACAGACAGTGCAGTAAGAATTACCCATTTACCTACTGGATTGGTTGCTCAATGTCAAAACGAACGTAGTCAAATTCAAAATAAAGAAAAATGTATGCAGATGTTAAGAACAAGACTTTATGAGTATGAATTACGTAAACATGAAGAAGAATTAGGTAGTGAACGTAAAAGTAAAATCGGTAGTGGAGATCGTAGTGAAAAGATTCGTACCTATAATTATCCACAAAATCGTGTCACAGACCATCGTATTAGTTTTACGACAAAACAATTGGATCGTGTAATGGAAGGTGCGATGGAAGAAATTATTGAAGCATTGATTCATGAAGATCAACAGCGTAAATTAAAAGGGGAAGCGTAATACGTTTCTTTTTTATAAGTAGGTGAGGTAATGACAGATATTGAATATTTAAAGAAATATATGAAAGAAGAAGAGGTAGACGAGGGAATCAAACGTTTAAAGCAAGGAGAACCTGTCCAATATATTGTAGGAAATGTTAATTTTTATGGTTATATTTTTGAAGTCAATCAAAACGTATTAATTCCCCGTTTTGAAACAGAACAATTAATTGAAAAGACACTGTCTTTTCTTCAAAAAAAAGATCCAGCAATTGTTGATCTAGGCACTGGAAGTGGATGTATTGCCATCACTTTAAAGAAGAAACTTCCAGAAAGTACTGTAACCGCATATGAATTATCTAAAGAAGCTTTAGAAGTTGCTAGAAAAAATGCTAAAAACCTTGAGGCTGATATTACCTTTGTTCATGATACGATGGAACACCTTCATGGAACATATGATGTTATTATTAGTAATCCACCTTATATTGCAAAAGATGAAGAAATCGAAACCATTGTTTATAACAATGAACCCCATCTTGCTTTATATGCTGAAGATCATGGGCTTTATTATTATGATAAAATTTTATCACAAGCTAGAGAACATTTAAATGATGGTGGAATCATTGCCTTTGAAATTGGTCAAACACAAGGAAAAAAGATTCAAGCTTTAGGGCAAAAATATTTGCCTGAATTTGAAAGCATCATCGATGTTGATTATCAAGGATTAGATCGCTTTATATTTTTTAAAATGATAAAAAAAGACTGATTTGACAAAAATTAGTCTTTTTGATAATATAAAGCCCATAAAATTTATTTTTTGTAAACAAAAAAGTGCTTTCAAAAGAAAGCACTAAATAAAAAATTTATAAACAAAGAGGGGGAAAATATGAAAAGTTGTCGCTATACCAGAGAAGAGGCAAAATCATTGATTGGAAGAATGTGTAATTATTTAGTTTTAATAAATGGAAGGAATGAAAATATTACTGCTCATGAACTTTGTCGCCAATTTTCCATTTCGACTTCAACATTTTATAGGTGGTTACATATGTATGTAGAGGCTTTATCACCAGATAAATATGGCGAGATTCGATCTATCTTGCATAAAAACACAGTATTGGCGAAAAAGACATCGATAGTGAAGTTTAAAGAAATGCAATCTGCTTCACAACAAAATAATATAGATGGGAGTCAAGAGATTATGACAAAAAAAGAAAAGTTTTTAGTTCAAATATACAATTTATTTATAAAGGAAGAGTTAGATCAAGAAAAGATTCAACAGTTTTGTGACATGTATCAGATTACTTTAAAAGAAGCCGTACAATATTATCAATTATATTTAAAAAAATATGCTACAGAGGCGCAATATAATGAAGCTAAAAGAGCAAGCTATTTAAGACAATATGAAAAAATTATTTTTTCTATCATGAAAGAAGAAAGCATCGAAAAGAAAAAAGCAATGTTGATGGAACATAGAGAATTATATAGTTTAAAAGCACATGTTTTTGTTACTAAACATCCTGAGTGTGCAAAGGAAATAAAGGGGCTTACGATACTATATCAACAAGCAATTAGTGAAGTTCGAAATAAAACTTTACAGCTTCTTTATTCGAAAAAAAATAGGAGTAAATAAATATGGGAAAATTAGAAAAGTTATATCAAGATTTATCTATAGATGAAAAAGAAGTAGTTGAAAAATCATTAGATAATACAATACTATTAAATAAGATTTATAGAATTATGTGTTCAAAAGAAATTAAACTGGCGGATAAAAAAAGTTTTTTAGAAAAAAATAATTTAACTGTGAAAAGTTTTAATTATTTAGTTGTTTATTTTATTTCTGTAGTCGCAACTGATAATCAAAAAGAGAAAATAAAATATTATAATTATTATAGAAAAATAAGAGATCCTAAATATTATCAAAAGATTATACAAAAAATTTTAGATGAAGAAGACTTAGTAGAAAAAAAGAATTTGTTACAAGAATATAGTGAAATTTATAGTGTTAATGCAACTAAATTTGGGGAAGAGACAAACCAAAGTATGAAAATAAAAGAAACGAATTATTTGTATTACCAGGTGTTGGATGACATGAATGTAAAGAAAAAGTATTTGTCGGAAACAACAAAAGTTAAATATCTTAAGAATTTAAAACAAAGTGTGTTAGAAATAGAACAAAAAATCAAGCAAGAAAAGTATCATTTAAAAAAAGATTTAAAAAAAGTTCAAACGGATATACAAAAAGTATCATCTTTTATTTGTTCAGAAGAAGTTCAACTATATAAAAGTAAAATACAACAATATTATGAATGTATTTTAAAACAAATTGTTTCAGTATATGAGAATGATCCAGATAATTTTAATGTATTATCTTATTATGGTGTTACAGATGTTGAACCACATTATTTATTGAAGAAAACATTAGATAATAGTTTACCTTTATATAATATTTTATTAAAGAAACTAATTCCAGCACACGAAAATTCCTATCGTGCGGTTTATGTTTCTTTCTTAGGTCCAGCATATTTTCAAAATATTAAAACCTATCATTACCAAGGTGTTACTTTAGATGCGAATGATTTATTAGAACTTTATCATCAAATGGATGATTGTCTTCCAAAAAATGAATTTGTTTTTATGGAATTTGTTAGGGATTATATTAGGAAAAATAAGGATTTATTCTTAAATGAAAAAAAACGAATAAAATAAAGAAAAAGAGTTTCATGGAACTCTTTTTTTTGATACAATAATAATATTATGAGGTGGTTATATGCAAGACAAATTACAAATTTTATTTGAACAAATTAACTTTCCAAAGGAGGAACAAGAATATTTTAAAAAAGCGGTATTAACTCGTATTATTGGAAATCATGCACGAGATACATATCATTTTGTGATAGAGATGGATTCTATTTTACCACCCCACGTTTTTGGAATGTTAAAAGAAGCGATGAAGCAAGGTTTTCCAACCATTCGAAAAACAGTCTTAACAATTGTAAATCATGGGACTTTAGAACCTCATTTAAAAGATTATTATACTTATTTTATAAAAGAATATATGAAAGAAAATCCATCATTATCGTTGTTTCTAGAAAATAAAATAACGATTACTGAAAATATCATTACTTTAGAAGTTCGTAATTTAGCAGAAAAAATGAAGTTTCAAGCGATTGGCGATGATTTTCTTCGTGATTTAAAAAGTGCAGGTTTTGGGGATTGTGGTTTATCAATTATTATTAATCCCGTAGAAAGTGAAGAAATTCATGCGTCAATTATGGAAGATTTGAAAGAGGCAACCAAAGAAGTGACTGTCGCAGAGGTTAAGGAAAATATTCCAGTAGAAACGACGCAAAAGAAAACGTTTAAGCGTCCATCTCGTGTTCCAAAAGATAATGATAATACCATTATTTTAGGACGTAAAATAAAAGATGAACCCATGACTATGGATCGTATTATGGGTCCCCAAAATAATGTGACTTTAGAAGCTTATATTTTTGATAGTGAAACAAGAGAAACAAGAACTGGATTAAATATTGTAACATTAAAAATTACGGATTATACGGATAGTATTTATGCGAAAATGTTTATTAATGATAAAGATGAACTTGCGATTGTAAACAAAAATTTAAAAAAGGGAACCTGGGTTTTACTTCGTGGAACAGTAAAAGATGATAGTTATTCTAATGAACTTGTTTTTAATATTTATGATGTGAATAAACTAGAAAAAGTGACAGAAGAAATCATGGATCAAGCAGAAGAAAAGCGTGTAGAGCTACACACACATACCATGATGAGTCAAATGGATGGCGTAGTAAACGAGGTAGATCTTGTCAAACAAGCGATGAAGTGGGGACATAAAGCGATTGCGATTACAGATCATAATGGATGTCAAGCTTTTCCACATGTTTATAACACAGTGACTGGATATAACAAAGGAAAAGAAGAAAAAGATAAATTTAAAGCTATTTATGGTACTGAACTAACTTTAATTGATGATACTGTAAATATTGTTGTTCGTCCTACAGATGATGTAATGTTAGATCAAACGTATGTTGTCTTCGACTTTGAAACAACAGGATTTAATGCTGGTGGAAAAGACTCGATCATTGAAATTGGAGCAGTTAAAATATTTAATGGTGAAATCATTGATCGTTATGATGAACTGATTAATCCAGGACGTAAATTACCTGCTAAAATTGTTGAACTTACCAATATTACGGATGAAATGCTTCGTGATAAGGCCAGTGAAGAAGAAGCTATTAAACGTTTTATAGCGTGGTTTGGCGATTTACCTATGGTTGCACACAATGCTAAATTCGATGTATCTTTCCTAGAAATGGCTTATAAAAAATATCATTTAGGTACATTTAAAAATACAGTTATTGATACCTTGGAACTTTCTAGAACAATGGATAATACCTATGCTAGACATGGGTTGTCTGCTTTAGTAAAAAGATACAATGTTCCTTGGGATGAAACAGCGCATCACCGTGGAGATTATGATGCCGAAGGAACTGCTTTAGTTTTTCATAAAATGATGAATAAATTAAGTGATCGTAATTTAGAAAAAATTTCAGATTTAGATAAACTTGTTAGTAAAGATGAAATTCATAAATATGGTCGCTCTTTCCATGTAAATCTTCTTGCGAAAAATAAAACAGGATTAAAAAATTTATTTAAAATCATTTCTCTTGCAAATACGAAATATATGTATAAAACAGCTCGTATTTTACGTAGTGAAATTGAAGCACACCGTGAAGGATTACTTGTTGGTAGTGGGTGCTATGAAGGCGAAGTATTTACGCAAGCGCGTAGTAAAAGTGATGAAGAATTAACAAATATTATTAATTTTTATGATTATATTGAAGTTCAACCGATGGAATGCTATGATCATTTATTACAAATGAATGATTTTGGTTCTAAAGGAGAACTTATGGAACATCTAAAGAAAATCATTCGAGTAAGTGAAGAAGCGGGAAAACTTGTTGTCGCAACAGGGGATGTACATCATCTTAAAAGAGATGACAAAATATATCGTGAAATTATTGTTAATCAAAAAGTTCCTGGTGGGGGAAGACATCCTCTTGCACGTAAAAATATTCAAGAAATTCCTAGTATGCATTTTAGGACAACAGAAGAAATGCTTAGTGATTTTGATTTTCTAGAGGAAGAAACAAGAAAACGAATTGTTGTTGAGAATCCAAATAAAATCGCTGATATGACAGAAATTATTGAAGTTATTATTGAAACAGGTGGAGTTCCATTTTCACCAAAGATTGATCGTTCTGTAGAAACTGTAACGGATCTAGTTTATGATAAAGCCAAAGAATGGTATGGAGATCCACTTCCTCATAATATTGAAGAGCGTATTGCGAAAGAACTTTATGGAGATGGAATTTTTAATGCGATTAAAGATGGGTTAGCGCGTACTACAGAATTAGAAGAAGATGCGTTTTTAGAAGAAGCATTCAAACAGCTTCATGAAGCCTTATTATTAGGATTTGATAATGTAAAAAAAATCATTCGTGAGAATTTAATAGCGAAAAGTGAATCAGAATTAACTGAAGAAGAAATAGAACAACTAATGAAAAAGGAATTAGGGGGAATCATTGGAGGAGGCTTCGATGTAATTTACTTAATTTCTCAAAAGCTCGTAAAACATTCGAATGATGATGGATATCTTGTTGGATCCCGTGGATCGGTAGGTTCTAGTTTTGTTGCTACAATGATGGGAATTACTGAAGTAAATCCACTACCAGCGCATTACCGTTGTCCAAAGTGTCAACATAGCATTTTTGAAATGAACGGGAAACCTCTAGGTGCAACTTATTCTAGTGGATTTGATCTTCCAGATCAGGCTTGTCCAAAATGTGGAGCCAATATGATTAAAGATGGAAATGATATGCCTTTTGCGACCTTCTTAGGATTTAATGCAGATAAAGTACCAGATATCGATCTTAACTTTTCCGATTTAAATCAAGCTGATGCCCATGCTTATACAAAAGTACTGTTTGGTGAGGATAATGTATATCGAGCTGGAACGATTGGTACTGTAGCTGCGAAAACGGCGTTTGGTTTTGTTAAAGGTTGGTGTGAAGAAAAAGGAATTATGAAGCGTACAGCTGAAGTGGAAAGACTAGCTTTAGGATGTACAGGTGTAAAAAGAACAACGGGGCAACACCCTGGAGGAATCGTTGTTATCCCAGGTTATATGGATGTCTTTGATTTTACACCATTCCAGTTTCCTGCCGATGATACGGGTGCAGAATGGCGCACAACCCATTTTGATTACCATGCGATTGATCAAGATGTCTTAAAACTAGATATTTTAGGACATTCCGATCCAACACAACTTCGTATGATTCAAGATTTATCAGGGATGGATGTAACAACCGTTCCACTAGATGATAAACCAACCATGGGAATTTTCCTATCACCAGAACCATTAGGTGTTACAAAAGAACAAATTATGTGTGAAACAGGTTCGCTAGGAATTCCTGAATTTGGAACCAATTTTACCATTAGTATGTTAGTAGATACCAAACCAACAACTTTTGCCGAACTTATTAAAATTTCAGGGTTATCACACGGGACAGATGTGTGGGTAGGAAATGCCCAAGAATTAATTCGTAACAATATCGTTCCTTTTAAAGATGTTATTGGCTGTCGTGATGATATTATGGTTTATTTGATGTATCACGGCTTAAAACCAATTCGTGCTTTTAAAATTATGGAATTTGTTCGTAAAGGAAGAGCTAGTAAAGATCCTGAAACATGGAAAGAAATGGAACAGGAAATGAAAGATGCTGGTATTGAAGAGTGGTTTATCGGATCGTGTGCTAAGATTAAGTACATGTTCCCTAAAGCTCATGCGACAGCTTATGTAACAAGCGCCTTTCGTATTGCTTACTTTAAAGTGCATCATCCAGCATGGTTTTATGCATCATGGTTAACGAGTAAAGCAACCGATGTTGATGTAGAATCGATGATTAAAGGATATGAAGTTATCAAGAACAAAGTGACAGAAATTATTAATAAAGGCTTTGAAGCAAGTAATAAAGAAGTAGGAACTTTGGAAAGTTTAAGAGTTTGCTTAGAGGCTACTGCACGTGGTATGGTTTTTGCAAATGTTAATTTAAACGAAAGTGATGCGACAGTATGGAAAGTAAAAGACGATCACACCATTATCCCACCATTTTCAAGTATTGATGGCTTAGGTGATACTGTTGCTAAAAGTATTGTCATAGAAAGAGAAAAAGCACCATTCCTTAGTATTGAAGATGTTCAAAAACGTGCCAAAGTATCTCAAACATTAATCGATAAAATGCGTATGATGGGTATTTTTGATGGAATGGATGAATCAAGCCAACTTAGTTTATTTTAAAACAATAAAATAATGTATAGAAAAACCGAAAGGTTTTTTTATTTACCATTAAAATTAAAAGCTAGTGAAATGATTATTTCATGTTATAATAATAATATGGTGATGTTATGGAAAAGATTATAATGGTGGATGGAAATAACTTATTATTTCGAAGTTATTATGCAACTGCTTATAACGGAAATTTAATGCAAAATAGTAAAGGCTTTCCAACGAATGCTTTATTTGGTTTTGCAAATATGATAAATAAAATTGTGGCGGAAGAAAAACCTAAATATATGATTGTCGCATTTGATAAAGGAAAAACATTCCGTCATGAACAATATGATTTTTATAAACAAGGACGTAGTGAAACTCCAGAAGAATTGAAGATGCAATTTCCTATCGCAAAACAAATGTTAGAAGCTATGGGAATTACGTATTATGAATGTGATCATTATGAAGCCGATGATATTATTGGTACTTTTGCTCATTATTGCGATTTAGAAGATGATTTTGTTGGAACAATTGTATCTAGTGATAAAGACTTGCTACAACTTATTAGTCCAGATGTAGACATTAAACTTTTAAAGCAAAAAGATTATATTCGTTATAATGAACAAACTTTTTTCGAAGCCTACGGAATCGAACCCAAACGTGTTGTTGATTTAAAAGCACTAATGGGGGATCCTTCGGACAATATTCCAGGTGTAAAAGGCGTAGGTGAAAAGACAGCCTTAAAATTATTACAACAATATAAAACACTAGATGGAATTTATGAACACATCGATGAAATAAAAGGAAAACTAAAAGAAAAATTAATCGCAGATAAAGATAATGCTTATATGAGTTACGAAATTGCAACAATCGTTCGTGAAGTTCCTATGGACATAAAAATTCCAGATATTAAATATCGAGAGAATGATATGGAAGCATTAAATAAAATATATGAAGAATTAGAATTTTATTCTTTGTTAAAAAAAATTAATTTAAATCAAAAAAAAGAAGAAAAAAAATTAGAAACACGTATTATTAAACAAGTAGATGAAATTAAGTTAACGAAAGATAGTGCGGTTTATATTGAAATTTTAGGAACGAATTATCATCGTGATAAGGCTTTAGGTTTATCTTTATATAATGATCAGGAATACTACTTTATACCCCCACATTTAATCAAAGATAGCTTTCCATATTGGAAAGACTATGTAAAATATACATATGATTTAAAAAAACTTTACGTTATTATGAAATCACTTGGTGAAACAGTTACAGGCATTACATTTGATTCCATGATTGCAGGTTATCTTTTAGATTATACAGTAAAAGATGATATTGCTTATTTAGCTCATGATTTAGAAGGAGAACTTCCTTTTTATGAAAATGTATATGGTAAAACAAAGTTAGTAGAACCAGAATTAGAAGTGATCGCAAGTATTGCTCTTTATAAGGCAAAATTTATTTATGAAACAACATCCTTTTTAGAAGAGCGATTAGAAAAAGAAAATTTACATGAATTATTTTATAAGATTGAAATGCCTCTGGCAATTACCTTAGGAGAGATGGAGTTTACTGGAGTTCATGTGGATAAAAAAACACTATTGGATATGGGTGAAGAAATTCAAGTTAAAATTCAGTTATTGGAAAAAGATATTTATAACTATGCTGGATGTGAATTTAATATTTCTTCCCCAAAGGAGTTAAGTGATATTTTATTTGAACGATTAAATCTTCCTCATGGAAAAAAGAATAATCGTTGGTATTCAACAGCGGCGGATGTTTTAGAAAAACTAAAGGATAAGCATCCGATTATTGCGTTGATTTTGGAATATCGTATGCTTACAAAATTATATAGTACCTATATTGATGGACTTAGTCATACAATTTTATCTGATGGTAAAATTCATACGATATTTACACAAACATTAACAAGAACAGGAAGATTATCTTCCGTAGAACCAAATCTTCAAAATATTCCGATTCGCTATGAATATGGACGCTTAATTCGAAAAGCATTTATTCCAAGTGAAGATTCTCTTATGATAAGTAGTGACTATTCGCAAATAGAACTTCGTATTTTTGCTCATATGGCGAATGTAGAATCACTGATTGATGCGATTAAAAAGGATATGGATATTCACTCAAAGACAGCTATGGATATTTTTCATGTAGAGATGGAAGAACAAGTAACGAAAGAAATGAGAAGAATTGCGAAAGCTGTTAATTTTGGTATTGTTTATGGAATTAGTAGTTTTGGATTAGCTGAAAATTTAGGTATTAGTGTTGGGGAAGCTAAGCAATTTATTGATCATTATTTTGAAGTGTACCCTGGTATTCGTACATATATGGATGAAATAAAAAAACGTGCCTATGAAAATGGTTATGTAGAAACATTGCTTCATCGCAAAAGATATATCAAAGAATTAAAAAGTGATAATCGTATGGTACGAAATCAAGGGGAGAGAATGGCTCTTAATACGCCAATTCAAGGAACCAGTGCAGATATTATCAAAAAAGCAATGAATGAGGTATACCAGATCTTTAAAGAGAAAAAATTAAAAAGTAAAATGATTTTACAAGTACATGATGAACTTGTAATTGATTGTAAGAAAGATGAATTTGAACAGGTTACTAAAATATTAAAAGAAGTGATGGAACACACCTATGAATTAAAAGTTCCACTAAAAGTAGATATTGAATATGGTGATAATTGGTATGAAGCAAAATAATTTTGCTTCTTTTTTTTAGAAAAGTTAAATGTTATATATTTGCATTTATTTTTTATTAAATTTTAAAAATTGTTCTTAGATAAAAACTAAAAATTGGAGTTTAAATTCTTGAAAATGGTCATTTGACGGAGTTTTTTAAACGTGTTATAGTCGAGCGAAGAGGAGGAAAAATAATGATGTATACTAAAAAATTAAGTGAGGCTTCAAAAAGGTATTTTGATCAAGGATTAGTTGTATCTGCGACAGAGGATATTGTTTTTAAAAATTTATTAAATGATCCAAAGTGTAGAGGATATCTTATTGACTTGATTTGTGGAATCACAGATCTTTCGAAGGATCAATTAAAAAATTTAAAAATCGAAAATAATGAACATCCAATCGAACATGTGAATGAAAAGAAAATGATTTCTGACATGATTGTATCCATTAATGATCATATCTTGATTTTAGAAATGAATCAAACGTATTATGATGGTTTAGTAGAACGAAATAGGGACTATGGGATTACTTCTTCCCATCAACAGTTGAAACGTGGTGAAAGTTATAATCAACGAAAAAAAATTTATGTTATTAACTTTGATAATTTTTCTAAATATCATGGTGGAATTATTACCGAATTTGCGATGCGTGATAAGACTGGTGAAATCTTAGAAACAGATCAATATAAAAGTTATCATATAGACCTAGTCAAATTAAAAGAAAAGTATTATAATGGAGATGAGTTAAAGGCTTATGAAAAGAAACTGTTGATCTTAAAAATTGATCAATTAAAAGAGCTAGAAAAGATTAGTGGAGATGATATGAACATGAAACAAGCAAAAGACAAGTTAGTGGAATTAACATCGAACGAAGAATTCATCGGATTATATGATTTGGAATTACATCGTAAATTAGAAGCAGCTGCAATTAAAGAATATGTAGAAAAGACCAGTCGTGAACAAGGACTTAAGAAAGGTCTCGAAGAGGGGCGTACTAAAGGGCTGGAAGAAGGACGTAAAGAAGGTCGAAAAGAAGGTCGAAAAGAAGGACGCAAAGAAGGTCGAAAAGAAGGACGCAAAGAAGGACTCATAGAAGGGTCTAAAGAAAAAGAACGAGAGATTGTTCACAAGATGAAACAGGAACATATGGATCTTGTTATGATTTCTAAAATTACAGGTTTATCCATAGAAGAAATCGAGAGTATTTAAAGAACTGATGAAACTAAAATTTCATCAGTTTTTTTTGTTTTTGTTCACTAAACTGTGATATAATGTATATCATGTAATAAGGTGGTAAAATGAATAAAGTAACACGTGTAATGAGTGTCAGTATTGTTGTTAACTTATTTTTATCTTGTTTTAAAATTATTGGGGGACTTTTAGGATCAAGTGGGGCCCTTGTTGCCGATGGAATTCATTCACTTAGTGACTTGATGACCGATTTTATTGCCATCGCTGGTTCTATATTTTCTAATAAACCAGCAGATATAGAACACCCATATGGGCATGGAAATTTTGAATATTTAACAAGTATTATGATTAGTATTATTATCTTTTTCTTAGGAGGAAGTATTTTATATGAATCTTTTCATAAAACGATTGTAATACCAACCTTATTTGTGTTTGTAGTCAGTCTTGTTACTATTATCCTTAAATATTTACTATCTCATTATATTTTAAAAAAGGGTTATGAATATCATAATCATATTTTAATTGCCAGTGGGAAAGAAAGTAGTACAGATGTATTAAGTTCCATTGTTGTATTGATCTCAACAATCTTGATGCAATGTTCAACTTACGTCGGTTTTTTAAAATATGCAGATCGATGTACGATGTTTTTGATTGGAATATTTGTTTTAAAAGTTGGATTGGATATTTTAATGCAAAATATTAATTTACTTTTAGGTATGCAGGAGAAGGATGAGGAAATTATAAGTCTTGTGCAAAGTATTTTACTTGAGGATCATAAAGTACATGAAATTGAGGATTTTGTCTTAATGAAATATGGAAATTATTATAAATTAAATTGTTCTCTCCATCTGGATCCAGATTTAACTTTAAAAGAAGCCCATGATTTAACAGAAACTTTGGAAGAACAAATTCGTAAATTAAAACATGGTATTAAGTATATTACCATTCATATGGAACCTAATCATCATAATGATTGACAAGATATGATGTGTGTGTTAAAATCAATGTATAAAGCGATGAAGGAATCAAGTAATAAAGAAATTATTTTTTAGAGACTTTGTGGTTGGTGAAAACAAAGAATAAACTTTATGAAATCTACTCCAGAGTAAAATGTAAACATTTTCGGGAAAACCGTTATCAAATGAGTAAAAGAAAGGATGGTACCGTCATTATGACTCCTTAGTTGTATCATCCTTTTTATTATTTTATAAGAGTATATGAATAAGTTTATGTAGGTTAAAATGGAATAATTTTAGCGATTGTAAAGATAATCGCAATATCAAATCATTATAAAGAAATTGGAGGAAATAAAATGATAGATATTAAATTAATTAGGGAAAATAGAGAATTAGTAAAAGAAAATATTAAAAAGAAATTTCAAGATCACAAATTACCACTAGTAGATGAAATTTACGATCTAGATGTTAAGTTTCGTGAAGTAAAACAAAAAGGTGACGAATTACGTGCCTTAAAAAATACCAAAAGCAACGAAATTGGTAATTTAATGCGTGAAGGAAAAAAAGAAGAAGCAATGAAGTTAAAAGATGAAATTGCTAATTTTGGAAAAGAAATCAGTGAACTTAGTGAAGAAGAGGTACGCCTTCAACAAGAAATTAAAGAACGTATGATGGTTATTCCTAACCTTATTGATTCAACAGTTCCAATCGGAAAAGATGACAGTGAAAATGTTGAAATTGAAAAATATGGTGAACCATTCGTACCTGAATATGAAATCCCATATCATGCTGATATTATTGAAAACTTAAATGGGTTAGATAAAGTAAGTAGTGGTAGAACAAGTGGAAATGGTTTCTATTATTTAATGGGGGACATTGCTAGACTTTCTAGTGCAATGCTTTCTTATGCAAGAGACTTTATGATTGATAAAGGATTTACTTATTGCATTCCACCATTCATGATTAGATCAGATGTTGTAACTGGTGTTATGAGTTTCGATGAAATGGATGCCATGATGTATAAAATAGAAGGTGAAGATCTATATCTAATTGGTACTAGTGAACACTCTATGATTGGTAAATTTAAAGATCAAATGGTCAAAGAAGAAGAACTTCCAATTACTTTAACTTCTTATTCACCATGTTTTAGAAAAGAAGTAGGAGCTCATGGTATTGAAGAACGTGGAATTTACCGTGTTCATCAATTTGAAAAACAAGAAATGGTTGTTTTATGTAAACCAGAAGAAGCAATGGATTGGTACAATAAGATGTGGTCTTATACCGTAGAATTATTTAGAAATATGGATATTCCAGTAAGAACCCTTGAATGTTGTAGTGGTGATCTAGCAGATTTAAAAGTAAAATCATGTGATGTAGAGGCATGGTCACCACGTCAACAAAAATATTTTGAAGTTGGATCTTGTTCTACATTAGGTGATGCACAGTCAAGAAGATTAGGAATTCGTACGAAGGGTGAAAATGGAACTTATTATGTAAGTACCCTTAATAATACCGTTTTAGCCTCAACACGTGCACTTATCGCTTTAATTGAGAATAACTATAATGAAGATGGAAGCATTAATATTCCTGAAGTTTTAAGAATTTATATGGGTGGAAAAGACAAAATTGTTCCTAAAAAATAGAGATTTTTCTCTCTTTTTTTTGAATTTGACAAAAAAATTTATTTTGTTATAATAGTTCCAATCTTAGAAATGAGGGGGATGTCAATGAAAAATAAACCATTTTTAGGTAAAATAGGTGAATATCAAGAAGTTTTAACACCACAGAGTGAAGAACAAGAAAGAAATTGGTTAATTGCTTTAGGATTACAAGAAATTGATGGAAAAAATATTCCATCAGATATTTTAATGATTTTAAAAGAATTAAATATTAATGGAAAAATGACGAATGAAGAAGTGTTATGTCAATTAAAAAAATATTATCAGAAGATCAAAGGTGTTCAACAGATCCAAAAAGAGTGTGATATGGTTTCTGCACGTATTGTAGAATTGATTGGTGATGAATCTTTTTCCTTTACACCAATCATCATAAAAAATATTCATCACTTTTTATTCCAAGATATATATAGTTTTAATGGAAGCTATCGAACAAAAAATATTGTAAGTAACGAAAATATTTTAAATGGAGATCATGTTGTTTTTACTCCATGCTATGAAATAGAGGCAACTTTGGCTTATGAATTTGATATGGAATCTAATTTTTCTTATGCTGGATTAACGGTGGATCAAAAAATTAAACACTTCGCAACTTTTATTTCAAATGTGTGGCAAATTCATCCCTTTATGGAAGGAAATACTAGAACAATTGCTGTTTTCACACAAAAATATTTGCGTTATTTAGGTTTTGATGTAAATAATGATATCTTTAAAGAACATGCATTGTATTTTAGAAATGCCTTAGTTCGCAGTCAATACTCTAATGTAAGGAAAGGAATTTATCAAACGGATGATGGTCTTATAAAATTCTTTGAAAATCTTATGTTAGGGAAAAAGAATGTTTTAGATAATGATGACTTAATTCCAAATTCTATTTATGAAGAAGTTTATAATAAAGCATATAAAAAGAAATAGCCAGTGCTATTTCTTTTTTTGTATGTTACAAATGTTGTTAAGTATAATAATAAATAGGTGATTTGATGAAAAAATATTTATTATTTTTCTTGTTATGTTTTTTTATTCCAACATTCGTGCATGCGAAAACAGTAGTGGCACTAGGAGATTCTATCACCACAGGTTATGGCGTAGAGGAGAGGGAATCTTATGTCTCTTTGTTTTGTTCAACATTAAAGAATAAAACGAACGAAGATGTTACATGTGATAATCTTGCAGTGAATGGTCTTACATCAAATGGATTGATTGATGTTTTACAAGTAGAAGAAACAAGAGAAAAAATTAGGCATAGTGATTATATTTTACTTAGTATTGGTGGAAATGATTTTCTAAAAGAACTCACCAGCAATTTATCCACTTATTTAAGTCTGGCTGAAAGTTATCCACAAGTTTATGTTATTGGAAATCGTTTAGTAAATAACTTATCCACAATTTTAGATGAAATAGTAGTTTTAAATCCACAGGTTAAGATTTTAATCATTCCATTATATAACCCATATCATATAGTAATGAAAAGTAATGTAGTACTATCCAATCATTTTAATGAGATAAAACAAAGATATAGTGAGTTTGCTTCACATTATGATCAGGTAAGAATAGATACCAAACTTAGTAATACACTTGAACGCGATGAATATTTGAATGTTTCTTTAGAAGAGAGAAATGTAGATCCACATCCTAATCGATTAGGTCATGATGCAATTGCGCGTTCATTAACAAAAGAGATTGAAGAAGTAGAAACTATGGCGATTTCACAAAAAAATAATACATTATCTTATCTTTTTTTAGGATTGGCTTTTATTTTATTAGGAGTACTTGTTAAGTTGATGAAAAAGTAATTGGATATTATTTACTATTTGATAATCACTTATTTTATGGTATAGTAAGAAAAAGGTTGTGAGATTATGCCAGAATTACCAGAAGTGGAAACAGTAAAAGAAACGTTAAAAAAACATATTTTACATAAAAAAATTAAACGTGTAGATGTTCGTTATCCGAAGATAATCGCGTCTCCTAGTGTAGAAGAATTTGTGACACGCTTAAAAAATCAAGAAATTTTGGATATGCGTAGGCGTGGAAAGTGGTTAATGTTTGTTTTTAAGGAAGATACCTTACTTAGTCACCTGCGTATGGAAGGTAAATTTTTTCTTAAGGAACACGAAGAAGAGATTAATCGCCATGAACATGTTATTTTTGAGTTTATGGATGGAACGGAACTGCGTTATCAAGATACACGTAAATTTGGACGTATGTATTTATTAAAAAGTGATGACATCGAAAAAAGAAAGCCATTAAATGAATTAGGATTAGAACCATGGGATCCTACTTTAACAGTTTCTTATTTAAAAGAAAAATATAAAACAAAAAGATTACCAATTAAAACGGTTTTATTAGATCAGTCGATCATTACGGGAATAGGAAATATTTATGCGGATGAAATTTTATTTTTATCACATATTCATCCATTAAAAGTTTGTTCTAAACTAACAAAAAAAGAATGCGAACAAATTATTGATCATACCAAAAGTGTTTTAAATCATGCGATTTCTTTAGGTGGTACAACGATTCGTAGTTATGAAAGTAGCGAGGGTGTTCATGGACGTTTTCAACACTCATTACTTGTTCATAATCATGAAGGAGAAGCTTGTCCAGTTTGTAAGAAATCCATTATTAAAATTAAAGTTGGTGGAAGAGGAACTTATTATTGTCCAAAGTGTCAGAAAAAGTAAGTCACATATTTTTCTAAATTTCATATAAAATAAGAGAAAAAGGTATTTATCTCTTATTTTATTTATGGTAAAATGGAGAAGTGCGAAAAAAGAAAGTAGTGTGAAGTATATGAAGAAAACAAAAATTATTTGTAGTATAGGACCAGCAAGTAACGAAGTAGAAGTTATGACAAAAATGGTAGATGCTGGAATGAATGTTGCACGTATTAATTTTTCTCATGCAACATTGGAGGAAAGAGAAAAAGTCGTTTCTTCTGTGAAAGAAGTTCGTAAAAATACAGGGAAACATATTGGTATTTTATATGATACGAAAGGGCCTGAATTTCGTAATGGAATGTTAGAAAATGATGAAATTAAGTTAATTGAAGGAAAAGAAATTCGTATTGTAAAAGAACAAGTATTAGGAAATAGTGAACGTTTTTCTGTAAATCATCCAAGTGCGATTGATAGTTTATCGGTTGGGAATTCTATTTTACTTGAAAATGGTTTGATGGAAATTATTGTTACGTCAAAAGAAGAAGATGGTGTAACTTGTAAAGTGTTACATGGTGGTGTTCTTGGAAACAAAAAGAGTTTGAGTGTTCCAGGTGTACAATTAGATATTCCATTTGTAAGTAAAGAAGACCGTGAGGATATTATTTATGCATGTCATCATGATGCCGATTTTATCGCTTTATCTTTTGTCAATACTAAAGAAGATATCTTAGAAGTGAAAGAACTTTTAAAGCAAGAAGGACGCGAAGATATTAAATTAATTGCGAAAATTGAAAGCCGTACAGGTGTCAATAATTTAGATGAAATTATTATTGAATGTAGTGGAATTATGGTAGCACGTGGAGATTTAGGTGTAGAAATTCCAGTATATGAATTACCAATTATTCAAAAAAATATTATTAAACGCGTACGTGAAAAAGGAAAAATCTGTATTGTCGCAACAGAAATGTTAGAGTCTATGAAGAAAAATGCTCGTCCAACACGTGCAGAAGTAAGTGATGTATCTAATGCTGTATTAGAGGGAACCGATGCTGTGATGTTAAGTGGTGAAACAACAACAGGAAAATATCCTATTGAAACAGTAAAATATATGGCTTCTATTTGTGAATTTGCTGAAAAAAATTATAATTATAATCGTAAATTTGAAGATTTACGTCATGAAAATATTACAAGTACGATTGCCCATGGTGTTGTTGAAGCAGCCCATGTTCTTGATGTAAAGGCTATTGTTACACCAACGATGTCAGGTTATACAGCAAAACGTATTAGTAATTTAAAACCTAAGAGTGTTATTTTAGCTGGTTGTACTTCTACAGAAGTCGCCAATAAATTAGCATTAAATTGGGGTGTCTATCCATTTGTTATACCAGTATATGAAACCGTTGAAGAAGTAATGGAACATGCCAAAAAAGCAGCTAGTGAAATTGCCAATTTAAATCAAGGAGATACCATTATTTTAACTGGAACATTCTCAAATAATTTACCAACACAAGCTACCAATTTAATGACCATTGATCAAATTTAAAATTCTTTACATTTTGATGAAACTCCGCTATAATATCATTAAGTTAATGAAATAAAGGAGCGTTTATGAATTTAATTAGTTTAACGAAGTATCAGGAAGTATTTTTATCTTTTCCAGAATTTGTAGAACAATCATTTCAAATAAGTGCTACCAAGATTAATCATAAATTAATTAATGAAATTGAATATCAATTAATTGGAAGAAATTCAACATGTCATGATATTTTAAATGAGGTTTTAATTACATGCCAATCCAAATTATATGAAGAAAAAAGAAAACGAAACACCTATCTTGTTGAGGAGCGTAGTGTAGATACCTTTAGCGTGTGTATGGATGATCATATTCGTACTGATGATAAAATCTTATTATTAGAAGATAACCTATCTACAATTGAATATCAAATCTCTAGATTAGGATTAGATCAGATGTTTTTAAATTATAAGGAGTTACTTTGTACAATTTTATATGAAGAAGTACTAAAACAAAAGCCCAAATTAATAGATTTACAAATTGGTGGAATGGGTGTTCAACATTTTATTCGTTCAATTGTAAAAAAGTATACAGAGTTATATATTGATAGTGCTAAGAGAGAATTAGAAATTAATTTTTTAGAGCTTTATTTGCAAGTAACGGAACAATTAATAAATGAATTACAGTTCGTAAAAAACTTTGTATTAAAGCAACAATATAAATAGACCACAAGGTCTTTTTTTCTTGTGGTCAAAACAAATGTTTGGTATAATGGAAGTGGTGAGGATATGAAAATTAAACAAATAAAAAAAGTAGGGACAGGGAAATATCATTTATTATTAGAAGATGGATGCAAGATTGTAACCTATGATGAAGTGATTCTAAAATATAATTTGTTATATAAAAAAGAACTCGATTCATCTTTATTGGAAAATTTACAACAAGAAACATCCTATTATGATATTTATTATAAATTAATTAAGTATATTTCCATCCGCTTACGTAGTGAATCAGAAATCAAAAAGTATTTAGAAAAATATCAATTATCTGAAAAGGATGAAAGTAGTTTAATTCAAAAGTTAAAGGAAAGTGGATTACTTAATGATCAACATTTTATAAAAGCATTTATTTCAGATAAGATTCATTTAAGTACGATGGGTCCATTAAAGATAAAATCAGAACTTTTAAAACATCATTTAGATGAAAATTTGATTGACCAAGCGTTAGCGCAAGTCGATCAGGAAATTGTTTTTAATAAACTTCATAAAATGGTTTTAAAAAAAGTAAAGGCAAATAAAAAATATTCTTCTTATATGTTACGTCAAAAGCTACTTATTTATTTTCGTGATTTAGGATATGATACAGGAATGATTGATGAGTGTCTTTCCATGGCTACCGTTCATAATAATGATGTTTTAGAACATGAAATGGAAAAAGTATATCGCAAGTTATCAAAAAAATATCAGGGTCAAGAATTAGTAAGAAAAACCAAAGAAAAGTTATATCAAAAAGGATTTGATATCCATGAAATCAATCGTTTGCTAGAACAGATGGAAATATAAAAAAGAGTTTTTAAGACTCTTTTAATTTATTATAAATATCTTCTACAGGGAATAAAACCTGTTCTTCATGATAAAATGGTTTTAAGTGTAAATGAAAATGTTTTACTTCTTGAACTTCTCCATTATTTTGTACAAAGGTTAACCCATCAATATGTAACTTTGTCTCTAATAAAGATTTAATATATCTAGCTACCTCAAAAATATGCATTAACGTTTCATTATCAATATCATTAATATCCTTGATATGTTTTTTTGGAATAATTAAGGTATGTCCGTTTGAATCTGGATGTACATCTAAGAAAGCTCGTACGGTTTCATCCTCATATATTGTATATGATGGAATTTCATTGTTTATAATCTTACAAAAAATACAATCCATAGCTATCATCTCCTTTTCTATTATATCATAACTTTTAAAAATTATCATTTTAAATTATATTTCTATGTTAAAATAAAAAAGAATGGAACTCATTCTTTTCGTGAATACTGCGAATATTCATTATTATAGTGTACCCAAATAATGAATTTAAACACGAATTGTTGAAGAAAATATATAGAAGAAAGAAGATTATATTTACGGAATGTAAAGCGGAGATATAAAACTTTATTTTTTTTTTGCTATGTGCTATAATGGTTTTAGAAAGTAGGAGTGTGTTTTAATGAAAAAAAGTAATGGTGTTATTTTATTGATTGTTATTTTATGTCTTATCATTGTGGCTCTAATAGGTTTTATTGTTGGACAAAATTATCCTAAAAATAATAAGAAACAAGAAGAAAAAGTAAAAGTGGAAACGAAAGAAGAAAATAAGAATATAAATGTAAAACAAGAAGTTTCTGCTGATATTGAAAAGGAATTGTTAAAAATAATAGGTTTTAGTAGCCAAACTTCCACAACAACAGAAATTACTGCATTTGATTATATTACGCAGTTTCTAAATATAACTTCTGTTAAATATACGAAGGATGTTCCAAACGAATCAAAGAAAAATTTTATTTATACTTATGCGGTTAGAAATCAAATGGGGACTTCATCTGTTTCCGGAGAAGTTATATCAAGATGCGTTGGTGGAGCAGATTATTGTCCTGCACTAAAACAAAGTGATGCAAATATCATTTCAAAAAAATTATTTGGTGTAGAGGCAAATCAAGTTTTTGATAATAATGATGTTTATCAGGATGTTTATCTTTTTAATTCTGGAGGAACGTATAAAGCTGGAGATATTAAAACGGAAGTGGAAAGTATCGAATATCAAGAGGAAGATATTGTCTTAACTGCTCATATTGATGTATTAACAGTAACACAACCAGATCAACTTAGTGTTGGTAAGAAAACATTATTATTCTTATTTAAAAAAGATAATGATAGTAACTATTATTTATATTCAGTACAACCAAACTAAATGAAAAGTAATTTTCATTTTTTTTATGAAATAATTTCAAATTAAAACCATAATATTCTTTAATATCTAAATAATTTTTGATACAATAGAAACTGGAGATGATGGTATGCATACGTTAACAATTAAAAAATTATGGGTTAAAGTAGAAGAAAAAGAAATTTTAAAAGATTTTTCTTTAGAACTAAAAAGTGGAGAGATTCACGCTATTATGGGACCTAATGGAGTTGGTAAGAGTACCTTATCGAAAGTGATTATGGGAGATCCAGTATATCAGGTAATAAAAGGGGACATCTTATTTGATGGGAAAAGTATTCTAACAATGAGTGTTGATGAACGTGCACGATTAGGAATTTTTTTAGGAATGCAGATGCCACTTGAAATTGAAGGAGTAACAAATGCTGATTTCATGCGAAGTGCTTTACATGCCAAAGAAAAGGAAAATTTTAAATTATTTGAATTTATTAAAAAAATGGATCATACGGTAGATGAATTAAAAATGAATAAAGACATGATTCATCGAGGTGTAAATGTTGGTTTTTCTGGTGGAGAACGCAAAAAAAATGAAATTTTACAAATGTATTTATTACAACCTCATATGGTATTGTTAGATGAAATTGATTCTGGATTAGATGTTGATAGTCTTCGTGTCGTTGGAACTGAAGTGATGAATTATTATAGAAAAGAGAATCCTGGGATGTTAGTAATTACACACTATCAGCGTTTATTAGATTATATTGTTCCTGATTTTGTTCATATTATGAAAGATGGACACATTGTAGAAACAGGTGGAAAAGAACTAGTAAGAGAAATCGAAGCCTATGGATATACCGAAATTACAAAAAAAACACAAAGTATTGGGACTTGTGTAGTAAAGGAAAGTATCACTCATGAATAGAATAAAAGTAGTGAATGATATAATTACAGAACAAGTACAAACAGACGCAATAGAAATAGAGTGTATACCAAAATGTGAATTCTTTCGTGTGAGTCGTATCATTATTAAAATTAGAAAATCTTGTTCACTGGAACTCAGCTATAATACAACCGAAGAAACGAAATTAGATGTGACGATTTTAGTTGACAAAGGTGTACATGTAAATATTTTCGAAAAACGTACTGGGGAAAAAACAAAAGTACAATATAATTATATGTTAGATACGGATGCTAGAGTAGAGGTTACAAAGTTTTATATGGCACATCAAATTCGTGAATTATCACAAATTCATTTAAATGGTGAAAAAGCATTTATTGATTATCATTTAAAAACCATTGCTTCCGAAAAACAAAAATATGATGTCGTTGTATATCATCATGCTAAAAACACAATAAGTAATGTATATCATCACGGTGTTAATGTAGGAAGTGAATCTTTTATCTTTAATGTTACTGGAGTAATTCCAAAAGGAAATACTGGTTGCATTTTAAATCAACAGAGTCGAATTCTTACAAATACGTTAAATGTTTGTAAAATATGTCCAAATTTATTAATTGATGAAAATGATGTGGAGGCAAATCATGCCGCACACATAGGAACATTTACGGCGGAAGAACTCTTTTATATCATGAGTCGTGGAATTTCTAAAAAAGAATCCCTTATACTTCTTACAGAAGGATTCTTATTAGGTGGTTTACCTATAACTGAAAGTCAACATGACGTGTTAAAAAAAGAAGTAGAAAAAGTTTGGAGGTGAGGATATGAATCGAGAAGATTTTCCTTTTTTAAAACAGGATATTATCTATTTTGATAATGGAGCGACAACCTTAAAACCACAGTGTATGATCGACGCTATTAGTGATTATTATACGAATTATAGTACAAATGCACATCGTGGAGACTATGATATTAGCTTTAAGGTTGATGAAATGTATGCGAAAACTAGAAGTCTAGTACGTGAATTTATTCACGCAGAAAAGGAACGTGAAATTGCTTTTACAAGCGGAACAACCGATTCATTAAATCGTATTGTTTTTGGATTTTTTAAAAACTATTTAAAAGAAGGCGACGAAGTATTACTAACAACAAGTGAACATGCTTCTAATTTACTTCCATGGTTTGAACTTGCGGATGAATGTGGAATCAGGATTCGTTATATTTCGTTGAATGAAAACTTAGAGGTATCTAAGGAAAACGTTTTAAAGGCTATCACCCCACGCACTAAAGTTCTTAGTTTAGCCCATATTACGAATGTCATTGGGGATATTCGTCCAATCAAAGAAATGATTGAATTAGCCCATGAAAATAATATTTTATGTGTTATTGATGGAGCACAATCTGTTCCACATATACCCATGGATGTACAGGCATTAGATATTGATTTTTTAGCATTTTCAGCACATAAGATGTGTGGTCCAACGGGTGTTGGAATTATGTATGCGAAAGACAAATACATGAAACAAATGAGACCTCTAGAATTTGGAGGTGGAATGAATGCATCTTTTTCTCCAGACGGAGAACGTCTATATCAAGAAAATCCAGATTTATTTGAAGCGGGGACACAACATATTGCAGGAATTATTGGATTTGGTGCAACCTTAGATTATTTAAAAAATATTGGCTTAGATAAAATTCATAAATATGAACAAGAATTAAAAGCGTATGCTGTAAAAAGATTACATGAAATACCACAAATAAATATCTATAATGAAACGAGTCCAAGTGGAATTATATCCTTTAATTATCAAGATGTTTTTGCTCAAGATTTAGCCATTTATTTAAATAAATATCATATTTGCGTACGTGCTGGAAGTCATTGTGCCAAAATATTAAATCAAGAATTAGGAATTAAAAATACTTGTCGTATTAGTTTCTATTTTTATAATACCAAAGAAGAAATTGATCAATTGATTGAGGCATTAAAAAATCCAAAATTAAAAGAGGAGATTATTTAATCCTCTTTTTCTTTACGCTTTTGTCGAAAAGAATATGAAATATGGAGAATGTTACTTTTATAAAAAAATAAAGAAGAAATTCTTCTTTATTTCATGATCGGTTTTTGTTTATATTCAGCTTCAATTAATCGTTGTTTGTCAACCTCATCTAAAATAGAAGCATAAACACAAGTAGTACGAAATTCAAGTGCCAACATATCATTCATTTTTGTAAAATTTGTTAGAATAGGTAAATTGATCTTTTTTTTGTATGTTTTTAAATAAAGTTGACCTTTTGATGAAAAACCTAAGACACGAATATATTTAAGTTTCTTCATGTCCATCGCTTCATCCTTTGTAAAATTACACAAAATATGAAGTAACATTCGATGAATTTTTTGATATGTATATCGCTTCATTTTTAAATTTTCAACGAGTTCTTGATAGGAATTAGACATTAAAATAAACTTTTTTAAACGAGCATCCATTCCTTCATCTACCGATTGATATAGATCTAAATCATTTAATTCTGTTAAAATTTTAAATTTTAAGAAAGGATAATAGTTTTCAATCATATGATATGGTTTTAAACAGTTCATCGTTTCTTTTGGTACAAAGGAACTGACATCTTGTTTTTTTCGTAAAGCTTCTCGAATACTAGAAGCACTTGAAATTTTCTCACTCATCGTTTTACTGTGATAATCATTTGTTCTTTTAATGCATATTGGTTCAATGTTTGCCTTTTGTTTGATAATTTCACGTACATAACTAAGTCCTAAAATATCATTTGGTGTATCAATTGTATATCCAGTGAGATTAAATAATGCTTTAGAAAGCGCTGTAGGATAATTTTCACCTTGATCTAGGTAGTTACGTACTTGTTCATCATACACTTCATGGCGTAATTGAATTTCTGCCAGTGTTTTAAATTTTTCAATATCATTACATTCACTACCAAAAACTAATTTATCCACATGAAGTGCTTTTAAAACCCCAATGCTTCCCGCTGCAAATATATCCGCACTTTGTGTTGCAAAAGGAAAGGGAAGTTCTACGACAAGATCCACCCCATAATCTAGAGCAATCTTTGTTTTATCCCATTTATTAATTAAACTGGTATCACCACGTTGTAAAAAATTTCCACTCATAATTAAAATAATCGCATGATCTGGGCACATTTTTTTCACTTGCTTTAAATGATAGATATGTCCATAATGAAATGGATTATATTCACAAATAATTCCTACTGCTTTCATGTTATCACCACAATATTATTTTATCATATTTTGACAAATTTTAAAATTGTGGTAAGATAAGTCGCAGATAAGAAAGGAAATTTTTTATGATATCATTACATGTACCATTAAAGGATTATGAAAATTGTTCGGAGGAAGAAAAAGCACAAGTATTTGAAGAACTGACTAACCGAATTTTAATTGCTCATCCTGAATACTTAGGAATTGTTAAAAATACAACAATGCAAGAATTATGTTTAGATATTATGGATGAAACAAAGGATAGTCATCTTATTACAAAAGTTGAAGACCGAAAAATAAAAAAATTAGTAAAAAAATGTTTTAGATAAATGATTTAGAAAGTGGGAAAAAGAATGTTAGAATTATATAACCTTGGTTTCGCAGAAACAAATTTAAAAAATATGATAGATTCCAATCCAGAAATTATTGAATTAGAAGAAATTGAAATAGTAAGAAAAATTGAATATTTAAAACATGTAGGATGTACAGAAGTTCAGATTAAAAACATTTTAATTGGAAATCCATGGTATTTTAGTCGAATCCTTACAGATGTAATGGCGATGATTCAAAAATTAAAAGATTTAAAGTTTGAAGCCATTCATTTGATGATTGATAGTCATCCTTTTCTGTTAAATATTGATTGTTTTGAAATTGATGACTTTATCGAAAGGAAACAAGAAGAGGGATATGAAATCGATGATATTTTAGATATGATTGATGAAAACCCTATGGTTATTACAGAATAAATGAATTTGCAATTTTATAAAAATTTTAGTACAATGTTTAGGTGGTGATTTTATGAAATTTGATCTAACCCGTTTAAAAAATGGAATTGAAATGTATATTCCCATCGATCTTACGTATACTTTTACGAAAGAAGAATTAGCTGGAACAGATATTCTTTCTTTAGATGATGTAAAGATTATTGGTGAAATTACCCAAAACAGTTTTGATGAAATAGAACTTTCTGTGCAAGTAGAAGGTGATATCATATTACCTTGTTCTGTTACATTAAAACCTGTAAAAGTTCCTCTACATATTGAAATTGAGGAAAATATTGTAAATTTTATGGAAGAAACACAGGAAAATTCCATAATTTGTGAAAATACTCTTGATATTTTTCCTATAATATGGGAAAATATATTAATGGAAATTCCCATGAAAGTGGTAAGTGATGACATCTCAGATCGAACCTTATCAGGGAATGGATGGAAGGTTATATCCGAATTAAAGAAGGATGAAGGGACCAATCCAGAGCTTGAAAAATTGAAAGATTTATTATAAGAAAGAGGTGTAAATATGGCTGTACCATTTAGAAAAACTAGTAAAACTAGAAAAAGAATGCGTAGAACACATTACAAAATTAGTGCAAACCAAGTGACAAAATGTCCTACTTGTGGTGCTGATGTAAAACCACATAGAGTTTGTAAAAAATGTGGTTCTTACAAAGGAAAAGAAGTTGTTAGTAAACAAGAAACTACAGAAGAATAGTAGTTTTTTTCTTTACAAAAATCTGGAACATCGCTATAATTAAAAGAGGTGATCATATGAAACGAGGGTTTACGTTAGTGGAATTATTAGGTGTGATTGTAATTCTTGGAATTATTGCGGTTATTGCATTCCCATCAATTATCAATCAAATTACAGATGCTAGAAATAATATTAATGAAAATACCAATACACTTATTTTTGATGCCGCTGAAAATTATTTTTTAGATCATGCGGATTTAACTACTGCATCTGGAAGTAAGTATTATTGTACAACATTAGAAGTATTAGTTGATGAAGGATTGTTAAATGAACCTATTAAGAATGCTGAAACTGGAACACCTTATGATGTTAGTAAAACAGCAGTTCGTTTAAAATATGAAGGAAAACACAAATTTTCAAATGGAGAAATAGGATCTACAAATTCATTTACATGTATAAAGGTGGGATTAAGTTCATGAAAGGATTTACATTAGTAGAGCTTTTAGCGGTTATTATTGTTTTAGGGGCCATTTCTTTAGTAGTAATTCCTTCCGTACAACGAAGTGTCAATCGTTCAGGGGAACAGGCCTATGAAGTACAAGTTTCAAATATTGAAGATGCTGCCAAAAATTGGGCTGCAGATCATATTGATTCTTTACCAGACCATGGAAAGACTGTGACTATTACGTTAGAAGATTTAATGCAAGGAAATTATGTTGAACAAGATTTAGAAAATCCAAAAACAAAAAAACCATTTGCGAAAGATACGAAAATTATTATAAAAAATATAAATGAAAATTATACTTATAAATTTGTAGAATCTTAAAAAATAGTTTTAAAATCAAGGATTTTATGATATAATCATTGTATATTTCAAAGGCTGTGAAGAGACATAGTAATAAGTATGTGTATGTAAGAGAGTCTACGGTAGGTGTAAAGTAGATCATATAACGCTTATGAATTCACCTTGGAGCTGATATATTTACGGTAACGCGTTATAGTTTTAAGATAATGTCGGGTTCAAATCCTGTTTTCCCGACCATTATAAATTAAGGTGGTACCACGTAAATCACGTCCTTATATAGGATGTGATTTTTTTAATTTAAGGAGGATATTATGAAAGAAAAAATGAATGCTTTAAAAGTAGAGATTGAAGAAAAATTAGGATCTGTTACAACAAAAAAAGAAGTGATTGATTTAAAAAACAATTATTTAAGTAAAAAAGGTCCAATTAGTGAACTTAGTGGAATGATGCGTGAATTAAGTAATGAAGAAAAACGTGAATTTGGTAAAAGTTTAAATGAATTAAAAACAGAGGTAAATCGTTTAATTCAAGAAAAGTTAACTTATTATGAAGAAGAGGAATTAAATAAGAAGTTAGCAAGTGAACAAATTGATATTACTCTTCCAGCAACAAAAATTCCAGTAGGGGCTCCTAATATTTTAGAACATATTGTAGAGGAAGTAGAAGAAGTATTTATGTCTATGGGGTATGATGTTGTAGATGGACCTGAAGTAGAAGAGGATAAATATAATTTTGAATTATTAAATATTCCAAAGGGACATCCTGCAAGAGATGCGCAAGATACGTTCTATATTGAAGATGAAAATATATTATTACGTAGTCAAACATCTCCCGTACAAGCGCGTACGATGCTTGCGGCAGGTGGAAATAAACCAATACGTATGATTTGTCCTGGAAAAACATATCGTAGGGATGCAGATGATGCAACACATTCTCATCAATTTATGCAAATTGAGGGATTACTTGTAGATAAAAATATTAGCTTATCTGATTTAAAAGGAACCTTTGATGTCATTGCTAAAAAATTATTTGGTGAAGATATTGAAACAAGATTTAGACCAAGTTATTATCAATTTACAGAACCTTCGGTAGAAACTGATATCTCTTGTTTTGCATGTAAAGGTCATGGATGTTCTTTATGTAAAAATACAGGATGGATTACGGTAAGTGGGGCAGGGATGGTACACCCTAATGTTCTTAAAAACTGTGGATATGATCCAAAAGAATGGACAGGTTTTGCCTTTGGTTTTGGTGCAGAGAGACTTGCTATGTTAAAATATGGTATTCATGACATTCGAACTTTCTACCAAACAGATTTAAGAGAGTCTAGTGTATTTGATCGAAAGGAAGTGTAAGATATGATTAGTTTAAATTGGGTAAAAGATTATGTTGATTTAGAAAATGAAAATTTACAAGAACTTGCTGTTAAAGTAACGAAAGCTGGAGTAAATATTGAAAAAGTAGTAACCAATCATATAGATCACTTAGTGATTGGTGAAGTCTTAGAATGTGTAGATCATCCAGATAGCGATCACTTACATATTTGTAAAGTAAATGTAGGAGAAAAAGTAGTTCAAATCGTTTGTGGGGCATCCAATGTTCGTGCTGGTATTAAAGTCATTGTTGCCTTACCTGGCGCAATATTACCAGGAGACTTTGAAATTAAAGCTGGAAAAATCCGTGGTGAAGAATCGAATGGAATGATTTGTGCGTTATTCGAACTTGGTGTTGAAGAAAAAACAGAAGAAAATTATGCACGTGGAATAGAAGAGTTAGATACTGATTTAGAACCTGGGACAGATGCAAATTTAATTCTTGGAACAGATGATACATTATATGAATTAGATGTTCATAAACACCGTAATAATGATTGTTATTATCATATTGGTTTTGCCTATGAAATTGCTTGTATTTTAAATAAGAAAGTTCATTTACCAGAAGCTGGTTATAAAGAGATGAAAGAAAATATCAAAGATTACATGCATATTCAAGTAGATACAGACGCATGTCCTTACTATACAGCTAAAATGGTTAAAGATGTAGAAATTAAGGAATCTCCAGAATTTATTAAAAAAAGATTAATTGCGGCTGGAATGCGACCAATTAATAATGTTGTTGATATTTCAAATTATGTCATGTTAGAATATGGTCAACCACTTCATTTCTTTGATAAAGATAAATTAGGTGATCAAATTCTTGTTCGAGATGCTTTAGAAAATGAAGAGATTGTAACACTAGATGGTGTTAAAAGAAATTTAAAAAATTCAGATATTGTCATTACAGATACGAAAAAACCAGTATGTGTTGCTGGTGTGATGGGTGGCGAAAATACAGAAGTAGATGAAAATACAAAAACGATTTTAATTGAAAGTGCTATTTTTGATGCAGTTCATATTCGTTATACTGCCGCACGTCTTGATTTAAGAAGTGAAGCCTCTATTCGTTATGGAAAAGGATTAAGTTATGAATATACCGATGCAGCTTTAGATCGTGCTTGCTATTTACTTGAAAAGTATGCAGGGGCAAAAGTATTATCTGGTACCTTAAAACATGATAAAGTGGATAAAACAGATAAAATCGTTACATTTAAAACATCAGAAGTAAATACACTTTTAGGAATTACTTTAACAGATGATGATGTAAAAACAGAATTAGAACGTTTAGATTTTCCATATGAATTTAAAAAGAATGAATTTATCGTAACTATCCCAAAAAGAAGATTAGATATTGATCCTAATGTAAATGACATTGCCGAAGAAATTGGAAGGCTTTATGGATATCATAATTTAGTTTCTACTTTACCAGTAGTTCCAACGAGACGTGGGGTATATGTTGGAGATGTAAAAATTCGAAAAGAAATTTCAAAGCGTTTACGTGTATTAGGTTTAAATGAAACAAAAACCTATACATTAACAAGTCCAGAAATGGCTAAAACATTCCGTTATGAAGAAAAAGAACAGATTACATTACCAAATCCAATGAGTATAGATAAATCTGTAGTTAGAACTTCTCTTATTCCATCATTAATCAATGTATATGATTATAATAAAGCTCGTAATGTGAAAGATATTCTTCTTTATGAAATTGCGAAAACTTATGATAAAAATTATCAAGAAGAAAGTAAAGTTGCACTTTTAATCAAAGGAGCTTATCTTACAAATACATGGGGAAATATTAATGTCCCAGCAGATTTTTATACCTTAAAAGGAATTATTGAAAATCTTTTAGATTATTTAGGATTTAAAAATCGTTATACTTTTAAGAAAGCAATTTTACCAGAACTTCATCCTGGAATGAGCGCTAAAATTTTATTAGATCGTGAAGAAATTGGTGTGATTGGTCGTGTTCATCCAAGTACGAAAAAAGATGAAATTTATGTAGCTGAACTTTCAATGACAAAGTTGTATGAAAGACAAGTAAAACCATTAAAATTTAAAGAAGCATCAAAATTTCCTGGAATGGTCAAAGATGTCGCATTTATTATTCCTGAAGATGTCGAGAGTGAAGTAATTAAAAATCAAATCAAAAAATCAGGTGGACGTTTACTTGAATCTTGTGAAGTTTTTGATATTTATCCACAGATTGAAGAAGGAAAAAAATCATTAGCGTTTAAACTTTCATTCCAAGATCCAACTCGTACGTTAGAAGATAAAGAAGTGTTAGAAGTTTTCCACAAAATTATTGATCAAGTAGAAAAAAACTGTAACGCAAAAGTGAGAGATAAATAATAAATTTTCACAAATAATGTTGGAAAATAAATAAAAGGTACTATTTATTTAAATAGTACCTTTTTTCATTCATGAGTGTGAAGCTATTTTTAATTGATAAAATTTATGATATGATTATATAGTAAGAGAGGTGAATGTTATGTATTATGAAACAACTGCAAGTAGTTCAGACGTGTTAGCTTTATTAGCTGCATTTGGGCTTGGTATCCTCGTGGTAGGGCTTGTTATTGGTGTCATCATGATTGTTTCTTTATGGAAAATCTATGAAAAAGCTGGAAAACCAGGATGGGGAAGTCTTATTCCATTTTATACCAACTATTTATATGCAGAAATTACATATGGAAATGGATGGTTATTTTTACTATTATTTATTCCATTTGTAAACCTTGTATTTTTAGTTATGATGTCTTTCAAATTAGCTAAAGTATTTGGAAAAGGTGTAGGATTTGGTTTTGGATTATGGTTATTACCAGTCATTTTCTATCCAATCCTAGCTTTTGGAAATGCAGAATATCAAGGTGTAGAATAAAAAAAAGAGCTTAGCTCTTTTTATTTTGTTATAAATTCTTTGTAATGATGCTCTAAAAAATCATTATAAGCATTATTTTCAACAATGAAATTAAATTTTTTAATTTGAAAACGATTATTCTTCGTACTAATCATTTTCCTGAGCAGATATCTTGTAAACTCTGGGTTACGTACAAGAAGGGGACCTACAAGATAAGTTCCATAAAAGTTTTTATAATGAATCCCTTCACTGGAAGCATTTGGATAACTTCCAGTACCACTGATTACACGAAAGAGAGGATATTCATTTCCTAATAAAACACTACGCTGATTTTGAAATCCTAAAATATATTTCTTTGTAAATTCACACTTAAAAAGAGCTTCATCGACAATTCTAAAATCTTCTTGTTTTGCTTCATAATTGAATATATTTAATCCACGAAGTTTCTTGTCTTCTTTGGTAATGATTTGTTTTCCAAATAATTCAATGGAATTTCCAGTTACAATGAAAAATTTTCCCTCTTCAATCATGTCTTTTACTTGATCCTTATACTTTCTTAAATGTTTTAATGCAAGAGCTTGATGTTCTTCCGTTCCCATACCCATATAAACAAGATCATAATCTTTGAAATTTAATTCATCATCGATGGTTAAAAATTTAATAGTTACTTTAATTCCTTGATCTTCGAGTTGTTTTTTTAAGACTTTTACATTTCCATTTTCACCATATAAATTAAGTAAATCATAATATAAATGTGCGATTGTAAAGTTCATTATTTTTCACCATCTTTCATCATTTTGTTGAAATCATCCATATAATTAAAATTGATAATCGCATAAACATCACCCTTTGTTCTTTTTTGAATAGAACCTTGAGCTTTCTTTAAATCCTCATACACAAAGATTTTTTTAGTATCAATTCCACTATACTTTAAACGTGTCGCAAGATCATATCGATTAATTCCAAGACAAATAATTCGATCAATATCATGTTTCTTTAAAACTTCAAAATCAATATCATAGAGCCATGAAAGATCATTATAAGCGTAGCGTAAACTAATGACATCCCATCCAATCACAATCGTTTTTAAGTTCTTTTTATGTTGATTTAAAAACATAAGAGCATGATTGAACGTTGAACTATTTTCGTTTTTGGTATTTAAAACATAAATTTCACGGCTTTTATATTGATAGTGATTAAAATTCTTTTTATTATAACTACTTTCACTAATTGCCTCTGAAATTTGATGAGGATCAATCCCCTCTACTGAAAGGGTTGTAAAAGCTGCGAGGGTATTATAAACACAATATAAAGTGTCATAAGGGATCGTTACTTGATAGGTATCATCAATCGTAAGTTCACGTTTTTCATAATTCATCTTTGTTCCATGATGGATACTCTTTGGTGTTTTAAAAGAACACTTCGAACAATGATAAGCCCCAATTGCTTCAAATTGATAATAATCATAGGTAAGGGGTTGATGACACTTAGGACAGTGTGTCATATTTAAATTTCCACAAAGACTTGTCTTCGTTGAATATTTATTTTTCTCTAAACTATAATAAGAGACTTGTTTAAATTTTTGATCTAAAACTATTTTTTGTAAATAAGGATCATCCGCATTTAAAATAAGATGCATATCTTCTGTAAGGGCTTTTTTGATATCTTCTAGTACTAAGTCAAAATGACCTTGCCTTGGTGGTTGATCTCTACTAATATTGGTAATAACAACAACATCTGGTTTGATAATTGGAAAGACTAGTTTTGTATATCGTTCATCTACTTCTAGAACTAAAACATCCGCATCCATGACACCGTTTAAATTAGAATATTCAATAAGTGTTGTCATAACCCCATAAGCTAAGTTCCCTTCACGATAGTTATGTGCGACTTTATAACCTAGTTTTTGATAAACCTCTGCGATCATTTTTGAGGTAGAACCTTTCCCACAACTTCCAGTAACCGCAATTACTTTTTTAGGAAGAACAATTTTTTTCATTAGTTCTTTATCTAATTTTAAAGCAACTGCTCCAGGTAAACTACTCCCACGATGCATTTTATCACCTAAAAATAAAACACTTTTTCCAGCTAGAATACTTAATTTTTTCATGTTACCACGCTCCAACTATATTCATTATACCATGAAAATAAAGCGCATTTAAAAATTTTTTCTAGTTTTGTCGAATTGGTAGAAACTTACAACAAGTTGGTTTATATTGAATATGGTGATACTATGTTTAAAACAGAAATTGAATATCGAAAAAATACATTATTTGTCCAAGTAGAGGGGCCTTTAACAAGAAGAAATCTTACCAATTTGAAGCGAAAACTCTATTATATTTTAACCGAATATGGTATTTCTCATGTCGTGATGGATGTAGGGAGTGCGAGTCCTTTTGATCATGAAGAATTTTATCGCTTTTTAGAAGAATATGATGTAGAGTTTGGTGGAAATTTAGAGATTGTCAAATAGAAATTATTGCCACTTACAAAAATTTTCTTGAACGTTATGAATGGGGTATGATATAATGTTAAAGTGGTGACAAGCGATGAATGAAAAGGGAATTTTATTTTGGATTAAACAAAAAATTGACGCACTTTTAATCTTTTTACACCTAAAAAAAAGAAAAGAAGAAGAGGATAAAAAGAAAAAAGAAGAGATGGAGCGTCAAATGAAAAAACCTAAAATTTTTGGTAAATTCTTTTTAGGATTTTTTTTGGGTGTCATTGAATATGCGGCCTCCCGACCAAAAAGAAAAGATGTAAAAGAGCTTGTCGATGTCGATGAAATTAAAGAAGAAATTAAAAACTTGGAAAAGAAAATTGAATGGTTAGAACGTAAAATTTTAAAAGAACGTCGTCCAGATAAAAGAGATGCCTATCAGCGTAAATTGGATCATACGAAAACAGTGATAAAAGAATTAGAAGATCGAATTCAAATCATTCAGGATAACCAGAAAAAAGCAGAAGAAATAAAGAAGAGATTAGAACAGATTTTACAAGAATTAGAAGATATGAAAAGGGAAGTAGAACAAATAAAAAGTCATATCGAAACAACAAAGGATCTAACCAAATTACAACTTTATCAAGCAACATTAGAAGAAAAGCATCAAGGGATCGAGCAAAAAACGCTGGAATTAAAACAAATCAAAAAAGATTATGATCGTTTTTATGATACACAGCTTCATGTGAATTATGAAGAACAAATAGATGTTGATGCAAAAGATGAAGAAAAAATAATCTATCAAGGAGAGAAACAACTAGAAGAAATCTTATCTTCTGAGATTCCAAAGGTTCTTCCATTAACTAGATATTTAGAGACTGAAATTGTTGATGCGATTGTTTATACAAATAAAAAAGCATTGACACTTGCCCATGAAGTAAATAAACAAATACTAGATACCAAAACACAGGTGAAAGAAAAAGAAGAGCAAGAACGTGAACGTATTCGTAAAGAAGCTGAAGAAAAATTGAAGGAAGAAGTTCATGAAGTTGAACAAGCAGAAGAACGAATTAATAAGCATGTTCAAGATACGAATCGTGAGATTGAAAAATTACGTAAACAAGTTGATAAAGTAAAAAAGGAAACAACCAAAGAAACAACCCATTTCCGTGGAATTTCTAAAATGATTATCAATGTTTCTAAAATGGCTGTTGGGTTATTATCCTTTACTTTCTTTAAAAATCCTGGTGTAGGATTAGTGGTAGGGTCTGTGATTTTAAACAATTCCATTCGTGGTTTAAGAAATGGACTTCGTCTAAATAAACGTCGTATTACATATTATAAATATACCGATGTAACGAATGAAATTTTAAAACAAAAGTCAACTTTAAAAGTTAGCGAAAAATTAATGAATGACTCTTTAAAACAAATTGCTTTCTTTAAGGTAGAGTTCGAGCAAAAATTTGAGGATCGTATTAAACAGTTACCAGAATATAAAGAACTCATGGAAAAAGTAGAAATTGTTGAGCGAGAAATTTTAGAAAAACAAGAATTTTTACTTCAACAAAAAAAGGAATTAGACGAAGTAAGTAAGAAAAACGAAAAGCAAAAGAAAAAAGAAAAAATAAGAGAAGGTGTGTAAAAGTATCAGTGGATACTTTTTTTTGTTGAAACCATTTTATATATTAAAAATGTTTTTATTAATTTAGTATAAGTAGTTACAGAATAAAGAAAATAAGGTATAATATTAAATAAGAAGTTTGTAAGAATGGTAAATGTTTAAGTATGGACAATAACTATCAAAACGAGGCAAATATAAATTAGTAAAAATGGAGAGATGATGAATAATGAAAGTATATATTGTAAGACATGGACAAGTTCCACATAATGCATTAGGTCAATATAATGGAGCAGATGAAGACTTAACCGAATTAGGAATAAAGCAGGCTATAGAACTTAAAAATAGAATTAGAAAAATAGATTTTGATATTATAATATCTTCTCCATTAACTAGAGCAAAACATACGGCAAACATTATAAATTCAAACAATAAAGAAATTATAATAGATGATAGAATTACAGAAAGAAGTTGTGGTGATTTAACTGGTAAGCCATTAGAAGTTACAAATCGTGATGAATATTGGAATTATAATTCAACCATTCAATATGGAACAAGTGAAGATATAAAACTATTTTTTAAAAGAATTTTTGAATTTTTAGATGAATTAAAAACAAAAAATTATCATAGTGTTTTAATTGTTGCACATAGTGGAGTATCAAAAGCTTTTAGTGCGTATTTTGAAGGTATGCAAGATGGAATGTTTTTAAATAGAGGTCTTAAAAATTGTGAAATAAAAGAATATCAATTGTAAAAATAGAATAACTAAAGAGGTATGAAATGAAATTATATGTAATTAGACATGGCGAAACAGATATGGGAAAAGATAGAATAATAGCAACAGAAGAAGAACCATTAAATAACACAGGTATAGAACAAGCTATTAATTTAGGAATTAAATTAAACAATATGAATATTGATTTGATTTATTGTTCACCAATACAAAGAGCAAAACATACATTAAAATTGTTTGATTTAAATAAAAATATACCTATTATTATCGATGAAAGAATAAAAGAACGTGATATGGGAATATATGAAAAAGTTCCCTTCGATCATTTAAATTTGAAAGATTTTTGGGGAATTAATTCGGAAATTGATTATCCAGAATTAGAATCAATGAAATCTGTATATAAAAGAGTTAGTGAATTTTTAAATGAAGTAAAAGATAAATATAGGGATAAAAACATTTTAGTGGTTACTCATGGTGGTGTATCAAAGGCAATATATTGGTATTTTAATGGATTTGACCATTCATTACTTAATTGCGAAAATTGTAAAATATATGAATATAATGTAAATTAATAAAAAGACGTCAAAAAATAATTAATGAAAAAATATTTCTAGGTATTTAGATAAATTGGTTGATTACAAATTATTTTAATTTGTTTGATAAAATCCTGATAAATAAAATTTTTGCTAGAAAAGATATGATAGTTATACGAGGGGGAAAATTATGAGTGATTTATTAGAAAAATTAGCAAATTATGAGCATAATAGATGGTCAAGATGGCAAAAATATTTACATTCATGTTCAATAAAAAATTCTGATGGAAGTATAACAATACCAAAAGATAAAGTTGATAGATGGGAAAGACAATTAAATACAAACTATGATGAATTGTCAGAAGAAGAAAAGGAATCAGATAGAAAAGAAGCTATAAGAATTATAGCTATATTAAATGAATTAAAAGGTGAAATAAAATGAGTAAAGGAATTATAGTCGCAGGATTTGGAGCTATTGGAAAAACAACCTTAGGAAATAAATATCAAAATGTTATAGATATGGAATCCGGAATGTATAGATGGGATAATACTGGATTTGAAGATATTCCATATGAACAAAGAAAAGGAAAAAAAGATAGACCAGAAAATAAGGATTGGCCTAATAATTACTATAGCGCCATCATAGAAGCAATGAAAGATTATGACATTGTTTTAACTTCTATGCATTGGCATTTACTTGAATATTTAGAAAAAAATAATATTGAATATTACTTAGCTTATCCCACGTTAGATAGTGAGGAAATTTTAGAAAAACGTTGTTATGATAGAGGTAACAATAAAGTATTTACTGATAAATTAAAAATAAATTTAAAAAATTGGTATATAAAATTAAAAGATTATAACCCTAAAAAAATATTAGTAATTGAAAAAAATGAATATTTAGAAGATGTTTTAAAAAAAGAGAAATTGTTGTGAAATTTAGTGAAAAATATTTGTTCAAAAATACAATTTAGTATCAAGTAATTGTTTAATAAGAATATTAGAAAATTTATATAAATAGTACGGAGGAAAAAATGAAAATAATTTTAGGGTCAAATAATCTTTCAAAGAAGAATTCTATTACATTAGCTTTAAATGAACTTGGCATACCAGATTATGAAATTATATGTGTAGGTATTGATTCAAATGTTAGTTCAAAGCCTATAGGTGATGAAACTCTAATTGGGACGTTAAATAGAAATCGTAATTTGTTAAAATATTGTAAAGAAAATAATATAGCATTTGATTTATTAATAAGTATTGAAGGTGGGTATGAACAAGTTTTAAATCATTATTTTATTGTAACCTATGCATCCATTATGAATAATGATGGTGAAAACTTTATTGGTAAATCACAAGGATTACAAATTTCTAAAGAAATGTTTGAATGGGTGAAAAGTGGTAAATCATTAAATGAAGTGATAGAATCAATAGATGGTTTTACTGAAAACAAAAAGGATAATGGTATTAGTGGGTATTTGACTAATTCATATTATAAAAGATCAAATTTTGATTCATCTGCTGTAATTAGTGCTTTCCTTGTCTTACTAAATAAAGATAAAAATTATAAAAAGTTAAATAAAAATTTGTAAGAAAGGTAAATGTTTAAGTATGGACAATAATAAAAAAAATATAAAAATTAATTTAGGTGGAACATGCGGAAATAGTAAGTGGAGAAATATATTGATTCCAATGTTAAGTGATAATATAATTTATAGGAATTCTGTCGTAGATAATTGGAAATATACTGAAGAGGAAAAAAATAATAAAAAGTTACAAATGAAAGAATGCGATTATTTAGTGTATGTTATTACACCAAAACAAACAGGGTTTAGTGCTATTGCCTCTGCCGTAGATTACAGTAATAAGGTTCCAGAAAAGTTACTTTTTTGCGTTTTATTTGACTTTGAAAATCAGAAATTTGAAGGACATAAATATGAAAGTATTAAATCGGTAATTGATATAATTAAAGATAATAATTGTAAAGTTTTTGATAGTTTAAATTCTATAGCTAACTATTTAAATAATTTAGTTTAAAACTATAATATTTAATATTGATAATAGGAGCGTTGAAACAATGGATATAGATAAAACTTATAAATATGATATTGAGCTGGTAAAACAAAAACTAAATGAGTATTTAAAAAATGGTGTTGAACCAGAGTTATGCATTAAAATAAACGGTAATGAGTATATGATTATACCATTAAAAGATAAAATATCTTTTCAGTGGATCGGTAGAACTGATGAAGTTTATTATAATAGTGTAGAAGAATTATTTCATTCAGAATTAATAAATGGTATTATTCTTAATAGAGATTGGCACAAAGTAGAAGATATCTATTATTACTAGTTCATTTTGGGTAACTCAGAAAAATATACAAATATGCTAAAAAATGGAGAAAACTAAATCCAACAATTGAAAAAAATATTTAATATTAGAGATTATTCTTCAATAAATGAATTGACTGTGCTATCTAATTTAAAATCGCATAATGCAGAATTAATTAAAGAAGGAAAAGGTAAAGAAGAAAGATTTGAAATATTAAGTGAAATCGCTAGATATCAATTAGATATACTTAATAATGCAGAAAATATAAAATTATTAGGAGATAAAAAAGTTAACGAAAAATAAATATAATATGGTAATTTAACAGAAGATGATTGTTTAACTAGGGTGTTAGAAATTAGATAGGTAGGTTGATATTATGTTTGAAGTAAAAAATTTTGAGGGTGAAAATAAAAAAATAGTTGAAATTGTTTCCGGAATTTCAGCATTAGGACTTTTAAATAAAGCTGGTAATAATAATTTAAAAGTATTATTACCATTAGAGTTATGTATTGGAAGATTTGATAATATAGTTGACTATAGTAGAATTGAATTAAAAAAATATACAAAATATGTAAGTTCCAGTGAAGAAGAACCATTTGAAAATGGATATAATTTTAAGTTTGAATTTGATAAATTAAAAGAATCTTTAAAGAATGCTGATAAGATTAGGATTTGGTCTAGTCACTTAGATTGTAATGATTATTGTTTATTATTATTTGTATGTAATTATTTTAGCGATAAAAATATTACTGCTTTGTTTTCTGAGGAAGTCAGTTGGTATGCAACTACTTGCAATGTGTTAGATGAAAAAGAAATAAATGAATTAACTAAAAAAGAACATATATTAAATAAATATGAAATTGAACGATATAAAAAAGAATGGGAAAAAGTCGTGAGTGAAAATACAGAATTAAGATTTATGATTAATGGTTCAGTACAATCCGTTAATATTGATTATTTTGACAATAAAATTTTAGAAAGATTGAGAGCATGCGGAGAAGTAAATATATATTCTTTAGTTGCTGATTTAATGGGAAAATCAATCGTTCCCTCTGTTTATTATTCTGATTATATTTATTTATATTTAATTAATAAATTAATTGATAATAATTTTATTAAAAAGATTCAAAAAGATGGTAAAATATTTGTAAGAACAAGTGAAGCAGGTGATTAATAATGGAAAATAATCGACAAAAACAGGCAAATATAAACTGGTATCCAGGTCATATGGCAAAAGCCAAACGTCTAATGAAAGAAAAAATAAATTTAATTGATATTGTGGTAGAGATTATTGATGCGCGTATGCCATATTCATCAAAGATTAGGGATCTAGATGATATTATTGGAAATAAAAAAAGAATTCTCATTTTAAGTAAAAAAGATCTATGTGATTTAAACGAAACGAAAAAGTGGATCAACTATTATGAATCTTTAGGATATGAAGTTTTATGTATGAATATTGAAAAAGAATTTTCCAAAAAAGCATTCATTGATAAAGTTCATATGTTAATGAAAGATGTGAATGATAAAAGATCAGAAAAAGGACTAACGAATAGAAAAGCACGTCTTTTAGTCGTTGGTATTCCAAATGTTGGGAAGTCTACGTTTATTAATCGTCTTGTTGGAAAGAAAGTAGCTACGACAGGAAATAAACCAGGTGTTACAAAGTCTCTAGATTGGGTACGTATTGATAAGGAAGTAGAACTTCTAGATACTCCAGGGGTATTATGGCCTAAATTGGAAGAAGAAACCGTCGCTTTTAATTTGGCTAGTTTAACCGCAATTAAAGAAGAAGTATTACCAATTTATGATGTAGTGGTTTATATTTTAAAAACATTAGAAAAATATTATCCTCATCTTTTAAAAGAACGTTATGGAATTGATTATGTGGATGAAGATATTTTACCAACGTTAGATGAGATTGGAAAACGTCGTGGATGTTTGATGCGTGGGGGACTTGTAGATTACGATAAAGTTTATAACATTATTTTAAATGATATGAAAACAGGTACTTTAAAAGGAATTACCTTTGATAGGTATGGTGAGTAAATGAAAACAGTAGAAATAAATTCTTTAGCGCTTGCATATTTAGGGGATAGTATTTATGAACTTTATGTTCGTTTCTATTTAATGAATAGACAGGTTTATAAAGTAAATGAGTTACAAGAACAAGCAAAAAAATATGTAAGTGCAAAGGGACAAGCTCATAGTTTAAAACAATTGTTGGAACAAAATCTTTTAACTGAAGAGGAACAACAGATTATTAAAAGAGCGCGTAATCATAAAAGTCATAAGAGTCCAAAGAATACAGATGTAGTTACGTATAAATTATCCACAGGTTTAGAAGCACTCATTGGATACTTGTTTTTAGAAAATAAGAAAGATCGTTTAAATCAAATAATGACATTAATATTGGGGGAAGAATTATGTATATTTACGGAAAAAATGTAGCTTTAGAAGCTTTGAAAACAAAACAAAACATACAAAAAGCCTATCTTTATAAAAATATAAAAGATACTTATCTTATAGAAGAATTACAAAAACAAAAAATAAAAATAGAATGGTTAGATAAAAAAGATTTAGATCATTTGTGTCCAGAAAATCATCAAGGAATCGTGTTACGTGTGCCTACGTTTGAATATGACACGTTAGAAGATATGATTACTGGAGAAGATCAATTGTTTGTTTTATTAGATCATTTAGAAGACCCACATAATTTTGGAGCAATTATCAGAACTTGTGAGGCTGCAGGTGTGGATGGTATTATTATTCCAAAAGATCGTGGAGTCAGTGTAAATCCTACCGTGATTAAGGTGAGTACAGGAGCAATTAATCACATGAAAATTGCTCGTGTTACTAATCTTGTTCGAACCATGAAAGAATTAAAGGAACAAGGATTTTGGATTGTTGGTACAGATATGGAAGGAACACATTATAAAGAAATAGACTATCAGGGAAAAATTGTACTAGTGATTGGAAATGAAGGAAAGGGAATGAGTGATTTAGTTTCTAAAAACTGTGATTTTACTGCTCGTATTCCAATGCATGGAACAACAAATAGCTTAAACGCAAGTGTGGCTGCCGGAATCATGATTTATGAGTCGATAGAGAATCGAGGTTCTCATGAATTATAAAGAATTTAATGATCATGAATTATTAAGTTTTATTGCTGAAAGTAATGAAGATAGTCATGAAATATTATTTGAAAAATATAAACCATTAATTGTATCTACCGCAACTAAAATGATTCGAACTTGTCCTAATTTGGGTTTAGAAACAAAAGATTTAATTCAAGAAGGATATTTAGGACTCAATCAAGCCATTGATACATTTGATGATAAAAAAGATGTTTTATTTTTCACGTATGCGAAAACTTGTATTGAAAGTAAAATGGTTAGTTTAATTGTTTCATCAAAACGATTAAAACATCGTATTTTAAATGAATCTCTTTCCTTTGAAGCCAATGAAGATGAAAGTAATGCACTAGAAACCGCACTTGAAGACTCTACATTAAATCCAGAAAACTATTTAATAGAAATTGAAAGTATGGAAGAGTTAGTAAGTAGAATCAAAGAAAAATTAACTTCTTTTGAATCACAAGTATTTGAACTTAAAATTAATCATTTTAGTTATAAAGAAATCGCTAGTATTTTAGATAAAGAACCAAAAGCCATTGATAATGCGATTCAACGAATTAAAAATAAAATTATGGTGACATTAAATAAAAAGAATGAACATAAATAGAAGGTGAAATCATGATTGAAGTAGAGGGAATTATCGTTAGTGAACGTGATTTTAAGGATACTAGTAAAATTGTTGGAATTATTACACCAGATCATGGTTTAATCACTTGTATAGCAAAAGGCGCAAAACGATTAAAAAGTCCTTTGCGTAGTGTAACTGGTAAACTCACTTATGGAAAATTCCAACTTATTTATAAAGAAGATAAATTATCAACACTTGTCGATGCGGATGTGATAGATCTATTTAAAAAAATTAAAACAGATATTGTTTGTATTAGCTATGCTAGTTTTTTATTAGATCTTGCAGAACAAGTAATGAAACAAAATACGAATGGTGAAATCTATGACCTTTTAATCGCTGGATTAAAAAAAATTGATGAAGGCTTTGATCCTGCCGTTATTACGAACATTTTAGAATTAAAATATTTAGATTACCTTGGTGTAATGCCTATTCTTGATTGTTGTGCCGTATGTGGTAGAACAGATTCCATTTCTACCTTATCCGCACGTCGCGGAGGATATTTATGTAATCACTGCCGACAAGATGAAAGTGTTGTAGATGAAAAAGTAATAAAATTAATTCGTATGTTTTATTACGTTGATTTAAGTAAAATATCTAAATTAGACATTCATTCTAATATTAAGAATGGTATTGATAAATTTTTAGATGAATATTATGAAGATTATACAGGACTTTATTTAAAGAGTAAACAATTTTTAAAAGACTTAAATAAAATTATATAAGTAGTTGACATGACTCTTATTTTATCATAAAATAAAAGTGTTAATACATCTGATGACGGTCTTGGAAAGCCAGAGGAATATAAGAAAAGTGATTCTCCTAAGAATAAATAAGGTGGAACCGTCCTATGTGGACCCTTATGATTTTAGGAGATTTTTTATATAAGGAGGAACTATGGAAAAGTTAACGATGGAAAAATTAGTAAATTTAAGTAAACAGTATGGATTTATTTATCAGGGAAGTGAAATCTATGGTGGACTTGCCAATACATGGGATTATGGTCCATTAGGAGTAGAGTTAAAAAATAATGTGAAACGTGCATGGATGAAAAAGTTTATTCAAGAAAGTCCTTATAATGTAGGGATGGATAGTGCTATTTTAATGAATCCTAAAACATGGGAAGCGAGTGGGCACTTAAAAACGTTTAGTGATCCATTAATTGATTGTAAACACTGTAAGACACGTCATCGTGCAGATAAATTAGTAGAAGATTTTACTAATGGAGAAGAAACTGGGGATGGGTGGAGTAATGAAAAACTATCCACGTATATAAAGGAACACAATATTGTTTGTCCAAATTGTGGACATTTAAATTATACAGAGATTCGTCAGTTTAATTTGATGTTTAAAACATTTCAGGGTGTTACAGAGGATGCAAAGAATACGATTTACTTACGTCCCGAAACAGCTCAAGGAATTTTTACCAATTTCTTAAATGTTCAAAGAAGTATGCGTTTAAAAGTACCTTTTGGTATTGGTCAAATTGGAAAAAGTTTTCGAAATGAGATTACACCAGGAAACTTTACTTTTAGAACACGTGAATTTGAACAGATGGAATTAGAATTTTTCTGTAAACCAGGAACAGAACTTGAATGGTTTGATTATTGGAAAGAGACTTGTAAAAAATGGTTACTGTCTTTAAATATAAAAGAAGAAAATCTAAGACTTCGTGATCATGAACCTGAAGAATTAAGCTTCTATAGTAATGCGACGACCGATTTTGAATATCAATTTCCATTTGGTTGGGGGGAATTATGGGGAATCGCAAGTCGAACAAATTACGATTTAACAAGACACGCAGAAGTATCTGGTGTAAGTCAAGAATATCTAGATCCAGAAACAAATGAAAAATATATTCCTTATGTTATAGAACCATCCTTAGGGGCAGACCGTGTTGTTTTAGCTTTTCTATCGGATGCTTATGAGGAAGAAACATTAGAAGATGGAACAACGAGAGAAGTTATGCATTTTCATCCCTTTTTAGCGCCTTATAAATTAGCTGTCTTACCACTTGTAAAAAAATATCACAGTGAAAAAGCTAGGGAAGTATATGCATTCTTAAGTAAACATTTTATGATCAGTTATGATGAGACAGGAAACATTGGAAAACGTTATCGTAGACAAGATGTGATTGGAACACCATTTGCGTTAACAGTTGATGATCAAACGATCGAAAAGGGGACTGTAACGATTCGTGATCGTGATACGATGGAACAAGTTACATTACCTTTAGAAGAAGTAGTTTCTTATATCAATCAAAAGATAGAATTTTAAGAAAGTGATAAACTTTCTTTTTTTCTTCATTTTTGATAAAATAAGAGTAGTTAAGGATTGATGATATGATTACAAGAGAATTTTTAGTTGACGGAAAAAAGGTACATGTTCGTGTTGATCCACAAGCTCCTATTTTAGGAAGTGGATATGAATCAAAAGTATATCCTGTTGGAAGACAAGCATTTAAAATTTATCGTTCTTATATGCTAGAGAAAAACAATCTAGGTGAAAAAGAATGTTTATTTTTATCAAAACTTTCTACAAAAAGAATTTTATTACCAGATCAACCTATTTATGATAGTGATAAAAAATATTGTGGTTCTACTTCAGAATTACTATGGCAAGGAGAAAAAGAAGATTTATTATATATGCATTCATCAGTATTCTTAGAAAATGTAAAATTACTATATGAAGATTCTATGACATTAACAAACCATCAAGTAATGCTAGATGACCTTAGAAGTGATAACGTTATGGTAACAGAAAATAAAAAAATTTATATTATTGATCCAGGATATTTTAATTGCTATTCCTTACAAGAAAAATTAGTACCTACGAATTTAAAAGAAATAAATGAAAATTTTATTCGTAAAGTAATTTTACTTGTGTTGTACCAGTTACTTAAAACAAAAAACAATGAATATGAAGTGATAGATTATTTAGAAAGATTTCCACATAAAAAAGAAGAATTTATTTTTGAATTAATGGAACAACTTAATGATTTCCCATATTTAAAAGATTATAGAAATTTTATTTTAGAAGAAATAAATTACAATAAAATATATTAGGAGTTACATATGAAAAAATATATACCAAAGATGTATAGTGAAAATATCTATACAGTAAATTATAAAAAGTTAAAAAAACAAGGGGTAAAATGTTTGCTTTTTGATTTAGATAACACTTTAGTTGAACCTCATGTTAAAGCCCCCCATGAACGCTTACGTCATTTCTTTGATACATTAAAAAAAGACTTTCAAGTAGTGATCTTTTCTAATAGTCCAAAGAAACGATTAATGCCATTTAAAGAATATTTAGATGTTGATGTGAATTATAGTTCCCTAAAACCTTTACCATTTTCATTTCATAAAATAATGAAAAAATATAATTTAAAAAAAGAAGAGGTTGCTCTTATTGGGGATCAATTACTTACAGATGTGATTGGTGGAAATAGGGTAGGAATTCATACCGTATTAATAACGCCTCTTATTGAAAAAGATCTTTGGGTAACAAAAGTAAATCGTATGCGTGAAAATCGAATTTTTAATAAATTAGAGAAATTAGGATATTTAGAAAAGGGTAAGTATTATGATGAAATGTAAAGGATGTGGGGTTGTTTTACAAAATACGGATCCAACGATGGAAGGTTATGTAAAAGAACAAGGTGAATTTTGTGAACGTTGTTTTAGAATTAAACATTATAATGAATATCAAAAGGTAAGGAAACAAAACACAGATTTTCTGCCTATTTTAAAAAACATTGATCAAACAAATGATTTAGTAGTATTAGTATTAGATCTTTTAAATTTACCTGAAAATTTAGATATGATCAAAGAAAATATTCATAATCCTATTTTACTGGTTTTAACAAAAAGGGATTTACTTCCACGTTCTATTCAAGATAAATATTTACTAGAGTATATTGATAAATATAACGTTAAATTTGTAGATAAAGTGTTAATTAGTAGTACAAAGAATATCAATTTAGATGAATTAATGTTTTCGATAGAAAAACATCAAGTTTCTAAAAATGTTTATGTTGTTGGATTTACAAATGCAGGTAAATCAACGATGATTAATACTATTTTAAAACATTATAGTGATTCATCTTTAGAACTTACAACAAGCATGTTAACGTCGACTACTTTAGATATTTTAGAAGTTCCATGTACGGAAAACTTAACGTTATTAGATACACCAGGATTACTAGAAGAGGGGAATATTGTTGATTATTTAGAAACGAAAGAGTTAAAAAAAATAATTTCTAAAAAAGAAATTAAAGCGATGACTTATCAAATCAAAGTACCTCAAACAATGATTGTAGATTCTATTTTTAATTTATATATCAAAGATCAAACGAACTTAACTTTTTACATGTCAAATCAGTTAAAAATAGATAGAGTATTTAAAACCGTGGAAACAAAACATGAAATAAAAACATTTTACATTGAAAAGCCAAATACGGATCTTGTGATTGTAGGTCTAGGTTTTATACGTGTAATGAAACCTTGTCATATTAATATTGATATCAATCCTAAGGTTCATATTTATACAAGGGATTCCTTAATTGGAAAATAAAATGATTTTTTGAAAGAGTTTTTTCTAAACTCTTTTATTTTTCTTAAAATATAGGTATAATAAAATTATAATAAGGAGGGATATTATGTTAGGTAAAATTTCAGGAATTGAGGAAAACATTGTCCTTGTTACATTAAATCCAGAAGTATTAAAAGTGCAGACACTCGCAAACCATCATTTAGTGTTTGAGGATTCAGATAAAATGGTGGTTGGAGAAGTCATCCATATTAAGGATGGTATAGCTCATGTGAACTTAATTGGAGAATTTATTGGGGACCGTTTTGTTGGTGGTGTTATTCGTAAACCTTCCTTTGGCGCAACTGTTCGTGTCGTTTCTAATGAAAAAATTCCTTTAATCATTGGAATTCCCGAATTTAAAGAAAATCGAGATTTATATTTAGGCATGAGTCCTATTTATCCAGGAATTAAATTAGGTGTTCGTTTAAATGATTTTTTCGCAAATCATTTTGCGGTATTTGGAAATAGTGGTAGTGGTAAATCTTGGAGTGTTGCTCGTATGATTCAAAATCTTTTTACACGTACCCATTCTATTCCATATCGTGCTAGTTTCTTTATCTTTGATGCTTACGGTGAATATCACAGTGCCTTTAAAGACATTGGAAAAGTAACTCCAGGTATTAGTTTTAAAGCCTATACAACAAATACCAATTTTTCAGATTCTGAAATTATTCGAATTCCTCTTTGGTTACTAACGGTAGATGATATCGCTTTACTACTAGGAGTAGAAAGTCCTGCACAATTACCAATTATTGAAAAAGCCCTAAAACTCGTGACCATTTTTGCCCGTGAAGAAAGTATGGTTATCAAACATAAAAATGATATTATCGCACGTGCGATTTTAGATATTTTATCGAGTGGGCGCGGCGCAGCTCAAATTCGTGATCAAATTTTTTCTGTGCTATCGCATTATAATACTTCAGAATTAAACCTAGAAACAGAAATTTATCAACCAGGTTATACAAGAAGCTTAAAACAATGTTTATTAATTGACCAAACAGGTAAAATTAGAGAGATGGAATTAGTTACCACCTTTATGGAATCTTTCTTAAATGATGAGTTAGAACTGTCCTTGCCAGATGGAACATTTAAATATTCATTAAATGATTTAAAAGACGCATTTGATTTTGCACTTATTTCAGAAGGATCTTTAAAAAGTGAAAAAATATTTGACAGTTCCAATATTTTAAGAGTACGTTTACAATCTCTATTAAATAGTAATTATGCTGAATATTTTGATTATCCCGATTTTATTACAAGAGAACAATATATTAAAAAACTAATGACCGCAGATAGTGGTAAAAAAGCTCAAATCATTAATTTTAATATTAACTATGTTGATGATCGACTTGCAAAAAATTTAACTAAAATTTTCTCTAAATTATTATTTGATTATAATAAAGATGTTGCGAAAGGAACAAGAATGCCATTTAATATTGTTTTAGAAGAAGCACACCGTTATGTTCAAAATGATAATGATATTGAAATACTAGGTTATAATATTTTCGAACGTATTACCAAAGAAGGACGTAAATATGGGGTACTTCTTGGAATGATCTCCCAACGACCTAGTGAATTATCAGAAACTGCTTTATCACAATGTAGTAATTTCTTAATTTTAAAAATGATGCATCCAAAAGATGTTTCCTATATTCGTGAAATGGTTCCTAACGTAACCGAAGAAATTATTAAAAAACTTCGTATCTTACAACCTGGAACCTGTGTTGCTTTTGGTAGTGGATTTAAAGTACCTGTAGTTATCCAATTTGATAAGCCAAATCCAGCACCATCAAGTAGTAGTTGCGATGTAAGCACTATTTGGTTTATAGAAAGGCAGTAATGCCTTTTTTTGTTTCTAAAGAAAAATTTTTCGCATAAAATACATTAGGTGATGTTATGAAACTACTAAATCAATTTCGTTCTTATTTATTGGATGAACAATTTCAAATAAATATTGTAAAGGGGCAAATTAATATTATCAATTATGAATCCATTGGACATTTTGATTCTACGAAAGTTATGATTCGTTATGATGGAAAGACTTTGGTTATTAAAGGAAAAAAATTAGTGGTTTCTAGATTGATGGTCGATGAAGTTTTAGTATCTGGAGAAATTGATAGTTTGGAGTTTCGTTAAAACACTTTGGAATGAAGTGTTTTTTCATAATTTGAATCATTTCCTCGTACAATGTATAGAGACGGTGATACTAGTGAAAAATAAATTTTTTGATAAATTCAGAAGTACAGTCATGATTAAAGTTACAGGAAAAAATATCGAACGATTTCTTCATCGTTTAGTACGAGCGCATATTGATTTATTAGAGGTAAAAAGGCCTCATTATAATGAAATTTTATTAAAAGTAAACAAAGATGAGTTAGATCATATTATGGCGATTAAAACAATCTATGAGATTGATGTGGTCGATTATTATGGTGCGATTAAAATAAAGAGGGTGACTTTAAAAAATCGTATTTTAATTGGAAGTATTTGTGTAGGTTTACTTTTATTATTTCTGTTATCTCATGTGATGTTTCAAATTGAAATTATTCATAATGATTCAGAACTTCGCACCATGTTACAACAAGAACTAGAAAATGTTGGGGTGAAACCTAAAGCTTTTAAAAAAAGTTATCATGAACTCCAGAAGATAAAAAAACAACTTTTAGAGGAACATAAGAATGAGCTAGAATGGTTAGAAATTGAGATTGTTGGAACAAAATATATTGTACGTGTTGAAGAGCGTAAATTAAATGAGCAAAAAAAAGAGATTCCCATTCGAAATATTGTGGCGAAAAAACATGCGACAATAAAATATATTGAAGCTTCTAGAGGTGAAATTGTTCGAGAATTGAATACTTACGTGAGTCCTGGGGATGTTATTATTAGTGGTGATATTAAGCTAAACGAAGAATCTAAAAATAAAACAGGGGCAGATGGGAAAGTTTATGGTGAAGTATGGTACCAAACAAATGTAGAATTACCTTATGAATATCATGAGAAAACTTATACTGGAAAAGAAAAGACTGTGTATACTTTTAAATTCTTAAATCAACGTTTTGAAATTTTTAATTTTCATCCCTTCAAACAGGTGGAGCGGAAAGAAAAGAAGATGTTAAGTCATCCATTGTTACCCATTGCTTTGGTAAAAGAACACCAAAAAGAGGTGATTAAAAAAGATGTTACTTATAGTGAAGAAGAGGCACTAAATCAAGCAATTCTTCTGGCTAAAAAGAAAATTGAGAGTAAACTAGACAAAAAAGAATACATAATTGGTCAAAAAAATTTGAAAGTTGACATGAGAAATAGTAAAATAGTAGTAGATGTGTTTTTTTCGGTGTATGAAGATATTACTGCTTATAGTGATATTATAGAGGAGCCAGAAAAACCAGTGGAGGAATAGTTATGATAGGAACAACAATTGTGAATATATTTGAAAATGTATGGCCAATGGTTTTAATTTTTACAACCATCTTAATTTCTATGCGCGTTGTTTATATTCTCAAAAACAAGGAGCCTTTTTATCTATATAAAGATTTAATGGTTTTGGGCTTTATTATTTACATTCTATGTTTGTTCCATGTGGTTACTTTTCAAGATGTCAGTTGGTCTACTTCGAACTTTATACCATTTCAAGAAATGTTTCGATATGAGATTGGTAGTAGCTTGTTTTTTAAAAATGTTATTGGCAATATGATTATGTTTTTACCGTTTGGTTTCTTTGTATCATACCTTTTAACATTAGAGAAACCAAGTACAATATTCTTGTTATCTATGATTACATCTGTTTGCATTGAAACAACACAGCTTACGATTGGAAGAGTGTTTGATGTTGATGATATTATGTTAAACATTATTGGTGGTGTTTGTGGATTTTATGTATATCGCTTGATTCACAAAATGAAGGAGCACCTTCCTCGTGTATTGAAAAAAACAATTTTTTATAATATAATAATGATAATTGTTTTGATCTTGATTGTTATGTATTTATATGTAATTATTGAGTCAGGAATTTAGTGGAGGCATACATGAATCAAATTGAAGTAATCAATGAGACGAACGAAGAATTGGAAGAAATAAAAATATTACCTGATCTATTAGACTATGCGACAAAAAAAGAAAAAGTTTCTAATGTCATATTTAATGTTATTTTAGTAGATAACGCATATATTCATGCGTTAAATAAAGAATATCGTCATGTGGATCGACCAACGGACGTTATTACCTTTGCTTTAGAAGATAATGGAGTCATAGAAACGGAATATGGTCGTATTTTAGGTGATATTTATATTTCTATAGATCAAGCAAAGATACAAGCAGAAGAATATGAACATAGTTTAAAAAGAGAATTGTGCTTTTTAGCAATTCATGGCTTTTTACATCTTTTAGGTTATGATCATATGGAAAAAGAAGAAGAAAAAATAATGTTTGAAAGACAGGAGATGATTTTAAATGAGTACGGAATCAAAAGGGAGAAATAAACAATTTGGTATAAAACGTTTCTTTAAAAGTTTTAAATATTCGTGGGAAGGTTTAGTATATGCTTATCGATATGAACAAAGTATGACCTTACATTTATTCTTAAGTATTTTTGTTATTGGCTTAGGAATTTTTGTGAAGCTTAATCCTTTTGAATGGGCGTTTTGTATTTTAGGTCTAGGTATTATGTTAGCTATTGAATTATTAAATACCGCCATTGAAGCTGTAGTTGATCTTGCTTCTCCAGAAATTCATCCACTGGCTAAAATCGCAAAAGATACAGGAAGTGCCGCAAGTGGGGTATATGCGATGATTGCCTTTGTAGCTGCTTGTTTTATCTTTATCCCTAAATTGATCGCATTATTTTAAGGAGCATGTATGGAAGAAAAATTAAAACAATTATTAAAAAATAGTTATAGTCCATATTCTCATTTTCCAGTCGCTTGTATTATTACTATGATGGATGGAACAGAAGTGCATGGGGTAAACGTTGAAAATGCAAGTTATGGCGCAACCATTTGTGCAGAAAGAAGTGCGATTGTAAATGGGGTATCACAAGGATATCAAAAAGAAGATTTTAAAGCATTAGATATTATGGTTGATCAAGAAAAAATAAGTACTTGTTGTTTTGCTTGTAGACAAGTGATCCGTGAATTCTTTAAGGATGATGCACTTATTACTTGCCATAATAATCAGGGAGAGAAAAAAACATTTACGGTAAAAGAACTTTGTCCCTATCCATTTGATGAGGGAGACTTAAAATGAGATCAGGATTTATTAGTGTGATTGGAAGACCCAATGTAGGGAAGTCTACCTTAATTAATTCAATTGTTGGGAAAAAAGTGGCGATTACTTCAGATAAACCACAAACAACAAGAAATATTATTCAGGGAATTTATACAACGAAAGATACACAAATGGTATTTGTAGATACTCCAGGAATTCATAAGCCAAATCATAAATTAGGACATTATTTAAATAGACAAGCTTATGGAGCACTTATGGATGTGGATGTTATTTTATTTGTTGTTGATGTTACAAAGAGTTTAGGTTCTGGGGATCAATTTGTTTTAGATCGTCTTCGTGAAATAGATAAACCTGTGATTTTGGTTTTAAATAAAATTGATCAAATTACCCATGAACAAATTTTAAAAAAGATCATGGAATATAAAGATTTGTATGATTTTAAAGAAATTGTACCACTTTCGGGATTAAAGAAAAAAAATGTAGATGAATTATTAAAAACCATACGACCTTATCTAACGGATCAAGTGATGTATTATGGTGAAAATGAAATTACCAATCGTTCGCTCGATTTTATGATGGCTGAAATTATTCGTGAAAAAGTGTTTGAATTAACGCATCAAGAGGTGCCGCATTCTGTAACTTGTCTTGTAGAAACTGTTGAAGTAGGATCAAATAGTATGACGATTCACGCATCTATTATTGTAGATCGTGATTCACTAAAACGAATTATCATTGGCGCACATGGATCTAAGATTAAGGAAATTGGAATTCGAGCACGTAAAGAGTTAGAACAATTATTAGAGAAAAAAGTATATTTAGATTTAACGGTTCGAACAATTAAAAAATGGCGTGATAAAGAACAATATTTGTCAGAATTTGGATTTCGTGATTTTGAATAAGACCAGCAATTCATCTCACTATAATAACAGGTGATATTATGAGAAAACATCAACGTGAGATGTGTTGGAACTTATTTAAAGCAACGGGAAAAATTGAATATTATTTAAAATGGAAGGAGTTAAGTAGGGAAGATTAACTCCTTTTTGTTTGTTTGCTTTCTATCATGAATTATATTATAATAAATAATAGGTGATAGAATGAAATGTAGTTATACCATAAAAAAACAAGATATAAAAAAATATTTACAAAAAAAGCATCGTAAAGTAAATCTTTTTTGTATTTTAGTCTTTATTATTTTATTTATTTTAATTAATTTAAATGTATTCATGAATAATCAAAAAGTGATGACGATCATTTTGGGATGTATACTAGTCGTCCTTGGAATAATGATTTTTATCATTAATAAACTTTATATTTTAGCTTCCATAAAACATATGGAGAAAGATCAAATGACGTTTGGAAAACATCATCTTGTTGTTGATGAAAACCATATTGAAGATACGATAAATAAACATAAATTATCCTTTTTATGGGAAGATGTTCAAAAGGTCAAGATCACGGAACAAAAGATTTTAATCAAACCAAAAGATGGGACGGTAAGTTTAGTATTAGAAAAAAAGTTTTTTAAACCTAATGATCTTGATTCATTCATGCAAGAAATTAAAAAGTATAAATAAAGGAGGAAAAGAAAATGACACCACACAATGAGGCAGAAAAGAAAGATATCGCAAAAACAGTAATTATGCCAGGAGATCCTAGGCGTGCTACGTTTATTGCGGAGAATTATTTAGAAAATGTAAAATTAGTAAATCAAGTTCGTGGAATGCTCGCATATACTGGTACTTACAAAAACAAAGAAGTGACGGTAATGGCTAGTGGTATGGGATGCCCTAGTATGGGAATTTATTCTTATGAATTGTTTAAATTTTATGATGTTGACCATATTATTCGTATTGGTTCTTGTGGTGCTTATACCAAAGAACTACATCTTTATGACCTTATTTTAGTTCGTGAATGTTATTCAGATTCTAGTTATGCTAAAATGCAAAATGGTTGTGAAGATAAGGTTTTAACGTCTTCAGATTTATTAAATCAAAGAATAAAAAATACGGCACAACAAAAAGGATTTCCATTAAGTGAACGTCGTGTATATTCGAGTGATGTTTTTTATGGTGAAATCGTTGATCCAGTGAAGATGTATGAAGAAAAAGATTGTGTTGCTGTTGAAATGGAAAGTTTTGCTTTATTTCACAATGCGAAAGTGTTAAAAAAAGGTGCAACGTGCGTTTTAACAGTTTCTGATAATTTAATTACAAAAGAAGAAACGACCAGTAATGAACGCGAAAAAAGTTTTACACGTATGATGGAACTTGTCCTAGATTCCATTGTTTAAAATAAAAATTATAGTATATACTAAAGGTGGGTGATAATATGAATTATACAAACTTTGACATGGGTTCTTACCATATTCATGTCATTAAAACTGATCACTTTAAATCCGTAAATGTACGAATTAATTTTAAAAGACCAATCAAAAAAGAAGAGATTACGATTCGTAATTTTTTAAATGATATCTTACTAGAGTCTTCTAAAAAGTATCAAAGTCGTAGGGAAATTGTGATCGAAACGGAAAATTTATATAACTTATCGTGTCGAAATTCAACGGTTCTTTCGGGAAATTATATTATTAGTATGTTAAACGCAGAATTTTTAAATGAAAAATATACAGAACCTGGAATGTTAAAAAAATCGATTGATTTTTTAATGGAACTTTTATTTCATCCTAATGTCAAGAACCAACAATTTGATCAAAAAAGTTTTGATTTGATTTATAAAGCATTAGAAGAAGAAATTATTTCTGCCAAAGATAATCCAAACCATTATGCAGCTTTAAGAATGATGGAAGAAATGGATAAGAATTTACCACTATCTTTTGCGAGTGAGGGATACATCGAAGATTTAAAAAAGATTACGCCAGCTAGTCTTTATGAATATTATAAAAGTATGATTCATAGTGATATTATTGATATTTTTGTTTGTGGAAATGTGGATCCAAACGAAATCAAACAATTATTTAGTGATTCATTTAAGATTAATACGTTAAAAAGAAAAAAAGGAAGTCATTATCTTACACACAAGAAAATTCGTATGCGTTCAAAAAGTGTCAAGGAACAAAAAGATACAAAACAAAGTAAATTAGTGATTGGATGTAAAGTAGGAGAATTAAATCTTCAGGATCGTATTTATGCAGGGTATATTTATAATTTAATTTTAGGTGCAAGTCCAGATTCAAAACTGTTCCGTGAAGTACGTGAAAAAAATTCTTTATGTTATAGCGTTTCTTCCCGTTATCAAAACCTAAATTCGGTATTAACTATTCAAGCGGGAATTGATAAGGAAAATTATAAAAAGACCGTTTCTTTAATCAAAAAACAAATGAAAGATATCGCACAAGGAAAATTCAGTGAAGAGGATATGGAAAAAGCTAGGGTTATTTATGTTAGTGGTTGTCAAGGACTTTTTGATTCCCCAGCAAGTATTAATTCAACCTATATTTCTTATGTTTATTTAGATGCAGATCCTGTAGAAGAGAGAATTGAGAACATCAGTAAGGTAACAAAAGATGATGTGATTCGTTTTGCGAAACATGTACATCTTGATACAATCTTTTTGTTAGAAGGTGATTATCATGAATAAAATTGAACTGAATCATTTAGATACGACGATTTATCATGAACGATTAGAGAATGGATTAGAAATTTTTGTTGCGCCTAATCATCATGGAAATAATGTATATGCGACCTATTCTACAAAACTAGGATCTGTATATAATGAATTTGTCCCATTTGGAAAAAAAGAATTTGTCAAAGTTCCTGATGGCGTCGCGCATTTCTTAGAACATAAAGTATTTGAACAAGAAGATGGTAGTGATCCTTTTGAATTTTTCACAAGTCATGGTGCAAGTGCTAATGCGAATACTTCGAATTATAAAACAACTTATTTATTTCAAGGAACGAAAGATATTACAGAAAATTTAAAATACTTACTTCATTATGTTGAACATCCATATTTTACAGACGAAAATGTGGAAAAGGAAAAAGGAATTATTAAACAAGAACTTTTGATGTATGATGATGATCCTTATTGGAAACTATATGAAACAACATTATTTAATAGTTTCCAAAAACATCCCATTCGTTATTCTGTAGGTGGAACGGTTCAAAGTATTCAAAAAATTACCAAAGATATTTTGTATGAGTGTTACAATACTTTTTATCATCCACGCAATATGTTTTTAGTAGTGACTGGGGATGTAGAACCAGAAGAAATTATCTCACTAGTTCGTGAGGAACAAAGTCACCGTGAAACGAAGGAAATGGATGCGGTGAAAATTAAACTTGTAGATGAACCTGATACAGTATATAAGGAACAAGAAGATTTATATATGGATATTACCATTCCAAAGGTTACGGTTGCTTATAAAATAAATATGGAACAGTTACAAAATATAACAGAACGTGATTTTAAAAAATATTTAAATATTTGTTTAGATCTAAAATTTGGTGAAACATCACAAGTGGTGGAAGAGTTAAAAGAACAAAATATCATTACCGAAAGTTTTGGATATGATGTCATTTATACGAATCGCCATGCTTTAATCATGATTAGTACAGAAACGAAGAACACGAAAGAAGTGATTTTAAAAATCGATGAAATGATTCATCATTTATCGTGTACGGAGGAAGAATTAGAACGTGCAAAGAAAGTAATTATTAGTAATAATATTTATATGACTGATCATATTTATAGTATGAATCATAAAATTATGTCAGATATGATTCGTGAAGGTAAAGTAATGGATCATGTAGTGGATGAAATTAAACGTTTGAATATACAAGATTTAGAACAATTAATTAAACAATTAGATTTTTCAAATAAAACCATTACAACGGTCAAAGAAAAAGAGAAGCATTAGATCGAAGATCTAGTGCTTTTTATAATTTACAATCAAAATAATCCATGATATAATAAATTAAAATAGGAAGTGATTTCATGAATAAAGTAGTTATCGCAAGAATACTAGCGACAATCTTAGGTCTTTTTTTAATCGTAATAACAGCTATCAAATTTGATTGGGTAGGAATGGTAAGTCGAGGAGATTCAATCATCCAATTTAATACAGAAAAAAAACAAGAAGATCATGTAGTGGAAGAAAAGGTCGAAGAGGAAAAAGTAGCAGAAGAAATTACTAAAAATGAAGTGGAAATTTCATGTACGAAAGCAGTATCTGAGAATAATGTTTTTGTTACCCATACCTTAACTTCTTATTTCGTGAATGATACGATTAATACTAGTACCTTGGATGTAAAAGTAACCTATACAGATCCAACCAGAAAAGGTGCGTTTGATACTTTGGTTCAAAATTATACGAACTTATATACAGCTTATAATGGACTAGAAGGTCTTACTGTATCTACCATTCCAGGGACGACGGAATTTCAATATCATCAGGATATTTATTATGAATCTGTTGATGAAGCTAGTTTAACAACCAAAGGATTACCAGCACTAGAACCCGTAAAAAATATAACCATCGATGATTTACAAAAAAATTATACAAATCAAGGTTATACTTGCACGCAACACTAAAGGTGTTGCTTTTTTAGAACATTGAAAAAAAAGGCCTATTTTGGTACAATAGAAACAGAGGTGAGACTATGGTTTATACATCGTTAGAAAATGAAAAAATAAAAAAGTTACGAAAATTAAAAAAGAAAAAATATCGAGACCAAACAGGTATGTATTTAATTGAAGGAAAACATTTAGTGGAAGAGGCTTATAAAGCAAACTTACTTTGTACCTTAATTTTAACAGAAGAAATAAATATCCTTTGTGATGTAGAAGTGATGGTTGTAAGTAAAGAAATTATGCGATCTTTAAGTGATGTAGACACACCTCAAATGGTCCTTGGTGTATGTAAGAAAAAAGAAGAACATCATCTAGGGAGTCGTTTACTTCTTTTAGATGGTATTCAAGATCCAGGAAATTTAGGAACGATCATTCGTAGTTCTGTTGCGTTTCATGTTGATTCTATCATTGTTAGTAAAACCTGTGTTGATGTATATAATCCTAAAGTCATTCGTTCCAGTCAAGGAATGCTATTTCACCAACAAATCATTGAACAAGATTTAGAAGAATGTATTTCAATATTAAAACAACAAAATATTCCTGTTCTAGGAACAAAGGTAGTAAATGGAAAAAGCGTAAAAGACTTTCCAAAAAGAGATAAGTTTGCTATAATAATGGGCAACGAAGGAAACGGTGTTCGAGAAGAAATCTTAAATCTTTGTGACGATTATTTATATATTGATATGAAAGAAACTTGTGAGAGCTTAAATGTTGCTGTTGCGACAAGTATTATTTTATATGAATTTGATAAGTAGGTGAATGATGAAGTACGTATACATTGGTAAAATTGTAAATACTCATGGAATTAAAGGTGAAGTTCGTATTTTAAGTGACTTTTTATATAAAGAAGAAGTATTTAAAAAGGGAAGAATCTTTTATATCGGAAAAGATAAAACCAAAGAAGTAATGCGTACTTACCGTGTGCATAAAAACTATGATATGGTTACATTTGAAGGTATTTCTGATATTAATGAAGTCCTAAAATATAAGGGTGAAAATATTTATATAAATCGAGAAGATCTTCAAATTGATGGGTATGTTACAGAAGACTTATTAAACCTAGATGTTGTAAGTGATCGTATGATTGGAAAAGTGACGGATGTATTAACCAATAAAGTAGGAAGAATTTTAGTAGTTCAAGGAAACCACAAAAATATGATTCCTTTTGTGGATGAATTTATTGAAGAAGTAAACATCAATGAACATTATATTAAAATTAAAGAAATCGAGGGATTAATTCATGAAGATTGATATTTTAACCTTATTTCCAGGAATGTTTGAAGGATTTTTAAATGAATCTATTATAGCTCGTGCCAGGAAAAAAAATCATGTCCAAATTAATGTGCATGATATTAGGGCTTATTCTAAAGATCCACATAAAAAAGTAGATGATTATGGTTATGGTGGTGGAAAGGGAATGGTTTTGATGCCACAACCCATCTTCGATGCCGTAGAAGATTTAAAAACCGAAGAGAGTAAAGTTCTTTTAATGACACCACAAGGAGAACCTTACAAGCAAGAAAAGGCCTATGATTTATCCAAAGAAAAACATTTAATTATTATTTGTGGACATTATGAAGGATTTGATGAACGAATTCGAAGTCTTGCGGATATGGAAGTTAGTATTGGAGACTACGTTTTAACGGGTGGCGAATTAGCAAGTATGGTGATTACCGATAGTATCGTTCGCTTACTGGATGGCGTGATTGCGAAAGATTCCCATATCCAAGATTCATTCCATGAAAACCTTCTTGATTATCCTGTCTATACGAAACCAGAAGACTTTCGTGGAATGAAAGTACCTGCTGTTTTACTTTCTGGGCATCATAAAAACATTAACGAATGGCGTTATGAAGAACAACGAAAACGAACAAAATTAAGAAGACCAGATTTACTAGAAAAGAGATGATTTTATGAATAGACATTATGTACTTATTCGTAATAAATATGAAAAGAATAAAATTGATATTAATCCAGATAAATTAACGAATGGATTTCATATTCATCCAAAAAATAGTTCGGAATATACGGGATTAGAAGTTCGTGAGATGACAATCAATAGTAAAAATTTTGTCGAACGAATTGTCAAGAAAAAAACCGGAAGGAAATTGGAAGGTTATATCCAGTATTTAATGTCTCTTTTAGATGATGATAATGGCGAGTCAGGGGATTTCATTGGTTTTGTTTTAAATGATGTGATGCGTTTTCGTGGAATCATTAAAGCAAAATATGCAAAATACTTAGATGAACATTATACAGAATTATTATTAAAAAAATTAGATTTATTAGAACATGAATTAAAAATGAAAGCATATTATATCAATGAAAAAGAAAATATGTATACAGAAACTAGGGGTAAGAGTAGATAGAATGAATGAAAAAATATATAACAAACTTGTAAGAGATAACATCCCAGAAATTATTGAAAAAGATGGAGAAATTCCGTTTATTAAAATTTTAAATGAAACTGAATTTAAAGTAGAATTAGAACGAAAATTATTGGAAGAGTATCATGAAGTTTTAAACGCTAGTAATAGAGAAGAACGTTTAGAAGAATTAGCAGATATGTTGGAAATTATTACAACACTTAGTTTTATAGAAAATTCTAATTTAGAAACAGTGCTTTCTATAATGGAAGAAAAACGAGAAAAAAAGGGTGGCTTTTCTAAAAAAATATTTTTACAGAAAACAATCAAAAAATAAAGGTTTCATTTTTATTTTGTGAATTGAATAAAATAATAGAAAATGCTTGAAAATGAATAAGGAATATGTTATAATTAACATCGTGTAATCCGCTGGTATTAGATTTTGACTATGATTACGATAACGAAAAGGAGAGAGACATTGTGAATTTAGTAGAAAAAATTACAGCAAAACAAATTCGTACAGATTTACCAGAATTCCGTGTTGGTGATACCGTTCGTGTTGGTGTAAAAATCGTTGAAGGTAACAAACACAGAGTTCAAGCTTTCGAAGGATTGGTTATGGCTATTCAAGGAAGAGGAATTGGAAGAACATTTACAGTTCGTAAAGTATCTGGTGGAGTAGGTGTAGAACGTACTTTCCCAATGAACAGTCCAGTGATTGATTCTCTTGAAGTAGTACGTACTGGTAAAGTTCGTCAAGCTAAATTAGGTTATATTAGAAACCTAGTAAGTCAACCAAGAATTAAAGAAAGACAAAAAAATCAAGCGTCAGGAAAATAAGATGTATGTCTTATTTTTTTTCGTTGAAATGAGAAAAAAATTGTAGTAAAATAAATAATATAAAATGGAGGAGATTTCCATGCGTCAAGAAACAAAAAATAAACTGTTAAAAATGGTAAAAGAGCTTATTCCTTATCTTGTGATTGTCATCATTGTTGTTTTCATTCGTACTTTTCTTGTAACACCTATTCGGGTAAATGGTCATAGTATGGATCCTACACTAAAACATAAAGAAATTTTATTGTTAAAAAAATATGATCATAATTTTGAACGATTTGATATTGTTGTTTTTCATTATCAAAAAGATCATTTAATTAAAAGAGTAATTGGTTTACCTGGAGAAACTGTAGAGTATAAAAATAATCGTTTATATATTAATGGAACATATATTAAAGAAAATTATTTACCAAAGGAAACAAAAACGAATGATTTTGTTGTAGAAGAGAAAATACCTAATGGATATTACTTTGTTTTAGGAGACAATAGGGGTAATTCTAGTGATAGTCGTGTGTTAGGACTTATAAGTGAAAAACAAATCGAGGGATCTAGTAATTTTGTTTTATTTCCATTTACGAACTTTGGGAAAATTAAGAGTGCTTAAGCACTCTTTTTCTTGCTTTTAAAGTTGTGTTTGGTTTATAATATAAAAAGGTGATCATATGAAAGATAAAAAAGGATTTACTTTAATTGAATTACTAGCAGTGATTTGTGTCATTTCATTTCTTGGAATTATTGTTGGAACAAGTATTACAGCAGCGATCCAAAATGTACGCAAGGAAACCTCAGAAACCCAACAAAAAAATATCATTTCAGCCGCAAGAAATTGGGCTGCTGAAAATATATATGCTTTACCAAAAGAGGGGGAAAGTATTGTTGTTTCACTTCATGATTTAATGAATGGTGGTTATATTTCTGGAGATAAAGATAATCAATTGATGGATACTAAAACAAATCAACCTTTTTCCAAAGTAGGAACGCTTATAACAATTAAAAATGAAAAAGGGGCTTATCGTTATACTTTATCCATTGCTTATGGAAAAGATAACATTAATTTAAGTGCTCCAGTTGTTATTTTAAAAGGAGAAGCAGAAATGACGGTGTCTGGTACTTTTGTAGATCCAGGTGTTGTAGCGTATGATCAACAAGGAAATGAAATTACAGAGATTGAAACGAAGATCGAAGATCAGAATGGTGTTGTGGTTACCACGATAAATAATCCTGGAACTTATACAATTACCTATACAGCAACAAGTAAAGATCAATCAACAACAATAAAACGAACAGTTGTCGTAAAATAATCGTGAAAAACATTTATTTTTTAATCATTTTATGATAAAATGGAAGAGAATATGGTATTGGAGGAATAATTATGGGTCTAAATATTAAAAAATGGATTACTTCAGATGAAGAAGTTTTTGGTGGTACAGGGCAAGAAGACGCTTATTATAATAGTACCCCAGAAGAGGCAATTGAAGAAGCTGGTGGAGGAACAAGAATGATTTTAATTGAACCACGCGCTTATTCTGAATCTCAACAAATTGTAGACCATTTAAAAAATAGAAATACAGTGGTTGTGAATTTAAAACGTGTGACCAGTGATCAAGCCAAACGTATTGTTGATTTCTTAAGTGGAACGATTTACGCAATTGGTGGAGATTTACAGAAGATTGGTGGCGGTATTTTCTTATGTACACCAAATAATGTTAATGTCCAAGGAAAGATCACAGATGAAACCGAAGGAAAAGACATCCATGATAATACAGATATTAATATTGAATGGTAATTAGGTATTGAATAAAAGGAAAAGGCATGCTATAATATGGACTAATGCCAAAGATTGTGAGGTCTGGTATGGAAAAGTTTAATCGAACACTTCGTGGTTATGATCCTGTAGAAGTGAACCAATTCTTAGATCAAGTGATTCATAAGGTTGAGAATATGGTTGCTGAATTAAATAAACGAAATGAAGAAATACGAATTCGTGATGAACGAATTAAGTCTTTAACAGAACAGTTACAAAATACATCTGGTAATGATGCTTTAAAACAAGAAAATGTTCTTTTAAAACAAAAACTAGAACAATACAGGAGAACCGAAGAAACTTTAAATAAAGCCATTATGATGGCACAAAAAACCTCAGATCAAATGCGTATGGCAGCTCATAAAGAATGTGAAACTATTGTTGATAACGCCAAGAAAAATGCAACACGTATTGTAAATGATGCCTTACTTCGTGCTGAAAAAACAGAAGATAGTGCAGCCACATTAAGACGTAATGTACATACTTTTAAAAGACGTCTTAAAAATATTGTAGAGGCACAACTTGAAGTTATTGATGAAATTGATGAATTAGAATTATAAAACAAATGATAGAGACGATTTATATGAAAGCTTAAAGAGAATTCGTGGTTGGTGCAAACGATAAGTAGAAATATAAATAGATCACTCTAGATGTGACTATGAAGATAGTTCCGGAGAAGCACGTTACGCTTTTAAGGTAGATAATAATCTATAAATTAAGGTGGTACCACGGTAATACGTCCTTAAATTTATAGATTTTTTTTGTTTTATAAATGAATTTAATGTGTTTCGGTATTCTCTAAATATAGATGAATATAAATAAACAGAGATCATTTATAACAAGATAAAATAATAATATAAAAAAGGAGGAATGTATATGTGTAAAAATTGTACATTTGAAGAATTAGATAAAAGAAAAACAAATGAGGTTGAAGAACATATTTTAAATCATTGGAAAGAGAAAGATATCTTAACTTTAACTACGGAACATAGGGCAGGAAAAAAGGATTGGGTGTTTTATGATGGACCAATTTACGCAAATGCTAAACCTGGAATTCATCATGTATTCGCAAAAACCATTAAAGATGCTTTTTGTAAATATAAAACGATGCAAGGATATCATGTCTTAAGAAAAATTGGATTAGATACTCATGGTTTACCTATTGAAGTTAACGTAGAAAAAAAATTAGGTTTTACGAATAAATCAGATATTGAAGATTTTGGAGTAGAAAACTTTTGTAAGGAATGTAATATTGAAACCGATAGTAATATCGATGAAGTACACCGTGTAACAGACATGATGGGTCAATTTATTGATTGTGAACATCCTTATGTTACTTGTGATAATGAATATATTGAATCTGAATGGTGGATTTTAAAAGAAATGGCTAAAAAAGATTTAATTTATCATGGAAATAAAGTACTACCATATTGTCCACGTTGTGGAACAGAACTTGCATCTCATGAAGTATCCCAAGGATATAAAGAAGTTTCAGTAAATACCGTTATTGTTCCATTTAAGAAAAAAGATGAAGATGTATATTTTTTAGTATGGACAACCACACCATGGACACTTCTTGCGAATGTCGCATTATGTGTGAATCCTGATTTAACTTATTTAAAAGTAGAATCGATGGGCTATAAATTTATTCTTGCTGAAAGTTTAGCCCACCAAGTACTGGGGGATGAATTTGAAGTACTAGAAACATATAAAGGAACGGATCTTGTTGGTATAGAGTATGATCAATTAATGCCATATGTAAAAGTACCTGATGGTGAAAAAGCATTCGTAGTGCTTGCGGATAACTATGTTACGGCAGAAGATGGAACAGGTATTGTTCATATTGCTCCTGCTTATGGTGTAGATGATAACCGTGTATGTTCAGAAAACAATGTAACGTTCATTAATCCAGTAGGAAAAGACGGATGTTATACAGAAGGTCCATGGAAAGGGCGTTTAGTAACTGATCCAGAATTAGAACTTGAAATTGTTAAATATTTAAAAGAAAATGATCAATTATTTAAAAAAGTAAAAATGAAACATGATTATCCACATTGTTGGCGTTGTAAACAACCATTACTTTATTATGCAAAACCAGCATGGTATGTCAGAACAACAGCATATAAAGACAAAATTATTAAAGCAAATCAAGAGATTAATTGGTATCCAGATTATGTTGGAAAAAGAAGATTTAATAATTGGTTAGAAAATATGATTGACTGGGGAATTAGTCGTAATCGTTATTGGGGATGTCCACTACCAATTTGGACTTGTGACGCATGTGATCATTTCCATGTTATTGGATCTTTAGATGAATTAGAAGAAATGGTTGTAGAAGATATTAATGTAAGAGAAATGGAATTACATCGTCCTTATGTTGATCAACTGCACATCAAGTGTCCACATTGTGGAAACACAATGTCAAGAGTGCCTGATGTGATGGATGTATGGTTTGATTCTGGTTCTATGCCATATGCTCAATTCCATTATCCATTTGAAAACAAAGAATTATTCGAAAGTCAATTTCCAGCAGACTTTATCGCTGAGGGAATTGATCAAACACGTGGATGGTTCTATGTTTTACTTGTTATTTCAACAATTATTTCAGGTAAATCAAGTTTCAAAAATGTAGTTGTCAATGATATGATGTTGGATGCTGAAGGGAAGAAAATGTCAAAATCTACAGGAAATATTATTGATCCTGTAGAGATTATGAAACAATATGGGGCAGATACTGTAAGATGGTATATGTTATATGCTTCTCCAGTATGGACACCATTAAAATTTGATGAAGAAGGATTAAAAGAAGTATATTCTAAATTCTTTAACCCATTAAAGAATACGTATACATTCTTCCAAACCTATGCGAATATTGATCAAATTAACATTGAAGAATGTAAAGTATCTTATGAAGATCGAGAAGAAATAGATCGTTGGTTGTTATCAAAATATCATAAATTATTACACTATGTAACAGAACAATATGAAGCCTTTGATTTAAATAATGTGGTACGTGCGATTACTTCCTTTGTATCTGAAGATTTATCAAATTGGTATATTAGACGTAATCGTGATCGTTTCTGGGCATCTAGCTTAGATACAAACAAAAAAAGTGTATATATCACAACCTATGAAGTATTGGTTGGACTATGTAAAATGTGTGCACCAATTGCACCATATGTGACAGAAGAAATTTATACCAAATTAACGAATGAAGAATCTGTTCATCTTGCTAACTTCCCAACTTATGATGAAACGTTAATTAACGAAGAAACAGAGCAACGTATGGATTTAGTTCGTGAACTTATTCGTTTAGGAAGAAATGTTCGTGAAGAATCAAAAATTAAAGTACGTCAACCACTTAGTGAAGCCTTAATTGATGGATCAAAAGAATCATTAATTAACGATTTAGTCCCACTAATTAAAGAAGAGTTAAACGTAAAAGAAGTGGTATTTACACGTGATTTAAATGAATATATGAATATGATGGTAAAACCAAACTTTAAAGTAGCTGGTAAAATGTTTGGTCCAAATGTTAAAATATTTAGTGAAAAACTAGCTGAATTATCTACAGAAGAAATCTCAAAAATTAGAGACCATGAAACATTAACGATGGAAATTGCTGGAACAGATTACGAAATTAATCATGAACTTGTAGATGTTCGTATTAGTCCTAAAGAAGGATTTAATGTTGCAATGTACAATAATAACTTTATTATCTTAAATACAGAGCGAACCAAAGAATTAATGGAAGAGGGAATTGCTCGTGAAATTATTTCTAAAGTTCAACAATTAAGAAAAAATAATGACTTTAATATTACAGATCGTATTAATGTATCTTATCAAGCGGATGAAGAAGTAAAAGAAGCAATCAATCATTTTGAAGAATTCATTAAGTCTGAGACTTTAGCGCTTGCATTTAATGAAGATGAATCTTTAACCGAAACGTTTGATATTAATGGTCATGAAACAGGATTGAAAGTAGAAAAAGCATAGAAAGATCACACGATAACAGTGTGATCTTTTTTTAGTATAAAAAAACCACACTAGTTATCAAATGTGTGGTCCTTATTTTTTATAAATTCTCTAAGCATTTTTGTTAAGGCTCTTTTTTCAATACGAGATACATAGCTTCTAGAAATACCAAGTTCTTTGGCAATTTCCTTTTGTGTAATTTCATCTTGATTATTTAGTCCATAACGTTTCGTAATAATGAGTTTTTCTCGTTCTGTTAAAACATTAAAATAATCTTTTAACAAGTTAATATTATTTTTAAGATGAAGATCCATAGCGAAATCTGGTTTTGGTGTTTTTAAAATATCTAGAATGGTAATTTCATTTCCTTCCTTATCAAATCCAACACCTTCATTAATACTAATATTTTTATTGTTTTTTTTATCTGTTCTAAAATACATTAAAATTTCGTTTTCGATACATCTTGCACAATAAGTGGTGAGTCTTGTTTGATGATGATTAGAATAACTATCAATTCCCTTAATTAATCCAATCGTTCCAATACTAATTAAATCATCCGCGTCTTCTCTGCGATGATCATATTTTTTTACAATATGTGCGACGAGTCTTAAATTGTGTTCAATTAATTGATTACGTGCCTCTTTATTACCTAAACGAAATTGTTCTACTAGTTTTTCTTCTTCTTCTTTAGATAGGGGATCTGGGAATACTTGATTCGAATAAGCTGCGGTAAAAATATAAAAATCTTTAAACAACATTTTTAACCACTTTAACATAAATCACTTCCTCATTAAAATATATGTGATATCTTTTAAAAGATACAAAAAAAAGGATTTTTAAATCCTTTATTCATTTCCAGGAATTCCTGGAATTTCAGGTTCAGTAGGTTCTTCATCTTTTTCACAACTACAATTTGGAGATGTTGGATTTTTTAGTGTTTCACCATCAGGACATGTCTTAATTGGGCATGTTTTTTCTTCATCATCATCTTTATCTTCAGGTTTAGTTGTTGGTTTTTTATTACTTGAATTATTTGAAGAAGTTGAACCAGTAACTTTATCAATGACTGTAATGGTCATTTTACCAACGTATTTTACATCCATTCCTTCAGGTGCGGATTGTTCTAAGATTTGACCAACACGTCCAGTAGGGGAGCTTACATATTTTACATTAACAGTAAATCCATGACTATTCCCATAAGAAATTGCACGTTGTTTATCATATCCAACAAACGATGGAAGAATACTAATACGAGATTCATTATAAGTACCTTGACCAATAATATGTTCTTCATATGGATTGTTAATATCAAAGCTAAACGTTTTGATAATCGTAGGATCAGAAAGACCTAAATTAACTTTCATGGCATTTGAGACATCTTTTAAACTTCCTTTATAAGCAACAAAGTTATATAAACGCATTCTTGTTCCTTGACCATTAATACCACTATAATCATAAATATATTGATCATATCCACTTAAATATAGACGTTGCATCGTAAGTAAATCTTCAATAGGCATGTCTTTTGTTTTGCTAGCGATATCTTTCGCAACATCATATAATGATAACATTTCAGAAGTAGACATATTTGTTTCCATATTATTACTTAAGGTAGCAAGTAAATCTTGAATGGTATCTACACTACGAATTGATTTAACTTTATTCATTAACCCTTTAACAACTAATTGTTGATTTTGTCCACGAACAAAGTCATTAATCGTTTTACGATGACGAGATAGGGCAAGTGCTTGTTCACCATTTAACGTTTGTTGTCCAGGATTTAAACAAATTTGATTGTTCATATTACGATTACTATCTTGCTCACAGAATTTAATTGGAACATCAACATCAATTCCACCTAGAGCATCAACAAGTTTAACAACACCTTTAAAGTTAATTTTTACATAATAATCAATATCAATACCAGTAAATTTGGTAATGGTTTTCATCATACAATCTTCACCATACCATGCGGCATGAGTGATTTTATTTTCACGTTGACCAGCAAAACATGCGATTGGTACATAAGTATCACGAGGAATACTTAAAATAGTTGTATTTAGTGTTTCAGGATTAAAGGTAATCAACATTAAGGAATCCCCATTAAAAGAAGCACCCTTAATATTTTCTTGTTCAGAATCAACACCCATTAACAAAATAGTAAATGGTTTAGTAATCTTACCACCTGTACTTGCAGTAGCTGATTTTACTTTTTTATCTTTGGTATAAATAATTTTTGTTTTTGTTTCTAAATCATCAAAACCTTCAATGTTTTTAAATAACACAGTATAATTGGTAGGAAGAAAAATATAATCAATTTTTTCATTATATAAATCTGTAAGAAGTGTAATATAACTTTCATATTCCACGGTTTTCACTTTTAATTTTTCACTTTTAATAATTTCCTGTGGAATTTGATATCCATCAACACTATCCTTGTCATTTAAAATACCAATTTTTGAATTACCTAAGTCGTTAATACTTTCAATTTTGTTGGTACTTAGTGTTACAATACTACTAGAATAAGTATTTGTTGTAGAACTAAATTTTCCTAAACTTCCATAAGCCTTGTATATTTGAGTTCCAACATAACCAGTCGCTCCTATATAAATAAGACTAAGGAAAAGAATAAGAAGATAGGTAAGTGGTTTATTCTTTACTAAAGCTTTCATTCCAAAGAGCGTAAGCGCAATAAAAATAATAAAGATGAAAATACTTCCAACAATTCTAAGAATATTCTCAATTCCTTGTAATAAAGAAATGGAATATAAAAGGATCCCTGTAGTTAAAAAACTTCCTATAAATAAAAGAAATAAAATAGTAAACATTATTTTGTTTTTCTGCATTAATTTAAATATTTTTTTCATAAATCCTCCTTATGATTAAACTATATATCATTATACCCTAAATTTAATGAATTTTAAAGGTTGATACAGTAAATTTTTTTAATTTGACAATTATTTGAAAATATATTAATATAATCACCAATATTTAATTGGAGGGGTTTACTATGAATAAAATAACAATTGTGGGAGTAGATAAAGATAAAGTATATCAATTAATACGTGATCATTTCAAATATAGATTTTATTTTAGAAAGTGTGGTGCTAGATATTCCAACTTTAAAATTAAATGACTATGAACCTAAAGAAATTACAAAGATCTTTAGAGAATGGACAGAAGAAACTCAAGAAGATTTTGCGAAAAGTCTAAGTAGAAAAGCAAGAAGTATTCAACATTACGAAGGAGGAACTAGGCAAATCACTCTTCCTACACTTCTTAAAATTGCAAATGTATATAATATTGAAATTATTGCTCGTAAAAAATAATTTCTTTTTTTTAAATTCCATGATGATATAAATTTTAGAATTATAAAACTCGAACTATTAAAAGTTCGAGTTTGGTATTAATCTGGAGGGCCTAGTCGGATTTGAACCAACGATCAGGGAGTTGCAGTCCCATGCCTTACCACTTGGCTATAGACCCGTGTATTCTGACGGCCCTAGTATCATTACTATCCCTCACCAACGGTTTTGGAGACTAATGTAGAACCTTTCAGTACATAAATTATATCAAATATTTTGTTTTAATTCAATACCCTTTTACTTTATTGTATGAATAAATCGTGGAAATGTGCAAGAAACTAAGTATAAAGAATGATCCTAAAAAATCATCTTAAAGAACAAATTTATACTAAACTTGAACATTTAGAATATATTATTGATATAACCTACAAAACTAAAAATGCAAAGAAAAAGCAGTGTAGAAATTATCTACATTGCCTTGTTATATTTTTAATTTTTTTCTTTGGTAGATTAATATATAAGCAAGAGTTAATTGTAACAGCATAAAAATTGCAGATAGGCCAAACATGTATTTAAGTCCTTGTGCATACATTAATCCGCATAGGAAAGTCCCTATTGATTCACCTAATGATCCAACCATATATCTCAAATTTGTGTATGCTAATTGTTTATCATTTGTAATACTATTAATATATGGAGCATCTGTTACATTTTCATAAGATGTAGATATTAATAATGACCAAGTCATGGCACATATTACAACGATAATGTTATTAGATAAAAATGCTAAACTATATCCAATAAATCTTATTCCGAATTTAATACTAATTGTAATATAATCACTTTTAGGTTGAAATTTTTTCAAACATATAATACCAATTATATCAGCTAAAATTCCAACAGCAAGAAAATATTTTGTAGCAGCACTATCTGAAAAATTAAGATAATTTGTTAACGTTAGCATTTTAAGTCCTAGCGCAGTTGAATATGCAATTTGTCCAATTAAATAATATATAATATACATAAGTCTAAATTTATTAGTGAAAACATATTTAAATATATTTTCTTTAGAAGTTTTTGTTTCAATGTTTTGTATTTTTACATTAACTAAAATGATCAATGATATGATAGAAAATATAATAGAAATTAATAAGCATAAATTATAATTGAATAGTATTCCAAATATAGTTTTTCCGATGATAAAACCGCCTATTAAAACTCCTAAATCTCTACCTGTATATTCTACTAATTTTCTCTTGCTATACAAATTATTGCTTTTTTTAATTGTTACAATTAGTGGATAAATACTAATAATTATTAATCGCTCTATAATTATATCAATAATAATAGATAAATTAATTAATGTATTTAAAGCTGTGTTATTTATAAAAAATAATATAATTAAGTTTATTATTTTAATCAATAGGGCAAGAGAAATGAATTTTTTAATTTTATCTAGCTTTATGTATTTCGAAAAAATTAGTATGCAAACGACGCAAAAAAGAGTTCCAAAACTTAATATTTTACTTATTTCTGTAGGTGCTAAACCATTATCTTGCATCCACAATTGTCTAAAATTATTCCACAAACCAATTGATATACTAAATAATAATAGTATAATTAATATTTTATTTTCTGTTTTTTTCCATATCTTACTCATTAATTACTCCTTTTTTTGTTTTTTTATTCATTGTTCTTTAAATAATTTTTAATACCTCCAATATAACTTTGAAATTCAAGCGTCAAACTCATAAGATAATACATAATCGTAAATAATACTATCTTCTTGAATTTTAGCTAAATAAATTATACTATAAAACGCTAAAATTTGCCATATTATCATTGAAGTATATATAAGTTTAAATAAACGATTAAAATAAATTTTAAAATATTGTGATTTTTTAAGACATCTGGTCAAATTTATGATAGAATATTACTGAAAAATTTTATATTTTTTGTTATATTAATTGAGGAGGTTAAATTATGTGGGGGATATTACCAAAAAAGAAAAAAGAGGAAAAAGAACAAAAAAAGGTTGAAGGTCAATTTGAGAAAAAAGATTATGTGATGAAAGATGTTTTTAATGCTGAAGATTTAGTTATTGGCAAATTAGAATATGTTTCTAGTGATGTTTCTAGTGATGCTTGTGATTTTGGTCCTATATGTATTAAGACTGATCAATTCTATATCTTTGAACCTATAAAAATAGAAGGTGTGATAAACCATAAATATAAAGAAGTATTTACAGGTTTTATTGCAAAAACTGAAATGGAATTTTTTGATTTGCCATATATAGTAGATTATGAAAAACTTACAGATGTATTACCAGATTATCAAAATTCTAAAATTCCAAAATTTGGTATGTTACTAGCATTAGATGAAATAAATACTGCAGTGAAAGTTAATGAAGATTGTAAGAAAATGAAATATCAAAAATAATATTTATTTTAACCAAAAAGACAATGTTAAATTAAGCATTGTCTTTTGTTGTTTTTTTAATTACGATTCCTGTTTTGTCTATTTTATAATTTGTTTTAAAAATGATACTTACTGTAATAAATTGATATACAGAGGAACAAACTTGTCCAATACCTGTACAAAAAGGTGTTTTCAGTAAGGACATTATCATTCTTAAAATAGAAGCAACAATCTTATTTGATGTTATTTTAAAAGCAGACCATTCTAACTGAAGGTAGCAAGTTTTAATTCTATAAATCGGATAAATCATAAAATTAACAATTTCAAAGGAAAAGAAAATCATGGTTATTTTAAAATCTAAATTATAAAAATTATATAGTATTCCAAACATTGCTAAACTAGTTAAAAATAATACTCCTAAAAATTTATATGCATTATTTCTATGAATTTTATAATTAAATTTATTTTTACTAATATCAATAGAAGCTGCTATAACCATGGCATCTGCAGTATCCCATTGTGTATCAGTAATAAGAGCGACAAAAGTTAAAGCAAGTGCATATTTTTCTCCAAATTCTAAAGCATTACTTAAGCCAAATAAAAATATCATAAAAAATGCAATATTATTAAATAATTCTACTGAATCATATTTAATGCACTTTAATATATCTAACTTTAATGTAAATTTATCGCTATTTTTGATAATGATATAAATCGTAAATAAGAATAGTGGAAGTAAGGCGGTACTACTAATAATAACTTGATTTTTTGTTATAAGAGATGTTCCAATTAAAAGTATAAAGTTTAATAAATTGAAAACAATTGAATACTTATTAGCTAATTCATTTTTTTCTTCATAATATAGTTTATCTAATATCATTGCAAACTCTAAACATACATATAGATTTAAAACGGAATATATTGCAAATGTTTTATATGTAGTTATATCCATATTCATAAAACGAATATAATTTTCAATATTAAGTATAACGATAGAAAATATAATAGTTGAAAAAACACTTCCTATAATAAAACCAGACATTACAGCGTCATCATTGTTGTCTTTTTCTTTATTTATATTAGCACCTGTTGAAAATACTGATTTAATTATATAATATATAAATTGTAGGGGATAAGTTAATGTGAATATATTGATTAAATTTTTATCCACTGTGATTCCTAATAAAAACCAGGATAAAATAGGAATAAATGATAATAAGGATAAATCAAAACCAATTCTTAATAATCTTTTCATCATGCTACCTCCTGTTCAAACCTCTTGGGAAATTATACTATAAATATGAAAATTTTACTATATCTTCATTGGAATAAGTGTCAACTTATAAAGGAAAACAAGATTTTTAAGTGTTAAGTTAAAATAATAAGTTTTAAATTGTGATAAATATCAAAAATAATGTCTATTTTAACTAAAAAGAAAAGACAATATTTAAGTTTGTATTGTCTTTTAAATTCTTACTATGATTTTTTAATCTCTTTTCAAAATTATTTATGATATTCTGGATTTAAAGATTTATAATAATCTCTAGGTGCATTACCAATTTTATAATTTGACCCTTTTTTTGCCTCAGTTATTACATTATGCGCGGGTTCTAGTGTGGCATCAATATTATCAGCAAAACTAATTATAATTACTTCTAACATTTTAGGTAAAACAAGGGTACCATAATCACTAAATTCATTCATATGACTACCGATCATATGTAAAACTTGATTTTTAAATGCTTCATCTAATTCATATTCTGATAAATAATTTTCAACTAAATGTGTACCTTCATATGAATGACCTAAAAGTTTTGAACCATTACATCTATATTCAGATCTATCACTCCAGTCAGTGTAATTCTTGCTTTTTCCAATGTCATGTAATAATGCACCAAATATAACTAAGTCAGAATCTATATTTAAATTTGGATATAATTCAATGATAGCAATCGCATTTCTTGCTACACAATAGGTGTGATATAGTAAACCACCTTTAAAATAATGGTGTGTTCCAGTAGTAGCAGGTTTATTCATTAGTTTATCTTTTTGATCTAATAATATTTTCTTACAACAGTCCCTTAAATTATTATTCTTTATTTTATTTGTATATTCTATACAATTATTAAAAATGTTTTCTAAATTAATATCATTCATCGTTTTTTCTCCTATTCATTATCTAATATATTTTGTTCTATTTGATCCAAAGTTTTCTTTAATACATTTTCTCTGTTGAAAGAAGTATCAACATACCAAATATTTAATTTTTTGCATTCCGCTTCATATTCTTTACTCTTATTAATCCAATGTTCACAATGATTTAGCATATACTCATCATCACAACCATACGTCCAATCCCTTTCAGTTTCAAATTTTCTGATTTCGTTAAAGTGATCTTGAACACTTAAACGGGGAGTACCTAAAAATAACAAAACAGTATCATCGTTACTAAATAGTTCATATGCTTTTTTAGGTGTCATATCACAAGTCTCGATGATATAATTAATTTCTCCTTTATTTCTTTTTATACTTTTATAAAATAAGCAGGCTAGAAAATTAGGAAAATCTTCGATCATTCCACTTCCACCTTTACTGCTAATATTGTTAGCTGGTAAAATTTGTTGAAAGGCCCATCTAATGTCATCTCCAATGATAATATGATAATTGGGATATTTTTTATAAATCATTTTAGAAAGGGTAGACTTTCCAGATCTTGAAGTACCAAATATAGCAATATTTTTCATAAATAGGCTCATCCTTTCTTATTAATTAATTATACTATAAAACAACAAAATTTCCTATATGATTCTTAAGAATTTACTATATAAACTTTCTAGTTTTTTTATAAAAAGAAGCAGTTATTTAATCGCTTTATGGATGAATTTATTTGAATTTTCAAAATAAAGATAAGGAAAACAATGTGAAATTTCGAAAAGGTATGAGATTTATATAAAGGATATAAAATAATTGAAATAAGATAAATTGGCATGAAAAAAACATCACTAGGATGTTTATTTGTGATATTTTCTTTTGACGTGAACTTTTTCTGTATTATATTTCTCGTCATTAGTAAATTCAATAGTACTTGTATAAGTTGGAAATAAGAGATTAAATTTCTGCATAAATCCAGTACATTCTTGAAATACGGTTAAAGGGCCATTGACAATCATTTTATCTTGTTTCTTTTTAAGTGTATTTCGTTCATTCTTTGGAAAGAATTTTTTATTTGGTGCAATAAGCCCACGAGTAGAGCGAAACATCTCGTACATAATAGGTGGAATACAACCATTATGCATATGCCCATGAATGGTATAATCAAATTCTTCAAAATAAGATGCAACTTCTGGATTTTCTAATAAAACAGGCGAATGAAATAAGGCTAATTTTACTTTATTTGGATTTAAATTTTTTAATATATTTTTATTTATATTTAAATCATGAATCATGGATTTTGGTTCTTCTGGAGTTGGATAACATAAATGAAATAAAGAATTAGACACCTTATATAATCTTTTTTCAAATTTAGTTGTTGGCATATATTTTTGAGTTGGATGATAAGAATCATAAGGTTGTGTAATTCCTACAATTTGAACTTTTTCATCTTCGTAAAATTTATTATCTAAAACATAAACTTGTTTTAGATGGTTTATTTTATCCCAAAGTTGTTGATCCATATAATAAGTCCAGTGAACAACAACTTTTCCTTTTTTATTTTTATCGAATGATTTCTTATAGTAATCGTGACTTCCTAATGAAATGAAAGTAGGAGCAATGTTTCCAAGAGATTCTATAAAGGTAAGAAAACGTAAACGTTCTTTTTTTGTTTTGACCATATCCGTAGAATCAATAAGGTCTCCAGGAAAGAGAATATAGTTTGGATGTTCCTTTTCTATCTGATTTATAATTAATTGTAGTTTTTCATCTGAAATCATATAACTAAAGTGTAAATCACTAATAATTTTAACCTTAAAATCACTTTTTACTATTTTTTTTGGTTGATATAATTTATAGCTTGTAGTATGAAATTTCTTCATAACCCCATCTCCTTTTTGTGGTTATTATACCTATTTTTAGAAAAATGTCAAATTTACATTTAACAGGAAGTATGGTAGAATATGAATAGAAAGAGGGATCTTATGAATAGTATGTTGGGACTAGGATTTACTTTAGGATTAGGTGCATTTATCTTAGTGGGAGCTGCACTTGTTTTTGTTTTAAAAAATAGTAATAAATTAATAGAATTTTCCATCGGTTTAGCACTAGGTGTGATGTCTTTTTTATTAGTGATGGAGTTGATTCCAGAAGCTATGGAATTATTAGGAGAACAATATAAAGGACAGAATCGATATTTTATTTTAATGGCAGGAATGATTTTCGGCGTGGCAATGTTAAAACTTCTAGATTTATTTATTCCAGATCATGAACACCATGAGCATGAAGATCATGAGGATAAAGATGTACAAGAAAATTTATGTCATATTGGTTATATATCAAGTATTGCGATTATTCTTCATAATGTGATTGAAGGTATGGCCGTTTATGGCGCAGTATCTAGTTCTACTTCCATGGGATTACTTATGTCATTAGGTGTAGGACTACATAATATTCCTTTAGGAATGGCGATTACGTCTACGTTATATCAAACAAGTAAAGACAAGAAAAAAACATGGTTTTTACTTTTAACTATTGCATTATCTACATTCGTAGGTGGACTTCTTATGTTTGTTTTTAGGGAAGAATTATTAAATAATAGTGTGTTAGGTATTCTTTTAAGTATCACAAGTGGTATGCTTATTTATATTATTTTGTTTGAATTATTACCACATATCATGGAAGCTAAAAATAAAAAAAATGCCATCATGGGTGTCGTGTTAGGTGCTTTAGTTTTTCTTGTTAGTATGATTTTTGGATAATTTTAGCTAGTTTTGTCGAAGAGAGGGACAAATAGAATAAAAGTTGTTATAGTTACACTAGAGGTGATTCTAGTGGATCTAAGAGATCATGTAGATGTGATTTTTTCACAAATGTTGGAAGACTTGAATTATATCAAATTAATGACTTTATTCTGTACTGAAGAACAAGAAGAGATTGAGATTTTAATATAAAGCCTATGGGCTTTTTTTTTAATAATTGAATAAAATAAAGAGAAAGGTGGCGTTATGAAAAACAATTTAAACAATGATTATGGTCTTAAATATGTAGATGAATGTGGAATGGGATGGAAGTGTAAAGATTTTCAAGTGAAGTTTCCTCCCCAACATCAAGATTGTCAACCAGGAATGGAGTATTTAATGAATCCAAAACCTGTGTTTGATAATCCAGAATATAGAGCTAGTGATAAATTAAAAGGAAAAGTCGCTATTATTACTGGAGGAGATTCTGGGATTGGAAGGGCTGTTGCAGTTGCTTTTGCGAAAGAAGGAGCTCATATCGTTATTCCATATTATGATGAAGATATTGATGCAGAATACACAAAAAATTATGTTGAGAATTTTGGCTCATGTTGTTTGTTAATCCGAGGGGATCTTAAGGATCCTATGTTTTCTAAAACAATTGTTGAAAAAACATTGCAAATGTTTGGTAAAATTGACATTTTAATTAATAATGCTGGAGTTCAATATCAACAACATAGTTTGTTAGATATTAGTGATAATCAATTTGATCAAACCATGAAAACGAATGTATATGGAATGTTTTATTTAACAAGAGAAGTTCTCCCTTATTTATGTAGTGGAGCATCGATTATTAATGTAACTTCTATTACAGCATTTATAGGAGAGCCAGAACTCATTGATTATGTAACAACGAAAGGCGCGATTGTAGGTTTTACAAGATCCTTGGCAACAAATTTGGCTGATCAAAATATTCGTGTAAATGCGGTAGCTCCTGGTGTTTTTTGGACACCTCTACAACCAGCTTGCTGGGATGCAGCTTATATTCCAACTCTAGGTTCTGATAGTCCAATGAAGCGTGCTGGAGAGACCTTTGAAATTGCACCAATTTTTGTTTATTTAGCAAGTGATGATGCAAGTTATACCACAGGTCAGGTATTTCATATCAATGGAGGACAATATAAAGGATAAAGATCACAAAATATCCTTAGACATAGATTGACAAAATAAATTTTTTTTGAGAAAATATAAGTGTATTCGAATAAAGGGGAGGGAGTATTATGTATCAGGAAAGATTAATGTTATCTCCAAAAGATATTCTCGAAAAAGAATTTAAAATTGATACACGTGGTTATCGTCCACAAGAAGTGGATAAATATTTGGATATTGTCATTCGTGATTATGAGGAAATGGACTCTATTATGAAAGAACTAGACCATGATAAAAAAGAATTAATCGAAGAAAATATTGCGTTAAAAAAAGAAATTCGTTCTTTACGTACAAAACTAGATGTTCTTAGTGAATCTGGAAATAGTGAAGTGACGAATGCTGATTTACTACGTCGTATTTCAAATTTGGAAAAACTTATTTACGGGAAAGAATAAAAGTAATTTATTTTGACAAACGCTGCATTCTTTAGGATGTAGAGGAAAGTCCATGCTCGCACAATCTGTGATGATTGTAGTGTTCATGTATAGGGAAAAAATAACCTATAGTAGCGCTTGCTAACGGCTCCGATGAACCTAAGTCTTCGGATATGGTTCTAGGTATAAAAGTGCCATAGTGACGATGCTTATTGAAAGATAAGAGTGGAACGTGGTAAACCCCATGAGCGAGAAACCCAAATTTGGTAGGGGAACCTAAGTAGGGAGAAGCGAATTTCTACTGGGATCGGTAACGATAGATAAATGTTTGTCGCCTAGAAATAGGAACAGAACATGGCTTATAAAATAAATTATTTTTTTTATTCAAAGGTGGTGAAAATTTGAAAGAAATTGGTGAAAAGTTAAAAGAAACCAGAGAAAGTATTGGTGTATCTATTGAAGAGGCCGCAGAAGACTTGAAAATGCGTCCAAAGCAAATTGAAAATTTAGAAGATGGAAACGTTGATGGTTTTAAAGATATCTTTTATTTAAAATACTTTATTCGTGACTATTCTAAATATTTAGGATTAGATTATGAAGATATGGTGGATGAATTTAACGAATACTTATTTGACTATACTTCAAAAATTTCCATTAATGATATAAAAAAAGCAAAGAAAAAATTAAAGAAAAAAGAAAAGGCAAATTCTAAAAAGATTGTCTCCCCATATACATTAGAGAGAAAAAGAACTTTTATGGTATCGCCTTTTGTTACTTATGGAATTATTATTTTATTATTATTGGTGATTGGATATTGTTTTGTATCCTTGATCAATCATGATGATTTTGTTCCAAATTCAAAACCAAAAACAAATGTTATTAAATAGGAGGATGTATGAATTTACCAAATAAACTAACAATGTCTAGAATTGTGATGGCATTTATTATTATCATTTTATTATTATTTCCATTTGATGCAGTAGGGATTGAGATGCCTACGATCTTTGTTAATGAAGCTATGGTGATTAATATTAAATATTTAATCGCTGGAGTATTATTTATTATTGCGTCATTAACTGATTTTGTTGATGGATATGTGGCTCGTAAATATAACATGATTACAGATTTTGGAAAACTAATTGATGCCATTGCTGATAAAATCTTAGTCAATTCTGTTTTGATTATTTTATGTGCTAGTGGATTTATTCATCCAATTATTACCGTGGTTGTCATTGTTCGCGATAGTATTGTAAATTCTATTAAAATGGTGGCTGCAAGTAAAGGTGAAGTAGTTGCTGCTATAAAATCAGGAAAATGGAAAACGGCTTGTTTAATGGTTGGAATCATATTAACATTATTCTATAATTTACCTTTTGAATTATGGAATTTAAAAGTATCGGATTTCTTATTAGTTATTGCAGCTGTATTATCTGTAATTTCTGGTATACAATATTATTACTTAAATCGTCATTTATTGTTTCCAAAAGAAACAGAAGAAGAATAACTCTAAATAGGAGTTATTTTTTAGTTAATTTTGTAAAAAAAGAATAAGGATTTGTTATAATAGATGTGTTTTGATCAAGAAATTTAACAAAAAAACAAAAATCATACAAATGTTCGTGTTTAGTATTGACAACGCCTAAAATATAGTATAAAATGAATATGTAAGTTAGGAGGAAACAAGATGGCAAAGGCATCTAGTAATAAAAGTGATGATACCTTAAGTAAGGTGTTACAAGATATAGAAAAGCAGTTTGGAAAAGGATCTGTTATGAAATTAGGAGATCATGCACACCGTGAAATTGATGTGATTTCTAGTGGATCTTTAACATTGGATCGTTCGTTAGGAATTGGTGGATATCCAAAGGGAAGAATTATTGAAATTTTTGGTCCTGAATCGAGTGGTAAAACGACATTTGCACTTCATGCGATTGCTGAAGCTCAAAAAGCGGGAGGTCGTGTAGCATTTATTGATGCAGAACATGCATTAGATCCACAATATGCTGCTAAAATTGGTGTAAATATTGATGAATTATTATTGTCACAACCAGATAATGGAGAACAAGCCTTAGAAATTTGTGAAGCTCTTGTTCGTAGTGGGGCAATTAGTGTGATTGTCATTGACTCTGTTGCAGCTTTAGTACCACAGGCAGAAATTGAAGGAGAAATGGGTGATGCTCATGTCGGTCTTCAAGCACGTTTAATGAGTCAAGCACTTCGTAAATTATCAGGAGTTATTAGTAAAACAAATACAATTGCTATTTTCATTAACCAATTACGTGAAAAAGTTGGTGTTATGTTTGGAAATCCTGAAACAACAACAGGAGGTCGTGCTTTAAAATTCTATTCATCGATTCGTTTAGAAATTCGTAAGGGTGAACAGTTAAAATTAGGAACAGATGTTATAGGAAGTAAAGCTAACGTTAAAGTAGTAAAAAATAAAATGGCTCCTCCATTTAAAAATTGTAGTTTAGATATCATGTATGGAGAAGGTATTTCTAAAATTGGAGAAATTATTGATTTGGGTAGTGAAGCTGGAATTATTGAAAAATCTGGTGCTTGGTATGCCTATAATGGTGAAAAACTAGGTCAAGGAAAAGAAAATGTTAAAGAACTACTTAAAAAGAATGATGAGTTACGTGAAGAATTAGAAAAGAAAGTTCGTGACTTTTATGATATTACTCCTGGTAAGAAAAAAGTAAATGTAGACGAGTTAGAAAATGAAGATTAAATAGATAAAAAAAGACTTTGGATTTTCCAAAGTTTTTTTTCATGAGTACTTTTGATATAAGAATGATTCTAAATACAAAATAAAAACACCTGGATACAAGTGTTTCAATCATATATGGCGGAGTAGGGGAGATTTGAACTCCCGCGCCAGTTGCCCGACCTACACCCTTAGCAGGGGCGCCTCTTCAGCCTCTTGAGTACTACTCCGTGTGACTACATATTTAATTTTACCCAAAAAGAAGTATGATGTCAATAATTCCGTTTGAATTTATGAAAAAAACTTATTTAAACAGTTATTTTATGATTAAAAATTGTCGAAAAATGTTATAATAAAAAATGGTGATAGATGTGAAAAAAGGTATGATATTATTAATGATATGTCTACAGGTTGGTTTATTATCTTTATTTTTTTCAATGAACTTACATTTAACACGTATGAATCATGAAATTAAAGATTATAAAAAAGAACTTATTGATTATAAAAAGAAGGTAAAAAAGGAAGAAAAGACGAAAGTAGATTATGAAAATAAGCTAAATGAGCTAGCAAAGGATCAGCAAGCTAAAAAAGAACGTTTAGCGAATCTTGAGGCAGTGAAAGAAGCAACAAAACAATCGATCAAAAGTATTAAAGGACAAATAGGTGAGTAGTATGACAGAATGGAAGAGATTTTTCTTTACTTTACTATGTATTTCGATCTTGTTTTTTATCATGATGGATGCGTTAATATATCAATCTTTGCTGAACAAAAACGTTAAAACAATAAACTATAAAAATGAGATTCAAACATTGGTATCGCTTAGAGAAGAAAATCAAAAATTAGAACAAAAATTTCAAGAGAATAATAAAGTATCGATCGATTTAGATGTAGAGATGAAAAAAATCGAATCAGAAATCGAAAAACTTCAAGCAGAAGAAAAGAAATTAAAAGAACAAATGATTCAGAAACAACAAACATCGATTGAAAATAGTTATAAAACAGTTTACTTAACGTTTGATGATGGACCTTCTGAACGAACAGAAGAAATTTTAGATATTCTAGATAAATATCATGTGAAGGCGACCTTTTTTGTAACTTATCAAGATGAAAAATATGATTATTTAATTAAACGAATGTATAAAGAAGGACATACAGTAGGCTTACATACCGCAAGTCATAACTACCGTGAAGTTTACGCTTCAGAAGAAGCTTATTTTGCAGATTTAAAAAAGATTCAAGATAAAGTATATGATTTAACAGGATACCGTTCTGTGATCATTCGTTTTCCAGGAGGAAGCTCTAATACTGTAAGTCGATTTAATCCTGGAATTATGACACGTTTAACGAAGTTGGTTACGGAACAGGGATATTATTATCATGACTGGAATGTAGATAGTGAAGATGCGGCTGGTGCTTTAGAAGAACGTCAGATGAATAATATAAAAACATATTCACCAAAACATGATATTATTAATTTATTAATGCATGATGCTCCAGCAAAACATGCGACAGTAAACTCTTTGGAGGACAAAATCAAATATTATATTGAAAATGGATATGCGATTGAACCGTTGACACCCATTTCACCTTGTATGCATCATGGTATAAATAATTAGTTTATAGATTTTAGGTGGTGTAATTTATGACAAAAATAAGAAAGACATTAAAAGAAAATTATAAAGAAAATAAAAAAAGTTCTTTAATCGTTTATTTTTTTCTAAGATTTTTAGTTATTTTATGTATGTTACGACAATTTTTCTTAGGAAATTATAGTAATGTTCTTTTATGTTTATTAACACTCATTTTATTTCTGTTACCTTTTTTCATTCAACAGCGATTAAAAATATCTTTTCCAAGATTACTAGAAATTGTTATTTTACTGTTTATTTTTAGTGCGGAAATATTAGGTGAAATTAATAATTTTTATGGTAATATTTCACAGTGGGATACCATTTTGCACACCTTAAATGGATTTTTAGCGGCAGGAGTAGGGTTTAGCTTAGTTGATCTTCTGGATAAGAAAGTAAAGTCAATGCATATGAATCCTTTCTTGATGGCTGTTATTGCATTTAGTTTTAGTATGACCATTGGAGTAGGGGGGGAATTTTTTGAATATTCCATGGATACCATTTTTAGATTAGATATGCAAAAGGATGAAATAGTTACTTCGATTTCTTCCGTAGAATTGGATCCTTTGAAAGATAATAATCCAATTAAAGTAGATGATATCGCATATACAATCATTTATGATAAAGAGGGGAATGAATTAGCTTATATTCCTAATGGATATTTAGATTTAGGTATTCATGATACAATGAATGATTTAATAGTTAATTTGATTGGAGCGTTTATTTTTAGTTTATGTGGTTATCTTTATTTAACAAACAACCATAATTTTAAATTTACAAAGAATTTTATTGTAACACATCAACGATAGGGCTAGAAAAATTTTACCGTTTTATAAAAATTAAAAAAATTTTAAAAAAGTTATTGACATCTCTATAAATCCTGGTATAATTAATAGTGCCTACTTGATTTGCGGATGTAGTTTAATGGTAGAACCTCAGCCTTCCAAGCTGACTACGTGAGTTCGATTCTCATCATCCGCTCCATTGAGGAATCTGCTCGGAAAATTTCTGAGTTTGATATATAAATCTATTCGAAAGGATAGATTTTTTTTTGTATAAATCATCCATCCAAAAGAAAGGATGGTGAAAATAATGAAACAATTCAATGTTTATAAGACTTCGATGAAATATTTAACTGACAAAAACTTATCTTTAAATGCTAAAGGGTTCTTAAGTATTGTCCTATTCAATGATAATATTATTGGATTAGATATTGAAAAGTATTGCACTGATAATAAAGAAACGATAAAAGATGCTTTACTTGAATTAAGAATCAACAAATATATCAAGTATGACACAGAATCTAAGAAACTAATTGCTTCTCCTATTCCATATACTGAATGGGATAAAGAAAGATAAGAAAGGAAATATTATATGTTAAATATTATTACTAATGAAGTCCCAATTGATGAAGATCTGAAAACAAGAATTGAATTTATATGTGATTATAATAATGTTAAAGCAACGATTATTAATGGTTCTATTCGTAGAGTTGAAAAAACTAATATCAATTATGTTGAACCAAATAAAATAATAATTAAAGATAGAACTTTCCTAGCTTTTAATCATAGCAAAAATATTTTTATTGAAAACTTACAAAAATGTATTAAAATCAGTGAATTACAAGACTATATTAAAAATCTATAGCTATTGACATTATTTTCAAAAGTGATATTATAAATAAGCGAATGAAGGAAGTATCTACCTAGTAAGGAGGTACATCTATGAGAAAGCATAAAAAATATATAGTAATTTAAATTTTATAAGGTGTCAGTAGTATTAAACACTTAATACTTTTGACACCTTTTTTAATTAGTAAAAGGAGTTGAGATTATGGGATTATTTGATGACGGAGTAAAAAAAGTTGCTGGTCTAACCGAAAATCAAGCTCGTGAAGGTTTTGGTTTACCAGAACAAAAAGAACGATTAGAAGCCTATTGTAAGTTAAAAGAATATGAAATTAAAGATGACTATGATTATGCTAAAGAAAATAATAGGAAGTCAAAAGAAAAAGATGATTTTGAGTTATAACTTTAATCATCTTTTAAATTTATTATAAATTATATAAAATATCATCATACCAAAGGTACATAATATTAAATCATCAATATCTAAAACTCCAACTTTAAATATAAATTGAAATAATTCAATTATTAATATTATAACAAACGATAATATTAAATTAATTGAAATTTTTTTAACATTGAATAATTCAATCAAAAAATATTCAAGAGGCATAAATACTAGTAAGTTACCAAATATATTTATAATAATTGAGTAAATAGTTCCATGTTTTAATATATCAATTATAGAGTTGAATGGTATCAAGTTATAACTATTAATACTATTATATCTTGCAAAGATTACCATATTGAATAATAAAATGACATAGTATATAAATACTATTACATGAGAAAGTTTTGATACTTTCTTTTTGTCTTTTATCTTTTCTACATAATTATTGCTATATATTTTATTTCCTATAATCACGAAAATGGAAGAAAAAATTATTATTAATAGTCTTATAAAATAATTTATCTCTATATTTGGATCATATTCAAATTTTAAATAAAATAAGAATGTCAATATAGATAATACATAAAAGATAATTGTTAGTTTAAAATGAAAATTATATTTATTTGATTTAGTTATTTCGTTATATTCAAGTAATTGTTCCACATTATTTTTATTTTTCTTATTTTCTTCACCATTTAACAATTCTGATACATCTATGTTAAGTTCTTTGGCTAATGGAAGCAATAACGATATATCAGGAGTTCCTCGACCAGTTTCCCATCTTGAAATTGCTTTTTCAGTTACAAACAATTTTTCAGCAAGTTCATCTTGTGTTATTCCTAATTCTTTTCTTTTAGTTTTTATAAAATTAGATATTTTATTCAGATCCATTTATATCACCAACCAATTTACATTTATGATTATTTAAATAATCATCATATTCTTTTTTTGAAACTTCGTTTCGTTCGTTATAAGATATATATATTATACTATCAATATCTAAAAACTCATAATGTTTACCTATACTGTAATGAAAATGGTCCATAGCACCAGCTGAAAATGAATATACTTCATAATTATTTTCACAATAATAGTGCATATCATCGTAAATATCATTTCGACCAGATTCTTCACTTAAACTTGCACCAAAAGCTAATAAATAAACAAATAATAATGGCATAAAGAATACAGCAAAGAATAGAGTAATAAGTATTGATAATATCTTTATAAAATTACTTTCCCTAAAACCAATAATTATCAATGTTATCATATTAGATATTGCAAATATACATTGTAATGAGTTTTTCGATAATAACAACCATGTAAGAAAGTAAAATATTATTATCAATTTCTTATATTTAATACTTTTTTTATATATAATTAATGTAATGATATTTAAAATTATTAATATAATCATAAATATTTGATATAACAAACCACCAATTTTTAAATCCTCTAATATAAGATTATAAATAATAAATAAAATCATCATTATTAAAGCATAATAATTAATTATATTGTTTTTCATAAAATTCCTTCTTTCTAAATCAATATTATTATATAAATCTAGAAATGTCACCCTACGAATCGTAGGATTATTATTAATGTTACAGTTCAGTCAAAGAAATTAAGAATGACTTAAAAGGATCTATTTATAAGCAATAAGAAGCATATTTAATATAGCTATCAATATTGAAATTTATATCAAAAATAGTTAGATTTGTTAAAATTTAGCGCTTTTCGACTATTTTTTGCTAAAAATATTTCTCAATCCCTTATTTTATCTGATAGAACTGTAACTTATTAATTGAGATTTTTTAATAAAAAATAGTAAAATATCATAATTTGCGTTAAAATTATTTTAGAAGATTTATATAATCTCTAATTGGAGAAAAAGTTGTGTACTTATTCGACTACCACTCCATTTGAAAACAACTTACGGACTAATTAAAGTTCGTGAGTTTTTATTTAATAGACTTAAGTTTTCTTTCTAGAAAGAGAGAATCTTTTAATCAAATTGAATGTGGAAATGTGATGAAGAATTATAAAAACAAGTTGAATAAGTTGTGTTAAAATAACTAATTTATATATGAAAAAAAGGACTTTCCGCTGCAGTCCTTTAAAATCTCTTTCTAAATTGTGTGAGGACGAATGAATTATTATGTCCTTCAATATATTGATGTAATTTTTTCTTTATCTTTTTCGTTATTTAAAACATCTTGATTTTCTAGTGATAAATTTTCAATGATCCATTTAATATCTTCTATTGATTTATCAATATTAAATCTACCATTTCCTACGGGATAATATATAGAGAAAAACTTATATTTTTTATGATTGATTTCTTTTTCAAACATTTTCTTTCTGCATTGAGAAACAGAAATTTTTTCATTTAATACAATAGAACTTACCTGATTTCCAAATAATACAATCACTTTTGGATTTATAATTTCAAATTCTTTTTCTAATAAATGTAGATATTCTTTATATACTGTGTCTGGTAATGGTCTAGCATCTAGTTGTGTACATTTACCAAGATTTGTTATGAAATATTTATGTTTTTCAACGTCAGAGTAAACTTCACTTGCAAATTCTTCTGTCCATTCACGGCCTTTTATAGCTCTAATTTTGTTATAAATTTTTTCATCTAATAAATCTACAGCATAGAATAAATCCCAAATATTTTTAGTTCCGATCCAAGGTGATTTTATCCCATTCCAATCTTTTGATGAAGCAATATTTCTTCCCGTTGGATTCATAAAGACAAAACAAATGTTAGGATTATCTTTACAACCACCATTATATATAGAATTTAATTCTTTTGCACCATACTTTTTTTGCAATTTATCATATTTTATATTTAAATCTTCTAATTTCACTACAACCACCTGATAATATTTTATCATAAAATGTATAAGTAGTAATATTTGAAAATTTGATAAGTTTAAAAAATACAAAATACTTTATATCATTTTATATTAATATTGAATTTCGAGATAACTGAGATAAAATTAAAATATTCATGGAATAAACTTAAGAGTTCAATGGTTAAAGAAAAAGATGCTTTTAGAGTTCAATTCATTCTAAGCATCTTTTAATTTGTTTTTCTTTAAGAATCCATTTTATAAATAATACTTCTAGCTCCAAAATCAATACCAAATACTTCATTTGATATCTTTTATTGATTGGTTCATATGAAATCTACGATAATATATAGAATAAAACTTATATTTTTGATGTAGATTTTAAATAATTTAATCATTTGTTTTTGCTATATATAATTCTTTAGATAAATTAAATGTTAATATAAAACATAGAATTATTATAATTGCTAATAACCACATAATAATAACCATTTTTATTTTTAAAAGTAATAAGCTAACTAATGATGCTAAAATACATCTTACTATTTTTCTGCTTAAATTAAATTTATGCATAATATTTTCTTGATCTTCCACATTACAATTATTCAATAATTCAGTTTTTGTAAAGGTCATGATTGGATCTCTAACAAATAGTAATAAGCAGAAACCAGTTCCCATAATAACACCACTAAAAATATTGTTTGTAATAATATTTCCAATAAGCATTAATATAACAGATAAGAATAATAATAGATTTAAAAAGATAATTAATTTATTTTTTAATTTTGAATACATTTTATTAAATAATATATTTGAAATTACTCTTGCGATTCGTGAAAAAGCTATGATTATAGTAAGATATACTGTTACTTTATCCATCTCAATAAAATTTTGAAAATTATATTGAATAAATATTTTTCCGGTTTCTTGTAACGTTTCGACTGTTGCATACAATAATCCATATACAACAATAATTAATATTAATATTTTTTTCCAATGAATTTTTCTTTTGTGATTAACACTTTCATCATTTTCGTATTTATACTCATATATAAAACTTGATAAAAAGATATTTAATACACATATCATAATACATAAAATCATAGGTAAATAGTTATTTATGTTAAAAATAAATCCGGCAACAAAAGAAACGATCATCGTAAGTATTGCATATATAAAACTAGTTTTACTACAAACTTTATGAAACGTATTTTCTTTACCAACAGCCTTTAAATTTCTTTTTAATATAACATTTTGCATATTTGTAAAAAAGAATGCTGAATGATAAATTATGTAACCAAAGCCAATGCAAAGTATATTATTTGAAAATGTAATAATGATAGCTGCAGTTAGTAATAAAACAAGACCCAATCTAACAGAAGTGATATTTCCTATTTTTTTGATTATTTTAAATGCTATTCCTTGTAATATAATGGTAGAAAAAGTAGCAATAGCGGATAAAAGACTTATTTGAGATGCTGTAAGATTTTTGACTGTTGTTAAAAAAATTGTATTAATGGCAGCCCAAAACATTAAATCATCAGATAGTCCAGCAAAATAGGGATATATTTTATTACTTAATTCGATCTTATCTTTTATATTCTTGTTCATTTATTACTTCTCCTTTTTCTAAACTTCTTCATTTATCAACAAGAGAATGATGAATTCCATATTTCTTTTCTGTATCTCTTGTTGATAAATTATTTTCTTCCATTTTTTAACAAACTTTAATTTCTTTTTTCTATGATTTAGATTTTGATAAAACCATTTTATAAATAATACTTCTAGATCCAAAATCAATACCGTTTGATAATCCAAATACAAATAAGGCAAAAGGGGTATGTATAAATAATAAGCAAAGGATAAATCTAATGATAACACCAATGGTAGAACCTAAAAGTAAAATTGTTGATTTACCTTGTGTTATACATAATGTTTTATATGTTTCATAAGGATATAATCCAAAAACACCGAAGGAATAAAAGATGATGTAGGGGAAGCATTTATCGATTGGTAAGCTTCCATGAGATATGAACAAATATATAAAAGAGAATATAAAGTTTAAAAGAATAATTAAACCAAAACAGTTATTTCTCATTTCCATACAAATTTTATATTGTTCTTCATATGTTTTACCTTCTGGTACCCTGATCATTAATGCCGCTTGATATGCATTCGTTATGATCTCTAAACTTAAACATACTGCATAACAAATCGTATGAATGGAATATTTTTCTGTTCCTAAATTACTTGCTAATTTCCCGTATAGTAGTAAAAAGACTCTTGATATTAATCTTTCCATGGAATAGGGGAGTCCATAGTTCATTACATTTTTCAATGTATCTTTATGAGGTAATTCAAATTTTAGTTTTAAATGATATAACATATAAATAATTGATATCATCCAAGCAATTAAGGTTGCTAATACTAGGAACATTAAATTATGTGTTGAAACATATGCGATAGCATCCAAACCAATTAAACATATATAATAAACGATTAAACTTTTTCTATAGAGTTTTAATTCTCCTTTTAACCTCATAATTTCAAAGATGGAATTTGCTAATCTACCTAGTACTAAATATCCAATATATAAACTTAATAAAAAGGATAACATTTCCCTTTGAATAGTAGTAAGACTGAAAATCTTTATGATTTCATTTCTAAATATAAATACGAATATTCCTATCAATAATCCAAATAGAATATTAAACCATAAATAGGACCATTCATTCTTTCTAGTTGTTCTATAGGTATATGTTCCTATTTCGCTAAATGATTTAAAAATAGAATCTATTAATAAAAAACTTCCCCAAACAACAATGGCATCAAGGCTGATTAAATTGTTGAATGCTGAATCTATACTATCTGCAATACTCATAAAAAGGAAATTGATGAGTATTGATATAAAAATTTTCATAAGTACCACCTATTTAGTTAATTCTTTAAAAATTATACTATAAATATGAAAACTTTACTATATTTTTTATGAAAGTTGTAATACATAGTAAAAAACTATGACCTTCTGTTTTTTGGAAAGTGTAGGGTAATGATTAACGTTTCCTTTTGTATTTTAGCATCTACAGTCCCACCTAATAATGTTACAAATTCTTTTACAATGGCTAAACCTAAACCAGTATTTCCACTTGTTCTTGATATATCTGTTGTATAAAATTCATCAAAAATTTGATTCACATCTAATAGAGTATCTGTCATTTCGTTTTGAAAAGCGATGGATAATGTTTGATCATCTTCTGTTAAGGTGATAATTAAATCATTTATTCCGTGTTTTAAACTATTTCCAATTATATTATCAAAGATACGAATCAACATCATTTTGTTGGTTTGTATTTTTTTATTTTGTAGATGATCTTTTAAGATAATTTTACGTTTTTCTTGATCGAAATCTTCGTAGTAGGAGATTATACATTGTTCTAAAATAGGGATGATTTCCTGATTTTCTATGACAGGTGTTTCATCTTTAGATAAGATGCTTGAAAATTCAAAGAAAGATTGAATTAAGGAAGATAATTTATGTAATCGTTCTTCAATAATCGAGATATACTTTTGTTTTTTTTCGTGATCTATAGTTGATGATTGAATCATTTCGATATATCCAATCGCAGAAGTTAATGGAGTTTTTAAATCGTGTGAAATATTTGTCATCATTTTTTTTAATCGCCAACTTTGTTGTTTAATTAAAATTTCTTTGGTTTTAATTTTCTGTAATTCATCATTGATTTGACAGATCATTTGCTTTAAATCTTTATCCATAGATGAAGTATGAAGTAGGTTATTTGTATCTATTTTTTTATAATGGGTTAAATCTTTATTTAATTTTTTTAAGTCTCTTTTTAGGCAAAATAAATGCGTGAAAAGAATGATAACGAGAATTCCTAATATAATCTCAATCATTTTTTTCACGCTCCTTTATTTTATATCTGCTTTTTTAAGTGAATAGTATCCTAAGGCATTAAATAGAACAATATAACTACATCCTAGGAGGACACATTCTAAAATAAACTTATTGGTTGGATGATTCACAAGGAAGTCTAGAGCTGTTTGAAATTCATAATTCATTATGTGATTATTTCCAGTAATTGCACAAATACTCATAAGCATTAACTGAAATACCATAAGGAACGGAATACTAATTCCATTAAATAAGGATAATCTACGAATTATAAATCCCATGCAACAGAGTAAACTTATTATACCATATAACAAAGGAAGTTGATATATGGTTAATTTTGTAATGGTATAAAGACTTGTAGTAAATTTCTTTCCATTTATAAGTAAATTCATCACATGAGTACCATAATTACTTAGGAGAATAAGACCTGTACAAAGGAAGAAAATAAGCAGGGTTTTGGATAAAAAATATTGTTTTCTAGAAGTGGATGTTGATATGGCATTTTTAATAGTTTTATTACTAAAATCAGTACATAAAACAAGAATAACAATTACAATAAAGAAATAGTATAAATTATTGTTTTGCCCAATGCAAGCACGATCTAAATCGAAAGCTTGATGTTTTAATTGATATTCACGTAATTCAAAGATGTTATTTAATTGTCCGTATACTGCAATTTCTTCTTCACTCATGGATGCACTCCCCATGGAGAATCCAATATGTCCAGGGGATAGCATATATACACTACTAAAGGTCATAACTAAGAAAAGGATTAATGTAATAAAAATGGCTTTTCCTTTAAAAATACGAAATAAATCAGCTTTCATTTGATTCATCATTGTTTTCATCTCCTTTTATCATCATTTTGAAATAATCTTCTAAGCTAATACCAGATTCATAAATAGCTTCAACTTCTACATCGTTTTCCCATAAAATTTTATTGATTGTTTTTGGATCTTGATGATCATAAATACGAACTTCATTTTCATGAATGACTTTATATTGTTTTGTTTTTACAATTTCTTCTAAAAGAACAGTTACCTTTTTTGCCTCTGCGCGAATGACAATACATTTTTTACATTCTGTATCAAGATCTTCTTTACTAATTTCTTTCATAACTTTTCCATGATCAATAAAACAAAATTTATTTGCGACAGCGTAAAGTTCTGATAGAATATGGCTGGAAATTAAAATCGTCATATTTTGTTCTTCGTTTAAGCGTTGTAAAGTATCCCTAATTTCACTAATACCAATAGGATCTAATCCGTTGATAGGTTCATCTAAGATGAGAAAGTCAGGGTGATCTAAAATAGCTAGAGCAATTCCAAGTCTTTGTTTCATTCCTAATGAAAAGTTTTTAAATTTTTTCTTTCCAGTGTTTTCTAGTTTAACGATAGAAAGAGCTTCATCGATTTGTTTGAAATTAACAATTCCTTTTTGGTAAGCATAATATTTTAGATTATCATAAGCACTTAAATTTTGATAAAAAGCAGGTGATTCAATTAAACAACCAATGCGTCTTTTTACTTGCTTGTTTTCTTCAAAAAATTGAAATGTACCACTAGTTGTTTCAGCAAGCGTTGTTAGTGTACGCATCAAGGTTGTTTTTCCGGCTCCATTTTTTCCAATAAGTCCATAAATATCTCCTTGTTTAATTGTAATATTAATATCATCTAAAACCATCGTATTTCCATACTTTTTAGATAAATGATTTGTTTTTAAAACTGTTTTTTTCATAAATTCCTCCTTGCTTATTTTTATCATAACAAAAAAATCTTAAAAAAGTCTTAAGATTTTTCATTTTCTAATTTATAACCAATATTCCATATTGTTTTAATGTAGGAGTAGGTGGGATTCACTTTTTTTAATTTGTGACGAATATTACTAATATGTACATTTAAGGTATTGTCATCTGCAGAATCTTCATGGCTCCATACCTGTTCAATTAAATCATTTTTTGAAAATACTTGTGTAGGGTGGGCGATTAAAATTTTTAGTAATTGGAATTCTGTTTTCGATAAATAAACGAACTCATTTTTACAAGTTACATGAAAATGTTCCTCATCCAAAGTTAATTCTTTATATTTATATACTTTGTTCGTTGTATGTTTTAATCTTGTTTTGATTCGTGCGATTAGTTCTTGATTATTGAAGGGTTTGGTAATATAATCATCCGCTCCTAAATCAAAGAGAAGTACTTTTGTTTCAATATCACCTAGAGCACTTAAAATAATAATGGGAAGATCTTTCTTCCTTTTTAAGTGCAAGATTAATTCTTTCCCATTAATTCCTGGAAGCATAAGATCTAAAAGAATTAAATCGACATCTTCTAAGGGTGTTTCTAATGCTGTTGAACCATCATAAACATTTTTCACTTGATAATGGTTCATGACTAATAAATCAGTGAGCATATGATTAATGTCTTGATCATCTTCCACAATTAATATAGTATTCATTTGATTCATCTCGTTTCTTTTTTTATTATATCAAAAATAGCTATATTATAAAACACAAAGTATTCTTTGTGTTATTCATTACATTTTGTACACATATCAGTATTTAATTCTGATGCGAACTTCGTTAATTTTTCTTTTAATTTTTTGATATTTTCTTTGTCCCAATATTTATCTGGTGTCATGTTTTCGTCTGAAATCATTGAAGTTTCATTATCATGGCCAATAATTTTTCCGTCTTGAACAAAAGTAATATCTGGAACAAAAATTCTTTTTTTACCTTCATTATTATAGTCTAGGGAATCTTCTAAAATTTTTACAACTTCTTGATATTCTTTGGTGTTTTTTTCACGATCTTCTTTAATATTATAATAATAAATTTGTTCAATTCCTTGTTCTTTCGCTACTTCATTTAGATAAACAGCGTAACGTTGACACCATGGACATTCAGGAAATCCTAGGTAAACAACACCTGTCCCATGTTTTAAAATATCGATAATTTCATTTAAGTTGCGGTAGACAAAAACATGATTTTTATCGACCTCTTGATATTCTTTTTGAAACTTTAAAGTATCTGTTTCTTTCTTAGGTTGTAGCTTATAGTATCCAAGGATACTAGTAAGTACTAATAAAATAGTAGTTAATATACCAATTGTTATTTTTGTTTTCTTTTCCATTCGTTACCTCCAATATATTTTCATTATATCATTTATTTTTTAATTCGACAATTTTTTGAAGCGTATGATTGAAAGAAATAATCACATACTAACATAGGGTGATGGTATGAAAGTACGCTTAGGTTATGTTGCGATTCCATATTTTACACGTGGTGGATATTTTAAAACGATGACATATACAAGATATACTGCTTTATCCAAGGAAGAACGAAAAATAAAATTGGATCAAATTATAACTTATAATTTAAATCAATTTTATCGTACACTACAGTATAATCTTCAAAATGAAGTTTATTTTTATCGTTTTTCTCATAATATGATCCCACTCGCAACACACAAAAGTGTTCCTTTTGATTATATCGAACCATATCGTACCACATTTGAAAAAATTGGAGAATATATTAATTATCATCAGATGAGAGTAGATACCCATCCAGATCAATTTTGTGTTTTAAACAGTGAACATGAAGATGTGATTAAGTCTAGTAAACGCATTTTGAAATTTATTGATCAATTATATCAAGTGATGAATATTGATAGTTTTATGATCCTTCATATAGGAAGTGGTTCTCCGAATAAGGAAGAAGCGAAACAACGTTTTATCGATCATTTTAAAAAACTTCCAAAACGTATTCGTGCAGAAATTATTTTAGAAAACGATGACCGTACGTTTCACGCTTTAGATGTTTTAGAAATTTGTGAAGAATTAAAAATTCCTATGGTATTAGATCTCCATCATCATTGGTGTCATCCTAGTGATATAGAGCTTGAAGAATTATTGTGTCGTGTATTTAAGACATGGGAAGGAAAGTCGGTTCCACCCAAAGTTCATTATTCTTCCCCTAAAAGTAAGAAGGAGAAAAGGGCTCATCATGAATATATCGATTATAAAAAGTTTATGAACTTTGTACATGTATTAAAAAAAGTGGGGCAGGATGTTGATGTGATGTTGGAGTGTAAAGCCAAAGATGAGGCTTTATTTCGATTAGTGCGAGAACTTAAATTTTATGAACAACTTAACTTTATTAATATGACAACGTTTGAAGTATGAAAAACACTAAGTATTTTTTACTTAGTGTTTTGTCCATTTTGATAAATTTCTAATAGCGTAGAAAGATCTGCGGCCTCTTTTTTAATTTCTTCACTGGTTGCGGTTAATTGATTACTATAGTTTTTATAATCTTCTAAATTAGAATCATTAAATGATTTTAAATGAAATGCTTCCTGTACAGCAGTTAGTGTTTCGCTATAATCTTTTTTGATTTGTTCCATAGCCTTTAGATCATCTTTAAAAATAGGTTTCTTTTTTGGATTTTCACAAATTGCATAGTTTCCTTTAAAAGTTAATTGATTGCTTATGATCTTATCTTTATATTCACCCATACATTTATTATTTGGAAAAAGACTGCATCCACTACATAAGATTACTAGAATTAATAGAGCTATTCCTTTTTTCATAACCAAACCTCTTTTCTTAACTTCTTTATTATATCATGGGATGTTGTAAATGTATAGTAAATTTAGGAAGAAAAGTAATCATATCTTTAAAATAGTGATATACTTAGTAGGAAGAGGTGGATTATGGAAAAAAAGAAAATCGAATGGAAATATATAATATTAGGGATATTAATATCCTTTGGTTGTTTTTTTGACCAAACTGGTTTATATGTTGATACATTTCAACCACGAAGTCCTTTTGTGATTGATTTGTTTTCTGTAAGCTTATTAACTATTTTATTTAGTTTAATCTATCAAAAGTGGGATACACATAAATTACATCCTTTAAAAATAATATTTGTTTTATTTTTAAGTTGTTTTATGTTAATAGGGGAGAGTTTTCATAAAATAGATTCGTTAAGAATGCTTTATCAAACACCATTACTTTTCTTAATTACCCTTTGTCGAAGTCTAGGATATTTTGCTTTTTTTTATGTGCTCCTAGAAAAAATAGATGATCTCTTACAAATAAAAAAAACAGAAAAGAAGGTTACTTCAAAGTTTCTTTTATATTTTAATAATCATCCTGTAAAAACTTCCTTTCTTGTTCTAACTCTTTGTTGGAGTATTTATATTTTTGCCTTTTATCCTATTATATTATCTCCTGATCCAAGTTATCAGATTTTACAATTCTTTAATATACCAACCAAATATATGACTTATATTCTTCCATTATCGCCGAAAGTAAATTTAACCAATCATCATCCTGTCCTTCATACGATGTTATTAGGTGGGTGTTTAAAGCTTGGACGCTTTTTTGGAAGTGACAATGTTGGATTATTTATTTATAGTATGCTTCAAACGTTCGTACTGATGAGTGCACTTATTTTAACGATTGTTTCTTTAAAAAAAGAAAATGTTTCTGTGCAAAAAAGATTTTTCATTTTATTGATTTATGCATTAGTACCAATGTTTCCGTTATATGCCATGTCTGGTGTTAAGGATACGCTATATACAGCATTTATCATCTTTTACCTCCTAGCCCTTTATTATATTTTAAATAAAAACGTTTCACTAAAAAGGAAACATTGGATTTTGTTTTTCTTTCTTCTTTGCCTTGTTGCCCTTTTTAGAAATAATGGTATTTATATTATCTTATTATCTCTTCCTTTTGTTATTTTATATGAAAAAAGATATCGTAAGGTATTAACATTCCTTTTTGTTATCTTTATGGTTAGTTATTTTTCTTATGATAAAGTTCTCTTACCAGGGTTAAAAATTACAAATGGAAGTACCAGAGAAATACTATCAATTCCTTTTCAACAAACGGCACGTTTAGCACATATTCATCCAGAAGCTTTTTCTGAAAAGGAGAAAAGGGTGGTTGATAAGGTCTTAGGATTTGATACATTAGGAGATCGTTATAAACCAGAAATTTCAGATCCTGTAAAGAATGAATATAATCCCCACACCACAAAGAAAGAATTAAAACAATACTTTAGGGTATGGTTCCATGGTTTCTTAAAACATCCAGGGGTTTATTTGGAAGCAACACTTCATAATACTTATGGTTATTTTTATCCAGGACATACACGTTGGTATATTTATACAAAATATTATCCTTTAATTCAAGAAGAAGGGGTTGTGGATTATCATTATAATTCATGTGCACCATTAAGAAAAGTATTAGCTATGTATGGAAATATATTCCCTTATATTCCAGGAATTGGTTTATTATCGAATATTGGATGGAATACACTTCTCTTGTTATTTATCAGTATCTATAGTCTTATAAAGAAGCAATATTCATTTCTTCTTTGTGTGTTTCCATTGTTAGCGACGCTACTGGTTTGCTTAGCGTCTCCAGTGAATGCTTACTTTAGATACGCGATGCCATACGTCTTTATCATGCCATGGTGTGTACTGATTTTTATAAAAAATCAACAAGAGAAAAATGAGTGAAGTAGTTCTTTTTGATCCCATTCTTTCATAAGATATAATGTACTTAGAAAGGATGAATTTTTTATGGAAACATTAAAAGTTAGGTCAAAATCAAATCCTAATTCTGTTGCAGGAGCACTTGCAAATGTCTTCAGGGAAAAAGGTGAGGTAGAAATACAAGCCGTAGGAGCGGGAGCATTAAATCAAGCAATAAAAGCGATTGCGATTGCTCGAGGATTTGTTGCACCTAGTGGAAAAAATCTTGTTTGTATTCCAGCATTCACAGATATCGTGATTGATGGAGAAGAGAGAACAGCCATTAAATTAATTGTTGAATCAAGATAGATACATTGTATTTATCTTTTTTATTTATATGAAAAAGAAACATTGTTCATGTTTCTTACTCTCGAAATGTCAAATAAAAAATTTCAGGATAGGTTGTATTGAAAATAATTTTTGGGAAGACTTGTTTTGCTAAAGCATTATCTGTCTTTTTAAAAGATTTTAGTAATAATGAAATATCATTATCGTCACGAACAAGGACAACCACATCTTTTCCTAAGTTTAATTGTTGATGAATCATCATAAGATCTACCATATTAGACGGAAATTCATAAAAATCAACATCCACATAATTTAGATTATTATAAGAAATCGTAACCCCAACTTTATGAGTATTAACTAGATCTTTCATATAGTAAATTAAATTGTAATCTAAACTAGATACATGTATTTGTAAATTTGGATATTTTTGAATAATATCTGTAACAATTTTTACATAGGTGTAGTTTTGTTTATTAATAGCAACTACGGTATCATCTGTAATAGGTCCAGTGGCAAGTGGAATCAGTTGAAGAAAAATTTTTTTGTTATATGTTTGGTTTTGAAAATAAGATAAAACTTCATCTAATTCCCAGACATGATAATTTTTAATTTCATCTAAAGGTGTCATTTCTAAGGCTGTAATACTTACAGGGTTATTTGGGGCAGTCGTATAAATAATAATTTTATGATCACGTGTCATAATTAAATTTAGAGATAGTCCGCAAACATTTTCATTGTTAAAAATGAGCTCTTGAAACTCACTAGAGGTACATACATTATGTGCATGTGCGATTACATTCATTTTGATCACCTAATAAATTATATGTAATCGTTTTAAAATAAGAAGAAAGAAATATGTTTTTGTCTTTAATGGAAAGATTTTGTTAGTTGCAAATTATTATGATTTGTATTATAATAAAAACCCATAAAGGAGTGATTATATGGACGCTAACACAAGACGTAGTATTATTTTAGATCATTATCAAAATCCTAGACATCGTGGATTAATTGAAGATGACCAATATCAAAAATCAGACACTACCAATGACAGTTGTATTGATGAAATTCATTTAATGGCGAAAATAGAAGATGGAATAATAGCTGACATTCGTTTTGATGGAGAAGCCTGTGCTATTTGTACAAGTTCAACTTCGGTGATGATAGAAACCTTAATTGGAAAAACTTGTGTAGAAGCGAATCATATTATTGAACAGTTTAATCATATGATTAATGAGGAACCCTACGATCCAAAGGTATTGGAACAAGCGATTGCGTATGATGATATTTATAAACAACCAAATCGTAAAAAGTGCGCTTTACTGCCATGGTGGGGGATTGAAAAAATTACAAGAAATGAGGATGTATAAGAATGGCTAATAAAGAATATCAAAAGTTAGGAAGAAAATATGGATCTGGAATTTATGAATTATTTCAATATTTTCACGCTGTAAAAATTTTTACATATGAAGGGGATGGTGTTTTTTCCTATCAAAAAGAAATTATTGGATATTTGAATGAAATGAAAGAAATCATTGATATTCGTACAGGAGAAAAATTCCCTGCAGCGGATTTATCTTCAAATATGATTCCCAAAATAAATGAATTATGTTACCGTACGAAAGATCTATTACCAATAGATGAACAATTATTTGAAAGAGAAGCAGAGAAAGATGCGATTGGAGCCTCTACGACAACTTATGATATTTATTTCTTTGGGGATACCATTCGTTATATGGATAATTTTGTCATTACGACAGATGCTTTTACAAAATTAGATTATTTTGAACCTATCCGTTTAACGAAACAGGAAAAGGATGAACGTAAAAAGAGACAATTATTATATGAAAAGAGTAGTATCTTTGAACAAATACGTTGTGTGAAATTATGTGGTGTAAGTTCTATGGATGTATCTACGAATGGAAAACGACGTAAATCTAGATTGCGTTGGTATCAAGCAGACAGTCATGTGCCTGTATACTTTGATTCTGATACCTCTTTAGCCACCGATTTAAGAGATGGTATCACACAATATGAATTGTTAGAATTTGTTCCAACGAAAAAGAACTTATTTTCAAAATGGACAAAACAAACAGAGGTTGAATTATCTGATGCACAATATGATCGTATAAAAAAAGACATAATGGATGATAGGACACATAAATATATTGAGAATATGAGTTCTATTACATGGTTTGATGCCAAATATTTCACTTATAAACAATTGGAAGAAATTGTAAAAAATTATGAGAAATTGCTTCATGATCAATTGATAAATAATTCATTCATCTCTGGATATCAATACAAAAAATAAAGGAATTTGATTGAATTCCTTTTTATTTTTCTAAAATTTTAGTATAATAATTTTATGGTGATTCTATGAAAGTACAAGAAATAGGAATTAGTGAAGATGTTGTAAAAGAAATTTCAAATATCAAACAAGAACCTGATTGGATGCGTGAATTTCGCATTCAATCTTATCATACTTTTCAGAAACTTTCTAATCCAACATTTGGTCCAGAATTAAATATTGATTTTGATGAAATCCATTATTATAAAAAAGTAGGGGATAAAGTAGAACATCGTTGGGAAGATGTGCCAAAGGATGTGAAGGATACTTTTGATAAAATTGGCTTACCAGAGGCAGAACAAAAATATTTGGCTGGTGTAGGAGCTCAGTATGAGAGTGAAGTCATTTATCATCATATGTTACAAGAATTAGAAGAAAAGAACGTTATTTTTTGTGATACAGATACCGCATTAAAAAAATATCCAAAACTTTTTAAGAAATATTTTAATCAACTAGTGAAATATGATGAAAATAAATATACGGCGTTAAATGGAGCTGTGTGGAGTGGAGGAACGTTTATTTATGTTCCGCCTCATACAAAGATTGAAAGACCTTTACAAAGTTATTTCCGTATCAATTCAAAAAATATGGGCCAATTTGAGCGTACGTTAATTATTGTTGATGAGGGTAGTGAACTTCATTATATGGAAGGTTGTACGGCACCAACGTATACCACGGATTCCCTTCATGCGGCGGTGGTTGAAATCTATGTTGGGAAACATGCAAAATGTCGTTACACAACGATCCAAAATTGGGCAGGAAACGTTTATAATTTAGTAACAAAACGTGCACAAGTTGAAGATTATGGATTGATGGAGTGGATTGATGGAAATATTGGCTCAAAAGTAAATATGAAATATCCAGCTTGTATTTTAACGGGTGAATATGCCAAAGGAAATTGTGTTTCCGTTGCTGTTGCAAACACGAATCAGATTCAAGATACGGGTGCCAAAATGATTCATTTAGCTCCTCATACAGAAAGCAGTATTATTAGTAAATCCATCGCTGGTGGTGGAGGAAATGCTTCTTATCGAGGAACGGTTAGAATCTCAAAAAAAGCAAAACATTCAAAAAGTACGATAAAATGTGATACAATAATATTAGATAAAACATCAAAAAGTGACACTATTCCTAAAAATATTGTGGAAAATGAAACTTCTGTATTAAATCATGAAGCAACAGTATCTAAAATTAGTCAAGATAAGTTATTTTATTTAATGAGTAGAGGTTTAGATTTAGAGAAAGCCAAAGAATTATTAATTATGGGCTTTTTAGATCGATTCCGAGAAGAACTTCCTATGGAATATGCTGTAGAGTTAAATGCGTTAATGAAAAATTATTTTTAAAGAGGGTGGAAAAATGAAAAAGGGATTTATTATCATAAGTTGTGTTGGTGTATTTTTGTTAAGTGGATGTGGATGTACTTCAAATAACAAACAATCTATCATGAAAGACTATGGATCAGATTATTACAAAAAATTTATGAAAGATTATGCCGAAGGAAACGATGCGGTTGAAATAACCATTGACATGTTAGAAGAGGCAAACAAAAGAGAGGCTGCATCCTATGATTTATCAAAGTTAAAGGGATGTACTTCTTCATCAAAAATTATTTTTACCTTAAAAAAGAATTCGACAGATATTCAAAAAACAGAATATAAATTAAATTGTAAATAGTCAGATTTTATAAAACTGAAGAAAAGGAGATACCAATTTGCGGAATCTCCTTTTTAAATTTGTAAAATCTGTTCTTTTTTTCGTGACAATTTATAAAAAGTTGCGTTTGCATTCCTTTCATCATTTCGTTATAGTGATGGCAGAAAGGAGGGAAAATATGAATCAATCGGTTGTTGTAGGACGTTTAGTCCGTGATCCTGAATTAAGAGAAACAGAAAAAGGAAACAAAGTCACAGCGATTACCTTAGCGGTTCCAAGGGGATATAAAAATACAGATGGAGAATATGAATCAGACTTTATTAGTTGTGTTCTTTGGAAAGGAATTGCCGAAAATACAGTAAATTATTGTCATAAGGGAGATTTGCTAGCTGTAAAAGGAAGATTGCATTCCAGAATGATCGAAGAGGAAGAAAAAAAACGTTATGTAATGGAAGTTATTGCTGAAAAAGTAAATTTTTTATCGAACAAAAGAAAAGAAGATTAACGGTGATAATCTTCATAGAATAGTGAATCTGGTTTGATTCCAAAAATAGCGGAAATACGTAGAGCCATATCATAATATAATCTTCTTCTTTTTTGCTCAATTTGCCAATAATGTGTTTTACTGATATGCAACCTTTTACTCATATCATTACAACTTAAATTTGTTCGTAAACGTATTTCTCTTAATTTTGTCATCAGATTCACCTTCTAAAACTATTATATATTAACTGGCAGTTAATTTCAAGAAATAAAAGTTACTTTTTAGTTAATTTTGTAAATCAACCGTGTAATATTGTTATAATATTAACAGATAGATAACGGAGGTGTTATATGCTATTTGGACAACGTATTAAAGAGGAAAGATTAAAAAGAGGACTTTCGCAACAAGAATTAGGCGATTTATTACATGTATCTAAAGTATCCGTATGTGGATATGAAAAGGGTACAAGAACACCATCGTTAGAGACATTTAATAAATTAATTGAAATTTTAGGTATGACATCAGATTATGCTTTAGGAAATGATGTAAGAGTCATTTGTGAAGAGGATGAGTCTTATACGACAAAACTCTCCAAAGAAGATATTAATATTATTCAGGAATTAAAAAAGAATCCTATGTTATATCATAAATTTTGTGAAGATCCAAAAAGAGTTATTGATGTTATTAATCGTAAAATTAATTTTTAAGAATAGAGCAATCTATTCTTTTTTATAATTGACAAACACGGAATAAGGTTTATAATTAATATAGAATAGGAGTATGATCAAATGGAAATTTTCAAAAATAAAAAAGTAACCATTGCGATGATATGTTTTTTAATTGTTGCGATTGCTTTGGGATATTCTGTTTTAACGCAGTTATTACAAATTAATGGGACTTCTTCTGTTGTGGGTGATTTTAAAATTGAATTTACGAAGATTGAAGAAGGAACGATGGTAAATTCTAAAACAATAACTACTGGTGGGATTGGTTCAACGACAGCGAATTTTACGGTTGATTTAAAGAAACCTGGTTCTAGCGCTGTTTACGATGTAACGGTAGAAAACAAAGGAAGCATTGATGCTATACTTACAAGTATCACAGGACTAGATGAAAGCAATGAAAAAGAGCCTGTAGATATCATTTATTCTATTGACGGAATTAAAGAGGGAGATCCCCTAAATGCTGGAGAAGAAAAAACATTTCAAGTAAAGGTTGTATGGAAGGTAAGTGCAACCACCATTCCAACGACCAGTAAAAGCCTAACTTTAAAATTAAATTATGAACAACAGGGCGATGGAAATATTATTACACCAGCATCTTGTTTTACAATCAATGATCAAGGAACCATCACAGGTTATACTTGTGAAGATAAAGAAGTAGTTATTCCAAGTGAAATTAACAGTATAAAAGTTACTTCCATTGGAGAAAATGCACTAGCAGATAAGAATATCACAAGTGTTGTTATACCAAATGGTGTAACAACTATTGAAGGATCTGCGTTCAATTATAGTAGTTTAGAAAGTGTAAAGATACCTAATAGTGTAACGAAGATTGAAGATTATGCTTTCGCAAATAATCAATTAACTAGTGTAGAACTTCCAGCGAATCTTACAAGTATTAATTATTTTGCATTTCAAAATAATCAATTAACAAGTATAGTCATACCTGATTCTGTAAAGACTATTGGCTCTAATGCATTTGCGTATAATAAATTAACAGAGCTTGTTATACCAAATAGTGTAGTAAGTATTGGGTCTGATGCTTTTGCTAATAATTTATTAACGAGTGTTGTTATACCAGACAGCGTAACTAGTATAGAATATCGAGCTTTTGCAACCAATCAGTTAAATAGTGTTATTTTATCAAAAAATTTAACAACTATTGATAATGGCACTTTTTTTAAAAATAAATTAGTTAGTATAGAAATTCCTGAAGGTGTAACAAGTATTGGCGATACTGCATTTTCTGATAATCAATTAGCTAGTGTAAGCTTACCAGTTAGTTTAACAAGTATTGAATATGATGCATTTTCAAATAATCAATTAACACAAATAGAAATACCACAAAATGTGACAAAGATTGGAGCTATAGCGCTTTATAATAATCCAAACTTAACAACGATTATTAACAAAACAGGACGTGCTTTTGATTGGTATGATATTACTAGAAAAGGAAAAGGTGTTCCAGCTGCTGTAACAGGAACTTATGGAACAATAACAGTAAAAGCAGAATAATGTAAATTTGACCTCTAGTTTTCTATTAAAGAAAATAGAGGTTCTTTTTTATGAAAAAGCATGGTATACTAATTAAGGTAGAGGGGTGTCTTATGAATATAGTGGATATTATTAATAAAAAAAGAAAGAAAGAAATTTTAACTAAAGAAGAGATTGATTTTGTAATTAAAAATTATGTTGCAAAAGAAATTCCAGATTATCAAATGAGTGCGCTTTTAATGGCCATTACTTTAAATGGAATGACAGAAGAAGAAACAGTCTATTTAACAAGTGCAATGTTACATAGTGGAAAGACCATGAATTTATCTTCTATTCCTGGGATTAAAGTAGATAAACATTCTACAGGTGGAGTAGGTGATAAGACAACTTTAATTTTAGCGCCTATTGTGGCTGCTTGTGGTATACCAGTGGCCAAAATGAGTGGCCGTGGCTTAGGTTTTACTGGTGGAACTATTGATAAATTAGAGTCTATTCCAGGTTTTCAAACCAATCTTTCCTTTCCAGAATTTATAAAAAATATTGAAACGATTGGTATTTCTGTAGCTAGTGGGAATGAACAGTTAGTTCCTGCAGATAAAATGATGTATGCACTAAGAGATGTTACAGGTACCGTAGAATCCATTCCATTAATTGCCTCTAGTATTATGAGTAAAAAATTAGCGAGTGGCGCAGATGCTTTTGTGATTGATGTTAAAGTTGGTAATGGTGCCTTAATGAAAACAAAAGAGGATGCAGAAACATTAGCCAAGTTAATGATTCATATTGGAAAGAAACATCAAAAAAAAGTTGTGTGTATTCTAACTAATATGGATGAACCATTAGGGTGTGCTATTGGAAATTCATTAGAAGTAGAGGAAAGCCTTAATGTATTAAAAGGAAATGGTCCAAAGGATATTACAGAATTAGTGATTTATTTAGCGATCCATATGGTTCGTCTAGGAAAGAATATTTCATTTAATGAAGCTAAAAAAGAAGTACAACAAGTATTAACTTCTGGTCAGGCTGTACAAAAATTTGAAGAATTTATTCGCATGCAAAAGGGAGATCTTTCAAAAATAGAAATTTCTAAAAATGTAATTTCAATTAAGTCAAAAACATCTGGTGTTATTTCGAAGATTGATACTGAAAAACTAGGAGAAATTGCACGCAAACTGGGTGCTGGAAGATATCAAAAAGATGATGTGATTGATTCAACGGTTGGATTAAAAATATTCAAGAAAGTTGGAGAATTTGTTGTGGAAGCAGAAGAATTAGTTCAAGTTTTTGTTGGACAAAAAGATATCAGTATTGAGGAAATTTTATCATGTTTTACTATCCAGGAACATTTTGTAGAACCAAATCCTCTAGTTCTTGAAACTTTTAGCGATTTGTAAAGTATTGTCAAAAAAATACGAATGTCTTGCAACAGAATGGGATATATTATACTATTATAATAGGGAGTGATAAAAATGATTTACCCATCAATTGATAAACTATTGACACAAGTAGGATCAAAATATTTACTTGTCAATGTTGCAGCGGCTCGCGCAAAGGAAATGGAACATACAAAACACTATCAATTAAAAGAAGATGAGTATGCTTCGAAGAAAAATATTGGGCGAGCATTAGAAGAAATTTCAAAAGATTTAATTCATATGAAAGAAAACTAAAATAGAGAGAATTTGATCTATTTTAGTTTTTTTGTGAACATTTATATCTTTTTTCATATAATAAAGTAGGTGGTTATCATGGATACAAAAGAAAAATTTAAACTTTTTGTAAAAGAACATCCAGGACTTTTAAAATATATAAAAAATGGAGAAATGTCATGGCAAAAATTCTATGAAATATATGATTTATATGGAGAATCAGAGGAAGCATGGAAAGATTATTTAACGGTAGTTCCTACTATTGCAGCAGCGAAAGCTACAACAAGTACACCAAATACGTTTGGTGATTTAATGAATTTTGTTAAAAATATAGATTTAGATAGTGTGCAAAATGGAGTGAGTAGTTTACAACGTGTATTAGGTGTATTACAAGATTTTGGAACAACCAGTTCCTCAACAAAAAAAGAAGAATATAAACCAAGACCGTTGTATAAACATTTTGAGGATTAATGACTTTAGACATTCAATTTCGTATTAAAAATAATGCACATTATCAACGATATATTAGAGAACACTCTTATTGGTATAAAATTTTAAATCGGGAACCCCAAGCTTTTCGTGAATTTGAAGAAGAGGTCAAAGAACAATATCATTTAAGACCAGCTGATAAAATAAGTAGAATGTTAGAAACCGTTGAAATGTTACAAACATTAATGTCATCTTTTAAATAATATGATACAATAGTAATAAGAAAAAATCCTCAAGTTGAGGACTTTGTAAAGGGGAGTAAATATGTGGCGTGGCATCTGCCACATTTATATTATGGACAAGTTCCCCGTTCTTATACAAGGAGAGTAAAAAAATGCGTATTATTAGTGGAAAATATAAAGGAAAAAGTTTACAAGGATTTGATATTGATGGTACAAGACCAACGATGGATAGGGTAAAAGAATCTGTGTTTGCGATGATTCAACAAAAAGTTCAGGGAAGTGTTTGCTTAGACTTATTTGCTGGAAGTGGATCCTTAGGATTTGAAGCACTAAGTCAAGGCGCTAAAACTTGTACTTTTGTTGATCGTAATCCTAAAGTACTTTCGGCACTTCGTAAAAACAAAGAAAAATTACAAATTAAAGAAGAAACTGAATTTTTACAAATGGATTATGAACAGGCTTTGAAACTTTTTTGTAAACAACAGAAAAAATATGATCTTATTTTTCTAGATCCACCATATGATAAAAATTTGATTCAACCAGCACTTTCTAAAATTTTAGCATATGATTTATTAAAAGAAGATGGTAGAATTATTTGTGAATATGAACGTGAAACTTTTGATATTGATCTTGTTTGTATCAAGGAAAAAAGATATGGGGATAAGTGGATTCGCATTTATAAAAAGTAAAAGCAGAAAAGAAACATCAAAAATAGATGTTTTTTTTTATAAAATAATAAAAAAAAGAAGGAAATGGGAAAGTTATGAGGTATATATTTAGTGAGGAGGTGAATAAGTGTTTCAAAAATTTCCGTTGGTACGTCAACACGATCAAAAGGAATGTGGAATCTGTTGCTTGTTAATGATTATTCGATATTATCATGGCAATTATAGTTTAAGAGAACTACAAAAATTAACACATACAACAGAAAAAGGTGTAACAGCATATCAATTAATTGAAGCTGGAAAAGAAATTGGATTTAATGCACGAGGAGTAGCTTGTGAAAATATGTTAAAGATGAAACATGAGGTGTTTACACCCTGTATAGCTCATATAAATGTTGAATGTGGTGGACACTATGTTGTAATTTATAAAATATCATTTTCTAAAAAAGTAGTATGGATTGCTGATCCTGCAAAGGGATTCACAAAAGCTTCTTTTTCTAGTTTTGAAAAGCAATGGTCAAAAGTTTTATTATTATTTTATCCTCAGAAAAAAATTGATTTTCATAAAGAAAAACATGTTTTATCGTTCTTTTTAAATTATATTTTAACAGATAGAAAAATGATTTGGCAGTTATTCTTTTTATCTTTAGCAATTACACTCCTTTCAATTGGGACTTCCTTTTACTTAAAACTTATGGTTGAATTCTTGTCAAAACACCGGGAGTCCTATTTATTATATTGTTTGATTCTATTCTTTATCATTTTATATACTTTTCGTGATATTAGTCATTTTTGTCGCAATCATTTAATTTCTTATCTGAATCGCAAAATGAACGTTCGCTTATTTTTAGAAACTTTTGAACACTTGCTTCATCTTCCTTATATCTATTATCGTAACAAAACAACAGGGGATATTATGAATCGAATCAATGATATGATACGATTAAAAAATACGTTTATTGATTTTATATTAGTTTTATTTGTTGATAGTTTGCTTTGTATTATTTCCATTTTCTTTTTATTCATGATTCACCAAACGTTAGGTATAAGTGTATTGATTACAGTTCTTTTATACTTTACATTTCATTTTTGCTTTCAACCTTGGTTGAAAAAACAACTTTATATTTTAAAACAAGATCAAAGTCACTTATCCTCTTTTATAACAGAAAATATTTTAGGAATGGAAAGTACGAAAGGTTTATTTTTGGAAGACCAACAACAAGCTAAATTAGAACAAGCATTACTTTCTGTTGTACAAACAAACTTTAGTTTAGAAAAAAAGTTTCATATCAAAGATTTTGTGATATCGTTGATAAAAAATCTTGCCTATTGTGGCATTTTAGGAGGCCAAGTGTATTTGATTTATCAACAAAAATTATCTATTGGTAGTATTTTTTTATCTCAATCCCTTATTTCATTTATTTTTGATCCACTTGATCATATGATACAACTGGAATTGGAATTGAAAGATGCTGAAACTTCATTAGAACGATTATTAGATCTTTTTATAGAACAGAAAAAAGAAACGTCATTTAATCAACTGACTTTAACCCATATTCGTTTAAAAAAGGTCACTTATCTTCGTTACCAAAAAAGGATTTTAAGCGATATTTCTTTATCTATTCACCATGGTGAACACATTTTATTAATGGGTTCTAGTGGCTCAGGAAAAAGTACCTTATTAAAATTATTCATGAATTATTATGAGCCTTCAAGTGGACAAATTTTATTTAATAATATTTCTATTCATCATTTTCATTCCAGTGCGTTAAAAGGGAATCTATCATATCTTTCACAAAAGGAATTACTTTTTACAACAACATTGATGGATAATATTGTTATGGGACGTGATTATGAGGAAGAAACTTTAAAACAAGTGATTCAACTTTGTGAAGTAGATAAAATTGTTTCTAAAAATCCTTTAGGATATCAAATGTTTATTGAAGAGGATGGATTTAACTTATCAGGAGGGGAAAAACAACGAATTCTTTTAGCTCGTCATTTGCTCTGTCCTGCACATTTTATTCTTATTGATGAAGGATTTAGCCAAATGGATACGAATTTAGAACGGCGTATATTAAAGAACATGTTTGATCATTATAAAGATAAGACCTTTATTATTGTTTCACATCGTTTTGATAATCTAGACTTATTTGATCGGAAAATTCAACTAAGAAATGGAAAAATAATTCAAGATGTATCAAAATAAATGGCTTGTGATTGAAAGCAAAACACCACGATATATTTTACTTTGGTTGAGCTTTATAATTTTTCTACTTTTTAGCTTCTTTTTAAGCTTATGTATTCCATTTAAACAGAAACAATATTACATGGGTTTTGTTACGAAAATAGAAAATGAATATTATGTTAAAATTTATAGTAGTGAAAAAGAGGTAGGTAAATTAAATCGTAAAAACGTATGGATTAATGAAAAAAGCTATCCTTTAGCCTATACCAAAATCAAGGAAGCTTATACCATTGATGCTTCTTTAGATGTTTTTCATGAAGTGTATTTGAGTGTTTCTCTACCTAAAGAATTAAAAATAGAAAATAATAAGGTAGAGGTATATTTTGAAGGAGATAAAACGACACTTTTTAGAATCATTTTACAGAAGTTAGAAAAGGATGTATATGAAACAATTAAAGAATGAAGAATTACAGAAGATTGAAGGTGGTGGAATTGGTTTTACTACAGGATTAATCATTACTGCAGGCGTTGCGTTTCTTATTGGAGTGATTGATGGATTTGTTCGACCACTTCCATGTAGATAGAAAGGATCCTATGAAAATATTAACAAAAGCAGAATTAGAATGTATTGAAGGTGGGAGTATTAGTGCTAGTATGATTAATTATATTGTTCGAGGAGTTAGTGCCTTTGTAGATATTGGTCGTAGCCTAGGAAGTGCATTAAGAAGAATAGGAGAACAAAATCTATGTCCATTAAAATAAAAGAATGGTTGTTATTTATTTTTTCTTTAGCTCTTTTTTTACCAGCTTTTGGTTATGTATGTTATTTCATTTATTCTCTGGGAATTAATATAGGAAGTTATATGAGAACTTTAATGATTTTACCACTTTTTTAATATTTGAATAGAAAAAATGTGTTATACACATTTTTTTTAAGATTTTAATTTTAAGTCTTGAAAATGATCCATGACTATTAAGATGGGAAAGTATTTTTTTTGATTTTACAAAAACATTGACAATTTGAAATGGGGGGGGGATATAATGATTTTAGAATAGGAGTAAGAATATGAAAACAAGAAAAAAACAAAAAATGATCATCGGTGCCCTTTGTGTAATAACTGTTGGATTAGCTGTAGGATATGCCACTTTAAGTCAGATCTTAACGATTACAGGGACATCAGGAGTTATGGGAGATTTTAAAATTGAAATCACAAAAATTGAAGAAAATATGATGGTAAATGCGAAAACAATTACCAAAGAAGTTGTTGATTCAACGTCAGCAAATTTTACAGTAGACTTAGAAAAACCAGGAAGTAGTGCGTTATATGATATAATCGTAGAAAATAAAGGTACCATTGATGCTGAATTAGTTGGTAGTGAATTCTTAGAAGATGGTTCTAATGGTTCCGAGGATATTACTTATTCTGCGATAGGCATTGATGGAATAGTTCCATTAAATGCTGGTGAGCAAAAAAAGATTCAAATAAAAGTAGTATGGAAGGCAGATGCAACGACTGTGCCATCTACAAGTACGAGTATAACTTTTAAACTAAATTATGAACAAAAAACATCGAATAGTATCATAACAACACCAGATGATCTTTTTGCAATGAATGGGAACGGTCTGATTACAGGTTATAATGGAGAGGATACAGATATCGTCATTCCAAGTACGATTAAAGGAATCACTGTGACCCAAATTGGGGCCTTCGCTTTTTCACATGATGGTTCATTATCAAGTGGTCCTGAAATTATCCCTAATCAATTAACTAGTGTGGTAATACCAGATAGTGTAACAAGTATTGAATCTGCTGCGTTTTCTTATAATCTACTAACAAGTGTGGTTATACCAGAGAATGTCACAAGTATTGGTGAAAGAGCATTTTATAATAATACAACATTAACAAAAATTGTTAATAAAACGGGAAAACCATTTGATTGGAGTAATATTCTTGGTATGGGCCCAGGTACCCCAGCAGTAACAGGGACCTATGGACAAGTTACAGTAACTGTTGAATAACATGAAACACGACACATCGTGTTTTTTTCTTTGTTAAAAATCTTTACAAGCGAATTTTTGTTCGGTATAATAAATACAGGTGAGATAGATGGAACGAGTGATTATGCATATTGATGTAAATAATGCCTTTTTATCCTGGACAGCGATTGATTTATTAAATCATGGAAGTAAGTATGATATTCGTGAAGGATATGCAGTGATTGGTGGGGATGAACAAGCTAGACGTGGGATTGTTTTAGCAAAATCTATGCCTGCAAAAAAAATGGGCGTTGTGACTGCGGAAACTCTTTATAGTGCACGCAAGAAGTGTCCATCAATCCGTGTATATCCTCCAAATTATAAGTGGTATCAACATATGTCAAAATCTTTATTTCAACTTCTTAGTGCATATTCACCGGATATTGAAGTTGTATCTATTGATGAATGTTATCTAGATTATACAAAGGTAAAAAATTTATATGGGGATCCCTATGAATTTGCTAAAAAAATTCAAAAAGAAATTTTAGATACTTTAAAATTTACTGTAAACATTGGGATTGCTGAAAATAAATTATGTGCAAAAATGGCTTCTGATTTTACGAAACCTTATAAAATTCATACATTATATTCTAAGGAAGTATCAGAAAAAATGTGGCCTCTTCCTATTGGTAAACTATTTGGTATTGGAAAGAAGACAAGTGCTAAATTAATTGATTTAGGAATTACTACGATTGGATCTTTAGCAAATACAGATGCAGAAAAGTTATATCCTTATTTTAAAAATCAGGCGTATTCGATGGTTCTTCATGCCAATGGGATAGATGAATCTGAGGTTGTTAGTGAAGCATCTATGCCAAAAGGAATTAGTAATTCTACTACGTTATCTCGTGATATTAGAAATAAAGAAGAATTAGCAAAAATTGTTGTAACCATTGCTGATAATGTAAGTATTGCTCTTCGTAAGGAAAAACAATATGCTCATGTCGTAGGTGTGATGTTAAAGGATAATTTTTTTAAAACGACTTCTCATCAAAAAAAATTAAAAAACGCGACGAATGTTACTAACGAAATTCGTGCAGTTGCATTAGAATTATTTGAAGAGATGTATGGTGGGCAAGCCATACGTTTGGTTGGTGTTCGATTAGATCAATTAGAAAACAAGGCAAATTATCAAATTTCTTTATTTGAAAATATAGATCAAAGAGATGATTCCACAAAATTAGATCAAACGTTAGATCAATTAAAAGAAAAGTATGGACATGAAATTATCAAAAATGGTCTTTCAAACACAAGAAAAATTCATCGAAAATATTAAATGTATGTTATAATATAAATAGAAAGTAGGGGATAAAATGAAAAAAGTAGGAATTTTAATGGCCGTATGTATACTTGGTATTAGTTTGATGACTGGATGTGGAAAGAAAGAAGAAAAAAATTATTTAAAAGAAATCACACTTGCGGATTATTTAGAATTAAAGAATAAAAAACAAGATGCATTAGTTTATATTGATAGTAATGATGATATTTCTGCAAAATTTAAAAAAAGTTTAAATGCAATTTTAAATGAATTAGACGTTAAAGTAAAATATTTAGATACAACAAAGTTTAAAAATGATGAAGAAGCAATGAAATTTATGGATGCAGATAAATTAACGAAGGAAAGTTATGAAGTTCCCATGGTTGTTTTTATAAAAAAGGGAAAAATTGATGTATATACGAGTGGATATACCAACGATGAGAAGATTCGTGACTTTATTCGTGCAAATAGTTAGTTGACCAACCAGAAAGAGGCGTTTTATGAATCAAAATATTATTAATCGTATTAGTGAAGAGTTAAAAGTAAAATCAAAACAAGTAGAAGTTACATTACAATTATTAGAAGAGGGGAATACAATCCCTTTTATTTCTCGTTACCGAAAAGAGGCAACGGGATCGTTAGATGAAGAACAAATTCGTAAAATTTATGAGGTATATATCTATCAAGTAAATTTACTAAAAAGAAAAGAAGATGTTATCAGATTAATTGATGAAAAGGGTATGCTTACTGAGGATTTACAAAAGAAAATTATGGAAGCCCAAAAGTTAGTAGAGGTAGAAGATTTATACCGTCCATATAAAGAGAAGAAGAAAACGAAAGCAACAGAAGCTATCGCTTTAGGTTTAGAACCTTTAGCTAAGAAAATGATGTCTTTCCCAACCACAGGAAATCTTGAATCGTTATCAAAACCATATCTTAGTGATAAAGTAAAAACAATAGAAGAGGCACAAACAGGTACCAAATATATTATTGCAGAATATATAAGTGATAATGCTTATTATCGTAAATGGATTAGAAAGCAAACATTTTTTCAAGGAATGTTTGTAAGTAAGAAGAAGAAAAATGCGCTAGATGAACTAAAGACATATGAGATGTATTATGACTATCAAGAACCAGTCAAAAGTATAAAGTCTCATAGAGTTCTTGCGTTAAACCGTGGAGAAAAAGAGAAAGTATTAACGGTAAATATTGATGTAGATATAGAGCCTATTCTTGCATTTTTAGAAGAAAAAGTGATTCGTGGTCGTAATTCATTTGTTGTGGATGCGGTAAAGGAAGCTATTTTGGATAGTTATAAAAGGCTGATTAAACCAAGTATTGAAAGAGAAATCAGAGCGGAAGCTTTTGAAAAAGCGGAAGAGACTGCAATAGAAAATTTTAGCGACAACTTAGAAAAATTATTGATGCAACCACCAATGAAAGATCGTGTAGTTTTAGGATTCGATCCAGCGTATCGAACGGGATGTAAATTAGCTATTTTAACACCTACAGGGAAACCAGAAAAAATTGCTGTTATTTATCCTCATGAACCTAAAAAACAATATCAGGAAAGTAAACAGAAAATTTTAGAATTATTTGATCAATATCATATTGATATTGTTGCTATAGGAAATGGGACTGCATCTCGTGAAAGTGAAGCCTTTATTGCAGATTGTATTAAGTCTTACACAAAACATAAAGTAGAATATATTATTGTTAATGAAGCAGGTGCTAGTGTTTATTCTGCATCCAAATTAGCAATTAAAGAATTTCCAGATTTACATGTAGAAGAGCGAAGTGCTATTAGTATTGGTCGTCGTCTTCAAGACCCACTTTCAGAACTTGTTAAAATTGATCCAGAAAGTATTGGTGTTGGTTTATATCAACACGATGTTTCTAACAAAAAATTATCTGAATCTTTAGATTTTGTCGTTCAGAAATCAGTAAATCAAGTAGGGGTTAATTTAAATACTGCTAGTGCATCTTTATTAAAATATGTTTCTGGATTAACACAAAAAACAATTGATAAAATTTTATCTTATCGTGATCAGTATGGAAAAATTACAACAAGAGAGGAAATGAAAAAGAAAAAATTATTGAGTGATAAAGTATTTACTCAGGCGATTGGTTTTTTAAGAATTCCTGACTCTGAAAACATTTTAGACCATACTGGAATCCATCCTGAAAGCTATGAAACTACTCATCAATTATTAAAAGAGATTGGTGCTAGTATGAGTGAAATAGGGACAGAAAAGATGCAAATAAAATTAGAACATATCGATATTGATACCATGGCTTTAAAAATTCATTCTGACAAATATACGGTGGAAGATATCGTAAAAAGTTTATTAAAACCAAATCGCGATCCTCGTGATGAGATGCCAAAACCATTATTAAAAAGCGATATTTTAAAATTAGAGGATTTAAAACCTGGAATGAAATTACAGGGAACGGTTCGAAATGTTGTTGATTTTGGTGCATTTATTGATATTGGTATTAAAAATGATGGTTTAGCCCATATATCTAAAATAACAAAAGAATATATTCGTCATCCAAAAGAAGTATTACATGTTGGTGATATTGTTGATTGTTATGTAGAAGAAATCTTTCCAGAAAAGAAAAAAGTTTCATTAACTTTATTAAATCCAGAAGATTAATAAAAAGAATTGAAATGTATCAGTTCTTTTTTTATAAAAAAATTTCATATTTCTTTCATGAAACAGTCACATTTGATTGATATACTTAAATTGTTGAAGGGAAGTGATAAAAAATAAAAAGACGAATGACAACAAAGAGGTAATAAACAAAATGATATAGAAACAATAAACACTCCTACAAAAGAAAGGAAGATATAGTATGTCTTTAGAAAGAAAGTTTGGTACTACGGTATGAACTTTCTTTTTTGCAAACAAAAAAAGATATTGTTAATATCTTTTATGCAGCTTCTAATTTTTTTAATGTTCTTAATTCTCTTGCACTAATTCGAACTGTTTTTCCATTTTCTAATTTTACTTTTTGTAAGTTAAGTCCTTGCTTCTTTTTTGTTGCATTTAATGCATGAGATCTATTATTTGCAAAATTTGGTTTTCTGTTTGTTAATTTTTTAGCCATAATTTCCCTCCTTTAAGTTTTTTTCTACGCCTTTTAACTTTATCATAAATTGAAAGAGAAGTCAACTTTATTCATCATATAATTCATTTTTTAATAATTCAATGTTATCATTCATAATAGAGATATAGTCTTTTTTTGCATTTCTTTCTTCTTCTGTGATATTAGATAAGTTATGAATTTGAATAAGTTCTACGCCGGTTTGTTCTTGAATTCTTTTTACTGTTTCATTTACTGATTCATTTTGATCCGTAAAAATATAACTAATTTGACCACGCTCAATTAAATTTATTACATCATAAATTGTTTTATCCATTAAATTTTCATTTTCTTCTAAAGAAATAACGTTAAGATTATATTTTTCTAAGAATTTAAATAGGTCATTTGATACAACAATTGTTGGATTATTAGAGCTTTCGCTTAATAATTTTAGCTTTGCATCAATATTTGAAACTTCAATTTTTAAATTATTATATTCTTCTATAATTTCATTTTTTAAATAATGATTATTAATATATTCTAATAAACCATTTTTTATGTTTTGCGATAGCATTAAGAAATTAGATGGATCAAGCCATAGTTCTTTGATGTCGTGAGAATATTCCATGGTGAGTGATGGATCGATAATTTTCATATTTTTATTGTTTTTTAACATAGGTGCAACATATTCTTTTTCTGAACTAAGCCCATTAAATATGAATAAACTAGATTTACTATAGTCTTTAATCTGTTTTTTTGTTAATTTATATTCGAAAGGATTTCCACCATCTGGATAAATACTAGAAACTGTACTATGTTCTCCATAAAGTTTATTTGTAATATATTCAAAAGGATAAATTGTTGTATAGATTGTAATATCTTCTAAATTATCTCTTTTTAAACATCCACTAACACTCATAGAAATTATCAGTAGGCAACTGATGAAAGCTATTTTTTTCATTTCCATTCTCCTTTTTTTGGTACAGGATCATATCCTTTGCCACCCCAAGGGGCACAACGTAAGATTCGTTTCGCACTTAAAATGCTTCCCTTTAATACGCCATGGGTTTCTAAAGCTTCAATCGCATAATTAGAACATGTAGGTGTATATCTACACATTTGGTGCCAAGGACCTGGGATATGTTGATATCCTTTAATGATCATAATTAATATTTTTTTCATTTTAATCACATATTTATTATACTAAAATATTATTCTAATGTAAATTAAAACTTGAAAACTTGATAGTTTATGGTAAAATAGAAACGGTAAGAAGGAGAAAAATCATGGGAGAATATAACATTTTTTTAGAGCAAAAAGAAGTTTCACCACTTACTAGGGAATGTTTATTACTAGCGTGTCAATTTGGCATAAGAAAAGTAACCTTAATTCTACCAAAAAATTTTGATGAAGAGTTTATGAATCTTATTCATGAATATGGTTTAGAACAGGTTGTTCATATAGAAATGTCATCTAATATTACAGATACAACGTTTGGTCTATATAGTAATGAAGAAAGAATTATCTATCAAGATATTAGAGAATTAATCACACAACTTAAAAATAATATAGATAATATAGACGTAAAAGAAAGAAAAGTAAAAACATTAGAAGAAAATTCAACACTTCGTTCTTTTGTATCTAATATGGGACATTCTAAAAGAGAAATCAAAACGCCAAAGAATCAAAGAAATAAACAATTCGTGAAAAAATATCATAGAAAGGGGTGAAGTTATGGAATTATTAGATAAGTTAGGGATTCAAACAGATCAAAAAGAATTATATGAAACAGCACTTACTCATACTTCTTATGCGAATGAACATCATGTAGAAAGTTATGAACGCTTAGAATATTTAGGGGATGCTGTTTTAGAACTTATTATGAGTGAATATTTGTATAAGCATACCAATGAAGTGGAAGGTAGAATGACAAAACTTAGATCTCACTATGTTTGTGAAAATGCCTTATATGAATATTCACTTAGATTAGGTTATCATGAAGCACTTCGTCTAGGTAAAGGCGAGGAAGATAGTGGGGGAAGATTTCGTAAAACCATTGTTGCGGATATCTTTGAATCTATGTTAGGGGCAATGTACTTAGATCAAGGAATGGACTATGTTAAAAGCTTTATTTATAAACACGTTATTCCAATTATTGAAAATAAAAAACTAGATTTTTTCGATGATTATAAATCAAAGTTACAAGAACTTGTTCAAACCGATAAAAAAAGTTTAGAATATGAGTTAATTACAGAAGAAGGACCAGCACACAATAAAATATTTACTGTCGTTGTTAAAATTAACAATGTAGTTTATGGTAAGGGAACAGCCCATAGTAAAAAGGAAGCAGAACAAGAAGCTGCACGTGATGCCATTAACAAGAGTGTTGGTGAAATTTAATATCATCTTATATTAATGAAATAAACAAAAAAATGACTTAGATATTTAAAAACAGACATAAATGATTGTCAAAGTGAAAAAAATACAGTAAAATAATAATGCGAAAGGGATGAAAATATGGGAAGAGCATATGAAGTTAGAAAAGCAAGTATCCAAAAAACAGGTGCAGCAAAATCTAAATTGTACTCGATGTATGCTAGAGAAATTTATCAAGCTGCAAAAAATGGTGGAGTTGAATTAGAAAGTAATGCAACATTAAAAAGATTAGTAGATCGTGCAAAAAAGGAACAAGTGCCAGGAGATATTATCAAGCGTGCGATTGATAAAGTAAATAGTGGTGCGGATGAAAGTTATTCAGAAACAACGTATGAGTTATTTGGACCATCGGGTTCTACAGTAATTGTTGAATGCTTAACAGATAATGTAAATCGAAGTGTAAGTAGTATTCGTGCTGTGTTAAACAAATGTCATGTGAAAATGGGTGCGATTGGTAGTGTAAATTATTTATATGACCATTTATGTATTGTAGGTTTTAAAGGCTTAAATGAGGAAGAAACCTTAGAAGCCTTAATTATGGAAGACCTTGACGCAGATGATATTGAAGAAAATAATGGGCTTACTGTTATTTATGGTGATCCAAAAGATTTATTTGATATTAAAAATGCGATTAGTAAAACTTTACCAAATGTTGAGTTTGAAATGGATGAGATTGAATGGTTACCAAAAGAAAAAGTAACGCTTGCTGGAGAAGATTTGGAAACTTTTAATAAACTAATTACCATGTTAGAAGATATTGAAGATGTTCAACATGTATACCATAATGTAAACATCTAAGTTTTATCTTCTTTTTTTTGTTATCAAAAGGGAAATGATTGGTAGGGTTTACAACTCTTTATAAAATCGTTATAATAAAATAGGTGATGATATGAAACGTGGATTTACACTGATTGAACTTTTAGCAGTAATTGCGTTAATCGCATTGATTGCTATTATTGCGCTTCCTTCTATTATGAGTCAAATCACAAAATCAAAAGGAGACGTTACCTGGGCAGCGAATGATACGATGGTGAATGCTGCTGAACTTTATTTAGATGGAAATGTTAATTTACAGGCTTATAAAGAGGATACAACATTTTGTATTACTTTAGAGGTATTAGTAAATGAAGGTAATTTAAAAGAACCTATTAAAAATTTAGATACTGGAAAAAATATGGATTTAAAAACAAATGCGATTCAAGTGACTTATGATGTAAGCAGTCATTTAATTAAAGATGGTAAAGTAGGGTTATTATCAAATTTATCTTGTCAAAAAACAGTACAATAAAACAACTTTAGGAACAAAGTTGTTTTTATTGTTGATTTTTAAATAAATCATGAATGGAAATTTCTAACGTTTTTGATAATTTTAATAAAGTAGTTAAAGAGACATTCTTGAATTCTTTTTTGGATTCTATTTGCTTAATATAAGAGACACTAAGATCACTTAATTCTGCTAACTGCTCTTGAGTATAACCTAATTTTTTTCGATAATACTTAATATTTTTTCGCATAATATCATATTCAAAACTAGCTTGCTTATTTTCAATCATTTTTCCACTTCCTATCTCCTGGTAAAAATTTCCATCAATGTAATTTCATTTTCTCATAAAAAATAAAGGAAAACAGTATACTAAGCGTGTACTTTGTGGTATAATGTCTATAATAAAGAAATTTATGAAGAAGGAAGATGTAAGATGTATTTAAAACTTAGAACTATGCGTTTGAAACGTCATTATACAACAGGATATATGGCAGAAAAGTTGGGAATTAGTAAACCATTTTATTGTCAGATTGAAACGGGGACGCGTAGATTATCTTATGATATGGCTGTTCGTATCGCAAGAATTTTTCGCGCAAAACCAGACAAAATATTTTATGAAGATCATTTAAATCGTATGAATGAATCGAAAGAGAGTGAATAAAAGAGGAAAAATTTAACATTCACTCTTTTTTTCTTGTATAAAAACATGTATAATAAAAGAAGAATAAGAATAGATAGGGTGATACAATGTATAATTTGGGTGAACAATTTAACATGGATTTAACAGCCTCAAAAGCGAATCCAAAATGTGTGTTTACAGGTGAAAAGTATCGTATTACTGTATTAACAGAACGTTTAGTTCGTTTAGAATATCAACCAGAAGGTCATTTTGTGGATGCACCAACAGAATTGATATGGTATCGTAATTTTGAAGCTCCAGAATTTTCTGTACGAGAAGACCATCGTTATTTAGAAATAAAAACAAAATATTTTAAATTAACTTATATGAAAAATCAGCCATTTGCTGGTGGAAAAGTAAATACGATGGGCCATTTAAAGGTAGAACTTTTAAACACAGATCGTATTTGGTATTACGGACACCCAGAAGTACGAAATTATGGTGCCCCTAATTTTTCCTTAGATGATAGTGATGGGAAGTTGAATTTGTCGAAAGGACTTTATTCTGTTGATGGTTTTGCATCCATTGATGACTCTAAAAGTCGTTTGTTTACAGCGTTAGGTAATTTAGAGTCTAGGGAACACGAGGGTATCGATCTTTATTTATTTATGTATTTAAAAGATTTTGCGGCTTGTTTAAAAGACTATTACATGGTAACAGGTTATCCTTCTTTAATACCTAGATATGCTTTAGGAAATTGGTGGAGTCGTAATGTTCCTTATCAGGATCTAGATTTAAAAAATTTAGTTGATACTTTTGAAAGAGAAGAAATTCCATTATCTGTTCTTGCCTTAAATCGTGATTGGCATGTAAGACAGATGAAAGATGGGAAAAAATTTGATACGGGATTTACATGGAATAAAAATTTGTTTCACTCACCAAAAGATATGATTAACTACTTACATTCTAAAGGAATTCGCCTAGGATTAAGTGTGAATCCTTTAGAAGGTATTTACCCTTATGAAGAACGTTTTGAAGAATTAAAAAAATATTTAGCTACCAATGATCAAGGAATTATTCCATTTCATGTGATGGATCCAAAATGGGTGGATGCTTATTTAAAACTTTTGATTCATCCCCTAGATTTAACAGGTGTTGATTTCTTTTGGATGGATATAGAAGATAAAAAAAGACATCTTGATTTATGGTCTTTAGAACATTATCATTATTATGATATGAAAAGAGATTATCAACGTCGTCCTATGGTACTTGCACGTAATGCAGGCATCGCACCACATCGTTATCCTATATTATATTCAGGAAAAACAATTGTTAGTTGGAACACGTTAAAAATGATTCCCTTTTATAATGCGAGTGCATCTAATATGGGTGTGAGTTTCTGTGCTCATGATATTGGAGGATACTATAAGGGGATAGAGGATAGTGAACTTTATATTCGCTTTTTAGAACTTGCTGTATTTTCACCTATTGTAAAATTTGGTACTGAACGTGGAAAGTATTATAAAAGAGAACCTTGGAAATGGGATGTAAAAACATTAAATATTGCACGTGATTATCTACAATTACGTCATCGTATGATCCCTTATTTATATGCGGAAAGTTATAAATATTATAAATATGGAATGCCACTCGTTCAACCCATTTATTATAAGTTCCCAGAATTATATGATGATCCAAAATATCGTAATGAATATTACTTTGGAACAGAAATGTTTGTTGCTCCAATTATTTCTAAAAATGAACCTTTAATGAATCGTGTGATTCACTACTTCTTCTTACCCGATGGTATTTGGTATGACATCGTTACTGGTAAAAAATTCCCAGGTGGAAGAAAATATGTTTCTTTCTTTCGCGATCAAGATTATCCAGTATTTGCTAAAGCTGGTTCTATTCTTCCTTTAGGAAATCACAAAATATTAAATGATACCACACCACCAAAGGATATGGAAATTCAAATTTTCCCAGGAAAAAGTAATACATATAAATTATATGAAGATGATGGTGTAAGTGATCTTTATCGTAAGGGATTTTCTTTAACAACAGCTATTGATTATAATTATTTACCAAATAACTATACAGTTATTATTCGAGCACTAGAAGGAAAAAGTGGAATTGTTCCAGATACTCGTAATTATAAAATACGTTTTCGTAATACTAAAAAAGCGCAGGACGTGGTTGTGTTCTTTAATGATGGAAAACTAGAATCAACCAGTTATATCGATGGTCCAGACTTTATCGTTGAAGTGAAGGAAGTTCCAACCATTGGCCAATTAACAATTAACTGTAAAGGAAAAGATATCGAAATCGATGCGGTTCGTTTAATTAACGAAGATATTGCGTCAATTATTAATGATCTTCAAATTGAAACCACATTAAAAGAAGATATTGATGCGATTTTATTTGGTTCGTTAGAAATTAAAAAGAAAAAAGTAGAACTTACGAAATTGAAGCGAAAAGGATTGGAACGAAAATATATTCGTTTATTTAAAAAATTATTAGAATATGTAGAACAGGTATAAGAATATATCTGTTTTTTTTATAAAATAGAGTATAAAAAGAAAAATAATGGAAAAAATAGGTGATAGAGAAATAGAAAAGAGGAATTGAAATGGCAGAAGAACCAGTAAATAATAAAACGGTACAAGTTGCAAAAACAGCAACACCCGTACATGCAGTACCAAAAAATGTAGAAAAAGTAGTAAAACCAGTGGAGGAATTAAGTGGAGTTCCTAAAAATCAACCTGCGGTAGAGACAAAGGTAACACAACCCCAAACCAATTTACCAACAGAGATGATTAAATATACATCCAATGTTTTTCATCATTCAAAATCATTCGGGGATCCACTCATGTTAGAAACGATTCGTTTAATGCCTATGACAGAGTATTTTATTATGGCCCTTCATTTAGGCTTAGTAAATGGAAAAAATTATAGTATTAATGGAATCGCATCTTTCTTAGAAATGGGAAATGAAAGTGTACGAAAAATAATCATGGGTGGATTAGAAAATTATAAAAACGCGATCAGTAATACCATTGAAAACGAGATTGAGCAAATTTACAAAATAAAAATGTCTTAATAATTTTTATATAGAAGAACGAATAAAGTATAGAATCATCCGTGAATGTTATGATGAAACCATAATATTCATGAAAAATTTAACAAAGACACTTGAATATATGAACGAAGTGTAATATAATGTTAATATTGAAAAACGGATGAAAAGAGTAGTAATTAGTGATTCTATGTTTAGAAAAGAAGTGGTAGATGAAAACTTCAGATAGAATCTAGTGAACTTGCTTTTCTAGTTGCCCATGGGCCGAATGTCCACGTTACGGATTTAAGTGCATAAAGTCTTATGAAGTAAGGTGGTACCACCCACAAAGGGTCCTTACAACGTAAGGCTTTTTTGCGTGTTTATTTAGAGGGAGAGATGAGTATGTTTGAATTTCTTTTATTTCTATTTTGTTTTATCTTAGTTTATTTCATATACTATCTTGTGGTTATTTCAAAGAAAAATAAAAGGGAAAAACTGGTATTAAGTACAGAATGTATGTATTTAAAAAAAAGATATCATATTGATGTTAAAAAGATTCCAATGAAAACATTGGCGAATCACTTAGCTTTAACAAATGCCTTTATTATGTCTTCTACAACACTAATTATTAGTGTCGTAAAAACATGGATTTTAAAATTTACTTTAGGCTTGATTGTATTAATGATTTTAATTTTAATTTGTTACCATATTTTAGGAACAATTTATCAAAAAAAATATAAGGAGGAAGAAAAATGAATTATGAACCATCAAAAATAGAGAAAAAGTGGCAAGAATATTGGAAAGAACATCATACATTTCATACGGATGTGTGGGATTTTTCAAAACCCAAATATTATGTTTTAGATATGTTTCCATATCCTAGTGGAGTAGGACTTCATGCAGGTCATGTAGAAGGTTATACCGCAACGGATATTGTATCTAGAATGAAAAGAATGCAAGGATATAATGTATTACATCCTATGGGTTATGATTCTTTTGGTTTACCTGCAGAACAATATGCGGTTCAAACTGGAAATCATCCCAATGGATTCACAGAAAAAAATATTGCGTATTTTAGTGAACAATTAAATACCTTAGGATTTGATTATGATTGGACAAAAATGATTGCGACGAGTGATCCTAAATTTTATAAATGGACACAGTGGATATTCAAAAATTTGTATCAAGATGGCTATGCGAAATACATTGATATGCCAGTCAATTGGTGTGAAGAACTTGGAACTGTTTTATCGAATGATGAAGTTATTGATGGAAAAAGTGAACGTGGTGGATATCCTGTTATTCGAAAAAAAATGAAACAGTTATGTATTGATCAACCAGCTTTCGCAGAAAAATTATTAGAAGGATTAAATGAGATTGATTGGCCAGAGTCAACCAAAGAAATGCAGAGAAATTGGATTGGTAAATCAACAGGTGCTCATGTAACGTTTAATGTAGATGGATATGATGAGGTTTTCACTGTATTTACCACGCGTCCAGATACCCTTTTTGGGGCCACTTATTGTGTACTTGCTCCAGAACATGAATTAGTGGATCAAATTACAACCATAGATAAAAAAGAAGAAGTCGAAGCTTATAAAAAAGCATGTGCTTCAAAAAGTGATTTAGAAAGAACGGAATTAAACAAAGATAAAACAGGTGTTTTTATTGGAGCTTATGCAATTAATCCAGTAAATGATAAAAAAATACCAATTTATATTAGTGATTATGTTCTTGCTAGTTATGGAACTGGTGCAATTATGGCTGTTCCCGCACATGACACGAGAGACTATGAGTTTGCACGTAAATTTAATATAGAGATTATTCCTGTATTAAAAGGCGGAGACGTTACGAAAGAAGCTTATACAGAAGATGGTATTCATATAAATTCAGAATTTTTAGATGGCATGAATAAAGAAGATGCCATTAAAAAAATGATTTCCTGGTTAGAAGAACATCATTGCGGAGAACAAAAAGTAAATTATAAATTTAGAGAGTGGATTTTTGCTCGTCAAAGATATTGGGGAGAACCTGTACCAATTGTTCACATGGAAAATGGGGAAGATCAGTTATTAGAAGACCAAGCGTTACCACTTGTGTTACCAGAACTTGAAGACTATAAAGGTCATCATGGAAAAGCTCCTCTTGAAAATGCAGAAGAGTGGAAACACTATGTAAAAGATGGGAAAGAAGGAATTCGTGAAACCTCAACGATGCCAGGAAGTGCTGGAAGTAGTTGGTATTATTTTAGATATATTGATCCAGAGAATGAAGAAATGTTCTGTGATCCAAAACTTGCTAGTCATTGGCTTCCAGTAGACCTTTATATGGGTGGACCAGAACATGCTGTAGGACATTTGATGTATTCTAGAATATGGAATCGTTATTTATATGATAAAGGATTATCTCCAGTAAAAGAACCATTTAAAAAACTTGTTCATCAAGGAATGATTTTAGGTTCTAATGGAATTAAAATGGGAAAACGATATCCAGAATTTGCGATTGATCCAAAAGATATTGCTGAAGAATATGGGGCAGATACCTTAAGACTTTATGAAATGTTTATGGGACCAATTGAAGCTTCGAAACCATGGAGCGATAGTGGTGTTGAAGGTGCACGTAGATTTATAGACCGTGTATGGCGCTACTTCACCACCGCATCAAATATTACTGAAAATAATGATGGAACACTAGATAGAGCTTATCATGTTATGGTAAAAAAAGTAACGAATGATTTTGAAGAATTATCATTTAATACTGCAATTAGTGCAATGATGATTTTTGTAAATGAATGTTATAAGGTAGGTCATTGTCCAAAAGAATATGCCGAAGGATTTGTGAAAATGCTTAGTTGTATTACTCCTCATTTAGGAGAAGAACTTTGGCAAATTCTAGGACATGATGACACGATTGCTTATGAGCCATGGCCAGTATATGAAGAAGAAAAAACAATTGATTCAACTTATGAAATGGTTGTTCAAGTGAATGGTAAAGTGCGTGGAAAAATGACTGTTCCAATGGAAACATCAAAGGAAGAAATGGAACGTCTTGCGAAAGAAATTGATAATGTTCAAGCACACCTTTCAGGAAAAGAAATTGTAAAAGTCATTATTGTTCCAAAAAAATTAGTCAATATTGTAGTGAAATAAAGAAACGAAAAAGTTTCTTTTTTTTTTGTAAAAAAGAAGGAAAAGAGGGAAAAGACCGGGTATATACTAATAGGAGGTACTTATGATTTTACTAGAAAAAAAGAGATTTTATACCGCAAAAAATGATAAAGTATTTAAGGCGGTCATGTGTGATGAAGATGATCTAAGTTTGTTAAAAGGTTTTCTAGAACAACTCTTAGACATAATGATTCATGAAATTACATTACTAGGAACGGAACAAAATGTAAGACATCAAAAAGAAAGGAAAAAGATGATTGATGCGTTAGTCAAAGTGGACGAGGAATATATTCATATCGAATTAAATAGTTAGAATCACAGTTATTTAAGAAATCGAAACTTTGTCTTTTTCACAGAGATTTATTCAAAGAAAACGAAAACAAGAGAAGATTATCTAAACTTAGAAACATTCATCCATATTGATTTAACCTATGGATTAGAAAAGTTAAGAGAAATTTCAGGTGGTGATGAGTTCATGGAAGAGTTTAAAGAGAAAGTAGAGAAGGTAAAAAAAGAGACCTGGTTTACACCATGGACCAGTGATGAAGAAGATGATCGAATGATCTTAAACGAAGAAGGACTCTCTTTAGAACTTATTTCCAAGAGCACTTCACTTACAGAAGAAGAAATAGAAAAACTTTAAAGTAAACTTTTGTTTACTTTTTATTTATAATATTTGGTATAATAAAAAAAGAAAGAAGAATGTGTATGAAAACAGATTTATATCAATATGAACACGAGTTAGAAAGAGAAGGTATTACTTATATTGGTGGTGTTGATGAGGTGGGAAGAGGACCTTTGATTGGCCCAGTAGTTACTGCTTGTTGTGTTTTACCGAAAGATTTTAAATTAGAAGGATTAACCGATTCTAAAAAATTGAGTGAGAAAAAAAGAGAAGAATACTATGATTACATTATCAATCACTGTGTTGCTTATGCGATTGGATCTTCTAGTGCTGAACGTATTGATGAAATTAATATTTATCAAGCAACGAAAGAGGCTATGATAGAAGCTATTAATAAGGTCAGAGAACAAATTCCTTTGGAACATGTATTAATAGATGCAATGCCATTAGAGTTAGATATTCCTCATACTTCAATTATTAAAGGTGACGCTAAAAGTATTAGTATTGCTGCTGCTAGTGTTCTTGCGAAAGTAACACGTGATCGTATGTTAATCGAATTAGATAAAAAATATCCTATGTATGGCTTTGCTTCTCATAAGGGGTATCCTACGAAAAAACATATTGAGGCTATTCACGAGTATGGATTAATTGACGGATACCGTAAAAGTTTTGGCCCTGTAAGTGATTACTTAGGACTAGAGTATTATGAATTATTAAATGATCATGGTAAAAGTACTGGCGAAGTCATTGAGAAAAAAGATTTATCTCAAACCAGTGGTAATATCAGTTGTGTTAATGTTTGCATTCTTAATGATAAAGATGAAGTTATGGTTGTAAAAAATAATGGTTATCATTTACCTGAAAGTTTAGTTACAACGAAAGAAACTAAAAATAAAACGGCTATTCGTCTTTGTAAGAATTTTGGTGTAACTGTAACAAGTAAAGATCTAAAAAAACATTTTGTAGTAAAAGATATAAACGGTAATCTAACTTACTTTAAGGAAGTTTATATAATTAAAGAAAACATTTCACAAGATGAGGTTACATATATTTCAATGGATGAACTAGACAGTATAGTATCAAGTGAATTTATTTCTAATTTAAAAGAAGGTGTTAAGTAAAATGAAAGATTATTTAATTAGTCATATAAAAGATGTAGATGGGGTAACACCGGTTGTTTTAATGAATTTAATGAATCGTCATTTTGATTATAAATTATTAGATATTTATGAAGTCGAAGAATTTATGAATGAATTTTTAGAACAAGATCTTTCTTGTTATGAACATATTTACATTACGGATTTAACTGTTCCTGAAAGTATTTATGAAAAACTAAAAAAGCATACGTGTAAAGATAAATTTTTAATTTTTGATCATCACAAAACCCATATGCATGCGAAAAAGTATTCTTTTGTGACACTTGATATGAATGAGTGTGGTACAACTTTATTTTATAATTATTTAAAAGAACTGTATGATATTGAAACACCCGCGTTAAATCAATATATAGAAAGCGTTAAAAACTTAGATTTATGGTTATTTGAGCAAGAAGAAGATAAAATTTCACCAATTCTTGATTCTTTATTTGGATTATATGGTGAATTACGTTATATTGATGAAATGACGAAGCGATTTTTAGCTGTCAAAGAAGAATTTGTTTTAACACCTTTCGAAATGGAACTTTTAAAATTGGAAGAGGAAGGTAAAAATCGTTATATTAATAATCGTGAATTACGCATGATTAAAGCTAAGTTAAAAAATATTCCAGTTGGTATTGCTTTTGCCGAAAAATATCGTAGTGAACTGTGTCATGAATTATTAAATAGGCACCCTGAAATAGATGTTGCAGTGGTTATTAATATGGGTGGTGGTATTAGTTTTAGAAGTAGGGAAGTTGATGTTTCACTTCTTGCGAAAGAATTTGGCGGTGGCGGACATAAACTTGCGGCTGGCTTACCAATCAATGTAGAAGCCATAGAAAAATTTTTAGATGTTCAATTTCAAGGAAAGATTTAGAATGGACATTGAAGTTTTAGTTGTTGGTAATTATCAAACGAACTGCTATCTTTTAAAGCAAGATAAAAAAGTATTAATTATTGATCCTGGGGATGAATTTGATAAAATTAAAGAAAGTGTTGGTACAGATCAAGTTGTTGGCATCTTATTAACACACCGTCATTTTGATCATGTTGGTGCCCTTGATAAATGCATAAAAGAATATCAAGTGCCTGTTTATGAATATAAAATTCTAGAAGAAAAGGACTATGTTTTAGGACCCTTTCATTTTCGTCTATTATATACGCCAGGACATACCAAAGATTCTGTTATTTATATCTTTGAGGATTATTCTATTATTTTTACGGGTGACTTTATATTTGAAGGAACCATAGGTCGCATGGATTTAGGTGGAAATGTGGAATCGATGAAAAAGAGTATCAATAAAACATGTACATTGTTTGAATCTTTAATGAAGAATTATACACTTTATCCAGGTCATGGAAAGAAAACAACGGTTGCTCAGGAGCTTTTAACGAATCCTTATTTAAAAAAAATAAAAAGAAAATGAATTTTAGTCATTTTCTTTTTTATCATAACTATCGCACATTGTTGCTTCTTTTGTTTTATCACAATCACAAGAACAAACTTTAATTTGATTTAAAGTACAGTGATCACACTCGTTGTTGTTATAAACACAATCTGTAACAGTACAGGCAATATGTTTATTTTTCTTTTTCATAAAATCCCTCCAAGGATAGTTTTTACATATTAAAAAAATTTATTCTAAAGAAAAAGGAAATAAAGATTTTCTATTGTATATTATTAATAGAGGGTAGTTGACAACACGAAAACTTTAGTGTATAAATGATATTGAATCAAAAAAGGATGTGGATTATGGCAAAAAATTTAGTAATAGTGGAGTCTCCATCGAAAAGTAAAACCATTGAAAAATATTTAGGAAAAGATTATAAAGTAGTATCTTCTAAGGGACATATTAGAGATCTTTCAACCAAAGGAAAATTTGGTTTAGGTGTAGATATTGAAGATCATTTTAAACCAAATTATACAACGATTAAGGGAAAGAAAAAAGTTATTGATGAATTAAAAAAAGATGTAAAAAACGCAAGTTTTGTTTATCTTGCAACCGACCCCGATCGTGAAGGGGAAGCTATTTCGTGGCACCTTTATGATACTTTAGGGTTAACCGAAGATAATTATGAACGAATTGTTTTCCACGAAATTACCAAAAATGCAGTCATTGATTCTTTTAATCATGCACGTAAAATTGATCAGGATTTAGTAAACTCTCAGGAAACAAGAAGAATCCTAGATCGAATTATTGGTTTTCGTTTAAGTAAACTAGTTCAATCGAAAACAGATGGAAAAAGTGCAGGTCGTGTTCAAAGTGTAGCTTTAAAGCTAATTGTAGATCGTGAACGTGAAATTATGGCATTTGTTCCAGAAGAATACTGGAGTGTAACTGCTCATTTTAAAGAATTTGATGCAGATCTTGCGACATATAATCATAAAAAATTAGAAATTCACAATGAAGTAGAAGTCAATGAAGTAATGTCTAAACTTGGTAATTCTTTTCAAATTGAGAAAGTAGATAAGAAGACCAAAAATAAAAAATCCAAGGCTCCATTTACAACCAGTACGTTACAACAACTTGCATCGAATAAATTAAATATGAGTGCGAAACGTACAATGAGTATTGCGCAAAAATTATATGAAGGAATTGAATTAGAGGACGAAACCGTTGGTTTAATTACTTATATGCGTACAGATAGTATTCGTTTGAGTGATGAATTTATTAAAAACACATATGGATTTATTAAAGGAAAATATGGAGAAGATTATATTGGTTATGCTAAACAAGCAAAAAAAACAGAGAATGTTCAAGATGCGCATGAAGCCATTCGTCCTACTGATATTAATAGAACTCCAGAAAAAGTTCGTCCTTATTTATCAGATGATGAATTTAAATTATATCGTATGATTTATTACCGTGCCCTAGCATCTTTAATGGCAGATGCTAAAACAAATAATACCAGTGTAACCTTAGATAATAACAACTATCAATTTAAAGCCTCTGGTCAAGTGATTATTTTTGATGGATATTTAAAAGTTTATAGTGATTATGAAGATACCAAAGAAAGTATTTTACCACCACTAGATACATATCAATCGAATGTAATTGTTTCAAATAGTATTACGAACGAACAACACTTTACTTCACCGCCAGCGCGTTACAGTGAAGCAAAATTAATTAAAGAAATGGAAGAATTAGGTATTGGACGTCCTAGTACATATGCCAAAACCATTGATAACATTAAAACGAGAAATTATGTTGATGTTGTTGATAAAAAATTTAAGCCAACAGATACAGGATTTGAAGTAACGGATAAGCTACAAGAATTCTTTAGTCATCTAATTAATGTTGAATATACAGCGAATATGGAACATGATTTAGATGAAATTAGTGAAGGAAAAGAAGTATGGTATGAAATTGTGGAAGAATTCTTTAAAGAATTTGAACCCGCAGTTGAAAAAGCATTTACTGAAATGGAAAAGAAAGAACCTGAAAAAACTGGTGAGTCTTGTCCAGAATGTGGACATGATCTTGTAATTCGTAAGGGAAAATATGGATCATTCACAGCTTGTAGTAATTATCCAGAGTGTAAGTATATCAAAGCGGAAAAGAAAGAAGTTGTTGAAGTTTGTGATTGTCCAAACTGTGAGGGAAAAATTGTGGAAAGAAAAACAAAACGTGGAAAAGTATTCTATGGATGTAATAACTTTCCAAAATGTAAAACCGCATATTGGGATAAACCAACAGGGGAAAAATGTCCAGAATGTGGTGAGATGTTAGTTGAAAAAAAAGATCAAGTAAAATGTTCTGGTTGTGCATTTATCAAAGAGTAGTTCATCTTATTTATACTTAAATTAAAACGAACAGAGGTTTCTCCTCTGTTTTGTTTTTGTAGATATTTATTTTTTTTTTTATTTATGATATGATAATAAAAGTATGGTAGGTGAAGATCATGAGTTATAAAAAAATGAATGAATCACAAAAAGATATGGAACATTTTTTAATAGAAATGTCTGAACAATATCAACAGGATGCCACTAAATTTACACATGATTTTATCTACAAGAAATTGATTCAACGTGGTGTTTATTTAAATGAATCAAAAGTAAAAACAACACAGTGGTATCCAATATGGATGGCTAATTTAGGGAAATTAAAGCATTTAGATGTTTATTTGCCAAATAAAAAACAAGGATTTTTACAGCTTCGAAATACAGACCCTAGTAACACAGATGTAGAATCTTATATCAAAATGTATATTCCCTTACATCGTAGTCATTTTAATCAATGTGTTCAACGTTTGTTTACCTTTTTATCAGAAGAAAATGTGATTCATAATTCAAAGATACGGAATCAAATTGCTGGAGATGCGGTGGTTGTTCGCGTCACTTCACGTTTAGATGTTGATCGTATAACCAGTTTTATCAAACAAGATTCCTTATTTGACACGGCCTTAATAAAGTCCAATCCCTTTGCTATTCAAAAGGAAGATCTTGCAATTGTGAAAGATGGTAATTTATCTTATAATTCTATTCTTTGCTATTATATTGAAAATTATATGAAGAATGAAAAAGAAATAGTTTCTTTACCACGTTTTTATAAGTACGTTGAAAAGTGTTATCAGGAATCTTTTGTGGCGGGGTATCATTTGTCTGTATTAGCGCATGAACATCATATTGATTATCAATTTTCGAGGGAAGATGAATATTATAAAAAGTTATATGATGATAAATATATTACAGAATTATTACTGAGCGTTCTTCAAGGTAAAAATGACTTTGAAGAGGACTTTATTCCATTATATGAACGAACGAAACGATCTAAAGAGGTAGATGAACTTCGTGTTTTTAGTAGAGAAAAAGAACAAGTTTATCATGAAGCTTGTAGCTATTTAAATCAAGCGTTAGAAATTAATTTACGTTTGTTAGGCTTAAATAATACCATTCATGCCTTTAAACAATTTGTAGGTTATGGAAGTTCCATTGGTTTTACGAGAAAAGAGCGTGCTCGATTCTTAATTGAACAAAAGGTACCAAGGGATGTTCTAACATATATTTTAAAAGAATTATCCCCAGAAGATTATGTACGTATGGAGGCTTATAATTTAGGCTATATTGAAAAAGAAGTTCCGTTAGACGCTGTTGATCAGTTTATTCATGACTTAATCGAAAGTTTAGTATTCACTCGTAAAAAACATTTAAAAGAAATGAAACAATTAGAACAAAAACAGCGAATTAAGAGTATGCTTAGTTCTATTAAGGAAGGAAACTTTGAATGTATTACGAATGATCATCAACAACGTAAAAAATTAATTATGGATAGTAAAAAAATTCGACTTAACTTATTAGATAAAATGCTTATGCAATTTATGCTAGAATCTGGAGAAGAAGTTGAAGACGAAGATACAGCCATTGAATTATTTAGCGAATTATTAACGACACTAGAGTTAGATGGTGTTTTAGTGAAATAAAAATATTAGAATTTTCTAATATTTTTTTACTTGACAACATTTAAAAGATTATTACTTTGTGATATACTAAAAATATATAGAATTGGAGGAGATAGTATGGCAAAAGCTGTATTTGAATTAATGGATGGAGAACAACTATTTGCTGGGAAAGTTTCAGGAGATTGCTGGAAAATGCCTAAAACAAGTATTAATAGACAAGTTTCAGGTAAATATTATTTTACAAATAAACGCATTGCTTTTTTAGCATCTGGACTTATTGGGACAGCTAGCGTAAGTTGGGAAATCGAAATGAAAGATATTGATAGTGTAAAAACTTGTACAACGCCACCTTTTTTTCCTTTTGGAATTTTAATTAAAATGAAAAATGGTGATAAATACAAGTTATCTATTTTTAAAAGAAAAAAATATTTTGAGTGGATTTTATCAAATATTTCCTAATTGTTTTGATAGGTTAGTTTGTAAAGACTAATCTTTTTTTGTAAAAAGTATATATAAGCTTATTGGAAACTATATACTTTTTTTACCACAAACCCTAAAAATTTTGGTATAATATCCATGTTAAGGAGATGAATACATGAATAAATTAACAAAAGAAGAAGTATTACATGTCGCAAAACTAGCTCGTATTGCGGTTGATGATGCGGAAATAGATAAATATCAAGTAGAGTTAAAACAATTATTAGATGATGTAGATAAAATTAAACTAGTAGATAATATCGAACCTGAAATTTTAGTTACTCCTTTAGAAACAACAAAAGAGTGTGTTGTTAGAGAAGATGTAGTAGGAGAGATGACTTCGTTTGATGTATTTAAAGAAAATGTTCCACACAGTGTAGGAGACTTTGTGGAGGTTCCAGTGATGGTGGTGAACAATGAATAATTATTTAGATTTAAGTATTAATGAATTACACGAATTATTAGTAAGTGGTGAGATTAAACCAAAAGATTTAGTGTTAGAAGCTTTTGAACGTATCGAAAATAATAAAGACTTAAATGCTTTTATTACTTTGGATAAAGAAGGTGCAATAAAACGTGCCAAGGAACTAGAAAACATGGATAAATCTAGTATTCTATATGGTATTCCTATTGCTATTAAAGATAATATTACAACAAAAGGTTTAAGAACAACTTGTGCATCACATATGTTAGAAAATTTTATTCCAGTATATGATGCAACAGTAATTGAAAAAGTAAACGAATCAGGCATGATTATTGTTGGAAAAACAAATATGGATGAATTTGCCATGGGTTCAACTAGCCAAACAAGTTATTTTGGTGCTCCTAAGAACCCTTGGGATAAAACACGTATTAGTGGTGGAAGTAGTGGAGGAAGTGCAAGCTGTGTTGCTGCCCGTTTAACCCCTATTGCTTTAGGTAGTGATACAGGAGGAAGTATTCGTCAACCTGCTAGTTACTGTGGATTAGTAGGTATGAAACCAACGTATGGTCGTATTTCTAGACACGGTTTAATCGCCTTCGCATCAAGCCTAGATCAAATTGGACCAATGACTCGTAATGTTTATGAAAACGCTTTAGTATTAAATACTTTAGTAGGATATGATAAAAGAGATATTACTTCAGCGAAAAGAGAAACAGAAGATTTCACTCGTTTAATTGGAACAGATATTAAAGGTATGAAAATTGCAGTACCTAATTATTTCATGAGTGATATTGTTGATGAAGAAATAAAAACCAATGTAAATAACGTGATTTCTTTATTAAAAAAACATGGCGCAAAAGTAGACTTCATTGATATTGCTCACTTAGAACACGCCGTTACGTTATATCAAATCATTGCGATGGGTGAAGCAAGTAGTAATTTAGCGCGCTTTGATGGTATTCGTTATGGATATTCTGCTGATGCTAAAAACATTGATGATTTATATGAACAAAGTCGTGCTCTAGGATTTGGACGCGAAGTGAAACGTCGTATTATGGTCGGAAGCTATTTATTAAGTGGTGATAACGCTAATGTTTATTACACAAAAGCTTTAGAAATTCGTGCGGCTATGAAAAAAAGTTTCGATGAAGCTTTCAAAAATTATGATTTAATTATTGGACCAACGACAACAACAACCGCATATCACCTAGGTGAGGGAATGGATGATCCACGTAAAACATTCTTAGATGACGTTTTAGTAATCCCTGTTAATATGGCTGGTCTTCCAGGTATGAATATTCCAATTGGATTTAATAAATCACACATGCCTATAGGTATGCATATTATTGGAAATAAGTTTGAAGAAGCCAAGATGTATGCGTTAGGCGCATTCATTGAAAAAGAGTTACAACTTAATTTAGAGGTAGGTGAACATCATGAATAATTATAAAAAAACAATTGGTATTGAAGTTCACTGCGAACTAAAGACCGCAACCAAAATGTTTTCTGATTCATTAAATAGTTATGATGGAAAAGAAAATTCTCATATTAATGCGATTGACCTAGCTTATCCAGGAACTTTGCCTCTAATTAATTTTGGAGCTGTTCATGTTGCCTTAAAAGCTGCATTACTTTTAAATTGTGATATTAATAAAGAAATGGTATTTGATCGTAAAAATTATTTTTATCCAGATTTACCAAAAGGGTATCAAATTACACAAGCCCGTAAGCCAATTGGTACAAATGGTTATGTCATGATTAATGTTGATGGGGAAGAAAAGAAAGTCAGAATCCATGATATCCACATTGAAGAAGATACTGCGAAAAGTATTCATAGTGGTGAGAAGAGTTACCTAGACTTTAACCGTAGTGGTGTACCACTTATTGAAATTGTTACAGAACCTGATATGCATACCGAAGAAGAAGCAATGGCTTATCTACACAAATTACGTGAATTATTTATTTACGCTGATATTTCTGACTGTAAAATGGAAGAAGGGAGTATGCGTTGTGACGTAAACGTTTCTGTTTCTAAAGATGACACACTAGGAGTTCGTACAGAAACGAAAAATATTGGTTCTATTTCTAGTGTAGGACGTGCTATTAAAGCAGAAAGTAAAAGACAAATTGAAGTTTTAGAAAATGGCGAAAGTATTAGAGAAGAAACAAGACGTTTCGATGAAAAAGACGAAGTTACTATTTTAATGCGTGTTAAGGAAACTGGAAATGATTATCGTTATTTTCCAGAACCTAATATTCCAACAATATATCTTGATGATGAAGATGTGGAAGCGGCACGTAAAGATATTCCTAAAATGCCAGATGAATTAAGAAGTGAATATCAAAACTTAGGAGTAAATGAAAATAATATTAAAACTTTAATTGGTAACCGTGAGTTATGTAATTTCTTTGAAAAAGTAAAACAAAGTGATCCAGTGATAACATCTAATTTATTAACAGGAGATATTTTAAGTTATCTTAATAAAAATAATTTAACATTAAAAGACATAAAATTAACTGTGGATCATATCATAGATCTTGTTTCTAAATTAAAGACGAATGAACTATCAAGTAAACAAGTAAAAAACTTGCTTCCAGTATTAATGGAAAAGGGTGGCAATGTAAAAACATGGATGGATACTATGGGTATGGTTCAAATTAATGATGAAAGTGCCTTAAAAGCAATGATTGAACAAGTTTTAAAAGAAAATAAAGAGAGTGTTACTGACTATAAAAATGGACATGATCGTGCTTTAAAATATTTGATGGGACAAATCATGAAAGTATCCAAAGGTCAGGCTAATCCAGCAACTGTAAATAGACTATTGGTTGACACCTTAGAACACTTTGATTTGAATAAATAAAAAATGTATAGTATAATAAATTTATCTGGGGTGATAAAGTGAAAAAACTAGCAAAAGATAAAAAGAAAATATTTTTAATTGGAATTTTAATTGTTCTGGTTATTCTTATATTGTTATTTGTTAAATCGTTTTTTGCAAAACAAGATCGTGTTTATGGAAATCGATTAGAAGGTATTTCCAAAGTAGAAGTAAGTACAGAACGTATGAATGAAATGGCAGATGTTTTTAAAGACATTGAAGGTGTTACTAAAACAAGTGCTCGTAAAAATGGTAAAATTATTCATGTTCTTGTTGATGTTTCATCAACAACAGATTTTGGTAAATTAAAAGAGGCTAGTGCTAAAGTCGTGGATAGTTTAAACGAATCACAAAGAAATTTTTATGATATTGAATTATTTTTCTTTGGAGAAGGGGATACATATCCAGTGATTGGATACTTACACAAAGGCGGAAAAGATTTTGTGTGGTCAAATAATGTAAATAATTAGGTGGTAAAGAGATGAAAGCAAGTAGAATATTTGTAATTATGATCACACTACTCTTATTTGGTGGAGTAGCTGGTGGTGCATATTATATTGTAAATCATCAAGATAAAAATAATTTAACACTTGTTGAAAAAGAATGGATTGAACAAAATAAAAACCAAATCCAAGATTTTTCTATTATCGATGGTGTTCCTGTTTTTTCTAATGTAGGAAAAGGAATTATTTTTGATTTTTTAAATGATTTAGAAAAAAATACCAATTTAGATTTTAATGAACTATCTTATTCTTATGGTAGTGAACCTAGTGATACAGCATATGCTTTTCGAATTGTTCCTAAAAAAACAAAAGATGATATTTTAGTTTATCAAGATAATTATGTGTTATTAACAAAAGATCGAACTATTTATAATGCAACAAGTGACATCAAGCAATTAACGATTGGGGTATTAGAAAATCAAGTAGAAAAAGTTCAAAAATATTTAACGGGTTCTACTGAAGTTACATATAAAACATTTGCAAATACTGAAGAGTTATTAAAATTTAGTGAAGTGAATGCTATTGTGTTACCTAAAACTGTTTATATGAATCAGGTAACTAGTAATGAATCTTTAAACATTGCTTATAATATTACAGAAATGACAGAAGATTATGTGATTAGTTTGGGGAAAAATCCGCAGCTAAATTCTATTTTAAAAAAGTATTATAAAAAATGGTCAAAAGAACATTTTGATGAATCTTTTAGAGAAAATTTTACGAAAGACTATTTTACATTTAGTAATACTGCAGAGCCAGATAAAGCAACTTTCCATAGTAAGCGTTATGCTTATGGATTTGTTGATAATTTACCATTTGATACCATTGTTAATGGTAAATTTGTAGGAATTAATACATCTTTCTTAAAAGACTTTGCTCGTTTAACGGATGTTGAAATTAGCTTTGATGAATATGATACTATTGATGATTTGGTAAAAGCATTTAATCAAGGAAAAATAGATTTCTTCTTTTCAAATAATGAAACAGCAAAATATGATGTAAAAACATATCGAACAGCATCACATATTAACGAACAAATTGTTGTCTTATCTTCAAAGAAAAATAGTATTACTGTAAATACTTTAGCCTCTCTAACTGGAAAAGAAGTGCGTGCAGTAAAAGGGACACTTATTTCTGAAGTGTTAAAGGGACAAGGAATTAAAGTAAAAACATCAGATAATGTGAAGTCGTTAATCAAAGATCTTTCAAAAAATGATATTATTGTATTAGATTTAGAAACATATAATTATTATCAAAACAAATTGAAAAAGTTTAAAGTAGATTATCAATTTAGTCTAGGAGAACCATATTCATTTATCTCAAAAGATGCAAATGGGAATCAAACGTTTAATCGTTTCTTTGATTTTTATTTAACGTATGTCAATCAAACAGAAATTATAAATCATGCTTATACAGAACTAGATCACACATTAAATAAACCATCTTTATGGCGTATTATTGTTTTGATTCTAAGTTCAATGATTGTTTTATTCTTCTCGATTTTTGGTATTTATCAACTAACAAAGCGTGAGAAAAAACAAAAAACAATCGTTGTTAAAGGGGATAAGATTAAATATATTGATATGTTAACCTCTTTAAAAAATCGTAATTATTTAAATGATCAAATGGAAGAATGGGATAATAGTGAAATATATCCTCAAACCATTGTTATTGTGGATTTAAATAATGTAAACTATATTAATGATAATTATGGTCATCAAGCTGGGGATAATGTCATAAAACAAGCAGCTTCTATTTTAATTAAGACACAGATGGATAATAGTGAAATTATTCGTACAAGTGGTGATGAATTCTTAATTTATATGGTTGGGTATACAGAAAAACAAATTGTATCTTATATTCGTAAATTACATAAAGAATTTAAGGAATTAGAACATGGATTTGGTGTAGCCTCAGGATATAGTATGATTGTGAATGCGATTAAAACGATTGATGATGCGATTAATGAAGCAACGTCTGATATGAAGTCTAATAAACAAGAAATTAAGAGTGCAGAGTAAGCATTCTTTTTTCTTGAATTTTTAAATAATTTGTAATAAAATGGAAATAATAGAAGTTAGGTGTGTATGATGAAAAAAATTAAAAATTGGGTAAGAGAGTTATTGTATATTATTCAGAAGCCAGCAATGAAAATTTTACCAGGGCATATTGCTTTCTTTTTAGTGTTATCTATTATTCCTATTATTACTTTAGTTGGTTTTATTGCATCTAAGTTTTCTATTTCGATAGAATCTGTACTTCATTTCGCAACAAACTTAGTTCCTAAAGATATTAATGAATTATTAATGCCCTTTATTTCTGGAAAAGGTATTGATGTTAATGTTGTAGTGTTTATGGTGATTGGTTTCTTTTTAGCGTCCAATGGTCCTCATGCGATTATTGTAGCTTGTGATACCATGTATGAACAAAAATCATCTACGTATTTACAAACACGCGTAAAAGCTATTATTTTAACAGTTCTTTTAATGTTATTGTTTTTCTTTTGTTTAATTGTTTTAGCTTTTGGAAATACTATTTTTGATTTTATTTTAGAACTAGAATTTTTATCACAAATTAGTACACAACTTTATTGGGCTTTCTTATTCATTAAATATCCGTTTTCTTTCGTATTGATTTTCTGGATAATTAAATTGTTATATACCATCGCACCATCTAAAAAAATCCCTAGTCGTTCTGTAACGAAGGGAGCTATTTTTACAACGGTGATGTGGCTTTTAGCAACTTACGTTTATTCCATTTATATTAGTCATTTTAATAGCTATGATTTATTTTATGGTGGATTATCTAATATTATCATGATGATGTTTTGGGTATATATATTATCCTACGTTCTTGTGATTGGTATTGCGATTAATTCATCCATCTATAAAAAAATGGAAGAATCTTCTATGAATAAACAAGAAGAAGTTGAACAAGATAGTAAATGATATATAGCTTATTACCCTATGTATCTAGACAGACTACATCTAGTACCGGATCTAGTTTAACTGTGAACTATTAAGTATTAATTTAGGTAATATTGTCTCGAGATGGGGGAACCCGTCTTTTTAATTTGACAAAACGAAAAATTAGTAGTATTCTATCTCTACCAATGAGAGGGGAGACTATGATGAATCAGCTTTTAGTCAAATTTTATAATGAAGAATTAAGAAAATTAGATGTTTTGCTTGAACACCCAGAAAATCGTGAATTTTTAAAACATTACATGGAATATGTAAAAAAATTATCTGTTCAAAATATTCGTAGTGAAGAAGAGAAAAAATTGTTATTAGAAACTGCTTTTGATAATAAGGATTTATCTTTTCGTATGTTTTTTGGATGTAAAGGAGAAATTACGATTCCAAAATCATTAAGAGATATTTTTTGTGAAAAAAAAGGTTATGTAAATTATTATTATGAATCCAAAATGGTGTATCAAAAAAAATTAAAGGTTTTACAAAATTCATTTAAAACTGTTTCCGATTATCAAAAATGTTTTAATTACCTTGGTATGGATGTTTATGTGCGAGATTTATTATGTGTCATTCAAGATGAAATGCATAAATTAACAAATTTACCTAAAGAAGATGTTGAAGTGATGCAAATTGTGTGTGGTAAAGGAAAAGATAAGGTAACGTATGATCTTTATAGTAAAAGAATTGATTTACCAGAAAAAGATTTATTGGGGCATATTCGTTTAGTAGATGATGAAGAAAAAACTTTATTTTCTACAATAAAAAATGATAGTTTAAATAATATGAAACGTTTTTATTCAAATAATGAATTAAAAGATATTTTTTGCCAGTACGCAGAAATATATGAATATGTGAAGAAAAACCCTAAAGACACCTTGTCATTAGTTAAACAATAAAAAACTAAATTTTTAGGCAAAAGAAATTGACAGAAACATTATTTTGTGTTATTTTATAAATGAACACGAAATAGTGTTTTTATTTTAGAAAAAACACATAAATTAAAGTAGGTGAAAATATGAAAAAATTAGCTCGTTTCTTTGTTAGTGTCAAAAAAGAGATGAAAAAAGTAAGATGGCCTAAAAAGAAGGAAATGCTTACTTATTCTATTGCAACGCTATCTTTTCTAGTATTCTTTGGATTATTTTTCGCACTTAGTGATGTTATTATCGCTGCAGCGAAGATGGTGGTGAAATAATGCAAAAAGAATGGTATGTTGTTAATACTTATTCTGGACATGAGAATAAGGTTAAAGAAAAGTTAGAGATGCGTGCAAGTTCAATGGGAATGGAAGATTATATTTATCGTGTTGTCGTTCCTGAACAAAAAATAGTAGAAGCAAAAGATGGAAAAGAAAAAGAAAAAAATGTAAAAATGTTTCCAGGATACATTTTAGTTGAAATGGTCATGACGGATGAAGCGTGGTTTATTGTTCGTAATACTCCAGGAGTTACAGGATTCATTGGCTCATCTGGACGTGGAGCAAAACCTTTCCCACTAACACCAGAAGAAGTAGACCGTATTTTAGGTAGTCAAGGAATTAGTCGTCTTGAAATTGGGAATGAACTTAATGTTGATGATAAAGTTAAAGTTATTGCTGGACCATTTGCTGGAATGTTTGGTACTGTAAAAAGTATGGATGTTGAACATCAACAAGTTGAAGTTATTATTGACTTATTTGGTCAAGAAACCGTTGTTGAACTTGCTTTAACAGAAATAGAAAAGGCTTAATGATGAACAAAACAAGAACATTTTATGATTACGAAAAGGGTTCTAAAGTTAGAGTATCCAAAGTGCCATATAGAATACCTTATTCTTTACACAAAGCTTTAGAAAACTATGATGATGGTCCCCAAAAAAGTATAAATCATAAAGTAGAGTCTATAGAAGAGACAACGAATTCTAAAAAATTAAGAAAACTTTTTCGTATGAATTCTTCAAGAAAAAGATAAATTACAAAACAAAGAATCAAAGAGCGGCTCTTTGTTTTTTTTGTTTAAAAAAATATTTTAAAAGGTTTAGTTAATTTTGTTGACGTACATTCGTTCGTATGATAGACTTAAGCCATAGAGTGGTGATAATATTATTTTTTTGAAGTATCTTTCAGTCAAAAATTTTGACTGAAAGATTTAATAATTAACGAACGGAGAATTATATGGATAAATTGATTGAAAAAGAATGTGTAAATATTGAAAATATGATATACGAAATAAGAGGAAAACAGGTGATGTTGGATTCTGATTTAGCAAAGTTATATCAATGTAAGAATGGAACTAAAGATGTTAATAAGGCAGTTAATAGAAACATAGAACGCTTTCCAAAAGATTTTTATTTTCAATTAACTAAAGAAGAGTATGATAACTTGAAGTTCCATTTTGGAACTTCAAGATTTAACAGTCATGGTGGTGTTAGAAAATTGCCATATGTTTTTACAGAGCAAGGCGTTGCTATGCTTGCAAGCGTTCTCAAATCAAAAATTGCGGCTGAGGTTAGTATTCAAATCATGGATGCTTTTGTATTGATGCGAAAATATATTTCTAATAGTTTAATTGAACAACAATACATAAACAAAATGGTAATTGAACATGATAAAGAATTAAAAATTTTGCATTCCACATTAGAATGCCTTGAAAAGAAGAATCCTACAAATGAAATTTACTTTGATGGCCAAATATATGATGCTTATTCGAAATTAATTGATATTATGAATAAGGCAGAAGAAGAACTGGTTATTATAGATGCATATGCGGATAAAAGCGTTTTAGATATGATTAGAAAAATAAATGTACCAGTATTATTAATTACTAAAAATAATAATTTATTAAGAAAAATAGATTTAAAAAAATATAATAGTCAGTATCATAACTTAAGAATAGTATATACAAATACGTTTCACGACCGTTATCTTATTTTAGATAAAAGAAATGTATATCATTGTGGTGCATCTTTAAATTACGCAGGAAGTAAAACATTTTCTATTAATAAGATAGAAGATGATATTGTTATAACCACTTTAATAAAAAAAGTTGAAGAAGAAGTTGGAGACTAGAAATTTGTGGTTAGCAAATAATACTAATAGTATTTTTAGTCAAAAAAATCCTCAAAAATTTCCGGAAAGATTTTCGTGAAAATTAGAAAATGAAGAAAAAATGAATTTGTGGTCGAATTTTTCGACCGCAAATATTAATTCTGTATTACAAACTCTTTAATAAAATTTATATAGAACACATGATATATGAAATAAAATGGAATAGATAGTATTAGATTTTATATTTAATTTGATATAATAAAAATTAGAATAACTAATATGACAAAACAAGGTTTCAATTTAGTACATTAATTAGCATTGGTATTACCATGTATATTTTTAAATTTGTAATTGCTTTATTCGATACACCATTTATGTATCTAGCAATTAAAATAAAACCAAAGGAGGAATAAAATGAAAAAAATAATTTATGCGACAGGAAATAAGTTTAAATTAGAAATGGCAAATAGTATTTTGAATCCATTAGGGATTGAAGTGGAAGGAAGAAAAATAGAAGATTTACCTGAAATTCAGGCAGACAAAATAGAAGATGTTGCCATATATTCATCACAATATGCAGCGAAAGAATTAGGCATGGATGTTTTAAAAAATGATTCTGGTTTAGTAATTCCAGCGCTTCATGGTTTTCCATCTGCTTACACAAAATATGTTGAAGAAACAATCACAGAAGATGGTATTTTAAAACTTATGGAAGGACTTAAAAATCGAGAGGCTTATTTTGTTGAAGTACTAGCATATACTACAAAAGAATTAGAAACTGAAATTTTCGTATCTAAAACCTATGGAAAAATTGCTACTGAAAAGAGGGGAGAATATGGTTGGAGCTATGATCGTATCTTTATTCCAGAAGGAAAAGATGTAACATTAGCAGAGCTTCCCGATGAAGAACGTTATCAAATTTGGGATAATACAGCTTATGAAGAACTATCGAATTATTTAAAAGAAGAAAATAAGAAAAGTTAAAGAATAGTCTTTGTATTCTAACTTGATCAAGAAATGGTTATTGAATTTGTTCTTATAGAAAGAAAAAAAGCTTAAAATAGAGATTAAAGAATCTCTGTTTTATTTTTATAAAAAGAATTTTTTCTGAGTTCTATATCTAAAATAAAGTAATTTGCTTATTTCTAAAATTTATGATACTATATAGGACATTTAAAGGAATTGAGGTTGAAAAAATGACAGAACAAGAAATTACAAATAATAAAATTGAGAAAATTTTTACTATTTTATCCGGAGAGCTTTCTACTGCTTTGACTCTAGCGGAAGGGGATACTAGTTTTCTGTTAGAAACAGCGAATGATGAAAGTTTGACAAAATTGGTGGCAAAGTATCATGAAATGGAGTTTAAAGAAGCTTTATCACAAAATACGAATGGATTTCCAGCTTTTTTAAATGCAATGATAGTAACACGCCAATTACTTACGATTCTTCGTATTCCAAATACGATAAATTCAGAACTTATTTGTGAACGAACCACATATTATATTAATGGTTTATATGCAGCTTATAAAGAAGAAAAGAATAGGGTTGTCGATCCTAAAAAAATGGATTATCATTTGATGGCAACCTTTAGTGAATATTGTATTCAAAATGAATGGATTGCTTTAGAGACTTATCGTAAAGAAGCGGAAACTATGTTTCGATCAAAAAAAAGTATGTGTGATTACATCACAGAGAAATATAAAAATCGAAAAGAAAAAGTAAAAATATATGAAAAACAAGGTAAAGTTTTTTAAAATGGTATAAACTATTTACAAAAAACATAAAATGTGTTATTATGAATAGGCTATATATATTTATATAGAAGAAGTGGGAGAGGAAGTGTTGCGGGCACTCGATGTAACCACTCGCGAAAAAAATAATAGGAGGTGTTTTTCGTGGCAAAGCAAGCAATTAATAAGATTAAGTTACAAATCCCTGCTGGAAAAGCAACACCAGCGCCACCAGTTGGAACAGTGTTAGGACCTGCAGGAATTAATCTACAAGAGTTCTGTACAAAGTACAATGACGCTACTAGAGACAAGATGGGAGATATTTTACCAGTTGAAATTACTGTTTATGAAGACAGAAGTTTTGATTTCGTAATTAAAACTCCACCAGCTGCTTTCTTACTTAAGAAAATGGCAAATGCGAAAAAAGGTTCAAGTAATGGTTCAAAAGAAACTGTTGCTACAATCTCTAGAGATAAGTTAAAAGAAATCGCAGAAATTAAGTTACCAGATTTAAATGCTTACGATGTTGAAGGAGCAATGAACATTGTTGAAGGAACTGCTCGTAACATGGGAATCAAAGTAGAAGATTAATTAAAATAAAATATATTACATGTAGGTTTGACCTATGTGGGAGGTATACCCGTAAATACCACATAAGGAGGATTTATGAAAAGAGGAAAGAAGTATTTAGAAGCTGCTAAGAAAATTGATAAGACAAAAGCTTACAGTTTAGAAGAAGCAGTAAAATTAGTAAAAGAAACATCAACTTCTAAATTCGATGGTTCTGTTGAACTTGCTATGAGATTAAATCTTGATACAAAAAAAGCGGACCAACAATTAAGAGGTGCAACTGTTCTTCCAAATGGAACAGGTAAAACAAAGAAAGTATTAGTGATTGCTAAAGGTGATGCTGCAAAAGCGGCAACTGAAGCAGGAGCTGATTTCGTTGGAGATTTAGACATGATCGAAAAAATCCAAAAAGAAAATTGGTTTGATTTTGATACAATGATCGCAACTCCAGATATGATGCCAGCATTAGGTAAAATTGGTAAAGTATTAGGACCTAAAGGTTTAATGCCAAACCCTAAAACTGGAACTGTAACAACAGATACAAAGAAAGCTGTTGAAGAAGTTAAAAAAGGACGTGTGGAATACCGTGCTGATAGCTTCGGAAACGTTCATGTATTAGTTGGTAAAGTATCTTTTGATGCTAAAGCATTAGAAGAAAACATTAATGCATTTGTTACATTAATGGCTAAATTAAAACCATCTGTTGTAAAAGGAACTTATATTAAAAACATTAGTGTTTCATCAACAATGGGACCTGGTGTAAAAATTGATACAAATAGTTTTGACTTTTAATATTTGATGTGTTATAATTAATTACATTGAGACGTACCAAAGACAGTAGGAGCGTTAAGCTTAATATTTCCTACCTAGGGAAGAACAAAAAATTCGATAAATAAACTCGAAAAGGTTCCCTATGGTTGCGGGACCTTTTCTTATGGTACTCTTCGATTAAATATAAGGAGGTGTAACATGGCAAATCAAAAAATTCTAGAACAAAAACAAGCAGTTATTGATGAGATTACTGCTCACGCAAAAGAATCAAGTTCATTTATTTTATTCGAATATCAAGGTTTATCTGTAGCAGATATGACAGAACTTCGTAAAAAATTAAGAGAAAGTGGTTCTGAATTAAAAATTTATAAAAATACGTTAACAAAACGTGCCTTAGATACTTTAAATGTTGATTTCGGTGAAGAGTTAAATGGACCAAAGGCAGTTGCTTTTGGAACAGATGCAATCGCACCAATTAAAACACTTAGCGAATTTGCTAAAACACATGAATCTTTACATTTAAGTATTGGTTTAGTAGATGGAGAAGTTACAGATTTAGATACATTAAATCAACTTGCAACAATCCCTTCAAGAGAAGGATTACTTACAATGTTTGCTGGTGGTTTAATTGAACATGTTAAAAACGTGGCAATCTGTTTAGACTTACATGCTAAAAATTTAGAAGAAAATGAATAGTTATTAAATAAAGGAGGAATTTAAAATGGCTAAAATTGAAAATAAAGATATTATTGAAGCGTTAAAAGAAAAAAGTTTATTAGAAATTAAAGAATTAGTAGATATGATGAAAGAAGAATTTGGTGTAGATCCAAGTGCTGTAGCTGTAGCTGCTGCTCCAGCTGCTGGTGCAGTTGAAGAAGGACCATCTACAGTTAATGTTGAATTAACTAGTTGTGGAGCTAACAAAATTGCTGTTATCAAAGTAGTTCGTGAAATTACTGGATTAGGATTAAAAGAAGCAAAAGAAATCGCTGATAACGGTGGAGTTGTTAAAGAAAACGTTTCTACTGACGAAGCTAATGAACTTAAAGCTAAATTCGAAGAAGCTGGCGCTACTGTTGAATTAAAATAATTAATGATAAATAAAAAACCTATACTAGACGGTATAGGTTTTCGTCGTTTATAAATGGGTTGGTTTTAAGTGTTTCATTGTGAAAAGCATAGTGTGGATGAGCAAAATTTTTTATAGGGTGATAGTATGAATAATAGAGAACAGAAAAAAATAAATAAATATATAAATAAAGCAATTGATTATTGTGAAGAACAGAAGTATAAAGAATTTGATTTTGGAAGGGTGGATACAGAAAAAATAAAAATGATTCACGAATTTATGACAGCTTCGAATCATGTACAGGATATTAGAACTTTTGACTTTATCTTATTCTATGAAGTTTCATTAGGTATTAAAAAAAGTTTTGATGCCCAAATATTAAAACGTATTATAGAAATAAAAGATATATCTGGAAATGAAAAAGAGATAGATGAACTTTACGAAATGCTTGCCTTTCCATCGCCAATCATTCATGATGATTATGCGCATCAATGGCTTTTTTATACAACAAAATTAAATAGTGCCTCACCATCTTATCGTCACTATTGTGAAATGTTATATAAATTGTTTTATAAAGATGAAGATAAATTTGCTATCAATCCATTGGATATAAAAACTATTTTTATGGATTTAACCAAAGAATTAAGTAGTAGAATGCATCAAAAGACGAAATGTTATTATTATAGTGATCAAATAAAATTTCAAAAACAATTACAAACATATTTTCCTGAAATGTTAGGAACTGGTTTATTTGATGAGCCAGTGATAAGTTCAGGCAAATATGTTCCAGGCGGAGTTATTTCAAAAGATGATTTACTAAAATTATTTTTGATAGAAGTTGGAAATGAATTACGTTTGGTTAAATTAAATATTTCTTATCTACTACCGGTTTATATAGATTTATTTACTTATGATATATATAGTGATGGCGCTACAGTTTATGAATTTGATTCAAAATATCTTGAAAATTATAGTGAAGAAAAAGATGCATACACCTTTGATGATGTTTACAATATGATGCTTAAAATAAATAAAGAATCTCATTTAAATAAAAAAGTATATCAACATAAAATAAACAGGAAGTGATTTATGGCACATTATTTTGAAAATGATAAAAATCTAAAAAGTGAAATGCGTGAGCATCAAGTAAAATTGTTTGATAAATCATATACATTCACTACAGATCATGGTGTGTTTTCAAAAGAAGGTTTAGATTTTGGAACACGTACATTATTAGAAACGGTTCCGTTAGAAGAGTTACATGGGAATGTTTTAGATTTAGGTTGTGGATATGGACCTATTGGAATTATATTGAAAGATCAAGTTGATGTTAATGTAGACATGCTTGATGTTAATTTAAGAAGTTTACATTTGGCTCGTATGAATGCAGAAAAAAATAATGTGAATGTTCAAATATTTGAAAGTAATGGATACGAGCATGTTACAAAAAAATATGATTATATTATTACGAATCCACCCATTCGGGTAGGAAAGAAAATTTTATATGAACTTTTATTTGGAGCGAAGGAACATCTTAATAAAAATGGAGAACTTTGGCTTGTAATAAATAAGGCTCAAGGAGCAAAATCTCTAGTACGAGATTTAGAAAAAGAGTATGAAACAGAGATTATGAAAAAAAATAAAGGTTTTTATATAATTAAGGCAAAACTACGTTGACAATTTGCAAAAGTTTTGCTAAAATTATAAATTGACGGCATATACTTATTTTTGGGTAAGGAATGCGAAAATATATTATAGGTATAGGGGTGAATAGAGTGGCTTATAAGGTTATTAAATCTGGGGATCACCGTGAAAGACGCAGTTATGCGAAAACAGAAAATGCAATTCAATTAGGGAATTTGCTAGAAATTCAAACAAAGTCATACCAAGGGTTTATGACAGATGGAATCAGAGAAGTGTTAGATGAAGTTTCACCTATTGAGAGTTTCAATGGGAATTTTAGGTTGGAATTCGGAGATTATTTCTTTGAGGAACCTCGTTATACAATTAAAGCTTGTAAAGAACGTTTTGCAACGTATGCACAACCTTTAAAAGTTGAAACGAGATTATTTAACCAGGAAACTGGGGAAGTAAAAGAACAAGAGATATATCTAGGGGACATGCCTATTATGACTGAAAGTGGTACGTTCATTATCAATGGTTCTGAACGTGTTATTGTTTCTCAATTAGTGCGTTCACCTTCTGTTTATTTTGGAAAAGAAGCAGATAAAAATGAACGTATGGTTGTAACAAGTCAGTTAATTCCTAACCGTGGAACATGGTTAGAGTATGAAATGGATGCTAGGGATATTTTATATGTTCGTATTGATCGTACAAGAAAAGTACCTATTACAACATTACTTCGTGCATTAGGACTTTCTAGTGACGAAGATATTTTAGCGTTCTTTGGACAAGATGATTATCTTGAAAGAACAATTGCTAAAGATGTAAATAAAAATACAGATGAAGCATTAATCGATATTCATTCAAAATTACGTCCAGGAGAACCATCAACTCTAGATAGTGCGAAGAACCAATTAATTACAAGATTCTTTGATGCTTTCCGTTATGATTTAGCACGTGTAGGACGTTATAAATTTAATAAAAAATTAAATGTGTTAGAGCGTATCTTAGATTGTAAACTTGCTGAAGACATTAAAGTAGATGGCAAAGTTGTTATTGCTAAAGATACTGTATTAACGAAAGATATTTTAGATGAACATAAAGAAGTATTTAAAACTTATGGAATAAAAGAAGTTTTAATTAACCGTGAATTAGATACTTATGATCGTGTTCAAGAAATTTTAGTATATTCTAAGTTTAATCCTGAAAAAGTAATTAAAGTGATTGGAAATGACCCTGAAATTGATATTAAACGCTTAACAATTTCCGATGTTTATGCATCAGTTTCTTATTACTTAAATTTACTTGAAGGGGTAGGATCTTTTGATGAAATTGACCATTTATCAAATCGTCGTGTTCGTCAAGTAGGTGAATTACTTCAAAATCAATTTAAAGTTGGTATGAGCCGTATTGAACGTGTAATTCATGATCGTATGAGTACACAAGATGGGGCAGAAGTAACGCCAAAATCATTAATTAATATTCGACCACTTACAGCAGCGATTACAGAGTTCTTTGGTAGTAGTCAATTATCACAATTCATGGATCAAATTAACCCTATGGCAGAGCTTACAAACAAACGTCGTTTATCTAGTTTAGGACCAGGTGGTTTATCTAGAGATCGTGCTGGAATGGAAGTACGTGACGTTAATCCAAGTCACTATGGTAGACTTTGTCCAATCGAGTCTCCAGAAGGACCAAACATTGGACTTATTACATCATTAGCTAGTTATGCTAAAATTGATGAATATGGGTTTATTATGACACCATATCGTCGTGTAGATAATTGTAAATTAACAGATGAAATTGTTTATATGACAGCTGCAGAAGAATTGGATTACTATATTAGTCAAGCAACGGTAAAAACAGAAAATGGCGTTATTGTTGCTGATCATGTTCCAGTTCGTTATCGTGGTGAAAATATTATGGTAGAAAAAAATCGTATTGATTTTATCGACGTATCACCACAACAAGTTGTATCTGTAACAACCAGTGGAATTCCATTCTTGGAACACGATGATGGAAAACGTGCACTAATGGGATCAAACATGCAACGTCAGGCTATTCCACTTTTAACAACAGAAGCTGCCCGTGTAGGAACTGGAATCGAAGCAATTGCCGCAAGAGATTCTGGTGCAGTTGTAGTTGCTAAAGCAGACGGAGTTGTTGATTATGTTGATTCACAAAAAATTATTGTAAAAACCAAAGGTGGATCAGATACTTATTATTTAGATGACTTTGAAAAGAGTAATGATGGAACTTGTTATCATCAAAAACCAATTGTTCATAAAAATGATAAAGTACATGCTGGAATGGTTATTGCCGATGGACCTTCTACCGATATGGGAGAAATTGCCTTAGGTAAAAACGTTACAGTAGCGTTTATGAACTATGATGGATATAACTATGAAGATGCTGTTATTTTAAACGAACGTCTTGTTAGTGATGATGTTTATACATCTATTCATATTGAAGACTATAAAATTGAATGTCGTGATACAAAACTTGGACCAGAAGAGTTTACACGTGATATTCCAAATGTTGGTGAAGAAGCACGTAAAAACTTAGACGAAAATGGTATTGTTCGTATTGGTACTGAAGTTAAGGATGACGATATCTTAGTAGGTAAAGTAACGCCAAAAGGAGTTGCCGAACTTACAAGTGAAGAAAAATTATTACACGCTATCTTTGGAGAAAAAACACGTGAAGTTCGTGATACATCACTTCGTGTTCCTCATGGAGGAGGCGGAATTGTTCACGATATCAAAGTGTTTACGAAAGAGGATAGTGATCAATTACCTGCAGGTGTAAGCAAAATGATTCGTGTTTACATTGCACAAAAACGTAAAATCAGTGTTGGAGATAAAATGGCTGGACGTCATGGTAACAAAGGTGTTATTTCACTTATCTTACCAAAAGAAGATATGCCATATTTAGCAGACGGAACACCAGTAGATATCTTACTTAATCCACTGGGAGTACCATCTCGTATGAACATTGGTCAGATTTTAGAAATGCACTTAGGTGCAGCTGCGAAAGCGCTTGATATTCATGTTGCAACACCAGTTTTCGATGGTGCAACAAAAGGTGAAATTATCGAAGCTTTAAAAGAAGCAGGTTTAGATGAAGATGGAAAAACAATCCTTTACGATGGACGTACTGGAGAACCATTTGATAACCGAATTAGTGTTGGTGTCATGTACATGATTAAATTAAATCACATGGTTGATGATAAGATTCATGCACGTGCAACAGGACCATATTCTCTTGTAACGCAACAACCATTAGGTGGAAAAGCACAAATGGGTGGACAACGTTTCGGAGAAATGGAAGTTTGGGCACTTTATGCTTATGGTGCTGCACATGTACTTCAAGAAATGATGACAATTAAATCAGATGATACATTAGGTCGTGTAAAAGTATATGAAGCAATCGTTAAAGGAACACCAATGCCAGAAAGTGGTATTCCAGAAAGTTTCCGTGTATTAATTAAAGAATTCCAAGCTTTAGGTCTTGATATTACAGTTTTAGGTGAAGATGGTGGATATCATGAACTTAAAGATTTAGAAGAAGAGGAGAAAGATTCATTGTTAGCTGGTGACATGCCATTAGATATGTTAGAAGAAGAAATGATGGATGATTCTCAAGATACAGATTCTGAAGAAGAAAACCCACTTCAAGATTTAGCAGATGATTTTGAAGAAACTGGAAGGGAATTGGACGAGGAACCAACCTTAGATGAATTAGAAGAAATGGAGGAGGCATAATATGAACGTAAATAGTTTTGAAGGATTAAGAATCGCTATTGCCTCACCAGAAAAAATTAGAAAATGGTCATATGGTGAAGTAAAAAAGGCTGAAACCATTAATTATCGTACGTTAAAACCAGAACGTGACGGATTATTTTGTGAAAAAATCTTTGGACCTATGAAAGATTTTGAATGTTCTTGTGGAAAGTATAAACGCTTACGTTATAAGAACATTGTATGTGATAGATGTGGAGTAGAAGTAACAAGTTCTAAAGTACGTCGTGAACGTATGGGACACATTGAACTTGCTACTCCTGTGTCTCACATTTGGTTCTTTAAAGGTGTACCATCTCGTATGGGATTAGTTCTTGATATGAGTCCACGTGAGTTAGAAGAAGTTTTATACTTCGTGTCTTACGTTGTTCTTGACCCAGGAGCTACAACTTTAGAGAAAAAACAAACAATTTCTGATAAAGAATATCGTACCTATTATGAAAAATATGGAAATACTTTTAGAGTAGGTATGGGAGCTGAAGCAATCAAAGAATTACTAGAACAAGTAGATCTTGAAACAGAAGTTTCTAATATCAAAAAAGAAATTGAAGAGATTAAAGACTCTACAAGTCAAAAACGTGTTCGTTTAATTAAACGTTTGGATGTTTTAAGTGCTTTCTTAGAATCTGGAAACCGCCCAGAGTGGATGATTTTAACTGCACTTCCAGTGATTCCACCAGAACTTCGTCCAATGATTCAGTTAGATGGTGGAAGATTCGCAACGAGTGATTTAAATGACCTTTATCGTCGTGTAATCAATCGTAACAATCGTTTAAAGAAATTAATGGAATTAGGGGCACCTAATATCATTATTCAAAATGAAAAACGTATGCTTCAAGAAGCAGTAGATGCACTGTTCGATAATGGACGTCGTGGACGTAACATTACAGGTGCTGGAAATAGACCATTAAAATCTTTATCAAGTATGTTAAAAGGAAAACAAGGACGTTTCCGTCAAAACTTACTTGGTAAACGTGTAGACTATTCTGCACGTAGTGTTATTGTTGTTGGACCAAATTTAAAAATGTATGAATGTGGTATTCCAAAAGAAATGGCACTAGAACTATTTAAACCACATGTTATTCATGGTTTAGTTAGTAAAGAAATTGCGGCAAATATTAAAGCAGCAAAACGAATGATCGAAAATCAAGATGAACGTGTATGGGATGTTGTTGAAGAACAAATTAAAGAGCACCCAGTAATGCTTAACCGTGCACCAACACTACATAGACTTGGTATTCAAGCGTTTGAACCAAAATTAATTGATGGACGTGCAATTCGTCTTCATCCATTAGTGTGTGCAGCATTTAATGCGGACTTCGATGGAGACCAAATGGCTGTGCATTTACCAATTACAGAAGAAGCAAAAGCAGAAGCTAGACTTCTTATGTTAGGTGCAAATAACATTCTTTCACCTAAAGATGGTAAGCCAATTGCTACTCCTGGACAAGATATGATCTTAGGAAACTATTATATTACGATCGAAAAAGCAGGACTTCCAGGAGAAGGTAGAGTATTTAAAGATGAAAATGAAGCTTTAATGGCATATGAAAGAAGAGAAATCACACTTCATACCCGTATTGCTATTCCAGTCCGTTCATTTAAACATAAGATTTTCCCAGATATCTATATGGATAAATACTTAGTAACGACGCCAGGTAAATTAATTTTCAATAGTATTTTCCCAGATTCTTTCCAATACATTAATGATGGAAGTAGTGAAAATATTGAAAAAATTACACCTGCAAAATATTTCTTAGCGAGTGGAACAAATATTCCAGAAGCGATCAAAGAAATGCCAGTTACAGATCCATTTATTAAGGGAACTTTCGTAAAATTAATCGCGCAAGTATATAAAAGATATCAAACAACTGAAACCTCAATTATGCTTGATAAATTAAAAGATCTAGGATTTAAACATTCTACATTATCAGGTATTTCTATTTCAGTTGCCGATTTAATGGAATCAAAAACAAAGGCTGAAGTTGTTGCGGAAAGCCAAAAGAAAGTTGATACGATTAATAAACAATTTAAACGTGGTCTTATTACGGAAGATGAACGTTATGAAAAAGTTGTTGATATTTGGACAAATACAAAATCAAAGATCGCAGAAGAACTTGAACAAATGGTAAAAGAAAACCGTAATAATCCAGTAGCTATGATGATTGAATCTAAAGCTCGTGGTGATATTGGATCGTTAAACCAAATTTCTGGTATGCGTGGACTTTTCAATAAGCCAAATGATAAACCAGAAGAAATTCCAGTAATTTCAAACTTTACTGAAGGTGTAACGATTTCTGAATTCTTCTTATCAACCCATGGTGCTCGTAAAGGTGCCGTAGATACAGCCTTAAAGACTGCATCTGCCGGATACTTAACACGTCGTCTTGTTGATGTTGTTCAAGATATCATTATTAAAGAAGACGATTGTGGAACAGATCAAGGTGTTTTAGTAGAAGCATTTATCAATGAAAAAGATGGAACAGTAATTGAGTCTCTTGCAGATCGTATTACTGGAAGATTCACAAATAAACCTGTAGTTGATCCAAATACAAAAGAAGTGATTATTGAAGCAAATGAATATATCACTGAACAAATCGCAGACAAAATTAATAAAGCTGGTATTACAAAAGTACCAATTCGAACAGTATTAACATGTAAAACACATCATGGTGCATGTCGTAAGTGTTATGGACGAAATCTTGCCACTGGACATGTGGTTGAAACGGGAGAAGCCGTTGGTATCATGGCCGCACAATCAATTGGGGAACCAGGTACACAGTTAACCATGAGAACATTTAATACTGGTGGAGTAGCTGGAGACGATATCACACAAGGTTTACCTCGTGTTGAAGAAGTGTTCGAGGCTCGTAATCCAAAAGGTAAAGCTAGTATTTCTGAAATTAATGGTGTTGTTTCAAACATTGAAGAAGATGGTGGTAAATATGTTATTTCTGTTAAAAACGATGTGGAAACAAAGAAACATACATCAAACTATGGTGCAAAATTAGCGGTTGAAAAAGGCGAAGAAGTTCGTGCTGGACAACGCTTAACCCATGGAGCAATTAATCCAAAAGAATTATTAGTAGTAACAGATCCTGTTACCGTTCAACAATACATTTTACTTGAAATTCAAAAAATTTACCGTGGTCAAGGTGTAGATATTTCTGATAAACACGTTGAAATTATGGCAAAACGTATGATTTCAAAAGTGAAGATTGTAAACTCTGGAGATTCATTCTTCTTACCAGGTACGATGGTAAATATGTATGAATTTACAGATGAAAATAAAAAATTAATTCTTGAAGGTAAGAGACCAGCAACTGGTAAACCAGTATTGTTAGGTATCACAAAAGCCTCTCTAGAAACAGATTCTTTCTTGTCTGCCGCTTCATTCCAAGAAACAACACGTATCTTAACAGATGCTGCTATTCATGGAAGAGTAGACCATTTACAGGGTCTAAAAGAAAATGTACTTTTAGGAAAACTAATTCCAGCTGGAACTGGTGCTAAAAAGTATAAGAATGCAGAATATAACTTAGAATTTGATATTTTAAGAGAAGAACCATTAGAAGCTTTAGAACAAGAATTAATGGATTAAAAAAAATAAGATTTCAATGTTGAAATCTTATTTTTTTATTTCTTTAAAATTAAATTTTTAGATGTATCTTTTTTTATTTCAGATTTTGAAATAAATTTCTTTAATCTGTAAAGTAAATATTTTCGATCAAATAATGTTTTTCCGATCAAACGAACGGCTTCTTTATCGTTGGTATGATTAAATAAAAATAGTAAATCTTCATAAAGACGCTTATGAACCATTGGATAAGCACTATATAAGTGACTTGTCATACTAATATTTTTATCGATCGAATCTAATTCAAGTAAGAATTGACAAACATTCGCCTTGTGTACCTCGATATCCTTGATTTTTTTTGTCATCATGTTTGTTTTTAAAGTTTGTTGACGTTCTGATAAAGGATACTTATTATAATAGTATTCTAAACTATGATAAGTATCTAACTCTAATTGAACACGTGGTAGTCCAGCCGCACGATTTCTAAATTTATAGTATTCATCTTCAAGTTTTTGTAATTGTTCCTGATTTAATTGATGAAGGAAAACGTTTAACCAACAATATAAATCACATAATTTTTCTACTTCTTTTTTTGTGATATTCATGATTTCATCTCCTTTTTATGCAACCTATTATACAGAATAAATACTTAAAGTGCAAGTAGAAGTTCTATTTTTTTATAAACGTCATATAGTTTATTAGATATATTAGGAGGATAAAACATGATAAATAAGAAAAATTTGTGGTTTTTAACGTTGTTTAGTTTGATTTTAGTACTTAGTGTATATTATATTACAATGCCCAATGAATTACTTTTAACCAATGGAAATAATTATACTGCCGAAGTCACTAGTAAAGAAGATAAGTCAAAAAAAGAGGAAGCAAGTGTCAAAGTAAAAGAGGCAAGTGCACTAGATACATTACGTGTAGAAGCGAATGAAGAAATGCTTAAAGAAATGGAAGAATTAAAAGTTATCCTTGCCAATGCCAAAGCGACAACAGAAGAAAAAAACAATGCCTTTGAAAAAATGAAGTTATTAAATATCACGCGTGGTGAAGAAGAAAGTTTAGAAACAAAAATTAAAGAGGAATATAAATATGAGACTTTTGTTAAGATTGATGGAGATCAGGTTCAAGTAGTTGTAAACACTGAAAAACTAGATGCTTCTACAGCAAATAAAATCATGCGTATGGTACAAAGTAATTATGATAAAAAAATGTATATTACTGTAAAACATCAAAAATAAGGTTTTTTAGGCGATATCTCTCACGTATATTTGTACATCACATAAAATAATATGAACAAATATAAACCACCTAACTTTGGGAAAGTGAGGGAAACATGAAAGGGAGTATATTGACCAAACGAGAAAAAGAGGTTTTTGAGTTATTAATTCAAAATAATTCTACTACAGAAATTGCAGATACGTTAGGTATTAGTGAAAAAACTGTTCGTAACCATATTTCAAATACGATGCAAAAGCTTGGTGTAAAGGGACGTGCAGTAGCTGTAGTAGAACTTTTAAGACTTGGTGAAATTTCGTTAAAAAAGACACATTTTTAATGTGTTTTTTTCATATGATATACCATGAGGTGGAATTATGTTAAAACGAAAAGTATATCAAAAAATCCTTGTTACAACCATCGCTCTTTTTGCTTTATTTCTAATTTATATTATTCCGTCGGGAAAAGTAAGTGAAACATTATCTGTAAAAGAAACATTAGAGTATGTAGATGTCTCTAATACGAGTGAAATTTATTTGATTGATCATAATGACTATGTCGCAAGAACGGTAGTTCCAGTCGCAAGTGAAGAAAATATTGAAAAACAAGTAAGAGAATTAATTTCTATTTTAACGATTGGAAGTGGGGGAGAAAGTAAGGTACCAAGTGGTTTTAAAGCAATGATTCCTGAAGGGACAAAGTTACTTTCTTTGTTATATGAGGATCATGTGATTAAGCTTAATTTTTCAAAGGAATTACTAGACGTAAAGAAAGAAGATGAGGAAAAATTAATAGAATCTATTGTTTATACTGTAACAACGTTAAAAGAAATTGAACATGTGATTATTTATATTGAAGAAGAACCATTAACAAAATTGCCCCAAACAAATATTACTTTGCCTGCAACATTAAATCGAAGTTTTGGAATTAATAAACAGTATGAATTTACAAGTTTAAATGATATTGATGACGTAACTATTTATTATGTGAATAAATATAATGATGAATACTATTATGTTCCAGTAACCAAATATATGAATAATAATCAAGATAAAGTTAAAATTATTATTGAAGAACTTTCAGCGGGATCCATGTCAGATACCAATTTAATGAGCTTTTTAAATAGTAATACAAAGTTACTTGCCGTAGAAGAATTAGAGGATACGTTGAATTTGGAATTTAATTCCTATATCTTTAATGATTTAGAAGAACAAAAAATTTTAGAGGAAGTTGTTTATAGTATTTGTTTATCAATTGAAGATAATTATGATGTAAAAGAGGTTAATTTCATTGTAAATAATGAAGAAATTTATAAAAGTGTTTTGAAAACTATTGAATAATTTATGGTTTTGTTGTATAATCAATTTGTCGCAAATAATTATACAACTGTCCTAGTAGCTCAGCTGGATAGAGCAACGCCCTTCTAAGGCGTGGGTCGGGCGTTCGAATCGCTCCTGGGACACCATGAAGAATATAAACCGTTCTAAACCTTTGTTTTATAAAGGATGGACGGTTTTTATTTTAAAGTTTCATTTGTTCTGGGCTTATTTTTGGGCTTGTTTTTATTTAATATCTTTGAATTACTATTGACATATTTATAAAGTGGTTTTATTTTTCATTTGTTCTGTAAACTAAATGAATAATTATAGAAATTCATACGAATTTATGGTATGATATTTTTGTATTATAGGAGGAGTGCTTGTATGGATTTAATTATTTTAATTTTGTTCATTTGTTTAATATTATATTTATTTCGAAGTTTTGATGCTTTTGTGTATTTTATTGCACTTGTAGATATTTTACTTCGTATTTTAACGTTTATTCGTGAAAGTATTGTTTTAGGAGAAGTAAATGATTGGATTGCAAAATATATTCCTAGTTCAATTAAGTCTATTATTGATACTTATTCAACGGGTGTATTTAATGATGTACTTAGTTGGGGATTAGTCATTTGCTTTATCATTTTTGAATATCATACCATACGTATATTTTTAAAGAAAAGATAGGTGATATCATGAAAGAAAGAGGTTTTACTTTAGTAGAACTTTTAGCAGTGATTATTATCATTGGTATTATGGGAATTTTAATCGTTCCTACGGTGAATAAATCAATTAAAGATTTCAGAAAAAGTTCTTATGGTGATCAAATAGAAACAATTGCTGCAGCTGCAAGAAATTGGGCTACAGATCATCCATATTCTTTACCAACAGAAGATGGTGAGATTATGACAATTACTTTAGGTACATTGAAATCTAGTGGATACCTTGATGTTGCACTAAAAAATCCCCAAACGAATAAATCATTTCCGAATGATATGTTAATTGAAATTAAACGAAAAAAGAAAAATTTTAAATATACAGTAATTGAGGATAGTGGAACAGAAACAGATACAGAATATAATGAAAGAGGACCTGTGATTGTCCTTTGTGGTAATAGTAATGAATATGTCAATTTAGGATCTACGTATAAAGAACCAACCTGTTTAGGAACGAGTTATGTAGGGGCTATGGCTTATGATTATAAACAAAATGCGATTCCTTCGTCATTAAGTAAGACAGGAAGTGTGGATACAAAGAAGCTAGGGACGTATAAAATTACTTATATCGCCTTATATAACAATATGACAACATCTGCAACGCGTACAGTAACAGTGAAAGATTTAGAAGCCCCTAAAATTGTTGTTAATGGAAAAAGTGAAAATCAAAAAATAAGAATTTCAAAAGGCTCTACTTTTACGATTCCAAAAGGAACAGCTACAGATAATAGTGGAGAACAGTTTAAAGAAATTAAACCAGAAGGAACAGTAAATTCTTCGAAAGTAGGAAGTTATCGTTTAATTTATCGAGCAACGGATAAAGCTGGAAATACTGGAAAGTTAGAGTTGATTGTCCAGGTATCTTAAAAAGTGAACAATTGTTCACTTTTTTTGTTTGTTTTGGTAGACAATATTCCTTAATTTTGATACAATTAGAATATGTAAAAGAGGGATAAAATGTACGCATATATTAAAGGAATTGTTACAGATATTGAGGGAAATTATATTGTGGTAGAAACACATGGACTAGGGTATAGTATTTATACACCAAATCCATATTCATTTACACTTCAGGAAGAAACAAAAGTGTACTTATATCAATATGTTCGAGAAGATGAGCAAACTTTGTATGGATTTAAGACAAAAGAGGAAAAAAATTTATTTTTACAATTAATTAGTGTCAAAGGATTAGGATGCAAAATGGCTTTACCTATGTTAGCGACTGGATCTCCAGCAGGAATAATGGATGCGATTGATCGTGAAAATATTCTTTATTTAAAAAAATTTCCAAAGATTGGGGATAAAGTTGCTCGTCAGATTATCTTAGACTTAAAAGGAAAACTATCATCAACATCAACACCTGATAGTAGTATGGATAATGAAGAACTTGTTGATGTTTTAGAGGGATTAGGATATAAGAAAGCTGATATTAAAAAAGTAATAACCAAAGTTGATTATACAAAATCAATCGAGGAGCAAATTAAGGAAGCATTAAAATTATTGTTGAAATAGGTGATAAGATGGATGAGAGAATTGTTACAAATGAAGTGTTAGGAGAGGATACTTTTGAAACGAGTATTCGCCCTGATTCTATTGATGAATATATTGGTCAAAGTGAAGCTAAAGAGAATCTAACGATTTTTATGAAAGCGGCTAAAATGCGAAAAGAACCATTAGATCATGTATTATTATATGGTCCTCCAGGTTTAGGGAAAACAACGCTTGCTTATATTATTGCCAATGAAATGGGTGGAAATATCAAAACAGCTAGTGGTCCTTCGATTGAAAAACCCGGAGACTTAGCTGCTGTTTTATCAACTTTGGAACCAGGGGATATTTTATTTATCGATGAAATTCATCGTATGCCTCGTTACATTGAGGAAATATTATATCCAGCGATGGAAGATTTTATGTTAGATATCATGATTGGAAATGATGCGAGTAGTCGTAATATAAAAATAGAATTACCACCTTTTACCTTAGTGGGTGCGACAACAAGGGCAGGAGATTTATCTGATCCTTTACGAGATCGTTTTGGAATTGTATTAAAATTAGAATTTTATAACACTGAAGAGTTAACATCAATTGTTCAAAGAACTAGTCGTGTGTTGGAAGCACCAATTGAAGATCAAGCCGCGATTGAACTAGCTCGTAGGAGTCGAGGAACACCACGTATTGCGAATCGTTTGTTTAAACGTGTTCGTGATTTTGCTTTAGTTATGGGTGATGGTGTTATTAATAAAGAGATTGCTAGTATGTCTCTTGATCGATTAAAAGTAGATAAATTAGGACTTGATAATACAGATTATCATATTTTAAAATCGATTATTGAACAGTTTAATGGTGGACCCGTAGGTATTGATGCTTTAGCCGCATCGATTGGTGAAGAACGTGGTACGTTAGAGGATGTGTATGAACCTTATTTACTTCAAAATGGACTTTTAAAGAGAACTAGTCGTGGTCGTATGGTTACAGAAAAAGCCTATGAGCATTTAGGCATTGAAAAAAAATAAATTTTTTGTTAAAATAAATTATATTTTGATAAGAGGGGGATGAAAACATGGAAAATATAAATGATCCATATATTGAAATTACCGTATTTGAAGATAAGCATGGATCCTTATATCCAATGCCAATTCATTTACTAACAATTTACAATAGTTTAAAAGAATATATGAAAGTGAATCGTGCATTGATTTCAAAGGAAGATTATATGGAGGATGAGAATATTCTTTATCAGATGAAAGAAATAGGGAACTATGAAGAAGAGGATATCGTCCGTTTAATTGAACAAATGACGTTTATTGATAAATCAGAGGAATATACTCTACATTCTAAGTATGCTTTAAGTATGGGCGTTTTACGCTTAGCTTTATATGATAAAAGCTTACTTCATCATACCAAAGAGGAGGTAAATGTTTTAGCTTCTACTTTTAATGATATTCCCTTGCATCTATTTTCACGTTATGATTGTATTTTATATAACGATGCCTTGTTAAAACGTATAATGCAAGAGGGGAAAAATGAAAAAATGCGTTGTCATTATTTGTTTGATGAGATGTATGAAATAGATCAACTTTTTGATCAAGATAAACAAACGAAAATACATTAAGATGGAGTTGAAAAAATGAAAACAGAAGATTTCGATTTTGATTTGCCAGAAAGACTAATTGCCCAGACACCATTAAAGAAGCGTGATGCTTCTAAATTTTTAGTGTTAGATAAAGAAACTGGTGATATTGAACACCGTCATTTTACAGATGTTCTTGACTATTTAGAACCGGGAGATGTTTTAGTACTAAATGACACAAAAGTTATTCCAGCACGTCTTTATGGTCACAAAGAAGATACAAATGCAGCGATTGAAATTTTAATGTTAAAAGATTTAGGGTCGGATGTATGGCAAGTACTTTGTAAACCAGCAAAACGTGTGAAAGAGGGGACTGTAATTTCTTTTGGTGATGGACGATTAAAAGCTAAATGCACTGCTGTTTTGGAGGATGGAATCCGACATTTAAAACTTCTATACGAAGGAATTTTATTAGAAATTTTAGATGAATTAGGAGAAATGCCACTTCCTCCTTATATTCATGAAAAACTAACAGAAAAAAATAGATATCAAACAGTATATGCAAAATATGAAGGAAGTGCAGCAGCGCCAACTGCGGGGTTGCATTTTACAGAAGATTTGTTACATAAAATTAAAGAAAAAGGAATTCTTATTACAACGGTAACTTTACATGTAGGACTTGGAACCTTTCGCCCTGTTGCAGTGGATGATGTAAAAAGCCATAAAATGCATTCTGAAGAATATCATATGAGCAAAGAGACAGCGGATATTTTAAATAAGGCAAAGGAAGAACACCGTCGTATTATTAGTGTTGGAACAACTTCTGTACGTACCTTAGAAACTATTATGAATTTATATGGAACGTTTAAAGAGTGTCATGGAAATACGGAAATTTTTATTTATCCTGGGTATAAATTTAAGGCAATTGATGCGCTTATCACGAATTTTCATTTACCAAAATCAACCTTAGTAATGTTAGTAAGTGCCCTTGCTGGAAAGGAAAATATCCTAAATGCTTATAAAGAAGCTATCGAAAAAGAATATCGTTTCTTTTCATTTGGGGATAGTATGTTTATAAAATGAAACAGAAAGTGATTGTTATTGTTGGACCAACGGCTGTTGGAAAAACAAAATTAAGTGTTGAACTTGCTAAAAAATTAAATGGGGAAGTGATCAACGCTGATAGTACACAAGTTTATAAATCTTTAGATATTGCAACGGCCAAAGCTACCATAGAGGAACAAGAAAATATTCCTCATCATTTATTAGATATCAAAGAATTAGAAGAAACTTATACCGTATATGATTTTCAAAAAGAGGCTCGAAAGAAAATCAAAGAGATAAATGATCGTGGGCATCTTCCTATTTTAGTAGGGGGAACAGGATTTTATATTAAAGCGGCTCTTTACGATTATCAATTTGATGATGAAGAGGAGAAAGAAGATTTTAGTGCTTACACTAATGAAGAATTGTATCAAAAATTAATATCTCAAGATCCTAAGACAAAAATTCACAAAAATAACCGAAAAAGAGTAGAAAGAGCCCTTACTTATATGAAACATCATCACCAGGCATTTAGTGAAAAACCAAAAGCAGATCATTGTTTATATGATGTTTTGTGGATTGGATTAACGATAGATCGCGCTACGTTATATGATCGCATTAATAAACGTGTTGATACTATGGTGAGTGAAGGATTATTAGAAGAAGCTAAAAGAATTTATGAATCAAACATTCGCACAAAGGCTGTCATGACACCGATTGGATATAAAGAATTATTTCCATATTTTGATGGTGTGTGTACTTTAGAAGAAAGTTTAAATTTAATAAAACAACGTAGTCGAAATTATGCAAAAAGGCAATATACCTGGTTTCGTAATCAAATGGATATTACATGGTATCAAGTAAATTTAGAAAATTTTAATGAAACGGTTGAAATGATCCTGAAAGATATCAAGACAAACTAAAAAGCGATTTTCATCGCTTTTTTTGTTATGCATTATTTGATTTTTTATAAGCTTTTTTAATATCATCGTCTTTGATATCTAATTTATATTTTTTACGGATTTTTACCCATGTCTTTGTAGGCAAATTAGTATCAGCACTCAACATATTTTCAACTAATTTTTCTTTAATGTCCTCTTTAACATCTTTTAATTTAGGTTTATCTTTTTGGCTAATACGATAAATAACATGGTATCCATAATCACTTTTTACAGGTTCTTTACTATATTCTTTGTCTTTTAATTTAATAGATGCATCCCAGAAATCTGAAACAACACTATCTTTTGTAAAGTTTTCAATTAATCCTTTATTATCTTTAGAACCTTCATCATCAGAATATTTAGATACTAAATCATCAAATTTAGCACCATCGTTTAATTCCTTTATAATTTTTTCTGCTTTTTCTTTTGCTTTCTTTTCAGCTTCTGTCTTTTCATCATCAGTCATATCATCTTTAGTTTCTGGTTTAACTAAAATATGTTTTACAGTCATTTCTCCAAAAACCTCATCATTATAATAAGTTTCAATTTCTTTTTCAGTTAAATTGTCACTTAAATAATTTTCAACAACTTTATTTTTCTTATAATCTAAAATAAGAACTTCTTTAAATTTACTTTCACTAGAATATCCAGCATTTGTAAGTGCTGCTTCAAAATCTTGACCTGCTTGTTTGTATTGTGCCTTTAAATTTTCCAACTGATTATCTGCATATTCTTTCGCATTACGATCGGTTTCAATTTCTTTATTCGCAATAAATTCATCGATCATATTGACTAATACTGTAGTACCACCTTGTGTACGTAATTCATCGTATAAATCTTCTGCGGTAATGGTTTTTCCTTCCATTTCAGCAACGACTTCTTTTCCATTTTTTAATTTTGCTTTTTGTCCACATCCTGTAACTAATAGGATAGAACATAATCCTATGATTAATGCTTTCTTTTTCATATTGTCTCCCTTCATCATACAATTATTATATTATCAAAAATTTAGAAAAAATACAATATTTTAGTCTGAAGTAATCACACATTCAGAGAAATTCCATAAAATACTGTGAAAAGACAAAAAAGGAGGAATGTTTATGTGTAATAATACAGGTGTAAGCGGAGCTGCAATCGTTTTAGTACTATTTATTCTTTTAATCATTATACTTGGAGCTTATATTTAATCAGATAGGAGGTAAATCTTATGGCTTGTGGAAATAACGGGCACAATAATAATGAAACTGTTGTTGTAACAAATAATGGTGCTGGATATATTATCGTTATCGTATTATATATCTTGCTTGCTATTATTTTAGGTTCATTATTTTACTAAAAAGAGAAATCTTTTAAAAAAACATCTTTTTTCGAGATGTTTTTTTATTCCTTGGTTAAAATATCTAAAACATGAGAAGACGCACCTAATAGTTCTGGTCTCTCACAAATGGATAAATGGTATTTTAAATACAATTCGAATGTTTCTTCATCCATGTGATTTAATGTTCTTCTAATATAATCTGAAGGACCATCTTGTGCTAGAATTTTTACACGTTTAAGATTGACCATGGTTTGATATCGATTGATATCTTCTAAACGAACCATACTATATAAATCATCTTCCTGGGGTGTAATATGATAAGTTTCATCAATCATGTTGTTTTTTATAGCTTCTTTGATATTGTTATCGATAAACCCGTGTTTTAAAACCGCATATTCATTCATATAGTAACTAATTAAAATATACCCACCAGGTTTTAGAATTCTTTTCGCTTCTTCTAGTGCCCTTATTTTTTCTTCCTCTGAAATAAGATGATACATAGGTCCAAAAAGAAGGACCATATCAAAACTACAATCTTTAAATTTTTCTAGATGTATCGCATTTCCTAGAAAAGCTTTGACCTTATCGCTTTTAGCCTTTAAAGTCATTAGATTATGCTTGACAAGTTCAATGGCAGTTACATCATATCCTTCTTCCGCAAGTGCAATCGAATACTTTCCTGTTCCAGCACCAATGTCAATGATTTTAGGATGTTTGATCTTTTTTAAATAATGATGGATATATTTCATCGCCGTTGTATATTCAACAACCCCATGCCTTCTTGTTAGTCTTTTATCTTCATTAAATTTATTATAGTAAATTGTAATTTGTTCTTGATTCATAAATACCACCATTATTATCATAAAACAAGAAGAATCATAAATCAAACATTAAATCATGGTTTGGACAATTTTTTTAAAATAATTAAAAAAAATATATAAAAAAAGAAGGAAATAGGGTAAAAGACAGGGTATATACTAGTAGGAGGTACTTATGATTTTACTAGAAAAAAAGAGATTTTATACCGCAAAAAATGATAAAGTATTTAAAGCAGTCATGTGTGATGAAGAAGATGACCGAATGATCTTAAATACAGAGAAGAAGATTTCTTTTGAAGAAGGAATCGAACAAGGAATTACAAAAGGAACTCTTACTACCAAACTAGAAACTGCACGAAAGATGGAAGAAGAAGGACTTTCTTTAGAACTTATTTCCAAAATCACTTCACTTACAGAAGAAGAAATAGAAAAACTTTAAATATAAAGAAAACATCAAAAATAGATGTTTTTCTTTGAATTTTTATTAGAATCATATATAATGTTAAGTAGGTGGTTTTATGAAACAACAAAATATTAGAAATTTTTCTATTATTGCACATATTGATCATGGAAAAAGTACACTTGCGGATCGTATCTTAGAAGTAACAGGAGCGATTACAGAGCGTGAACGTCAAGATCAATTATTAGATAACATGGATTTAGAACGTGAACGTGGAATTACGATAAAATTAAATGCGGTAGAATTAAATTATCATTATCAGGGAGAAGATTATTTACTTCATCTTATTGATACTCCAGGACATGTGGATTTTTCTTATGAAGTGAGTCGTAGTTTAGCCGCTTGTGAAGGCGCTATTTTAGTTGTAGATGCAGCCCAGGGAATTGAAGCACAAACACTGGCTAATTTATATCTTGCCTTAGATAATAATTTAACGATTATTCCAGTAATTAATAAAATTGATTTACCAAATGCAGATCCGGAAAAAGTAAAACAAGAGTTAGTAGATACCTTAGGTTTTAGTGAAGATGAGATTATTTTAACCAGTGCAAAAAATGGTATAGGAATTAAAGAATTAGTAGAAAAAGTTATTGAAAAGGTTCCAGCGCCTACCGGAAAAGAAAAAGAACCTTTGCAGGCTTTAATCTTCGATAGCTATTTCGATTCTTACCGTGGAATTATTGCCAGTATTCGTGTAATGAACGGATGCGTTAAAGTAGGGGATAAAATAAAAATGATGGCAACAGGTGCAACTTATGACGTGGTAGAATTAGGTGTCCATACTCCCCATGAAGAAAAAAGAAAATCTATTAACACTGGGGAAGTAGGATATCTGTGTGCTAGTATTAAAGATATCCACGATGTTAAAGTAGGAGATACAATCACATTACAAAAAGATCCAGCAACCACACCATTATTTGGATACAAACCTATGAAACCAATGGTCTTCTGTGGTATTTATCCTATTGAATCTTCTAAATTTCCAGATTTAAGAGAGGCTTTAGATAAATTAAAGTTAAATGATGCCTCCCTAGAATTTGAACCTGAAACCAGTAAAGCTTTAGGTTTTGGATTCCGTTGTGGTTTCTTAGGCCTACTTCATATGGAAATAATCGAAGAACGTATTGAACGCGAATTTGGTATTGGACTGATCGCGACTAGTCCTTCCGTAGTTTATGATGTAACACTTACGGATGGAACGCATGAACTAGTAGATAGTCCAGTAAAAATGCCAGATCGTGTACGCATAAAAAAAATTGAAGAACCTTATATTCGTACGAATATTTTTGTACCATCGGAATATATTGGTCCAATTATGGAACTTTGCCAAGATAAAAGAGGATCTTATGTATCTATGGAATACTTAGATCAAACGAGAGTTAATATTCATTATGATATCCCACTTTCTGAAATCGTTTATGATTTCTTTGATAAATTAAAATCAACGACGAAAGGTTATGCCTCTTTTGATTATGAAGTGATTGGATATAAAGAAAGTGACTTAGTAAAAATGGATATTTTGTTAAATGGTGAAGTTGTTGATGCCCTAAGTGTTATTGTTCATAAAGATTTTGCTTATAACAGAGGAAAAACAGTTGTTAATAATTTAAAAAAATTGATCCCAAGGCAACAATTTGAAGTTCCAATTCAAGCAGCAATTGGTAATAAAGCGATTGCTCGTGCTGATGTAAAAGCCGTAAGAAAAGATGTACTAGCAAAATGTTATGGTGGGGATGTTTCTCGTAAACGTAAATTATTAGAAAAACAAAAAGAAGGAAAGAAACGAATGAAGATGGTAGGTAGTGTTGAAATACCACAAGAAGCGTTCCTTTCTGTACTTCGCATGGAAGAAGACTAATTTGACAAAAATTAGTCTTTTTGCTATGATAACCACTATATTAATGAGAAGAGGGGAATAACTATGGCTCAAACTTTTAAAAACGAAGAAAGAAAACAATTAATGAAAGAGGTAACAAAATACGCGCTTGAAACGAAATCTTCTTATGCAGATATTGCGAATCGTTTTAACATTTCTGTTGCAACTGTTCATGAATATATTAAACAAAGTAATCTAAAAGATCCAAAAACAGGAGAGTATTTAAAAGACTACTATCGAAAGAAAACAGATCGTTATAAGAACATTTTTAATATTGAACGTACTTATATCATATTAAATGAAGTATTAGAAGGATATACGCAAGAAGAAATTGCCAAAGCACATCAAATTTCTGCTTCTTCCGTATCACGTGATATTAACGAAAGATTATCAAAATATTGTAAATCAGCCAGTGATTTAGGAAATAAGGTTTTAAAACTAAATCGAAATAATAAAATTACATCAGTTGAAAGACAATCTCTTAAAAATAAAATGTTAAATCCACTAGAATTAAAGATTATGACTTCTGCTAGTGCTTATATGATGGGGATTAAGTTGGAAGAAATAACAAAATATTATCATGTTGAAAAACTTGATCTAATTGGTGCTTTTGTTGAAGTGTTAGAATCTTTAGATTGGGTTTTATATCTAAATGTGAAAGAAAAATTATTAAAAGAACATTTGATTACACTATCTAAAAAAGAAGAACCTACATTTGAAGAAGAACCAATAGAAAATTTTAGAAGAAGATAATTTCCATATTATCTTTTTTTGTGTTAAAATGATTATGGTGGTAGTATGCAAGCAGTATACATTCATATTCCTTTTTGTGAAAACATTTGTAGTTATTGTGATTTTTCTAAATTTTTTTATAAAGAAGATTTAGTTCATAGATATGTAGAATGTTTAGAACAAGAAGTAAAAAATCGTTATCAACAGGAAAAAATAAAAACCCTTTATATTGGTGGGGGAACACCTAGTTGTTTAAACGAGAAAGAACTTGAAAAACTTTTAGAGATAACTAAATTATTTATAAAAGATGAAGATATCGAATTTACTGTTGAATGTAATATTGAAAATATAACTTTAGATAAATTAAAATTATTTAAAGAATATGGTGTTAATCGTATTAGTGTGGGTGTTCAAACCTTTTGTGATCATCATTTGAAGTTTTTGAATCGTCATCATACCAAAGAAATGGTATTTGAAAAAATAGGGTGGATGAAAGAATTTGGCTTTAAAAATATTAATATGGATTTAATGTATGCTCTTCCACATCAAACTCTAAAAGAATTAAAAGAAGATATTGAAAACTTTTTATCTTTAGATCTTCCACATTTATCAACGTATTCCTTAATGATTGAACCACATACGATGTTAGATATTAATGGCGTAGAAAATATTGATGAGGATTTAGATGAAGAAATGTATCACTTCATTATAGATACATTAAAAAAACATAACTTCATTCATTATGAAACAAGTAACTTTGCCAAAATTGGGTATGAGTCAAAACATAATTTAACTTATTGGAATAACATGGAATATTATGGTTTTGGAGTAGGAGCTTCTGGTTATGAAGATGGTGTACGTTATAACAATACAAGAAGTTTAACTTCTTATTTTGAAGGAAATATTAGAATCAATGAAGAATCGTTAACACTCAAAGAAAAAATGGAAGAAGAAATGTTTTTAGGACTTCGTAAATTAGAGGGTGTATCGAAAACTAAATTTAAAGAAAAATATAAACAAGAAATCACTGATGTATTTAATATTAGTGATATAGTAGGGAAAGGATTATTAGTAGATGATGGAAATTATATTTTTATACCTGAAAGGTACCAGTATATTTCCAATCAAATTTTAATAAATTTTATAGGTGATAGTAATGAATAAAAAAGATGTATTTAAAATGGAATTGGGTTATTTAAAATTTCCAAGATATCGTGAAAACGCAGAAAAGTTAATTGAACTTTTACCAGATTATTTTTTTGAAGTACCAGCTTCATCCACGGGAAAATATCATCCAACATTCGCCTTAGGTGATGGTGGACTTGTGAGGCACACTAAAGTAGTAGTTCGTATTGGAAAAGAAATGTTAGGTAATGATTCCATAGGGTATAGCTTTAAACCTGAAGAAAAAGATCTGTTGTTAATCGCAATGATGTTACATGATGGATGTAAATCGGGTATTCCTAAAGAAAAATATACACGTGTTGATCATCCTTTAGTTGTATGTAACTTAATACGTGAACATCAGAGCGAGTTAACACTTACCGAAAATGAAGTGAATGCTTTATGTAATATGATTGAAGCTCATATGGGACAGTGGAATACGGACTTTAACGGAAATGAAGTATTACCAAAACCAAGTAATAAATATCAACGTTTTGTTCATATGTGTGATTTTTTAGCAAGTAAGAAATTTTTAGATGTTACATTTGATCAAAATAATAATATTGTTGGTTAGATTTTATTGACACGAACGATTGTTTGGTATATAATTTATTTAAGGTAGATGTTATATATGTCAACGTGGGGCAAAAAGATAAACATCATAGACCTATTAAGTTTCCACTTGCTCAATGATAAAGGAGAATGTTATGAGAGGTAAATTAATTGTTATTGAAGGAACAGATTGTTCTGGAAAAGAAACACAGTCTAATAAGCTTATTGATCATTTAAAAAAAGATGGAATAGCTGTTGAGAAGCAATCTTTCCCTATGTATGATACGCCAACTGGAAAAATTGTTGGTGGACCTTACCTTGGAAAAGACTATATTTGTGATGGTTGGTTTTCTGAAGGCGCAGCAACTATTGATCCTAAAGTCGCAGCATTATATTTTGCGGCTGATCGAAGATATAATATTCCAAAGATTAATAAATTATTAGATCAGGGTGTTAATGTTATTTTAGATCGTTATGTTTATTCTAATATGGCTCATCAAGGTGGGAAAATAGAAGATACCAAAGAAAGACTTAATATGTATGCATGGTTAGATGTTTTGGAATTTAAATTATTAGAGCTTCCTAAACCAGATATTGCGATTTTCCTACATATGCCTTATGAATTTGCTAAAGAATTAAAAGAACATCGCATTGAAAAACCTGATCAACATGAGCAAAATGAGAAACACTTAAAAATGGCAGAGAATGCCTATATTGAATTATCTAGTGTTTATAAATGGAAAACCATTGAATGTGCTACCAATAGATTAAAAACAGTAGATGAAATTCATGAAGAAGTTTATACCTATATTCAAGGAATACTAGAATCTTAGTATTTCTTTTTTCATACATTAAAATAGGTGATAGTATGAAATTAATCGCACATCGTGGGAAAGATCATCATTCATTTAGAGAAAATACCAAGGATGCTTTACTTACGTCCCTAAATATGCCTTATATTGATGGCATTGAATGTGATGTACGAATGACAAAAGATAAAAAAATTGTTTTACATCATGATATGACCATTCAAAGAACAAGTGATGGCAGTGGTTTTTTAAAGCATAAAACATTAAAAGAATTACAAAAATATAATTTTGGGACGAAAAAAAATCCAACTCAGATTACAGAATTAACATCTTTTTTATCTAAAGTGTCCACTAAAAAAGTGATTGTCCTTGAGTTAAAAAACGAAGATATTGAAGTAGAGGATTTCGTGGATCGTGTGGTTAAAATATGCAGAAAATATCCTCTCAATTATTACTTTTGTAGTTTTCGTTATGAAATATTAACTTATATGAAAGAAAAATATCCTACACTCAAAGTAGGAATCATTGTTGGAAATGGCATCAATGAACACCATATGAATGAATTTGATTTTATAAGTATTAATAAGCGAGATTATACAGCTTCTAAAAAAGAACTCTTTGTTTGGACTATTAATTCAGAGAAGGAAATAGAAAAATTTAAACAAAAAGAGGTTTATATTGTAACAGATAAGGCTTATTTACTAAAAGATTCTGGTAAATAACCACCATATAATGCACGTGCATTTTCACAAATAATCATTGCACGATGATCCATCTTTTTGATAATATGAACGATTTTATTTCGTTTTTTTCGTTCGACGAAAATAAGTAAAATTTTCTTTTTTCGGTAAGAACCCGTTCCATCCATAGAAGTTACAGCAAAACCTTCATCCTTAATTTTTTGAATCATATCTTCACACGTTGAACAATTAATAATCGCAAGAAGTAAATTACTTCCCATCGCAAGTTTTTCTTCAATTAAACTTCCAGTATAAGAACCAATATAGGATCCTAAAGCAAAAAATAAAATGGTAAGTGGATCTTTTCCAATATTTTTTACTACTGTTCCTGTCACTAATACCCAAACCAAAGCAATTAAAAATTGTAAAATAGCTCCTAGATTTTTCTTTCCATTCGCAACAACAATGAGTCTTAAAGTAGCTAGAGAGTTTTCAATAATTTTAGAGAAAAAAATCATCATATAAAGTCCAATATTCATAGAATCACCAATATTAGTATGAACGAAAAAAGAAAGTGTAAACTTTGAATTTGGATAAAATTTTAAAATATATAATAGAAGATTATAGATATTAAATGTTATAGGTATACCAAAATAGTGTTTTTAATGATTGATTCAAAATAAGTTATAATATTATAAAAGATTGAAATTCCTTTTAAAAAGGGATTTTTTTTGAAATTTTAAGTTTTTAGCACTCATATATTGACAATGCTAACATATCATAGTATAATGAAGGAGCAGTCAAGATGGTAGAGTGCTAGAAGGAAGTGAGTCATGATTAATGAAAGACAAAGTGAGTTACTAAAGTTAATCGTCGAAGATTATATTAAAACAGCACGACCTGTGAGTTCAAAATCTTTGTGTGAAGTACTAGACTGTTCCAGTGCGACGATTCGAAATGAAATGAGTTTCTTAGAAGAAGTTGGCTTGTTAGAAAAAACGCATACATCAAGCGGCCGTGTTCCTAGTGAAAAAGGATACCGCTATTATGTAGATCACATTATGAAACCGAAAGAATTAAATGGAGAAGAAATGTTAAAGTTACAACAAATTTTCCATAATCAATCTTTAATGTTAAGTGATGCGATTGCACAAAGTATGGAAATTATTTCTGAACTAACGAGTTATACATCGATTGTTTTAGGAAGTTCATCGAAAGAAAATCGTGTGCAAAAGGTAGAAGTTGTTCCGATTGATGAAACCAAATTAATTGCGATTGTCATTACAGATCGTGGACATGTTGAACACAAGAATATTGTATTACCACAACTAGTAGATATTTTAGAAATAAAACAAACAGTAGATCTTATTAATAAACTAGTCGTTGGTACACCCATTGATGAGGTTAGTAGTAAGTTAGAGTTTGAAGTAAAACCAGTGATTGGGAAAGTGGTAAAGCAACATGAAGTGTTATACAATGCTTTCTATAATGCATTTAGTGATTTTGCCCATGAAACGGATATTCACTTTAGTGGGCGTGGAAATATGCTGATGCAACCAGAATTTAATAGTGCAGATAAGATTCGTGAAATTGTTTCAAAATTCGAAGATAAAGAGATGATTCGTTCGATTGAGGAAGAACAAGAGGACGATGGTATTAATATTTATATTGGTAGTGAAAATGATTTTGATGATGATGTAACCATTATTAAAACGAAATATTCTGTCGATGGTGAAGAAGGAACGATTGCTTTAATTGGTCCAAAACGTATGGAATATGATCGTGTAATTACACTATTAGATTTTATTAAACAAAATATAGGAAGGTGATGAAATGAATCCAGAAGTAGAAGAAAAAAATACTGTGCAAGAAGAAATAATAGAGGAAAAAGAAAAATGTTCTGAAGATTGCGCATGTAAGAAACATACTTGTAAAGATAAAAAGAAGCATCATAAAGATGCAAAAAAAATAGAAGAATTAGAACAAAAAATAAAAGAATTAGAAGATAAAAGTTTACGTGATAAAGCAGAATTAATTAATTTTCGTAAAAGAAAAGAAGAGGAGACTGCACGTTTACTGAAATATAGTAATGAATCTTTTGTAAAAGAATTACTTCCAACGATAGATAATTTTGAACGTGCCATTAATATGGATGATGATAATCTAGAAGATGAAGTATCTAAATTTTTACAAGGATTTAAAATGTTATATTGTAATTTAGTAAATGTATTAAAGGCCTATGAAGTATGTGAAATTGAATCTTTCAATAAGCCTTTTGACCCAACGTATCATCAAGCAGTAATGACAGAAAAACGTGAAGGGGTTGAACCTGGTGTTGTCATTGAAGTGATGCAAAAGGGGTATATGTTAAAAGATAAAGTGATTAGACCAGCCATGGTTAAAGTTAGTGAATAAGATAGGAGAGAATATTATGAGTAAAGTTATAGGTATTGACTTAGGTACAACAAATAGTTGTGTCAGTGTATTAGAAGGTGGGACAGCAACCGTTATTGCTAATAAAGAGGGAGAACGTACAACACCATCTGTCGTTGCGTTTAAAGATGGAGAAATTATTGTAGGAGCTGCTGCTAAACGTCAAGTAGTTACAAATCCAGACACAGTATCTAGTGTAAAACGTTTAATGGGTACTAGTAAAAAAGTTAGTGCAAATGGTAAAAAATATACACCAGAAGAAATTTCTGCGATGATTCTTACGAATTTAAAGGAAACTGCTGAAAGTTATTTAGGAGAAAAAGTAACAAAAGCGGTTATTACAGTTCCAGCATATTTTAATGATTCAGAACGTCAAGCTACAAAAAATGCTGGTAAGATTGCAGGACTTGAAGTAGAGCGTATTATCAATGAACCAACGGCTGCAGCTTTAGCTTATGGACTTGATAAACAAGATAAAACAGAACAAATTTTAGTATACGATTTAGGTGGAGGAACGTTTGACGTTTCTATTCTAGAAATCGGAGATGGTGTGTTTGAAGTAAAAGCAACCAGTGGTAATAATAAACTTGGTGGAGATGACTTCGATCACCGTATTGTAGATTATTTAGTAGAAACATTTAAAAAAGAAAATGGTGTTGATTTAACAAATGATACCATGGCTATGCAACGTTTAAAAGATGCTGCAGAAAAAGCGAAAAAGGATTTAAGTGGAATGACTTCAACACAAATTTCATTACCATTCTTATCTCAAGGAGAAGCAGGACCACTTCATTTAGAATTAAGTTTAACACGTGCTAAATTTGAAGAATTAGTAGATGATTTAGTAGAATCAACACTTGAACCAGTTCGTAAAGCGTTAAAAGATGCTAAATTAAGTGCAAAAGATATTGATAAAGTATTATTAGTAGGTGGATCAACACGTATTCCAAAAGTTCAAGAAATCGTAAAGAAAGAATTAGGACAAGAACCATCAAAAGGTGTAAATCCTGATGAAGTTGTTGCCATGGGTGCCGCAATTCAAGGTGGAGTACTTACTGGAGAAGTCGATGATATCGTATTATTAGACGTAACACCATTATCTTTAGGAATCGAAACTTTAGGTGGAGTATGTACTGTATTAATTCCAAGAAATACAACGATTCCAACAAGTAAGAGTCAAGTATTCTCAACAGCTGCAGATAATCAACCTGCTGTAGATATTCATATTTTACAAGGTGAAAGACCAATGGCTGCAGATAATAAAACATTAGGACGTTTCCAACTTACGAATATTCCAGCCGCACCACGTGGTGTACCTCAAATCGAAGTAACATTTGATATTGATGCGAATGGTATTGTGAATGTAAAGGCAAAAGACCTTGGTACAAATAAAGAACAATCTATTACAATTACTGCTTCAACAAACTTAAGTGATGATGAAATCGATAAGATGGTAAAAGAAGCAGAAGCAAATAAAGATGCTGATAATAAACGTAAAGAAGAAGCTGATCTTAAAAACGAGGCAGAACAAATGATTTTCCAAACAGAAAAAGCTATTAAAGACCTTGGAGATAAAGTAGATCAAAAAGATAAAGAAAAAGCTGAAAAGGAAATCGAAGATCTTAAAAAAGCCTTAGAAAAAGAAGATTTAGAAGATATTAAAACTAAGAAAGATGCTTTAAGTGAAACAGCTATGGCTATGGCTACTAAAGTTTATGAAGAAGCTGCAAAAAATGCCAATGCAGAACAAGCTGAAAACACAGATAATACCAAAAAAGAAGATAACGTACAAGACGCAGAATACGAAGAAAAATAATGCAAATATGGAGAAGTTTACCTTAGGGTAAACTTCTACGTTTGTATATAAACATAAAAGGAGAATCTATGGAAAAAGAAATAAAACGCAGTGAAGTAGATGTAAAAAACACGTGGAATTTAGATGTTCTTGTGAAAGATGAAGCTGATTTTAATGAGAAACTAAAGCGTTCTTATGAATTACTAGAAGATCTTACAAAATTTCAAGGGCATATTTTAGATAGTAGTGATACACTATTAGATTTTTATAAAAAAGAAGAAGAATATGATCGTTTGAGTATGATTATTTACTTTTGGGCTCATTTAAATATCGATACAGATACAACTGATACATACAAACAAACCTTTGTAGAAAAAATGGATCATTTAGTAGCTGCGCAAAGTGAAAAATTATCTTTTGTACTTCCAGAATTAATGAAAGTTCCTTATGAAAAAGTCTTGAAGATGATTGAAGGAAAGAAAGAATTTGATTCCTACCGTCATGATTTAGAAGTTACTTATCGTGCACAAAATCATACTTTGAGTGAAAAAGAAGAGGCTTTATTAGGAAAGTTATCTGGTGTTTTTGGAAATAACCAAAGTGCTTTCGTAAAACTTAATAATGCTGATATCGATTTAGGTGTGATCATAGATGAAGATGGAAATGAAGTAAAACTTACAAATGCAACGTACTCAAAATATATTGAGAGTAAAGATCGTCGTGTTCGAGAAGATGCTTTTAATCATATGTATACATTTTGGAAGAATCATAAAAATACAGTAGCGACACTATATAAAGGACAGGTAAAAGAAAATGTAGTAGGAGCTAAGATAAGAAAGTATCAAAGTGCTTTAGAACAAAGCTTGTCTTCTGACAACATTCCTACCAGTTTTTATAAAAAAATGATTGATATTGTTCATCAACACTTAGATCCTTTGTATCGTTATTTAGAAATCAAGAAAAAGCAACTAGGATTAGATGAATTACACATGTATGATCTTCATGTGAATATTGCAGATGTAGAAAATAAAAACTATCCTTTTGAAGAAGGAAAGAAAATTTTATTTGAAGCATTAAAACCATTAGGTGAAACCTATTTGAATGATTTAAATGAGGCTTTCCGTGATCGTTGGATTGATATTTATCCAAATAAGGGAAAACGTAGTGGTGCTTATCAAGGGAGTTGTTATGATTCGAACCCTTATGTTTTACTAAATTATAATGATACATTATATAGTGTAAGTACGATGGGACATGAACTTGGTCATGCGATGCATTCTTATTATTCTAAAAAATATCAACCTTATATTTCACATGATTATCCTACTATATTAGCCGAAATTGCTTCTACTGTAAATGAAGTATTAATCAATGATTATTTAGTAAAAAATGCGAGTACAAAAGAAGAAAAAATCATGTATTTAACTGATTTTTTGGATACTATCCGTACAACGATATATCGACAAATGATGTTTGCAGAATTTGAGATGATGATCCATGAAAAAGAAGAAGCAAACGAAGCAATCACAGAAAAAGTTTTAAGTGACACTTATTATGAATTAAATCAGTTATATTATGGAAAAAGTGTAGTTAGTGACGATCTTATTCGTTATGAATGGGAAAGGATTCCACACTTTTATACTTCCTTTTATGTTTATAAATATGCGACTGGATTATCTGCTGCACTAGCGTTTGCAAAAGATATTTTAGAAGAAAAAGAAGGTGCTCTTGATAACTATTTAACGTTCTTATCGAGTGGTAGTAAAGCCGATCCTTTTGATATATTAAAGGAATGTGGCCTAGATATGGAACAAGGAGCTCCGGTAGTAGATGCCTTAGAATTATTCCAGGAAAAAGTAGAGGCACTGGAAAAAATATTAAATGAATAGAATGGAAGTGAAGTTATGGATAAACGTGATTGCTATGAGGTCTTAGGGGTTAGTAAAAGCGCAAGTCAAAGTGAAATAAAAAGTGCTTTTCGTAAATTAGCAAAGAAATATCACCCTGATGTTTCAAAAGAAGAAAATGCGGCTGAAAAATTTAAAGAAGCACAGGAAGCTTATGCTGTATTATCAGATGAAGAAAAACGTCGTCAATATGATCAATTTGGTCATGCGGCTTTCCAAGGTGCTGCCGGAGGTGGAGCTGGAGGATTTGATTTCTCAGGATTTGATTTTTCAGATATTTTTGGTGATTTATTTGGTAGTGGCTTTGGCTTTGGTGGAGGACGTAGTTCTAATCGTGCAAGCCGTGGTCGTGATTCCATTATGCGTGTTGATTTAAGTTTTGAAGAAGCTGCTTTTGGTACCAAAAAAACAATTCATGTAAATACAACAGAAGAGTGTAGTCATTGTGATGGTAAAGGTGGCTTAGGAGAAAAAACATGTTCTAGATGTCATGGTAGTGGATATGTTACCGAAGAACAAAGAACGATGTTTGGATCTTTCATGAGTCGTACTTCCTGTCCAGAGTGTCATGGAGAGGGTGTTAGCTATGATAAAAAATGTCATCATTGCCATGGTACAGGACGAAATAAAGTAAGTAAAGATTTAGAAGTTAAGATTCCAGCTGGCGTAGATACTGGTCACCAACTTCGATTAGCTGGTAAAGGTGAAGCTGGAAGTAATGGTGGTCCAAATGGTGATTTATATTTAGAGTTTAATGTGTTAGATCATCCATTATTTACACGCCATGATAATGATGTTTACTTACGTGTACCTATTACGGTTACAGAAGCTGTTTTAGGTTGTAAAAAAGAAATTCCAACCTTACATGGAAACGTAACCTTAACCATTCCCGCTGGAAGTAATCCTAATGATAAACATCGTCTAAAAGGAAAAGGGATTAAGGATGTTAATGGAAGAAGTACTGGCGATATGTATGTGGTATTAAATGTCGTGATACCAAAGAAATTATCACGTGATCAAAAGAAACTTTTTGAAAGTTTAGCCAAAACAAAATTAGATGATAATGAAGCATTTAAACAGTTTAATAAGTACTTATAAGAGATATCAAAATCTCTTTTCTTTTTCAGTAAATTGTGTTAGAATATACAAATATTAAATGGAGGTGAAGCTCATGAATTGTTCATTTTCAAACAACTTATCTTTAGATCAAAATACATCATTCGTGTATTATAAAAATAAAAAAGAAATTTACCATATTTTAAAAAATCATACCATTAAATATAAAGATAAATTACCAAATGATTTAAAATTTGGAACTGAAATTGAGTATGTGAATGTTTCTATGATAGATACTCTAAAACTGCATCAAAAATATCCGGCATGGGATTGTAAAGAGGAAGATTCTTTAAAATATGCTTATCCAAATAATTCTGGAGAATTTGCTAGTCCTATTTTTCATAATAAAAAAGAAGAGTGGGAAGAATTAAAGAAGATTTGTACAGATTTAAAGAACTTAGGTGGGGAAGCGAATGTTTTATGTGGATCCCATATTCATGTTGATGTTCATTTACTACATCATGACCTTGATGCTTGGCTTACCTTTTACTGGTTATGGGCTATTTTTGAGCCTGTTCTTTATCGAATGATGTGTAACGGAGAGATCATACGTCCAGGTGTTTTACAATACGCACTTCCTATCCAAGACTTGATCGTACAAGCAATTAATACACTTGATGAAGAATTTTTATCGGTTGATCAGTTATATCAATGGGATAATATTATCGCCAACCCTTTACTTTTTCGTCTATGGGAGAGAATGGATGATGTGTATATTTCACCTTTAGGGGTTTCATTGTCGCATTGGTTAAACTTAAATAGACAAGATTATATGGTTCAAAAAAAAGCATTACCAACTATAGAGTTTCGTGTGGCGAATGGAACTTTAGATCCGATTGTAATTCAACAAAATGTTTTTATCATTAGTCGTCTTATTCACTTAAGTTTGTCCGATGATCCTAGGATAATTGAGTGCATTAAAAAACATCAAAATGACTTTTATCAGGGGGGAATGTATGCTCGTATAGATTACTACAATGAGACACATGAAGCTTTACTTTTTGAATTATTAGACTTGATTTGTCAAACAAATGAAGAAAAATTTGATTTAGCAAAACAATACGAAAAAAATATTGGTCATTTATAGTAAGTCATTTTACATTTTTTTGTCTATGAAAAGATATTAGTTCTTGATAACTTAATATCTTTTTTGTTATAATAAAAGTGCATAAAAATAGAATATTAGATGATACTAAAAAGAAGGTGAAAGTATGCTAAATAGAAAGAAGCAAAAAATTATTATCGTTTCATTATGTGCATTAATTATTGGGATGGTTGTAGGGTATGCATCATTAAATCAATTATTAAATATTAATGGAGTATCAGGAATTTCAGGAGATTTTAAGATTGAATTTACCAAAATTGAAGAAAATACAATGGTAAATGCCACTACAATCACGAAAGGTGGGGTAGGATCTACAACTGCAAACTTTACTGTCGATTTAGAAAAGCCAGGAAGTAGTGCTTTATATGATTTGACAGTAGAAAATAAAGGTACACTTGATGCTGTTCTAACAAGTATTGAAGGACTTGATGAGAGTAATCTAAAAGATCCTGTAGATATTATCTATACAGTTACAGGAATAAAAGAGGGAGATTCTTTAAACACTGGAGCTCAAAAGAAGTTCCAAGTTCAAGTTACATGGAAAGCAAGTGCAACTAGTATTCCAACAACTAGTAAGAGTTTAATTTTGAAATTAAATTATGAGCAAGGCACAGGTAGTGGTGAAGAGGAAAAACTTTCTGCAAGTGATTATTTAATAAAAAATAATTTAAATACACAAGTAACTCCAACAGAAAGCGGGTTAGTAGCTATAGGAAATAACGGTGAAATTGTAGATAGTACTTCACCACGTGAATATCGTTATATCGGTCCAAACCCAGATAACTATGTACACTTTAATAATGAATTATGGCGTATTATAGGAATCTTTAATGGACAATTAAAACTTATTAGAAAAGATAGTTTAGGTAATATGGAATATAATGATTATGGAAATGATTGGGGTGCTTCTAGTCTTAGTACTTATTTAAATGCGGAATATTTACAAGGCATTGATCATAATTCAGTTTCAATAATAGATAATCATCTGTGGACAATAGGTGGAGTTGACGGAAATACGACTAGTGAATTAATCGCCCAGTCATTTTACGAAAGTGAACATGGACCAGATGCTATGTTAGAATGGTCGGGAAAAATTGCGTTAATGTATCCAAGTGATTATGGATTTGCAACAAGCGGTGGAGCCTCAACGAATAGAAATACTTGTTTAGGAACCGCGTTATACAGCTGGAACAATGCTGGTGTTAGTGATTGTAAAAATAATAATTGGTTATATGATAGTTTGAATAATCAATGGACATTTACTTCAAATAGCAATTATATAAATGCTCAATACTATGTTTTGGATAATGGTGGTATTGATGAAGATTATGTATCATATCCGCAAGGTGTTCGCCCAACTTTATATTTAGATCCAAGTGCACTAATAACTTCGGGTACAGGTACAGAAACAGATCCATTTATCTTAGGATAAGAACGATTTTTGAATTAGAAGATGAAAGTCTTCTTTTTTTTCTTAATTTATTGTATAATAAATTAAGAATAGGAGGGTATCTATGAAAAAAGGTTTTACTTTAGTAGAATTATTAGCGACTATTGTGATTTTAGGTGTGGTTTCGGTAGTTACCATTCCTGTTGTGACAGATATCTTAGAACGTGTTGAAATGAACAATTATCGTAACTCTGTATATGGTTTATTACGCGCAGTAGAAGCAGCCCATACAGAAGAAGGGGTTACGACAAGTGAATATATCATTCAAGATGGTGTCATAGAACCTTCCATTGATTTTACCGGAAAAATTAACGGAAGTGGTACTATTAGCTATGATGAAAATGAAAAAACGACCATCAAAATTGGAAATGATAAAATGTGTGCGACCAAAGCACCAAATAAAAAACAAATTACAGTAACTAAGGGAAAATGTCAATAAATATTACTTAACGAATACAATGAATTAGAGGTGAGGACATGCGCGTAGTGATTAGTGCTGGCGGGACTGGTGGACATATTTATCCTGCATTAGCGATTATTAATAAAATTAAAGAACATGAACCAGAAAGTGAATTTTTGTATATAGGAACACATAATCGAATGGAAAAAGAAATTATTCCAAAACGTGGAATTCCTTTTAAAGAAATTGAAATGTATGGTTTTTACCGAAAAAAGTTATATAAAAATGTAAAGACTATTACTTGTTTATATCAGGGATATAAAAAGTGTAAAAAGTATATTAAAGAATTTAATCCAGATGTTGTTATTGGTATGGGAGGATATGTCACAAATCCAGTGATTAAAGCTGCATCAAAATTAGGATATCCTACATTCATTCATGAACAAAATAGTGTTGCTGGAAAAAGTAATTTATTACTAAGTTCAAAAGTTACTAAAATTGGTATTTCACTCCCAGCTAGTATGAAAGATTTTCCGAAAGAAAAAACAATTTTTACTGGAAATCCTTGTGGGGAAGATGCGATTAAAAAGCCAGCCATGGATAAAACAAGTTTAGGTTTTCACAAAAATAAAAAACTAGTCTTAATTGTCATGGGATCCCTAGGATCTAGTAAAGTAAATGAATACTTAGTTGGAGCTATGAGTTTATTTCGTGGAAAAGAGTACGAAGTCGCTTTTGTTACAGGAAAAGATGGTTATGAGGAAATCAAAGAAAAAAACTTCCCATCCAATGTTAAAGTATTTGCGTATATTGATGGACTAACTGGACTGATGAAGAATACGGATTTAATGGTATCTCGTGCGGGGGCTTCTACTTTAAGTGAAATTATTGCATTAAAGGTTCCAACGATTTTAATCCCAAGTCCATATGTGACAAATAATCATCAATATAAAAATGCGATGGATTTAATTGATCGACATGCGGCAGTATTATTAGAAGAAAAAGACTTACATGGCGATATCTTAGTTCGAACGATTGATACTATTTTTAAAGATCAAGGAAAAATAAAAGAAATGAAACAGGGACTAGAAGGATTATATATTAAAGATAGTGCAGAAAAAATCTATCAAGAATTAAAACAAATGATCGGAGTGTCTCATGGAAATCATCACTAAAATAAAAAAATTAAATTGTGGAGAAGTTCTTGAAAATGTAGATGTAAAAAAATATACAACGTATAAAGCAGGTGGTCATGCCTGGGGGCTTGTTATGCCATATACGATTCGTGATCTTCAGGCATTATTAAAGTTATTAAATGAAGAACGCGTGAAGTATAAAATCATCGGGAAAGGTTCTAATTTAATTTTTAGCGATAAAACATATGAAGGTATTTTAATTTCATTAAGTGGCTTAGATAACTTAATCATTCGTGATAATACGATTGTGGTAGGTGCAGGTTATTCTTTAATGAAATTAGCATTAAAAACAGCTCGTTTAGGATTATCTGGTTTAGAATTTGCGACGGGAATTCCAGCGAGTATTGGTGGGGCTGTTTATATGAATGCTGGAGCTTATAAAAGTGATATGGGTTATGTTGTGAAAAGTATTCGTGTATTAACACCAGAATTAGAAGTAAAAACAATGTATAATCACGAATTAGATTTCCATTATCGTTCGTCATTCCTACAAAAACATCCAGGGTATATTTGCCTTGAAGCTACCATTATTTTAAAACGTGGGAATGTTGAAGAAATTACAGAGCTCATTAACAAAAGAAAAAGTCGTCGCCTGGAAACGCAACCTTTAGAATATCCAAGTGCAGGAAGTGTTTTCCGTAATCCAGAAGGAAACTTTGCAGGTGCTCTTATCGAAGAAATTGGATATAAAGGCAAACATATTGGTGATGCTTATGTGAGTGAAAAACATGCGAATTTCATTATCAATAAAGGAAATGCCTCTGGTGATGATATCAAAAAATTAATTTTAGAAATTAGAGATCAAGTAAAAAAAGAAAAAAACATTGAACTAAAAATAGAACAAGAATTTGTAGAATAGGGTGAAAGTATGAAAAAGAAGAAAACAAGGCGAAAAACTAGAAAACAGAAAAAGCGTTTAAAAATACGTTATGATCGAATTTTTCTTTGTCTTTTTCTTCTTTTTTTGATAGGTACTATTGTTTGGGGAATATTAAATAAACCAATTACCAATATTTATGTATCTGGGAATAAACATCTAAAGGACCAAACGATCATTGATGAAGCTGGCTTAAGAAATTATCCCTCTACTTTAACTTTTAGTACGATGAATATTTCTAAAAAATTAATGCGTCATGAATTAATTGATCGTGCTAAAGTTTATCGTACAGGATTTCGTTCTATTACAATTAAAATAGAAGAAGATACGCCTTTATTTTATGATAAATATAAATCAAAAACTGTTTTATCAAGTGGTAAAAAAGTTAAAACAAAGTATGAAGCACCGCTGTTACTAAACTATACACCAGTGAAAATTCATAAACAATTAGTTGCGAATCTTACCATGATTCATGATGATGTTTTTTCACGCATATCAACCATTAAATATGATCCAAATGAAGTGGATGAAGGACGTTTTCTAATTTCAATGAGTGATGGTAATTATGTTTATTTATCGATTAATAAATTTGATCAATTAAATAATTATATTAAAATTATGCGTAAATTTGAAAATAAAAAAGGAATTTTATATTTAGACTCTGGAGAATACTTTAAAGTGATGGAGGGATAGACAAACTATCCTTTTTTTCTTTTTGAAACTCATTTAATATAGTTTACCATTTAAAATAAATATATTATAATGTATTCAGAAGAAGATGATGATATGTACTCAGAATTGGGAGAAAAAATTTAAAACAGTTGGAAAAGTGATGGAAATGTTTTAAGGTGGATATGTCTTTCTTTTTAATAGCAGAAACAACGGATAGTTGTATAGACTTAATCGATAAATCTAAAGTATTATTTGAAGTAAAGAATTAACAAATGAACAAAAAGATGATTTATTTATATCTATGATGAAGATATATTTAGATTCAAAAAATGACTAATAAGGGGGGGAAAGAAGAGTTTTTATGAATCAGGATAAAATGCATTTAATTAACAAAATATTTAATAATGAAACAATTAGAACTGTATGGGATAAGGAAGAAGAAAAATATTATATAAGTGTAGTTGATTTAGTTGGAACTATGTCAGAAAGTGATAGTCCTAGAAAATATTGGAATTGGTTAAAAAATAAAATCAGGAAAGAAGAAAATTTTGAAACGTCTAGTATTACTAGACAGTTGAAGTTGAAAGCAACTGATGGAAAATATCGTTTTACTGATGTAACTGATATTGAAGGAATGTTTAGAATAATTGAATCGGTTCCTTCTAAAAATGCTGAACCAGTAAAGCGTTGGCTTGCAAGATTAGGGAAAGAAAGAATTGACGAGGTATTTGATCCATCACTTACAGTGCAAAGGGCAGTTGATATATATCGTGCTAAAGGTTATGATGAAGATTGGATTACTAAGAGAATTAAAGGAATCCAGGAAAGAAAGAAATTGACTGATGTATGGAAAGATAATGGTATTGAAAAAAACGCGGAGTATGCCATTCTAACAAATGATATATATAAAGAATGGTCTGGAATGACTGCAAAAGAATATAAACAATATAAGGGATTAAAAAAAGAATCATTACGTGATAATATGAGTGATATAGAGATTGCCCTTGCAGATATAGGAGAACTTACTGTGAGAGAACTTGCGAAAAAACATAAACCTATCGGTCTAAAAGAAAATAGAAAAATTGCTAAAGAAGGAGGACAAGTCGCTAAAAATACTCGTATGGATATTGAATCAAGATTAGGTGAATTAGTTATAACAAAAGACAATGCTTTAAATTACCAATATATAGATGATATCAAAAAAACAGAACAAATTGGAATAGAATAGGTTATGGATGTGCAATACCACAATTTCAATCACTGGTGAAAAATGTCAGTTTAATTGAAGAAACAATAAGAAAATAGGACTTAAAGTTCTATTTTTTTGCGGAATCTCTTTTCCTTTTAATAAAATTATAGTATAATTAGTAGTAGATTGTAGGTGAGGTAATGAAAAATATTTATACTAGTGTGGATATTGGATCAGATACAATTAAAGTAGTGACTTGTGAACTTTATCACAATAAGTTAAACTTACTTGCTGCCTCATCTGTCAAATCAAAGGGAATAAAAAAGGGGTTAATTACAGACGTGGGAGCTGCAACAGAATCAATGCGTCAAGTACTTAATGAAGTTGAATCGATGTTAGGAATAACGATTAAAAGAGTTCTTGTTTCTGTTCCTAGTTATTTTGCAGAGTATACGAAAGTAACAGGAACAATAAAATTACCACAAACGGAAGAAATACATACGATTGATGGTGAAGATGTTATTAATGTATTACAAACAGCGGTAATGTCTCATTTGAAACAAGGTCGTGAAATGGTTACGGTAATGCCTCTAGATTTCATGGTTGATGATCAACAAGTGAAAGATCCAAAAGGAATGACTGGTAAAACATTGCTAACTAGAGGAATCATGGTTACGACACCAAATAAAAATATTTATTCGGTGGTTGGTCTTCTTGAAAATATGGGGGTTGAAGTGGTTGATATTTCAACATCTTGTATTGGAGATATTCACACCTTTAAAACAAAACAAATGGAACAAGAAACAGGTGCGATTGTTAATATCGGAAGTGAAACAACAACCGTTTCTATTTATAAAAAAGGCATTTTAGTCGCAAGTAACATTCTTCAAATTGGTGGTAAAAATATTGATAATGATATTGCATACATGTATAAGCTTGATGTTGAAGAAGCAGCACGTGTAAAAATGAAATTTGCGCTTGCGCATAAGGCACACGCCAATCCTAATGATCAAATAGAAGTAGAAACGAAAGATCATGATTTAGTAAAAATAAATCAATATGAAGTTTCAGAAATTGTGATGTCGAGATTAGAAGAAATCTTGACATTAGCGAAAAAAGAGATTAATATATTAAATAGTCAAACAGTTCAGTATGTCATTATTACGGGGGGAACAACTAATATCTTACATTTCCGCTACATCGTGGATGAAATCTTCCACGGAAAAGCTACCCTAGGAAATATCAAGTTAGTAGGTATTCGTAATAATAAATATTCATCTGCTGTTGGAAATATTGTTTATTTTATAGGAAAATTAAAATTAAAAGATAAGAATTATTCTATGGTAAGCAATCGAGACGCGATGGATTTATCATCTAGTAAAAAGAATAGTATCAACATTTCAAATGATACGATGCTTGGTAAAATATTTGGATATTTTTTCAGTGAATAGGAGGATAACTTTATGTATGGATTAGAAATGGATCAAATTGCAAAAATAAAAGTAATAGGTGTTGGCGGAGGCGGTAATAATGCCGTTAATCGAATGATTGAATCAGGAGTTAAAGGAGTAGACTTTATTGTCGCAAATACAGATTTACAAGTATTAAATACTTCAAAAGCTGAAACAAAGATTCAAATAGGTAGAGAGCTTACTGGTGGTCGTGGTGCTGGAAGTAAACCACAAATTGGTAAAGAAGCTGCAGAAGAGTCAAAAGAAGAATTAAAAAAATCATTAGATGGTGCTGATATGGTTTTTGTTACTTGTGGAATGGGTGGAGGAACTGGTACAGGTGCCGCTCCAGTCGTTGCTGGTATTGCCCAAGAATTAGGAGCTCTAACCGTAGGTATTGTTACAAAACCATTCTCATTTGAAGGAAAAAAACGTATGGATCAAGCCATCGCTGGATTAGAAGAATTAAAAAAACATGTAGATACGTTAATTGTCATTCCAAATGATCGTTTACGTGATATTATTGATAAATCGACACCATTATTAGATTCGTTTAAAGAAGTTGATAATGTTCTTCGTCGTGGTGTTCAATCAATTTCTGACTTAATTGCCGTTGCAGGGTTAATCAATCTAGATTTCGCAGACGTAAAAGCTGTTATGGAAAAACGTGGAAATGCACTTATTGGAATTGGTATGGGTACAGGAGAAAACAGAGCTGCAGAAGCAGCAGAACAAGCTGTATCAAGCCCACTTCTTGAAACAAGTATTAGTGGAGCTACAGATGCCATTATTAATGTTACTGGTGGTTCAAACTTAACATTATTTGAAGTAGAAGAAGCTGCAGAAGTTATTCGTGCAAGTGCTAATACAGATATTAATACCATCTTTGGAGCAGTAATTAATGAAAATTTAAATGATGAAATTATTGTTACAGTTATCGCAACTGGATTTGAAGATGAAAAAGAACCTGTATATCATTCTTATTCAAGAACAACAGAAGAACCATCAAAACCAGAAAGTGATGATCAATCAAGCGGAGGATCTAAATCTGAATTAGATATTCCTTCATTCTTAAGAAAAAGAGGATTTTAAAAGAAATCAAATCATTGATTTCTTTTTTTATCTTGTCACATTTTCAAATCCACCTGCAGTAAAAGTATCACTAAATATTACACGTTTCCTTTTATCTTTTAATTTAACTTTAATTTTTGCATCGAGTGATTCTTTCATGATATGATTCATTTCACCATGGTGAGGCGCAAGGAGATCATGTTCTTTATCATAAGTCGCAATAATTTCTAAATAATATTTCATATTCTTTAAAAGAATTTTTAATTCTTCACCATCTTTTTCATATTGCTTGATTTTACTTAAATAATAACTTGTAAAGAAGTATTGTTTATCATGGACTTTTAAAACACTAATTAGGCCTCTAAAGGATGTTTTACATAGTGGAATATCTGCGATGGATACGAAGATACACGCATCTTTGTCGTTTGTTGGGCAGTTAGATTGTAACCAGGTGTAATATTTAGGAAAAGATGTTCCGTAGTCTTTTTCTATATAACCATAACCATTATTAAATTCTATTCTATGATTATTGATATTTATCGTTCCATTCACTTTATGGTCTAAACTTAATATACCATGATTACATTCCATTGTAGGAATATAAGAAAATGGTCCCATGATTGTAGGTCTATAAATATTAGTTTTTAATGGAATTAAATGATGAAAAGTTAAAATTCCAGATAAAGTTAATTCTTCATTTTTAATATCTAAAATAACTTGTTCTTTAGAAAAATAATTTTCTTTTATCTTAACAAAAAAGGGATCTTTACTATAAGAAAAATCATGAATATCAAATTTTAGATAATAGCTTTCATTGTTTGTGATTATCTGAATAAAGGAATGTTTTTCTTCTGAAGTAGATATTCCTACAATAAAGGCAATCGCGTCTTTTTTATCGTTTGTTACTTGCTTAAAATACCAGCCTTCAAAATAGTTTTTGTTATTTATATTACCTTGGAAATGTTCTTTGTTCATTATATAGTTCTCCTTAATACACTTTATTTTATTGAATTTAGATTATGATGAAAAGTCATTGACATAATTTTTGATTGTGATATTATACTTGTGAAGTGGAGTGGGGATAAATGAGAAAAGACGAATATGAAAAATGGGTGAGTTATCGTTTAGAAAACATGAGTGAAGAATTAACTTTAAAAGATAAAAAAGAATTTCGTGCTTGCGATTTTGCTCTTCATATGTTACTTCCAACGAATAAATTTTTAGAAGCAATTTATTGGTATTATCAAAATCCTACTCATTCAGTGAAGTTTATTAAAAAAGTAGAGATGAAAGTAAAAGGCCAAAGTATTTTATTTGATGCACTGAATCAATTATTGATTACTAATGATAGAGATTGTATTGAATGGTTAGCGAAACAATTTCTTGTGGAAAGAGAACTAATTGATATTAAGTTAGGTTATTTAAAACAAACTTACCAAGAGAATTCTGAAAAAACGAAGCAACTAAAAAAAGAGAAATAGTCCTTTAAAAACAATCTAGTTTTATTGATTAAAACTAGATTTTGTGTTATTATCTTTAAGAGAAAGTTGGTGTTGGTATGCTAAAACCAAGTTTAAAAGAAGCAAAAATTCGTACAAAAAAAGAAGTACTTACTAAAACAAATGAATATATTGTAAAACATGATTTAAAAAAATTAGGAAAAGATAAAACGTATTATGTAAAAACTTATGGTTGTCAAATGAATGAACATGATAGTGAAAATATGAAAGCTATTTTAGAGGATATGAGTTTTACTGAAAGTAAAACAATGGAAGAAGCGGACGTGATCTTCTTAAATACTTGTGCGATTAGGGAAAATGCCCATAATAAAGTATTTGGAATGATTGGTCGTGTAAAAACGTTAAAAGAAACGAATCCTAATATTATTTTAGGTGTTTGTGGTTGTATGGCTCAAGAAGAAGTCGTTGTCGATGAAATATTAACTAAGTATAAACATGTTGATTTAGTTTTTGGAACTCATAATATTCATCGTATTCCTACGTTACTTGAAGATTGTATGAATAAGAAAGAAAAACAAGTTGAAGTCTTTAGTATTGAGGGAGATGTTATTGAAAATATTCCTGTCAAACGAGACAGTAAATATAAAGCCTGGGTTAATATTATGTATGGATGTGATAAATTCTGTACCTATTGTATTGTTCCTTATACTAGAGGAAAACAACGAAGTCGTAAGCCTGAATTTATTTTAGATGAAGTAAATAAGTTAGTCAAAGAGGGTTATAAAGAAGTAACTCTTTTAGGACAAAATGTAAATGCTTATGGAAAAGATTTAGATTTAGATTATGGTATGGAAGATTTACTTCGTGATGTTGCGAGAACAGGAATTCCTCGTGTTCGTTTTGTGACTAGTCATCCATGGGATTTTACAGATGAAATGATTGAAACGATCAAAAAATATGATAATATTATGCCTTATATTCATTTACCTTTACAAAGTGGATCCTCTAAAATTTTAAAATTAATGGGAAGACGTTATACAAAAGAAGAGTATTTAACTTTATTTAAAAAGTTAAAACAAGCATTACCATATTCTTCTATTACTACTGATATTATAGTTGGTTTTCCAGGTGAAACCGAAGAAGATTTTGAGGAAACATTAGAAGTTGTAAATACTTGTAAATATGATTCTGCTTTTACATTTATCTTCTCCCCACGCGTTGGAACACCAGCTTGTCGTATGCAAGATGATATTACTTTAGAAGAAAAAAATGAACGTTTACAACGTTTAAATAAATTAGTAAATCAATACTCAAAAGAAGCTAATGATAAGTATTTAGGAACAACGGTTCCCGTTTTACTTGAAGGACCTAGTGAAAAGAATGAAGACTATCTTATGGGATATACTGATACAATGAAATTAGTAAATGTCAAAGGCGATTCTAAGTATATTGGAAAAATCGTAAATGTTAAAATTACAGATGTTAAAACATGGAGTATGGATGGAGAAATTATAGAGTAGATCTATAATTTTTTCTTCTACCAAAGAATTGTGTGAATATAATATAAAGATAAAAGAATTGAAAGTAAAAATAATCCGTGGTATAATCTTAAATAGAATAGAGGGGATTTATATGAAGCAGAGAAAAAGAAAACAAAAATTTATTCAAAACAATTTGAGTCATTTAACGATGATGTTTGGTTTATTAGGAACGTTATGTCTTATTATTAGTCATTTTATTCCATGTTTAACTATTGGTGGTTTATCTAAATTTTTAGTGAATGAAGAATTTTATTTGATTCTTTTAGCTGGTTTGTCGATGATATCAATTTTCTTTGGGGATATCATTTTACCAACAGTTACGAGTGGTGTAGCCTTATGGTTTTTTATTGATTATACGAACCGTATTACTACCGTATATAAACAGTATGCCTCTACTACTACTATTTTATATGGGATAGGATATTATCTACTACCGATAGGATTTGCTTTAACTGTAACTTATGTGGTATTTGGAATCAAGGAAAAATTGAACATTCGTAGACAGTTAAAAAAAGATCATGAGGTAGTGTCCTTAAAAGATACGAGTATGAATGAGGAAAAACCAATGTCCTTTACAAAAAGTCCTTTGTTAGGTTCTAATTTGAATCAACCAGAAATACCAGTGGAAGAGCCAGTAACTTCTTCAACTTTTATTCAAATACCTGAAAAAAGAGAAGAAAATACGGAAATGGAACGTCAGGAACAGACAAAATCGATTTGGTCACAAGAAGATTTAAGTGTTTCAGAGTCTGAACAACATGAACCTACGACAGAATCTGCAAAAAGACTTGAGGCAAATCCAATCGAACATCATTTTCCTGAAATGCCAGTCAAAGAGCCTGCCCCTTTTTCTCCCACGACAAATAGTGCGGTTAAAAGAGGAGAGCAAGAAAATCCTGTAGAATCTTTAAAAAGTGAATCTAATCAAGAGGGGCCTAAAGCTTTTACTTCTTTTTATGATTTTGAACTTAGTCCTGAAGAATTAAAACGAAATACAACAGATCAAAAATAGATTTTGAAAAATCTGTTTTTTTTGTTATAATAACAAATTGAAACGAGGGGATAAGATGAAAATAATATTAACCTATGGAACATTTGATTTATTACATTATGGACATATTCGTTTATTAAAACAAGCAAAAGATTTAGGAGACTATTTGATTGTTGGGTTATCTACAGATGAGTTTAATGAAAAAAAAGGAAAAAAATCTTATTATAACTATGCGATTAGAAAAGAATTATTGGAAGCTATTAAATATGTTGATAGTGTAATACCAGAGGAATGTTGGGAACAAAAAATTGAAGATATTAAAAAGTATCATGTAGATACTGTTGTCATGGGGAGTGATTGGGCTGGAAGTGATCAATTTGAGTATCTAAGAGATTACTGTAACGTTGAATTTCTTCATCGTACAGAAGGAATTTCGACAACGCAAATTAAAGAAGAGTTACATGACTCTAAGAAAATAAACAAACAGAAAGTTTTAAAATAAAATGACGAAAGTCATTTTTTTGTACACCTTTTAAAATTTTAGGCATACATTAAAGTGAGGGGTGAAGAATATGGCCATATATAAAGAAATTGTAACAAAAGCAATTATCGGTAAAGGGAAAAAATATTTCAAAAATAATTATTCTATTGATGTAGATTCTAAACCTACAACAGTATTAGGATGTTGGATTATCAATCATAAATTTTCTGGATTTAAATCAGGAACGAAAATTGGTGTCAATGGTTCTTATGATGTAAATATTTGGTATTCTTATGATAATGATAGTAAAACAACCGTTGTAAGTAAACAAATTGATTATAGTGAAATGTTTAATGTTAAAACAAAAGCGGATGCGGATTTAACAGGAGATACCGATATTATTGTACGTACACTTAGTCAACCTAATTGTACAAAAGTGGATATTGATGGGTCTGGAAAAATTAATTTTGACGTTGAAAAAGAACTTGGCGTAGAAATCGTAGGTGAAACAAAAGTAAAAATTGCGATTGAGGAAGAAGAAGAACCATGGGATGATCTAGAAGATGAAGTAACAGAAGAAGATCTACAAGCAATTGACGAAGAAGTCAATGAAGAATATATCGATTCTAGTGTCAACCAATAAGTGTTGACACTAGTGTTTTTTTGTGATAGAATGAAGTAGTACAAAAGGAGGAAGAAACATGGCTGTTAAATTAAGATTAAAAAGAATGGGTGCGAAAAAAAGACCATTTTACCGTGTTGTAGCTGCAGATGCACGTTCACCACGTGATGGAAAATTTATTGAATTAGTAGGAACTTATAATCCAATTACAGAACCTGCTGAAATCAAAATTAATGAAGAGATCGCACTTAAATGGTTAAGAAATGGTGCTGAACCAACAGATACTGTAAGAGATTTATTCAAAAAACAAGGTATCATGGAAAAATTCCATAACGAAAGAAACGCAAAATAATGAAGTTAATAGAATTAACAGAATATTTAGTAAAAAATGTTGTGCGTGATCCTGAAATGGTTTCAGTAAAACAATTCGAAGATGAGGAAAATGTGATTAATATTCAAGTGCTTGTTAGTGAAGACGATATGGGAAGAGTAGTTGGACGTAGAGGAGCAACCGCAAATTCTATTCGTACACTTGTACAAGCCGCATCGTACTTAGATGAGAATAAGCGAATTAAAATTAATATTGATTCATTTTAAGAGAGAAATCTCTTTTTTTGTTTCATATGATCATAAAAAAGTTTAATTTAGGATAAAAACTTTTATTTTAAATGAATATTTGATACAATAAAACTGTCATAATAATAGTAGGATGTGTGAGTAATGAAGAAATGGAAAAATAAACAAAAAATATTATGTATTGTAAGTGTTTTAGTACTTATGTTAGGTGCAGTTGGTGTCTTTTATTATATAAAATTGGAAAAAGAAAAAGCACTTATGAAAGATATTACCACTCACTATAACTCCCACGTAAAGTTACAAAAGAACAGTTTTCTTTATGAAAAAAAGAATGGAAAGTATCAAAAGATTGGAAAGTTTTTGAAGGAAGAAACGGTTGCTTTAGAGAAAGTAAAAATAGAAACAACAAAACAAGATTATTTCAAATTAAAAGATGAAAAATATTATGTATATTATCAAGATACGAAAAAAGGGGATGCTTTAAAAGAAGAACCTTATCCTTATTTATTATTTAATCAAAATGTTGTAACAACAAAGAAAACAATTTTTTATCAAAATCAAAAGAAAAATATGACTTTAGAAAAAGGTATAAATTTGCCACTGTTGTATACCGACCAAGATTTTTACTATGTAAGCTATTTAAATCATACTTATGGTATTCGAAAAAAAGACAGTGAATTAAAAGAACATGAAAATACAAAGGACATAGAAAGTACATATGTTAGTGTTATACATTATGGACAAATTTATAAAGAAGGAGAAACTTGCACGGAAGAAACTTGTATTGCTGAAAAACAAGTCGCAAATCATTTTAATTTCTTAAAAAAACATGGGTTTTATACAATTACTTTAGAAGAATTAGAGAAGTGGTTAGAAGGATCTATTCGTTTAAAAGAAAAAGCCATTTTATTAACTACAGACAAAGAAATAACATCAGATAGTATCAAGAATAATTCTTATAAAATAGAAGTGATGAAGGAAGGACTTCCATTAAAATTTGAAAATAAAAACAATAAAGTAACGTTAGAACATAAAATAACAGCAATTCCTCGTTATATCATTAAAAATAGTACAAGTGATGCAGATTATGAAAAAATGATAAAAGGAGAAGAGGTTAAAGAACCTGTTAAAACAACAACACCTTCGATCACTTTAACTGGAAATGCAACGAGAATTCCTGTGTTAAATTATCACTTCTTTTATGATGCGGCGAGTGGTGAATCTTGTAATCAAAGTATTTGTTTAGATACAGCGAAGTTTGAGGAACAATTAAAATATTTAAAAGATAATGGTTGGAAGACCTTAACGATGGAAGAGTTTCGTGCATGGATGTATGGAGAAATAGAACTTCCCGCGAAAAGTATTCTTTTAACCGTGGATGATGGGGGACAAGGAACTGGAAAATCGAATGGAAATAAATTAATTCCATTATTAGAAAAATATCAAGCCCATGCGACGATTTTCTTAATTACAGGATGGTACTTTCCACCAGACTATCAATCACCATATTTAGATATTGAATCCCATACCAATGAGATGCATACTGAAGGTCTTTGTAGTGGTGTGCCTCGTGGAGCTCAAATGTTATGTTCTACCAAAGAACAAGTCTTAGAAGATTTGAAAAAATCAATTAGTGTAACAGGAAGTAAGAAAGCCTTCTGTTATCCTTTTTATGCCTATAATAATGCAGCTGTAGAAGCCGTAAGGGAAAGTGGCTTTGCACTAGGTTTTCAAGGTGGTGGCTATAAAGCAACTCGTGCTTCAAATAAATTATTAGTGCCAAGGTATGCGATACAAAGAAATATAACATTGTCATCATTTATTCAAATGATTCATTAAAATGAAGATCTCTATCTTCATTTTTCTTGATAAAATAGGTTATTTATAATATAATAAAGTAGTGAGGTAAAAAATATGAAGGATATAAACATTCCCCATCACATAGGTATTATTTTAGACGGAAATGGAAGATGGGCAAAAGAACGTGGCTTAGGACGTAGCTTAGGTCATAAAGAAGGATTAAAGACTTTAGAAGAATTAATTCCCTATATTTACAAACAAGGGGTTTCAATTATTAGTATTTATGTTTTTTCTACAGAAAATTTTAAGCGTCCAAAACCAGAAGTTGATTATTTAATGTCACTTTTTTCTAATAATTTTAAACATTTAGAAGAATTATGTCAGGAAAATCATATTAAAATTTTATTCTCTGGTCGAAAAGAACACTTATCAAACAGTGTCATGGCCATGGAAGAATCCTTAATGGAAAATACAAAAAACAATACACGAGGTATTTTAAATATATGTCTTAATTATGGTGGTTTATCAGAAATGGTCGATATGGTAAAAAAGGTTGTTAAGGAAAACGTTGATTTAAACACATTGAATGAACAGACTATTTATCAATATTTATATCAACCACTACCACCTTTGGATTTACTCATTCGTACTGGTGGAGAAAAGCGTATTAGTAATTTTATGCTATGTTCTTTGGCTTATGCAGAATTATATTTTACAGATGTTTATTTTCCTGATTTTAAACCAGAAGAATTTCAAAAAGCATTGGATTCATATCAAAAAAGAGATCGAAGATTTGGAGGCGTAAAAGATGAAACAAAGAGTCATTAGTGCAGCAGTAGTACTTGCTTTATTTATTCCACTTCTATTTATGGGAGGATGGTTATTTGATTTATCTGTTTTAATCCTAGCTATTTTAGGATTACATGAATTTATTGGTATTAAAGAAACAAGAAAAAAACTACCAGATTTTGTAAAAGTTATTTCTTATTTATTACTAACCGTGATGGTTTTATCAAATATAGAAAACGCTGATTTTACTTTTACGATGGATTTTCGTTTGATCGCTGCGTTATTTTTAGCTTATTTAATTCCCGTAGTTATGTATCATAAAAGGGAAATTTATAGTGTAAATGATGCCTTTTATTTGATTTCTGGCTTATTCTTTGTAGGGATCTCTTTTCATTTACTTATTTTAGTACGTCATGCATCATTAAGCTATATTATTTATCTTTTCCTTATTACGATTATGACAGATACTTATGCTTATTTTGTAGGAAAATTGATTGGTAAACATAAACTATTAGAAACCATATCTCCGAATAAAACATGGGAAGGGAGTATTGGTGGAACTTTCTTTGGTGTCTTAGTTGCTGGTGTTTTTTATCACGTAGTAATTAATGCATCGACACCATTATATGTTGTTTGTTTAATGACCTTGTTCCTATCTATTTTAGGTCAATTTGGTGACTTAGTATTTAGTGCAATTAAACGTTATTTTGGAAAAAAAGATTTTTCTAATATTATGCCAGGACATGGTGGTATTTTAGATCGCTTGGATAGTATTATTTTTGTTATGTTAGGTTTTATGTTTTTCATTAGTATTTTATAGAAAGGGGATATTATGAGTTTTTTAATCACATTAATCGCATTTGTTTTAGTTTTGGGTATTACTGTATTAATTCATGAAGCTGGACACTTCTTTTTTGCGAAACGCGCAGGAATTTATGTTTATGAATTTTCTATAGGAATGGGACCTAAAATATATAGTTGGAAGCGTAAAGGGGACGAAACCTTATATTGTCTTCGTTGGTTTCCTATTGGTGGATATGTTCAAATGGCTGGTGAAGAAATTGAGGCAGATGAAAATATTCCAAAAGAAAAAAGAATGCAATCAAAAACATGGCTTCAAAAGTTTTTAACCGTAATTGCGGGCGTGATGATGAACTTTATTTTGGCTATTTTCCTTTTGTTTTTAATCGCTATTTGTGATGGAAGTACAACTTTAAAACCAAAAGTAGGGGAAGTAGAAAAAAATAGTGCGGCTGCACGTGCTGGATTTCAAAAAGGAGATTTAATTACTTCAGTAAATGGTAAGAATATTTTATCTAGTGATCAATTTATCTTAGAAATTCAAGTAAATGGGCCAAAAAAAGCCAACATTGAAGTAAAACGTAAGGATGGATCAAAAGAAAAACTTCATATAAGACCAGAAAAAGTAGAAGATAAAGATGGAAATACAGTCTATAAGTATGGATTAGGAATGGATGGCACAAAACGCTATGGTTTATTCTCATCCATTGGATACGCCTTTGGAAAAACAGCTTCTTTATTACACCAAATGGTTCTTATTATTTTCTATTTATGTACAGGTGCTTTATCATTAGGTAACTTATCTGGACCAGTTGGAATTTTTAATTTAGTAGGTCAATCCGCCGCTGCAGGAATTTTAAGTTTAATTTACTTAACTGCTTATTTAAGTGTAAATGTAGGATTTATTAATTTACTACCACTTCCAGCGTTTGATGGAGGACGACTTCTATTTATGATTATCGAAAAAATAAAGGGGCGTCCAGTAGATCCAAAAGTTGAAAATTGGATTCACTCCATTGGTTTTATTTTATTAATGATTCTCATGGTATTTATTACTTATAATGATATTATAAGACTCTTTAAATAGAGTCTTTTTTGTGATATAATATATTCCTGAGGTGAAACCATGAATTCAAACGAACACTATTTTAAATCCTGCTATTTATTTGATCATCTTTCCAAAACTTTTTGTCTATTGACTCTGCTTAATCTATCTCTTATGCCGATTATGCTTGTTATCGGTATTTTTACCCAACAACCTGTTACTTATCTATTTTTTACAGCTTGTGCTGCACCAAGTGCCGTTATTTTTAAAGTTTTATGGTCTCTTTGTGAACGAAAATCTGACCAACGACGCAAAGAATTTTTAACATTTACTGATGAAGTATTTCCAGATACAAAGGAAGAAATGATCAAAATTTTAAATAATCAAAAAGAAACAATAGAAGTTTATACACCTGTAATTTCATCAGAAATAGAAGATGAAAATACAATTTTGATGAATAAAATAGACACATATGAAAAACCAAAGGTTTATGTCAAGAAGTATAAATAGAATGAATCTATGACTTCTTTTTTTTCACAAATTTTTCATATTTTATAAAAAAATATCATAATTTGTAGTATAATGAAATTAAGGAAGGTAAGGTGAGAGAAATGAAGAAAAAGATTTTATTTGGAGTTTTATTTGTAGCTGCACTAATCGCAACAGGTTGTGGAAAAGAAGAAACAAAGGTATTAACTTGTACAAGAACTGCAAATGTAACTACTGGTGTTAAGATGGATTTAAAATATAAAGCAACTTACGCTGGTAAATATGTTAAAGTGATTGAAACAGAAGAAAAAGTAATCGCTGAAAATAAGAATTACTTATCTACTTACAAAACAACTGTTGAAAAACTTTATTCACCATATAAGAATGTAAAACATTATAACTATGATGTTTCTATCTCTGGTGATACATTAACAAGTAAAACAAAAATCGATTATGAAAAAATTGATACAGATGAAATGATTAAAATCGATTCTGCAAATGCCTCTTTAATTAAAGATGGTAAAGTAAAGATTGATGATGTTAAAACTTTATATGAAAGCCTTGGTGCTACTTGTAAATAAGTGCGTATACGCACTTATTTATGTTAAGGAGGAATTATGTTAAAAGTAGAAAATATTACAAAATATTATGGAGATTTTTGCGCTGTTAAAAACTTATCCTTTGAAGTAAAACCTGGAGAAATTTTTGGTTTATTAGGCGTAAATGGAGCCGGAAAAACAACGACATTCCGAATGATTATGGGTTTGTTAGAACCTAGTGAGGGACAGATTACTTTAGATGGACAAGCTATTAGTTATGATATTACGGATCAAATTGGTTTTTTAACGGAAGAAAGAAGTTTATTAACTAAACTAACAGTCAAAGAACAAGCTCTTTTTTATGGTGCGTTAAAGGGAATGAGTAATAATGACATTTTAAAACGTTTAGATGAGTTATTAGATCGTTTTGAAATTAGTGAATATAAAGAAAAAAAATTAAAAGAGCTATCTAAAGGAAATCAGCAGAAAATTCAATTTATTATGGCTATTTTAAATAAACCTAAATTACTTATTTTAGATGAACCCTTTTCTGGTTTGGATCCCCTAAATGTCGAATTATTTAAACAGGAAATTATTCGTATGTCCAAGGAGGGAAGTATGATTATTTTTTCAAGTCATCGCATGGAACATGTCGAGTTATTCTGTAAAAAAATCGCTATTATTGTTAAGGGTGAATCTGTTTTAGAAGGATATCTTGCGGATATAAAAAAAGAGTATCGTAAGAAAAACATTTTGATCAAGGGAGATATCACAAAAGAAGCATTGCTTCAAATTAAAGGCGTATATGATGTTGTTGAAAAATCAGATGAATTTGAAGTAAAAATAGATTCCCTAAGTGTTCGTGAGAATGTTTTTAAAGAAGTTTGTAAACATCAAAATATTACAAAATTTAGTGTAGAAGAACCTTCATTAAATGAAATCTTTGTAGCGAAAGTAGGTGAAGTATATGAGAAATAAACTATGGTTTTTAACTTCTGTAAGTTTAAAACGTAAAATTAAAACAAAATGGTTTCTTGCAGCTAATATTCTACTTGCCATTGTAATTGTAGCCGGTATTAATATTGATACTATTATTACAACCTTTGGTGGAGAATTTGATAAGAAAACCCAAGTCTATATTGTAGATAAAACAGGTTATAGCTATGACATGATTAAAGAAGGATTAATCGCTAGTAGTAAAGGAATGTCTGAAAATAAAGAATCTTCTTTTAAAGTAAAGAAAGTAGAAAAAACAGAAAAAGAAGTTAAAAAATTAGTAGATGAAAAAGATGCTTTAGGGATGATTGTTACATTCAGTGAAACAGAACCTATCAAAGTAAAGATCGTCTCAAAAGATTATTTAAAAACCTTAGATGCTAGTATGATCAAAAGTGTACTCACACAAGTAAGATCTTCTTTGACCTTATCGAAAATGGGACTTACCCCAGATCAAATGAAAGAAATTTATAAGGATATTTCGATTGAATACACTTACACCAAAGATGATGTCAAAAATGGAGAAGAAAATGAACATATGATTATGTCCACGGTTTTCCCAATTGTCATTTTACCATTTTTTATGCTAACGATTTTCTTAGTCCAAATGATTGGCGCAGAAGTTAATGATGAAAAAACAACACGTGGAATGGAAATTATTATTTCTAATGTTTCCCCAAAAACCCATTTTTTCTCTAAAGTACTTGCTGGAAATATTTTTGTATTAGGACAAGGATTATTGCTATTTTTATACGCTGGAATTGGTCTATGTATTCGTTCATTCATGGGTGGTGAAAACATTACCGGAGGATTTGCTAGTGAAATAGGGGATACGATCAATCAAGTTATGGCAAGTAGTATTGGAGATAAACTTATTTATATCATTCCACTTACCTTATTATTAATGATTCTTACCTTTGTTGCTTACTCGCTACTTGCTGGTGTTTTAGCTAGTATGACAACAAATATTGAAGATTTCCAACAATTACAAACCCCAATTATGATTATTTCATTAGTTGGTTACTATTTGTCTATTTTAGCAAACGTTTTTGGTGGTTCGATTTTTATTAAAATATGTGCTTATATTCCATTTATTTCCGCTATTCTAGCACCATCATTACTTGTATTAGGACAGTTTAGTATTGTTGAAATGTTGATATCTATTATATTAACCCTTGTAACAATATTCTTACTTATTCATTATGGATTACGTATTTACAAAGTAGGAATTTTAAATTATTCATCCAAAGATTTATGGAAAAAAATGTTTAAAGCACTAAAAAACTAGTTGAAATATTCTAGTTTTTTCTTTATAATAAAAATTGGTGATACCATGAAAAAAGGAATTCTTCTTTTAACTTGTATGTTATTATTCGCTACATGTGGTTGTACAAAAGAGCAAAAGGAACACATTACAGGGAAAAGTGCGAAAGCTTTTTTAGAAGAAGGGAATACTGTTTTAGTAGATGTACGTACAGATGTAGAATACGATAAAGATCATATTGAGGGTGCGATTTCTATTCCCGTAGATACACCCAAAATTATGATTGAGAGAATCTTAAAAGAAAAACAGAAACGTATCATCGTTTATTGCCAAAGTGGAAATAGAAGTCAGACATTTAAAGAACAATTAACCGATATGGGGTATACCAATGTCTATGACTTAGGTGCCAAAGAAAATTGGAATCATTAATTTATATGCAAGAGTGGTGGAATAGGTAGACACGCAGGCTTGAGGGGCTTGTGAGATTTCTCGTGTGGGTTCAAGTCCCATCTCTTGTACCAGATTGATAATAAACTCGAAAATTCGAGGTCAAAAAAACTAGTTTCAAGAACTAGTTTTCATTTTATTCTACTGTTACAGATTTGGCTAGATTACGAGGTTTATCAATATCACAACCACGTTTTAGTGCAACATAATAGGCGAGTAGTTGAAGTGGTATCACTGTTAGCATTGGCATAACCATTGGGTGTACGGTTGGGAGTACAATTTTATCTTGATATACATCAGACTTAAAGTCTAACATTTCTGTTGTTATTAAAATATTATAACTTCCACGGGCACGAACTTCTTTCATATTGCTAATGGTTTTACTGGCAATTTTTTCATCTGTTACAATTGTAATTACTGGAGTATCTTGTTCTACTAAAGAAATGGTTCCATGTTTTAATTCACCTGCCGCATAAGCATCACAGTGAATATAAGAAATTTCTTTTAATTTTAGAGAACCCTCCAAGGATAGAGCATAATCAATTTGACGACCTAAGTAGAAAATATCTTCTTTTTCATAAATGTGATCTGCGATTTGTTCATAGTCTTTTTGCTCAATTAATTTTTCTGTAAGTTTAATTAGTCTTTCATAATCTTCTAGAATTTGTTCGATTTCTTTTGAATCAATTTCATTTTTATCTATTGCAGTTCTAAAGGCAAGAAGAGAAAGGATTGCCACTTGAGCATCAAATGCTTTGGTTGTGGCAACGGCAATTTCACAACCTGCTTGTGTTAAAATAACTTCATCTGCCGCACGTGCAATACTAGAAGATGCAACATTTACAATAGCTAAAGTATGGGCTCCATGTTCTTTGGCGATTTTTAGACTAGCTAGGGTATCTGCTGTTTCTCCAGATTGTGAAATAAAAATAACTAAGCATTTTTCATCTAAAAATAAAGGTTGATAACGATATTCACTGGCAATATGACATTGTACAGGTAATTTACCATATTTTTCGATCAGAGATTTTCCAATCATTCCAGCGTGCCAAGCACTTCCACAAGCAACAATATCAATATGACGATAGGTTGAAATATCTGGTAAGTTTTTTAATAGGGAAGTTGTCCCATTTTCAAGAAATGGCTTGATTGTTTTTTCTAAAACACGAGGTTCTTCATGGATTTCTTTTAACATATAATGAGGGTAACCATCTTTTTGTGCTGTTTCCTCATCATAAGCGAATGTTTGAACTTCATGTTTAATTTCTTTTCCATCATGATAAATCGTTAGTTGTTGATCTTTAATTTTTACAATATCAAAGTCATCTAATAAAATATAATCTTTGGTATAATTTAAAATTGCTGGGATATCTGATGCAATAAAATAACCGTCTTCCTTTACACCGATAATTAAAGGACTATCTTTTTTCATCGCATATAAGGTATCTGGTTCTTGATCAAGTAAAATTCCAAATGCATAAGAACCTGTGAATATTGATTGAACAGTACTTAAAGCTTCAATCATATCTTTGGATGATTTTAACGTATCATCTAACATTCCAGCCGCAACTTCGGTATCTGTGTCTGAAAGAAAATGATATCCTTTCTTTTGTAACTCTTCTTTTAAACTCTCATAATTTTCAATAATTCCATTATGAACCAGTGTCACTGTTCCCACTTTATGAGGATGAGCATTTGTTTTATTTGGTTTTCCATGCGTTGCCCATCTTGTATGTCCAATCCCAATATAAGCAGCCTCATCTTTTATTATTTTTTCTAATTCTTTAATGCGACCAACTTCTTTGGTCATTTCAATATTGTTATTCTTAAAATAAGCAATTCCCGCAGAGTCATATCCACGGTATTCTAAGGATTTTAATCCATCTATTAAAATAGGTATAACTTTTTCCTTTCCGTTATATCCAATAATTCCACACATGTTTTGTTCCTCCTAAATTTGTGTATACTAAAAAACAATGTGTGATATATTCTTTGTTGTAATGTTGATTTTACTTTTTGTCATATATCTAACGACTACATAGCCGTAATAGGATCCGCCGAAATTTCGATACCTATTATTCCTCGTCACCCCTAAGGGTCAGGCGCTAATAAAGGGTTACAACCTTTCCTCCCAATTATTTTATACACTATATTATAAGCTATTTTTATTTATTTGACAATCTTTTTATCTTTTTGTAAGTTCTTTTATTCTATAAAAAATTATGATAAACTATAAATATAAGCATGATTTTTTTGAATGCTTATAACTTTATAGGCTTACAAAGTTTTTTAAAAACATGATTAGAAATAAGGAGGAATAGAATGAAAAAAGAAATCGTATTCAAAAGATGTCCAATTTGTGGAGCTCTAGTGAGAGTAGTCGAAGATGGTCCTATGATGTGCTGTGGGAAAGTAATGGAAGAGGTTCATTGTAATTCTAAGGATTATGCAAGTGAAAAACATCTTCCTACTTATGAACAAAAGGAAGATAAAATTGTTGTAACAGTACCTCATGTGATGAATGAGGATCATTATATTATGTGGATTGGACTTGTAAATGAAAAAGAAGAAATGGTAAAAAAATTAGTACCTGGAAAAGAAGCTGTAGTTACATTTCCTAAGATCGAGGATGCGGTGATTTATTCTTATTGTAATCAACATGGTTTATGGAAAATAGAAGTGAATTAAGATTCACTTTTTTATATTAAATAAATAAGTTGAAAATGGGTAAAATAAATCAAAGTGTGATATAATGTAAGTATTCATAATAAGGAGGGATAGAATGAAAGATGTTCGTGTAGTTCAATATGGATGTGGTAAAATGGCGCGTTATACCATGCGTTATGTGATGGAACGTGGTGGTAAAATTGTAGGAGCGGTAGATATCAATCCAGAGGTTATTGGAAAAGATATTAGTTCTCTTTTAGACATAGAAGATACTGGAGTAACTATTGTATCTCCGCTTGATGCAGAAGCGATGTTAACGGAAGTAAAACCCGATATTTGTATTATAACAACGATGAGTTTAATGAAAGATTGTAAAGATGTTTTACTTTTATGTGCCAGGTTAGGAATTAACGCTATTACAACATGTGAGGAAGCTTTTTATCCGTTTAACTCATCACCAAAACTTACGGAAGAAATTGATGCACTTGCCAAAGAACATGGTTGTACAATTACGGGAAGTGGATATCAAGATGCTTTCTGGGGAAATTTAATTTCAACTCTTGCTGGAAGTACACATAAAATTACTAAAATTAAAGGAAGTTCTTCTTATAATGTAGAAGACTATGGAATTGCTCTTGCGCGTGCACATGGGGCTGGACTTACTTTAGAAGAATTTGATAAAGAAGTCGCTAGTGTCGATAACATCACCGAAGAAGAGCGAAATGAAATTATTAATAAAGGAGACTATGCACCTAGTTATATGTGGAATGTGAATGGCTGGCTTTGCGATAAATTAGGTCTTCATGTCTTAAGTCAAACGCAACAATGCGTGCCACAAACTAGTGATCATGATATTACTTCTAGTACGCTTGATATGGTTGTAAAAAAAGGAATGGCAACGGGAATGAGTGCGGTTGTCGTAACAACAACCGAAGAAGGTATTACACTAGAAACTGAATGTATTGGAAAAGTTTATGCTAAAGAAGACGTTGATCGTAATGATTGGACCATTTTTGGAGAACCAGATACCAATATGGTAATCACAAGACCAGCAACCGTCGAACTTACTTGTGCAACGATTGTAAATCGTATTCCAGATGTTCTTTCATCAGAAGCTGGTTTTGTACCAACCTCTCGTATGGGTGAATTAAAATATAAATAAATGAAAACTTAAAGTTTTCTTAGAAAGTACAACATTGCTTGTACTTTTTTTTATGTGTTTTTCATATAGTAAAGAAGAGGTGAGGACATGTTCTTTAAACATATACACAATCGAATTAAAGTCGTACTTTTCTTTATTATCTTCGTTTTTGTTCTCATTATTGGAAAGGTATTTTATACGCAAGTATTTGATTATAAAAGATTAAATGGGTATGCATCAAATCTTTGGAGTCGTAATTTACCAATTGAGGGAAACCGAGGAATTATTTATGATCGAAATGGGGAAGTTCTTGCGAATAATTTAACGACAACTTCCTTAGTTTTAATTCCAAACCAAATTAAGGATAAAGAAAATACCGCCAAACAACTCGCAGAAATTTTAAATGTTGATATGAAAGATATGATGGCACATGTTTCTAAAAAATCATCCATTGAACGTGTACATCCAGAGGGAAGACGTCTTTCTTATGAAATTGCAGATAAAATTAGTGCATTAAAATTACCAGGTGTTTATTTAGTAAAAGAATCTAAGCGAAACTATCCCTTAGGAAAAACATTATCACATACCTTAGGATTCGTTGGAATTGATAATCAAGGGTTAAGTGGATTAGAACTCATGTATGATTCTTATTTAACAGGGGAATATGGTGCGATTAAATACTTTAGTGATGCGAAGGGGAATCGTCTGGATTTAAATGAAGTCTATGAACAGCCGCAAGATGGTGTGAATATGACCTTAACGATTAATAATGAAATTCAATCTTCCCTAGAAAGAGAATTAGATAATGCAGTTTTAAAATATAATCCAGATCAAGCACTAGGATTAGCCATGAATCCCAAAACTGGTGAAATTTTAGCGATCTCATCAAGACCAAATTTTGATCCAGCGCATTATCAAGATTATACAACGGAAGTAACAGGTCGAAATCTTCCTATTTGGGCAACCTATGAACCAGGATCAACATTTAAAATTATTACCCTTGCGACAGCTTTAAATGAAAATAAAGTAGATTTAGAAAAAGAACAATTTACCGATGGGGGATCTATTCAGGTTGAAAATGCTCGTATTAAATGTTGGAAACATGGAGGACATGGAACCCAAACCTTTTTACAAGTGGTTGAAAATTCTTGTAACCCAGGCTTCGTTGTTTTAGGACAACGTATTGGGAAAGAAACATTATTTAAGTATATTAAAAACTTTGGTTTTGGTACAAAAACGGGAATAGACTTAAATGGGGAAGCGAATGGTATTTTATTTTCTCTTGACCGGGTAGGTCCTGTTGAACTTGCGACCACTGCCTTTGGTCAAGGTGTTTCTGTTACACCAATTCAACAAATTACCGCTGTAAGTGCGGCTATTAATGGTGGAACCTTACTAAAACCCTACATCGTAAAAAGCTTGAATGAACCAGAAACTAATCAAGTGGTATTAGAAAATAAGCCAACGAAAGTAAGACAGGTTATTACCAAAGAAACAAGTAAAAAGGTACGTGAAACCTTGGAAAGTGTTGTTACGAATGGAACAGGAAGACCTGCATTTATTGATGGATATCGTGTTGGTGGGAAAACAGGAACGGCTCAAAAAGTACAAGATGGACGTTATATGGTTGGAAATTATATTGTATCATTTATGGGGTTTATGCCTGCAGATGACCCTGAGATTGTTGTTTATGTAGCGATTGATAATGCGAAAGGAATTACCCAGTATGGTGGAACCATTGCCGCACCTATTGTTAAAAATATTTTAGAAGATTCTATTTCTATTTTAAATATGTCAAAACGTAAAGGTGCAAGTGAAAAAAAATATAATTATGGAGATCAAAAATATGCAACTGTTCCAAATGTCGTTGGAAAATCCAAAGAAGATGCAGTAAAAGAGTTAAAAGGATTTAAAGTTGAATATTCAGGAAATGGAAGTGTAGTTACTTATCAAAGTCCAAGCGCTGGTGAGCGAATCTATGAAGGAGAGACTGTTCGCTTAATGTTAAATAGTTAGGAGGAATTATGTTAATTCTTACAAAAATGGTTATAGCGTTAATGATTAGCTTTTTAATTTCAGTGTTATTTGCAGTAATAGCCATTCCTTTTTTAAAAAAAATTCATGCTTCTCAACGTCTTAGTATTTATTTAGAAGAAGCCCATAAAAAAAAGGTAGGAACCCCAACCATGGGTGGAATTATCTTTATTTTTCCAACAGTTTTTACATATCTTCTATTATTTCTTTTAGGTAAAGTAGAAATGAATTACAGTATGATGATTATCTTAATTACCTTTATAGGTTATGCCTTTATTGGCTTTTTAGATGATTATTTAATTATTAAAAGAAATAATAATAAAGGTTTAACAGAAAGCGAAAAATTATGTGGAGAGTTAATCATAGCTGTGATCTTCTTTTATTTATTTAGTGTGGCTGGGAATGAACCCCTTCTTTGGATTCACACTTTTGGTTTAAAAATAAATATCGGTTGGTGGTATGGCTTATTTATTCTCTTTGTTTTACTAGCAAGTAGTAATGCAGTAAACTTAACGGACGGCCTAGATGGCCTCGCTGGTGGTTTATCTTTAATTGCCTTCTTAACCTTTGGTATTATTAGTATTAATACAGGTTGGCTTGAAGGATATGAAGATATGGCAATATTTGCTTTTCTTCTTGTCGGATCTCTCTTAGGATTCCTTGTCTTTAATGTCAGCCCTGCCAAAGTATTTATGGGAGATACAGGATCCTTAGCATTAGGTGCAACTCTAGGAACCTATGCAATTTTAACTCGTCATGAGTTATTATTGGTGATTATTGGACTAGTCTTTGTTATTGAAACCGTATCTGTAATTTTACAAAGATTCTATTATAAACTGACACACAAACGCTTGTTTTTAATGGCACCCATTCACCATAGTTTTGAAAAAAAAGGATGGAATGAACGTGATATTGTCAAATTATTTTGGGTGATTGGGCTTATTGCTTCATTAATATCTCTAATATTTAGTACATGGATATAAAGGGGGAGGATATCGTGAAAAAAAGAGTAAATTATTTACTTTTGGGAAGTGTGATTCTTCTTTCTTTATTTGGTCTTTTAATGATTTATTCAGCCTCGAATATTTGGGCAGAATATAAATTTAATGATCCATTTAAATTTATAAAAAATCAAGGCTTGTTCTTTCTTGTTGGGCTTGTATTAATGAACATCGTTAGTAAAATTGATTACCAAATCTACTTAAAACGATCCAATACCTTATTTATTGGTTGCCTCGTGTTGCTTGTTCTTGTCCTTATTCCAGGAATTGGAACTGTTCGTAATGGAAGCCGTAGTTGGTTTGGCATTGGTTCTTTTGGAATTCAACCTAGTGAATTTACCAAACTAGCTTTAATTATTTTTACTTCAAAATATTTAGTGAACAATGAACGCAATCTTTCAGATATTAAAAAGGGAGTACTCCCCATTTTAGGGATTACCTTATTTACCTTCGGATTAATTATGTTACAACCAGACTTTGGGACTGGGATGATTTTGGTCATGACTATTATTGGCTTACTCTTTGTTGGTGGCGTTGATTTTAAATTCTTTCTTAAATTGGGAGCAATTGGGTTTGCTGGTATTGTTGGATTAATTATCGCCGCCCCATATCGTCTAAAACGTATTTTATCCTTCCTAGATCCCTGGCAAGATCCCCTAGGTAGTGGATTTCAAATTATTCAATCCCTTTATGCGATTGGTCCAGGTGGACTCTTAGGTTATGGTTTTGGAAATTCCAGACAAAAACATTTTTACTTACCAGAACCCCAAACAGACTTTATTTTTTCTATTATAAGCGAAGAATTTGGATTTTTAGGTGTTATTATTATTAGTACTTTATTTTTAATCATTATTTATCAAGGCTTTAAAATTGCTAGACAAGCAAACGATTTGTTTGGTAAATATTTAGCCTTTGGAATTACTTTCGGATTAGCTTTCCAAACGGTTTTAAACTTAAGCGTTGTGGTAGGACTTATTCCTGTCACTGGAGTGACACTTCCTTTCGTGAGTTACGGAGGCTCTAGTTTATTAATTACTATGATAGGTATTGGCATTTTACTAAATATTTCTAGATATGAAAGGTAAAAAATTAACTTTAAAACGTTAATTTTTTTGTGATATAATAAAAGAAATAGTAGGTGATGATATGAAGTATTCAGAATATAGTTTTGAACAAATCATGGAAGATGATAAATATAAAGAGATATGTGATAGCTTCCTAAATTTAGATGTAGAAGATGAAATAAAAGAGAATTTAACAAAAATATTATATGATGGTGGTGTGGACGGATATTCACTTCGTCCCAATATTCATAGGGAAAATAATCCTCATACTGAACGATTAAGAAGATCATCAATGGCTTATCTCTATTTAAATGATCCAGAAACATTTGAAGTACTTAAAGAAAATCATATTAATATTTTTCACGGTACGAATGCAAATGCGTTACCTGGCATTTTAAAATATGGCTTACATTGTGGTAAAAAATTAGAGGAAGAAAATATTCGAGTAACTACAGGTGAACTATGGTCAAGAACAAAAGAACAAAGAGATTTTATCAGTTTTACGGATGTATTTGAAATTGCTCAAAGTTATTCTTTAATATCAGCTATAGATCGTGATTATGAACTTGATTTTCCAGTCATCTTTGGAACTACAGAAAGTGATATCGCAGAAGAAAAAGTATTTAATGTGACTTCTGATCTATCAGAAATTGGTGTTTTAAATGATTATCCAGTAGAGAGAATAAGATGTATATGCGTACCAAAAGATAAAGTAAAACTAGTAGAAAAAATGGTTAACCAGAAACAAATTAAAGTATTAGGAATGAGTAACTTAGAAAATAAATTTATTTATACTACGGATTTAAAATATGTCAAATTTAGTTCTAGAAGATACAAAAATTTTATTAAAAATAGAGAGAAGACAAAAGAAAGAATAAGCGATCAAGAATTGGAAGAAGTCGCACGAACAAGAAAGGTATCTAAAATGAAAAAGTTAATTCATAGGTTAAAAGAATTAACGAGTAGTAAGGAGAATGAATATGGTGGAAGAGCTAAGTAATGATGTAGCTAAAGAAATTTTAATGACATTATTTTATTTAGATGAAAAATATATCAATGAAATATCAGAGGATTTAATATCTGAGCTAAGCATGAAAGCTGCGGATTCAAAAAAAGAGGTCATCTTTAGAAAAGATAAAAAATTAAAAGATCAAGGATTGTCCGAAGAATGTAAAGATTTTATTAGTTTATTATTCTATCATCGTAGTGATAAAAATGTACAAGATAGCTTACTAGATGATTGGATAAACAATGGATAAATTAAAGAATGTTGGTAAAGAAGGTTGAAAAGAAATTAGAACATTAATCCCTTGCTTCGGCCTTACTTTTATGGTAATCTATATATAGATGAATCATCTGAGTTTGTTCAGATGTTTTTATTCTCCAGATAGTAAGGTGATTAAAATGATTAAATTAAAACAACACGAAGTAGAACTTAAAATGCAAGAGTTGAATTTTAAACAACGTATGTATAAAGATGATAGTATTGTTACAGTCCAAATGAAAGTGGATTTTTATCCTACCATGATTGACCAATCTATTATTAGTGGAGGAATAGATGTTAAATTAGATATCCTAGGTCTTTCTAGTATTCATGCTTTAGAGAATCAAACATATGAGGGAAAAGTAGGATATGTGACGGTAACTATTAATAATCATGGGACTTATGAGTATTTAAATGTTGAAAATTTTAAGGTTTCATTCGGACGTATTGATAAAAATAAAATTCCTGTTACATTCGCTTGTGAAGAAGTGGAATTTTACCTTGTGATGAATATGGTAAGTTTATATACAACCAGCAGTGATGAGGATACCTTAAGTAAAGTTTTTGATTTAAGTGATTTTTACGATGAACCAATAGAAAGTACGGTAGGAAACCGAAAAATTTGTAAATATTTTATGAAACAAGCGATTTAAATAAAGATCGTTTGTTTTTTTAGAAAGATTTTATAAAACTAAAGGACATTATCATGGTATACTAGTAATAGGTGGTGAGACAATGATGCAACCGGCTTTATATGTAAAAACAGAGTATTCTTTATTAACAAGCTTAATTCGTATCGAGGATTATGTAACGATGGCCAAAGAACAAGGAATCTCTTGTTTAACGATTACAGATGAATCCCTCTTTGGTGTGATGAAGTTTTATAATTTATGTGTAAAAAATAATATCAAACCAGTCATTGGTCTTACGGTATCCCTTTTAAAACAACCATTGGTGTTGTATGCTACAAACTCTTTGGGTTATGAAAATTTATTAAAATTAGCGACCCATAGTAGTGAAGGGGAACTTACGCCAGATCTTTTAGATCAATACCATGAACATTTACTATGTGTCTTACCAGTTTCTTCTTTTGATATCATTGATATCATTCAAAAAATTTATCCCGATCTTTATGTTGGATATAGAACGTTAGAAGAGCGAAAAGTATCTAGTCCTTTACCTAAAGTATTTTTTAGAGAGACCCTTTGCTTAAAAAAAGAAGATACTCCCTATGTACATTATCTTCATGGGATTCGTATGGGAAAAACCTTAGATGAAGTACCAGAGTCATCCATTCCAATTCATTATATAACGATGAAAGAAATGAAAAATATTCCTATCGAAGATCAAAGGAATATGCAGGAAATTTTAGATCGTTGTCATGTAGAAATTCCTATGGGAAGAGATCTTCTTCCTATTTATGAATGCCCAGAGAATATGGATAGTTATACTTATTTAAAAAAATTATGTGTGGTAGGACTTCGTCGTATCTTTGGAAATACTGTTAGTAAAGTATACCAGGAACGTTTAAAATATGAGTTAGATATTATTAAAAAGATGGGATTTTGTAACTACTTTTTAGTCGTATGGGATTATGTAAAATATGCGAAAGATCATGGTATCTTAGTAGGTCCAGGTCGTGGTAGTGCGGGTGGTTCCTTAGTTTCTTATTGCCTAAATATTACAACCATTGATCCAATTAAATATGATTTATTATTTGAACGTTTCTTAAATCCAGAACGTGTTACAATGCCGGATATTGATATTGATTTTGAAGATGAACGTAGGGAAGAAGTCATCTCTTATTGTGTAGAAAAATATGGACTTAAAAATGTTGCTGGAATTATCGCCTTTGGAACTCTTGCGGCAAGACAAGCAATCCGTGATGTGGGAAGAGTAATGGATCTTTCTTTAAAAGAAATTGATATTATTTGTAAGATGATTGATAATCGTTTGACATTAAAAGAAAATGTTGACAAAAATAAAGCATTAAAGGAACATCTAGCGATCGATGTTAAGTATCAAAAGCTATATCAAGTCGCACTACGCTTAGAAGGATTAAAACGTCATACAACGATTCATGCTGCAGGTATTGTTATGTGTAAGTATCCATTAGATCAGGTGATTCCTTTATATCAATCTAGAGATGATTTTTATTTAACGGGATACTCTATGAAATATTTAGAGTCCCTAGGACTTTTAAAAATGGACTTTTTAGCACTGAAAAATTTAACGCTTATTCATCGTATTTTAGATTTAATTTTGAAATATGAAGGGATAAGCATCAATTTTGATGAAATTCCATTAGAAGATAGAGAAGCTACACGTATTTTTACAAAGGTAAACACTGTAGGTATTTTTCAATTTGAATCCGCAGGAATGATGAATTTTTTAAGAAAATTAAAAATTAGTTCGTTTGAAGATGTAAGCGCAGCCCTTGCGCTCTTTCGTCCAGCTAGTATGGGAAGTATTGATACTTATATTGGTCGTAAGCACGGAAAAGAAATAGTAACATACCCTGATCCTTCTTTAGAACCTATTTTAAAATCTACCTATGGTATTATGATTTACCAAGAACAAGTTATGCAAGTGGCTAGAGTCATGGCAGGCTTTAGTTATGCTGAGGCAGATGTGTTAAGAAGAGCTATGAGTAAAAAAGAACATGAAGTTATGGAAAAAGAAAAATCTCGTTTTATTGAGGGAAGTATGAAGCGAGGATATACCAAAGAATTAAGCGAAGAAATTTTCGCACTCATCGATAAATTTGCTTCGTATGGTTTTAATAAATCTCACTCTATTGGGTATGCTGTTGTTGCTTATCGCATGGCCTATTTAAAAGCTCATTACAAAAATTATTTTATGACTAGTCTACTTTCTAGTGTACTGGGAAGTGAAACGAAAACAAGGGAATATATCTATGAATGTCGATTAAATCATATCGAAATTATGAAACCTGATATCAATCAAAGTACAAGTCAATATGAAATTGTTGATGGTAAAATTTTATTTCCACTGTCCATTGTTAAAAATGTTGGTGGAAGGACACTTGAAACAATTATTGAAGAAAGAAAAAAGGGCCTATTTAAGGATTTTTATGATTTTTGTCGTAGATGTTATGGTAAAATATTAAATCAGAAAACAATGCAAAACTTAATTTATGCAGGTGTTTTTGATTCTTTTGGAATGAATAAAAAAACGCTAGTTGAAAACCTTGAATTAATGTTAGGTTATGCAGAACTAATTCGTGAATTAGATGAATCATTTGTTGAAAAACCAATGATTAAAGAAGTAGATGAATATACGAAAATGGAACTGATGACGTTAGAAAAACAAGTCTTTGGTTTTTACTTTAGTAATCATCCAGTAACAGAAAGTCGAAATAAAACTGGCGTAAAATGTTCCATTGAAGAGATCCCTTCTTATTTTGACAAAACGATTGAAATCATTGTTTTAGTAGATCATGTAAAGAAAATTTCTACGAAAAAGGGAGATGAAATGTGTTTTGTCACGGGATCAGATGAAATTCACACGTTAGATTTCGTCCTTTTCCCAATGGTGTTTAATAAATATTCTACATTAAAAGTAGGGGATATGATTCGCGTCGTAGGAAAAGTAGAAAAACGATTTGATAAATATCAAGTAATTGTTCGAAGTTTACAGTTTCTAAAGAATTTTTAAAAGGGATTATCCCTTTTTTTTGTAAAAAAAAGAGGACGACCGAAGTCGTCCAAATAAAAGAATAAAAAGGGGTTGGCTAGTGTGATACTAGCTCCAATTCGCCTAATCCGAATTGGCGATTTATATACTAACTCAGAAATACTTTTTTGTCAAGCAGTTTTCTGAAAATTTTTGAAATAAATGAAAATTTTATTGACTACAAAACTTATGTTCGCTATAATAGATTTAGGAAAGAGGAGATCCCATGGAGTTAAAAGAATTATCTGGTGTTGGACCTAAGACGGAAGAAATGTTACATAAATTACATATTTATACCGTAGAAGATTTAGTGGAATATTATCCTTTTCGTTATGAAACTCTTGCACTCAGTGATTGGGCATTGGTTCAACATGGGGATAAAGTAACTCTTACAGGTATTGTTGAAACCTTACCAAACTGTTATCGTTTTCGTGGGAAAATGGATCGTATGACGTTTCAATTAAATACAGGAACAGGGTTCTTTCAAATTAGTATTTTTAATCGTGGTTTTATGAAAAGACATTTAACGATTGGAAAGGAAGTTACGGTTCGTGGGAAAATAGATCTTTTACACAACCGCATTACTGCGAGTGATTTATGGTTATCTAAATTAGAAAAAGAACAAATGATGTGTGTGTATCATAAAGTTGAAGGGATAACGACAAAACAATTACAAAAATTAATTGATCAAGCTTTAATCAAAATAAAAGATGTTCCAGATTACATTCCATCAACGCTTAGCGAACAATATCATTTTCTTTCTAAAAGACAAAGCATCGAAGTTCTACATCATCCAGAAGAAAAAACAAGTTTAAAAAAAGCCTTGTTACGTACGAAATATGAAGAGTTATTTGTTTATATGTTAAAGATGAATCTTTTAAAACGTCAAAAACATCATCAAAAAGGTCTTTCAAGAACTTGTTCTTTTGAAGATGTTTCAGACTTTATTCATGCTTTACCGTTTTCCTTAACCTCTGATCAAGAAAAAGCCGTAACAAGTATTTATAATGATTTAACAAGTCCATATCAAATGAATCGTCTCCTTCAAGGAGATGTAGGTAGTGGAAAAACCATTGTCGCAATTATCGCCATGTATATGAATGCGCTTAGTGGTTATCAAAGTGCCTTAATGGCGCCTACGGAAATTCTTGCTCATCAACATTATCAAAATATCAAAAAGCTGTTTAAGGATCAATTTGAGGTAGCTCTTTTAACGGGAAGTTTAACCAAAAAAGAAAAAAAAGAGATTTATCAAAAATTAGAAACAGGAAAAATTGATGTATTAATCGGAACTCATGCATTAATTAGTGAAGAAGTAACCTATCATAATTTAGGACTTGTGATTACGGATGAACAACATCGTTTTGGTGTAAATCAACGAAGTCGTTTAAAAGAAAAAGGGGTAGCTCCTGACATTTTATATATGAGTGCGACACCAATTCCTAGAACCTATGCACTAACACTTTATGGGGATATGGATGTAAGTAGTATTCATACGATGCCATCTGGAAGAAAACCTGTGAAAACAGTATTAAAAAAGAATCAGGAAATGAAAGAAGTTTTATCCTTTATGTTTAAAGAATTAAAAGAGGGAAGACAAGCTTATGTGGTTGCTCCTTTAATTGAAGATAACGAAGAAAATCAAATGGAAAATGTAGAAGTCCTAGAGAAAAAATTTAAACGAGCTTTTGGTGCACATTTTCAAGTTGCTTCACTTCATGGAAAAATGAAAGAGGAAGAAAAAAAACAAATTATGGAAGACTTTAAAGAAAACAAAATTCAAGTCTTAATTAGTACTACGGTCATTGAAGTAGGTGTTGATGTAAAAAATGCGACGGTCATGGTTATTTTTGATGCATATCGTTTTGGATTATCACAACTTCATCAATTACGCGGACGTGTAGGAAGAAACGATTTACCTTCCACTTGTATTTTAATGAGTGATTTAGAAAAAGAACGTTTAGATATTCTTACCAAAACTACGGATGGATTTAAAATTAGTGAAGAAGATTTTAGACTTCGTGGAAGTGGGGATCTTTTTGGGGTAAGACAAAGTGGAGATTTAAGTTTTAAAGTAGCGAATATTAAACAAGATTTTAATATTCTATTAAAAGCCAAAGAAGATAGCGAAGCTTATTTACATACCGAAGAGTTTAAACATAACATGGACTCTGGAGCTTATCCTTTTTTACAAACATTAAGTCAATTGGATTAATTGTAAAACGGATGTAAACACCTGAATTTACACATTGACTTTCTAAATAAAACTTGTTATATTTACTATAGCGTGAAGATATCACGCAGTATATTCTTACGATGTAAGGTGAGAATATTATAACCCCCTGAAGAGAGCGAAAGCTCTCATTTTTGTTGCTTTAAATTAAAGTACTACAACGCTATAAATAAAAATATTTAACAGATAGATGACTAAAAACTTTAATACTGTGTACAATATTCCAATGACGGAATAAAATATATTGACATATTGTTCCGAAAACGGTATTATTGTATAAAGAGGTGACTATCATGCAAATAAGAGAAGCCAGTGAAAAATGGAATATTAGTGAAAGAAGGATTAGACAATTAATTCAAGATGGTAGAATTGAAGGTGCAACAAAGATTGGAACAACATGGAATATCCCGGATGATACTAATAAACCAGTCGATAAAAGATTTAAAGATGAGATAGAATTTAAAATCAACTTACCAGAAGATTATTTTAAAGAAGTAGATGAAAAACTAGCCAAATTAAATAGTAAAAGACCATTACCAGCTTCAACACTTAAATCGTTAGAAGAAAATAATATTTTAGATTGGACATATCACAGTAATGCGATTGAAGGAAATACATTAACATTGCGAGAAACAAAAGTTGTTTTAGAGGGTATTACCATCGGTGGAAAATCAGTGAAAGAGCATTTGGAAGTAATTAATCATAGGGATGCAATATTATTTTTAGAAGATCTTGTTAAAAATTCTGCTGATCTAACAGAATGGAATATTAAAAATATTCATAGTTTAATTTTAAAAGAAATAGACAATGAAAATGCCGGAAAATATAGATTAGAAAATGTTAAGATTTCAGGTGCATCACAAATACCTGTAGATTACATAAAAGTACCAGATGAAATGGAAAAATTAATGCATAGATATGAAGCATGGAATCATTATCATCCATTAATAAGGTCTGCTTTATTGCATGGTGAATTTGTATTTATTCATCCATTTGTCGATGGAAATGGAAGAACAGCAAGATTATTAATGAATTTTGAAGCTATGAAAAATGGATACTTGCCAATCATCCTTAAAGCAGATATAAGATTAAAATATTATGATGCTTTAGATAAAGCAATGGTAAACCATGATTATACAGATTTTATTAACTTAATAGTAAAAGAAGAAAACAAATTGTTAGATGAGTATTTAGAAGTGATAGGGGAATAACATAGATGAATGAGATCCAACAAAATTTTTTGTTGGATTTCTTTATTTATGTTTTTTTAATCATTGAAAAATATTGAATTTCCAAACTTCGTATGAATGATAATTTTACATCACAAGCAGTAATAAATAATGAATATGATTATTCTAATATTGTACCAACAGTAGAAGCTGTTGCTTATTTAGTTCAATATTGCGATCAGCTGAACAAACAATTCAACTACCCACAATGGAACAACAAAATCTAATTTTAGAGTCTGTTGTGCAATCATATGACTTATTTGATTTACCAGATATGGCGTTGGAAGATTCAAATGTAGTTGGTAAAAGTAGATAATTTATAATTCTTGGAGGGTGTTAGAAATCAATTTCAAAGTGCAAATGTATCAATTTCAAAGTGCAAAAATTGCACTTTGAAATTGATAAAATAGGGAAAAAGTGGTATAATATTAATATCTAGGAGGATTATTAATATGGAGAAAAAAGAAAAATGGAATTTAGAATTATCAGAATATATAAAACAGGGTGAACCTAGTCAAGTTGAAAAGACAAAAGTATGGGAAACTGCGATAGGACTTCAAGATGTTGACGGTTTAAAGCCTTCAAATTATTTAGTAGAAACTGCCAAAGAACATATTGAGGGAAAAATTGACTTGGAACAAGTCAAAGTTAGGATTAATGAATATTATAAGGCATCTGATCGAAGAAAAAATGTGGAAGAAGAAGATAGTGAAGAGGCTGATAAAGTGTCCGTGAAAATTACTGAAATATTAAGTGATAAATCATTTAATTTTAATCCAACGGAATTAATAAGTATTCATAAAAAATTGTTTACAGGTGTTTATAAATATGCGGGGATTATTAGAGATTATAATTTTACAAAAGATGAGTGGATTTTAAATGGGGATACAGTTACATATGCTTCATTTGAAACGATAATGCCTGCTTTAGAGTATGACTTCGAACAAGAAAAAAAATTCTCATATAAGAATCTTTCACTAGAGGAATCTATCAAACATTTATGTCGTTTTACCTCAAATATTTGGCAAGTTCATCCGTTCTGTGAAGGCAATACAAGAACAACTGCTGTATTTATGATAAAATATTTAAGAACTTTTGGTTTTAATATTAATGATGAAGTTTTTGCAGAAAATTCCTGGTATTTTAGAAATTCATTAGTTAGAGCAAATTACAAAAATTTTAAAAACAACATATTTGAGGATATTTCTTATTTAGAAAAATTCTTTTATAATCTTTTATCAAATTCCAATTATGAATTAAAAAATAGATATACCCATATTGATTATTCCCAAAGTGCAAAAGAGGGAGACTCAAAGTGCAAAAATTGCACTTTAGAAGAACAAGCAATCTTAAATGTAATTAGAGAAAATCCAAGAATGACACAAGATGAAATAGCTAAATCTATTGGTAAATCTGTACGAACTGTAAAAACAAGAATGATTGAAATGCAAGAAAAAGATTTAATTGATAGAAAGAATGGAAAAAGAAATGGAGAATGGGTAATACTGTAGGTTTAATGTGTTGATTATCAAGTGATAGGTTACAAGAAATTTCATTTTTGAGAGTGTAAAAGCTCTCGTTTTTTTCTTTTTAAAACAAAATGTTCTTTTTTTAATAAAAATATTTCATTTCATTATTATTTGTATTATAATAGTAATAACAAACAGGAGGGTGCCAAACATGAAAAAGATTAATGAACTAAAATTAGAAGAATTAAGGGAATTTTGTCAAACATATCATATTGATCATACCCTAGCAATGAAGATGGATCATGATTTGAAATTTGGTTTTCTAGAAGAAGAAACACTAAATTATATTTGGCATGGTAGCGATTCATTAAGAAGTGCATTAATTAGTAAAGATGCAACACCTACCACAAGTGAATTAAAAGAAGCACAAGAGTTATTTAAGACACGTATTTATGCTTATTTGGAAAATGGTGTAACCTTAACAGAAACGCTAGTTTCATTACGTGATGATATTAATGAAACACTTTATCATAAACGTAAAGTGTTACAACAATTATCTGAAAAAAATGGGGAATTATTTACCCAAAATTTATTATTTCAGTCTTTAACAGGATTTCAACAATTTATGACTTCAAAACGTTTTTTAGATATTATGAAGTATCCAGATTATGATGAATGGATTAGTAAAAGAAATCGTTTAGAGTATGAACTTAGTGATCGTTTTAAAGAATATATTGAAGTTTTTGGTATGGATGTCTTAAAACAAAATAAAGAATTATATAAAACTTATTTTAATAATTTAGAATATGTAGAAGAGCCTTTCTTTGTTGTTGATAATGGAAGATTTGCTTATTGTAGTGAATTATTAGAAATGATTTGTCGATTTAAACATTATGAGTGGAACAAAATGACCGATGAAGACCAAGATCTATATCATAAAATTTATCAAGAATTGGTAGAATTTTTTAAGCGATCAAATCGTAGTGATTACTTTCAACGTATTATTTCAAATCCAACAACGCCATTTACTTTAGAAAAAAATTTTGTTGGACGTGTAAGTTCTTTCTTAAATCATGTGTTTGATATTGAACTTGCGAAAGTTGAACGTGGGTATTTACAAACACATAAAGAGCACGTTTTTGAAATGATTGAGATTTCAAAATTAATGAATCAGCCCAAATTACTAGAAAAAGCATATCTTTTATATCATGAACTTCGTCCAGAAGAAAATAATTTATATCGTAGACATCATGTTGGTACAACAAATTTTACAGGAACAACAGCGAAAAGTAGAAAAATAAAATATCCTGAACGAGAATATCAAATTTTTTGTAAAGTATGTATGAAATAAGAGAAAATACAGTCAATTGATTGTGTTTTTTTTTGGCCTATGTTATAATTAATTATAATGAATAATAAGGAGGATATTATGAAAGAACAAGAAACAATTCGTGTAACAAAAGAAGATGGAACCGTTGCGGATGCTGAAGTCCTTTTATACTTCACATTAAAAGAAAATGGTAAAGATTATATAATTTATACATTTAATGAAAAAGATGAAAGAGGATTGGTAACGGTTTATACTTCTATGGTTATAAAAGATGAAGAAGGATATCATTTAGAAAATGTAGAATCAGATGAAGAATGGACAAAAATAAAAGATGTTATGCGCAGTGTGATTAAAGAAAATAAGGAGTGAAACTTATGAATCAAGAAATGGAAAATTTTAAAGGACAAGTAGAAGAGATCATTAAAAATGCAGTAAGTTATGTGCGTCCAGATGAAATTGATAAGATTGTGGAAGATCTACAAAATGATCGAAACATTTTTATTCGACTTATGCCTATTTGTCGTGGAGATCATCGCCTTGTAGCTCAATTAGATCAACAACTTCGTGAGTTAGAAGTTCCACAAAAACAACAAGAAAAAGAAGAAATGATCACAGAGGAAGAAATCTCTCCTACCGAAGATAGGGAACCAACCCAAATTGGTGGTTTAGAAGCATATTATGGAATTGATCACACGTTATGTTTAAAGATGACATCTGACCTTAGAATGCAAGGACAAATTTCTCAAAGTGATTTAGATATGGTTTGGGAAAGTGGTCGTGTTCAAGAAATGGTTTTAGGAACTGAGAACGTATCTTTAGAAGTTATTGAGGCAAAAAAACAAGCTTTCTTTGATATTTTAAAACAATATGTAAAATCACTAGCAGAAGTGGAAGCTTTACAAGAAATAAATTATATTGATATGTTAAAAGAAGCGATGGATGAAATCGCTCAAGAAAAAGAAGTTACTTTAACAGAAGAACAAAAAGTAACAGCAAACGTATTAGATGATGTATATCAAGACTTTAGATTATCTTTAGAAACATTTAGAAAAGATGATGGAAGCAATCAAGAACTTTTAGCGTTTATTACTAGTTTAAAAACGCTTGAAAGTAACTGTATTCATCTTGAGACTTATAGTGAACAAGAAAGAGCTGCGATCTTAGGGGTTGCAAATCTTTCATTAGAAGACCTTAACCATGATTTAACAAATGGAAGAAAGATGGTTTTAACAAGATTACAACAAGCTGCTAATTATTTAAAGAAAGATCTTAATAACCTTGATGCTTTAGCAAATAAAGGAATCGGATTTGTTGTATTTGATTATAACTTAAAAAATTTAAATGATAGTTATCTTTTCTTGACAGAATTTTATAATGAAAATATGTTAGAACAAATGCTAGCAGAATTCAATATAAATTTAGATGACGATCATAAAATGAATTTGATGGATATACGAACTGATATTGATAAGGCAGAATTAATAAATACATATTATAAAGATATGGAACGAAGAATCCACAATGCAGATTTTGAAATGTTAGGGATCTTAGAATTATTAAAATCAAGAAATGATGTTAATCAACGTGTTTTAAAAGAGTTAGAGTTTATTTTTGAAGATCATAGAAAAAATGTACAAGATGAAAATTTAGATCATATCAAGGAAAGATATATAGATTTTCCTACCGAAGAGTTACTATCAATTCTTCAGACATGGACGCTTACCCCAGATAGATTTTATGATGTATTCTTAACGAATATTGAAAATCTTGGATTAAATATTGATAAAACGAATGAAAATGTTTTAATGAATGAAGATCTAAAGAATGTTTATGATACGATAGTAGAAGCTTATGAACAATTAGCTCCACTAGCTAAGGCAAAGGAAAAAGAACCTATCAAAGATGAAAAAGAGGATTCTTCTAAAGTACCATCAAAAGTAGAAGAGGATATTGTTTCAACAATTGATACAACGATTGATGTCATTGATGTGGAAAATCCAAAATATCAAGCCTTTTTACAAGAAGCTGCAACAAAAAAACAACAGTTGGACGCAACAAAATTCCGCAAACTAAAAATACCAACGATTGTAGCCTTTAATATTTTCTCTAAAAAGAGAAAAGAAATGAAGAAATATAATACTTTAGTAGATTCATATAATGATTATCAAAAGGCCTATGCTTATACAGAAACTTATGGTCAATACTTTGATTTATCTGAAAAAGATCAAATAGAAGTAGAAAAGGGAAAAGATGTATTAGAAGCATGGAAACATGATTTAGAAGAAATGAGCGAGAAATATGAAAAATATTTAGTTCATGGAAATACTCCTAAGTTAGAGGAGAGTAAAGAAACAGATGCAAAACCAATTAAATTACCAGAACATGCAGTAGAGGGTTTAAAATATAAACATGCCAAAAACTTTGATGCTGAAGTAGAACAGATGAAGGAAGATTTACAGACAAAAGAAGATGTAGAATTAATTAAGGAATCTCAAAAACTTAGTGAACAACTTGATCTGTTAGAAAAAGAAAACAAAGAACTTTTAAATGATCAAAAAGTAGATCTTTTAGAGTTAGTTTCTTTAGTAGCTACCTATAAATCTAAAGAAAAACATCCATCAGAAGAAATTCGTGCAATTTCTAAAGATGCTAAAGCGTTATTCGAGGAAATGATTGCGGAAAATGAAGAAAAAGATGTAGATGCTGATATAAAAATTATTGAAGAACAAATTGATGGTTATCAAAATTCTTCATTAGAAGAAATAGAACAATTGATTTTAGAAGAAAATAAGAATTTACAACAAACATGTTCAAATCTACATAAAAACAAACAAGATCAACAAAATATAAAATTTTTAAATGATCTAGCACTTCATACTGCAATTAAACAAGGTGCAAAAAATGATTTTAAAGATTTTAGTGATGAAGATAAAAAGTATATTCATAGTGTAAAAACATTTGATTCGGATTTTTCAAAATTTGTTAATAAATATGCTCAAAATAAATTAGATGTTTATATGGATGAAAATGGAAAGACTATTTCTGAGGAGCCAGTACTTACGAAAGAAGAACCTGAAGTTCAAACGTTAGATTCTGAAGTAACAATTAGGGTTACAGAAATAGAGAAGAATACTGAAAAAGAATCAGAACAAAAAGAATTAAGTAAAGAAGAGCTAGAAGCAATTCGTGCTTATTTACATGCACAAGGTTCAAATTTAGATGAAATGATTGCTGCTGGAAATAAACTTAGAGAAGCAGAAGCACAGGTTGAACAAGAATTAAAAGAAGGACGTTCAAAATAGTTTAAATTTATAAAAATAGGACACACTAACAATGACGAGGTGAATGATGAAAAAAATCGTAACATTGTTTAGTATAAGTGTTCTATTTTTTTCTATAACTTTTTTGCTTCCTTCAAAGATGGAAGAAGAAACACAACCTGTAATGAAAGTAGAAACAGAAGAAAATTATTATGAAGTAGATGTAAATGAATTAGGTCTTACAACAATGAACTTAACAGAACGATTTCCAATGATGAGGTTTATTCGAATCTATCCAAAATTGTCACAAGTATATCGTGATCGTGTAGATCAAAAATATTATGTAGTAGATCAAAATAAAAGTATTAAAGAAAATTGTTCTTTAATGCAAGAAAGATATCTGTTTTTATTAAATTATTATGGATTTGTTCACGATAAAAGAGAGTATGAAATTTATGGTGTACCTATTTCTAAAATAATTGTTTCAGCACAGAAGGAAGAAATAGAAAAAAATTTGAAACATTATTCCGTGAAAAAAACTGTTTTAAAATAACAGTTTTTTTGTTGTAAAATATAATCTTTAATAGTATAATGAAAGTGGGTGATGGTATGGCGTATTTATGGTTAGCAATTATCGTTCTTTTAGGAATCGCAGAAGCAATGACAGTAAACTTAACAACGATTTGGTTTGTGATGAGTGGACTTCTTTCCTTAATTTTATCCTTTTTTATCGATAATTTCATGATTCAATTAGGAGTATTTGTACTTATCGGAATTTTGTTGTTAGTTACAACAAAGAAAAAGTTACAATCTTTAGTTAATGAGCGAAATGAACGGACAAATTTAGATCGTATTATTGGAATGCAGGGGTATGTGATTGAAAAAATTACCAAGAAAAATGCGGGTGCAGTAAAAGTAGACGGAAAAGTATGGACAGCTGTTTCAGATCATATGATTCCAGTCGATACAGAAGTAAAAATCCTTTCCATTGAAGGGGTTAAAGTAAGAGTAGAGAAAGTAGGTAAGTAAAATGGATGTATTTATTATTTTATTAATTTTAGTAGCTGTATTAGTATTACCAAATATTAAGGTAGTACCACAAGCGAAAGCGTATGTTGTAGAACGTATTGGATCTTATCATGAGACATGGAAGAATGGATTACATATTAAAATTCCATTTCTTGATCGTATTTCTAATCGTGTATCATTAAAAGAGATTGTCAAAGATTTCGAACCACAACCAGTAATTACAAAAGATAATGTAACAATGCAAATTGATACGGTTGTTTATTTTCAAATTACAGATCCTAAACTTTATACATATGGGGTAGAGTATCCAATTGCGGCAATTGAAACATTAACCGCAACAACACTTCGTAATATTATTGGAGAATTAGAATTAGATCAAACGCTAACAAGTCGTGATATTATTAACACAAAAATGCGTTCTATTCTAGATGAAGCAACGGATCCATGGGGAATTAAGGTAAACCGTGTAGAAGTTAAAAATATTTTACCACCAAGGGATATTCAAGAAGCGATGGAAAAACAAATGCGTGCAGAACGTGAACGTCGTGAAAAAATTCTTCAAGCTGAGGGTGAAAAGAAATCAAGTATTTTAATTGCAGAAGGTGAAAAAGAAAGTGCGATTTTACGTGCAGAAGCGAATAAAGAAAGTAAAATTCGTATTGCTGAAGGTGAAGCTGAAGCTCTTCTTAAATTAAAACAAGCGGAAGCAGATGGAATTAAACTTTTAAAAGAAGCAAAAGCAGATCAAAGTGTTTTAACCTTAAAAAGCTTTGAAGCAATTAAAGATATGGCAAATGGTGAAGCTACAAAAATTATTGTTCCATCTGATTTACAAAATGTTGCTACATTAGGAACAACCATCAAAGAAATGATGAGTGACAAAAAATAATGGATCAAAAACATATAAAAAGAATAACCCAAGAGGGATCATTTCTTGATCCAAAAAAAGTAATGAATGTGCGTATGGGGAATAAACGAATTAAGTTACCTCCAAAAGAAGCGGCTATCATGGCAAAATATTGTAAAGGTGATGAACCTAAGATATTACATGAATCAAGACTTTTAGATGAAACATTTGTTAGACCAGAAAAAAATGATGATAAAACAAAACCAAAAACACTTGTTCGTCGTTTTGTTAATAAAGTACAAGGAAAATAATGCGAATTATTTTCTTTTTTTAAACAAAAATGGATAAAATCATGATAAAAAAAGTTCTTGTATTTACAATTATAAATAATTAACTTTTATTAGAAATTGAATTAAATAAATTAATGTCGTATAATGTTAATGAAATGATTAAATATTATAATCAGTTTAAGGAGGATAGGGAAAATGGAATTAAAGGAAATTCAAAAACAAATCTGGCAAAATAAATTAAATAAGGGATTTAATACAACTGATGTAAATCAGGAGTTTTGTCTTCTTTATGGTGAAGTTGCTGAAGCGCATGAAGCATGGAGAAAAAAGAAAGATGATTTAGGGGAAGAACTTGCTGATGTAGCAATTTATCTAATGGGATTGTCAGAAATGCTTGGTTTTGATTTAGCAGAACAAATCGAATATAAAGTTAATAAAAATGCAAAAAGAGTATACAAAAATATTGACGGAGTAAACGTAAGAATTAGTGATTAAATTTTGATGATTTAATCACTTTTTGTTGAAAATTTATAAATATAGGAAAAAGTAAGATAGATAAAGGGCGTCAACATAAGAAAATAATGTAAATTATTTTCTTTTTTTCGTTCCCAGTTTATCAAATAATAAGAAACGTGGTATAATAATAACGGTGATTTATGTGATAAAAGAGGTAAATGGTATAAAGATTCATTATGAACAATATGGAAATCATTCTGGAAAGGAAATTGTATTACTTCATGGTTGGGGTCAAAATACTCTAATGATGAAACCATTAGGTGATCCACTTTCTAAAGAACATCATATTACAATTATTGATTTACCAGGACATGGAGAAAGTGAAATACCAGAAACAGTATTAACACTTCATGATTATGTTGAAATTGTTCATAGTTTATTAAAAAAATTAAAAGTAAAAAAACCAATTTTAGTTGGACATTCTTTTGGTGGTAAGATAAGTTTAATTTATGCATCAAAATATGAAGTAGAAAAACTAATTTTATTTGGAGCGCCATTTAAAAAAGAAATTCAAAAGTTGTCTTTAAAAACAAAACTTTTAAAAAGTTTAAAGAAAGTTCCAGGATTAAATAAACTAGAAGGTTGGGCTAAAAAACATATAGGTTCTACAGACTATCGTAATGCAAGTCCAATTATGCGTGAAATTTTAGTTGGTCATGTCAACTTGGATATTACTGAAGACGTTAAAAAGATTACAGCTCCAACATTACTTGTTTGGGGTACAATGGATGAAGCTGTCCCACTTGAACGTGCTTATGAACTTGAAAGCTTAATTCCAAATGCAGGTGTTGTTGAGTATGATGGATGTACACATTATGCTTATTTGGAACGTTTAGGACAAACCGTAAGTGTTCTTAAACATTTTTTGAAGGAGGATTAACATGTTATATTTTTTAGTATCATTAATACCATTTCTTGCGTATGTATTAGTTAAAACAAAAAAGTCTTTACACATGCATCAACTTAATTGGTATAATTTAGATGGGCGCTACTTAAAATGGGTTTTTCAAAATAAGACGAAAGTTTTTATCGATATTGATGGATTTTTCTTTATCTTTTTTGCTTTTTTATTTACCCCAGAATTTATATCGATGATATTATTTGTTATCTTTTATTTCGTTGTTATGTATTTTTATCATCGTACACTAGTAAAAGAACAAGTAAAAGTTCCACTTAAAATTACAGCTCGAGTAAAGCGTTTAATGGTGACAATAGCGCTTTTATATCTTTTACCAATTGTTGTTATTGCAGCGACATATCAAGCCGGATTTATTGCTTATTATATGGTTCTTTTAGGATTACTTGCTTACTTTAATTGTTTTGTGGTGATGCTTGCAGAAATCATTAATAAGCCAGTTGAAAAAATGGTTTTTAATCATTATAAACATCAAGCAATGCGTAAATTAAAATCAATGTCTAATTTAGATGTGATTGGTATTACTGGAAGTTACGGAAAAACAAGTAGTAAAAATATTTTAAATGATGTTTTAAATGTTTCATATAATGTGTTTCCAACCCCAAAAAACTTTAATACCCCAATTGGTCTGATTATCAGTGTTAATAATCACTTAGATAAATTTAATGATTACTTTATTGCCGAAATGGGTGCGTTTAAAAAAGGCGAAATTAAAGAATTATGTGACTTAGTAAGTCCTAAGTATGGAATATTAACAACCATTGGAACTGCTCATTTAGAATCCTTTGGAAGTAGAGAAAACATCCAAAGTGGGAAGTTTGAATTAATTGAATCTTTACCACATGATGGCATTGGAATCTTAAATGCAGATGATCCATATCAAGTTTCCTATCAGCTAAAAAATGATTGTAAAATTGTATGGATTGGTATTGAAAATGAAGAAGCTGATGTAAAAGCAACGAATATTAAATTATCTGAAAAAGGGACTTCTTTTGATGTTATATTTAAGGGGGATTCTAAAAAATATCCTTTCCAAACAAGACTCCTTGGAAAACATAATATTTATAATATCCTTGCTAGTATTGCTTTAGGACGTGAACTTGGAATCGCAGTTTCGGGACTTCAAACTGGTGTAAAAAAAGTTCGTAGTATTGAACATCGTTTGGAACTAAAAAAAGTGGGTACACTAAATATTATTGATGATGCTTATAATTCAAATCCTGTAGGTTCTAAAATGGCTTTAGAAGTTTTAGACTTAATGCCAGGAAAGAAAATCATAATTACACCAGGGATGATTGAATTAGGAACAGAACAATACGAATTAAATATGAAATTCGGACAATATATTGCAGAGGTGTGTGATGAAGTCATCTTAGTAGGAGAGGAGCAGACCAAACCTATTTATGATGGATTAATGTCCAAAAAATATAACAAAAAGAAAATTCATGTATTAAATGATGTAAAAGAAGGTTTCGTCTTAATGCATCGTCTTGCGAAAGATGAAACGTATATTTTAATAGAAAATGATTTGCCAGACTTATTTAATGAAAAGACAAGGAGTTGATGATGATGAAAATTAAATTAGGTGTTTTATATGGTGGACCAAGTGTGGAACATGAAATTAGTATTATTTCAGCAGTTCAAGCAATGCAAAGTATAGATCAGGATAAATATGAACTTATTCCTATTTATGTTACGAAAGATAGACAGTGGTATACAGGTAAAATGTTATTAGATATGGATATTTATAAAGACTTTGAGGAATTAAAAAAATATGCCAAACAAGTTACTTTATATAATGATCATGGAACTTTTTACTTACAAGCTGTAAAAGGATTATTTAAAAGAAAAGTAACAGAATTAGATATTGTATTTCCAATTGTTCATGGAAGTAATGTAGAAGATGGAACGATTGCTGGATATTTACAAACAGTAGGAATTCCTTATGTTGGAAGTCATGTTTTAGGTTCAGCATTAGGGCAAGATAAAGTTGTCATGAAGCAAATCTTTAAATCGATGAATTTACCAATTGTTGACTATGAATGGTTTTATGATTCTGAATACTTAGAAAGCAAAGAAGAGATCACAAGCAAAGTTAAAAAACTAGGATATCCTGTGATTGTAAAACCAGCTTCTTTAGGAAGTAGTATTGGGATTGTTTACGTGAAAGAAGAAGAACAATTAGATGAAGCTATTATGGAAGCTATTAAATATGATACTAAAATTGTTGTAGAAAAAGCGGTATCTAATTTAGTAGAAGTAAACTGTAGTGTAGTAGGAAACTATGAATTCCAACAAACAAGTGAATTAGAAGAAGTAATGAGTGATGATGACTTCTTAACGTATCAAGATAAATATATTGGAAATGGAAAAGGTGGAAAAACCAAAGGAATGGTTGCGACAGATCGTATTATTCCTGCAAGATTAGACGCTAAAACCAAAACGAAAGTAGAAGAAATCGCGAAAAGTGCCTTCCGTGCACTTAATTTAAGCGGTATTTGTCGTATTGATTTCTTAATTGATAAAAAAAGTAAGAAAGTATATATTAATGAACCAAATACAATTCCAGGATCTTTATCTTTCTATTTATGGGAACCAACTGGAAAACCTTATACAAAATTATTAGATGAAGCAATTACGCTTGCAATTAAAGATTATAAAAAGATGCATAAAAAAACATCCTCTTTTGATACAAATATCCTAAGTAATTTTAATGGACTAAAAGGATCAAAAGGGAAATTAAAATTCAAAAAATAGACAGATAATTTATCTGTCTTTTTTGAATGTAATATCATACACACTAGGGCCTTGCATTAACTCACCATCTAAAGTAAATCTAGAACCATGACAAGGACAATCCCACGTTTTATCAAGTTCATTAAAAATTAAACTACATTTTAAATGTGGACAACGATTAATAACAGTATGTTTTACTCCAGTCTCATCTGTATAAGTTGCGGTAGGAAGTCCATCACATTCTTCAAATGTAATATTTTTATAAAAATCTTTTTCCTTATTTATTTTGGTATTTATATAGGTCATATCAATCATTCCATTATCACCAATTTTATTTAAAAGTGATTTTGGTGTTAACAAGCGATCTGGTTTAAGTAATTTTGCATATTTATTTTCTTTTTCTAAAATAAGATCAGCAATTACTTTTCCAGCTAGAATTCCATTTGTCATTCCCCACTTATGAAAAGCGGTCGCAATATATAAATTGGGATTTTCTTCATTTAATGCTCCAATCATTGGTAAATGATCTTTCGATGTCATATCATGTGTAGACCAAAAACATAAAATATCTTTTTGAAAATGATCTTTAAAATAATTCATCATTTCATCATGATTTTGTTTATAATTTAATTTTGTAGCTAAATTATGTGAATATCCACCAAAGATAAAATGATTTTGATCGACACGAAAGGTATAATATGGGGCGTCTGTGCTAACTGCTGTAAAAACATCTTCTTCTTCCTTATTGGCAGCTAATAAATAGCTTTTATCAAGTTTTAAACTAAGAGGTAATAGGGCAGGAAGAACAAAGAAGGGGTAATGTGTTGCCACCACAACTTTTTTTGCTTTAATATCGCCGCCATTTGTATGCACAAGATAACCATCATCTTCCTTGTCAATAGCTATCGCTTTGGTATGATCATAAATCGTAATTCCGCTTTTTAAAATAATTTCTTTTAAAGCTCTTAAATATTTTAATGGATGAAAAGTATACGTGCCAGATACAGAAATCGCTTCTACACAAGGAAAAGGGATAGGTAATTTCTCATGTGTTTGATATTTTTCATTGACATGATTTAAAAATTTCTTTTCTTTTTTTAATTCTTTCGTATCCACACTTGCGAATAAATAACTATCTAATTCTAATAGATCACAATCAATATGATTAGATAAAATAATATTTTTCGCTAATCGAACTGCATCTTTTTGACTATAAAAATATTCTTTGGCATCTTCTTTCCCACGTGCATCTTCAATTTGTGGGTAGATTCCTTCTTGTAAAAAAGTAAGCTTCCCAGTTGTGTTTTTTGTTACACCATACGAAGTTGTATCACGATCAATCAAGACAATTTTTTCTTTGCTTCCTCTTAAGTGATAGGCAGTATTCATTCCAGCCATACCACCACCAATAATTAAAATATCAACATCAAGGTCTGTTTCTAATTTTGGTGTACTACAAATTGGTAATTCCCATATGGATTCATTTTTCATATTAACCTCCATTGTTGTTATGAACAGAAAATAGAAAAATATTCAAATAAATAAAAAAGATATGATGCACAAATAGAATTGGTTTTAAGGTATATTAAAACCCTAACTTTTAGTTAGAGTTTGGTATCAAATTTGGTGGACTGTTAGGGACTCGAACCCTAGACCCACTGATTAAGAGTCAGTTGCTCTACCAACTGAGCTAACAGTCCATGACTCATACATTATAACACATTTTTTTCTGTTTGAATAGTAGAATCTTAAAAATATTTAGAAATCATTATTCAAACATAACTACGAAAAAGTTGAATTAAATTAAAATAGGGGAGATTCTAATTAAAATCTGCTTTTTTATTGCAAAAAAGAATTGGAAAAATATAAGAAATATGTTATAATAAAATTGCTTTTGGAGTAAAATATAATGTGAAAGAAGAAAAATATCAAAAAAATTAAACAAAAGGGTTGATAAAATCAAAAAAATACGGTATACTTTAATAGTCCGTTATAAATGGGCTTGTAGCTCAGCTGGTTAGAGCGCACGCCTGATAAGCGTGAGGTCGATGGTTCAAGTCCATTCAGGCCCACCATTTATAATGCCTCTTTAGCTCAGTTGGTTAGAGCATCTGACTGTTAATCAGGGGGTCGTAGGTTCGAGTCCTACAAGAGGCGCCATTTTAATTGGCCTGTTGGTGAAGCGGTTTAACACACATGCCTTTCACGCATGCATTCACGAGTTCAAATCTCGTACAGGTCACCATTTTGTATGTAAATGTAACTTCGGTTACATTTTTATTTTGCCTTGACTTATTTCATAATTCCCTTTAAAATAGAAATAGAGTGAAATATAATTTTACTTGATATAAAGGGAGGTACATTATATGGAAAATGTAAGCTTCTCTATTTTACTAGTCATTGTTGGACTTTTTGTAGGGATTGGCCTTGTGACAATCATTAATTATGTTAGAGGGACAACCGTTTCTTCGAAAGTGGATAAAATGCTTGAAAAAGCAAAAAAAGACGCGGAAAAAATGAAACGTGATCAAATTTTAGAAGCTAAAGAAGAAGCTCATAAGATTAAAATGGACATGGATCGTGAAGTAAAAGAAAAGAAAAATGAAATCCGTGAGTCAGAACAACGCCTACTAACACGCGAGGGAAATATGGATCGTAGAGATGCTACGTTACAAAATCGTGAGGAAATGTTAGAGGAAAAAGAAAATCATATAATTAATAAGCAAAAAGAACTTCAAGAAGAATTAGGTAAAGTGGAGGATATAAAAAAACAACAAATTGAATTACTTGAAAATATTGCAGGATATTCAAAAAATGAAGCCCGCAAACTTGTCATGAAAAAGGTAGAAGATATGATGAGTTTAGAAATTGCGGCTTATATTAAAGATCAAGAAGCAGAAGCAAAATTAGAAGTAGATAAAAAAGCAAAATCGATGTTGTTGACAACGATGCAAAAGTATGCGGCTGATGTTGCAGGAGAACAAACTGTTACCGTTGTTACTTTACCGAATGATGAAATGAAGGGACGAATTATTGGACGTGAAGGACGAAATATTCGTACAATTGAAGCTGTAACTGGCGTTGATCTTATTATTGATGATACACCAGAGGCAATTGTTCTTTCTAGCTTCGATCCTTATCGTAGGGAAATAGCTCGTGTTACCTTAGAATCTTTAATTAAAGATGGACGTATCCATCCAACACGAATTGAGGAACTTTATGCAAAAACTTCAAAAGATATGAAGGCGAAGTTATTAGAATATGGACAATCTGCACTTTTTGAATTAGGTATTACAAAAATGGATCCAGAACTTGTAGAGACAATCGGAAAACTTCATTTCCGTACAAGTTATGGTCAAAATGCGTTAAAACATTCTTTAGAAGTTGCTAGTCTTTCTGGAATCATCGCTGCGGAAATTGGCGAAAATGTAACACTTGCAAAACGTGCTGGATTATTACATGATATTGGAAAAGCAATTGATCATGAAATGGAAGGTAGTCATGTAGAAATTGGAAGTATGATTGCTGAAAAGTATAAAGAGCATGAGATTGTAATTAATGCGATTGAATCTCATCATGGAGATAAACCAGCAACAAGTATTATTGCAGAAATTGTTGCAATTGCAGATGCTTTAAGTGCGTCTCGTCCAGGAGCTCGTAGTGATTCTTTAGAAAACTATATTAAACGTTTACAAGATTTAGAGGCAGTTGGAAATAATATGGAGGGTGTAGATAAAACCTTTGCTGTTCAAGCAGGGCGTGAACTTCGTGTTATTGTTAAACCAAATGAAGTAGATGATTTAAAGAGTCATAAAATTGCTCGTGATATTAAAAATAAAATTGAAGAAACGATGCAATATCCAGGAACTATTAAAGTAACGGTTATCCGTGAAACTAGAGTTATTGAAGAAGCAAAATAGCGCTTCTTTTTCTTTGGATATTTATTGATTTTAGATCGCATTTTTGATATACTAAATAAAGAAAGTAAGGATCATAAAGGAGTGAATAACATGAAGAAAAAGGGCTTCACCTTAATAGAAACATTGGCTGTATTATTACTTTTATCTGTCATTGCTGTTATTGCAACACCAATGGTATTATCAACGATTAATAGTAGTAAGAATGGATTATATCAAAGACAAATAGAAAAAATTATTGAGGCAGGAAAAAGTTGGGGGAGTAAAAATGCAACTCAACTTCCAAAACAAGAAAATGAACGCATTTATGTATCCTTAAAGGATTTAGCTCTCGCTGGTTTTATAGATGCAGAGGAAGTACTAGATCCAAGGAATAATAAAGAAATGAATGGTTGTTTAGTGATTGCTCGTCAAAATAAAAAACATATCTACAATTATGTCGAAGAAAGTTGTGAAACTGCAAAGGGTGAATATTTGATTATCTTTGATGATCGAATAAATAAAAAACAAGAAGTAGAAGTTAATGAGACTTACCACTTCCAGGAAGTCACCGCAGTGGATGTTCATGGGAATCCGGTAACAGTTAGCGCTCCAACCATAACAAATGTAAAAACTGGGAAAAATGTTTCTGAAGTTAATACTTCAACCGTTGGGACAAAATATAACCTTACTTATACTGCACAAGATACTAGTGGAAATAAAAAGAAATTAGTGATTCAAGTAACCGTTGTTGACACGATCGCTCCAATTATTACAGTACAAGGAAAAACAAATAACTTTACTTATTATTATTCCTTACGTGATAATAAATTTACGATACCAACCGCATCTGTTTTTGATAATAGTGGAAAAGTGGTAAAACAGCCTAATGGAAATGATTATAAAGTCACAAGCACAGTTAGTAATTTACCAGGTACTTATCGTATTGTTTATGAAGCTGAAGATGAATCTGGTAATAAAAGAAAACTAACGGTTACAGTGGTCATAAAAAATGATGTTTTACCAAAGATTACTGGTGTTACTGGAAACACAAAAAATTGTCAAAATAAAGATGTTACCTTAAATATTAGTGGGGTATCAAGTAAAAGTAAAATTGTAGGATACTCTTTTGATAATGGTACAACCTGGCAAACGTCACCTAAAAAAGTATTTACTAAAAATCAATCTGTAACAATGAAGGTAAAGGATCAAGATGGGAATATTAGTGAAGCTTTTCCATTTGGAATTACAAATATTGATAAAACTGCACCATCGAAACCAAAGATTACCTTACGTAAAAATAATAATGCTGGTTCTGTCATTTCTTCTGGGGCATGGGTAAATACAAATGTTGCTCAGGTACAAAGTTCAACAGATTCGGAACAATGTGGAAACCAAAGTAGCATAACATATGAACGTAGTATTGATCGTAAAACATGGACAAAGATGACATCCAATGTGGAAAGCAAAGAACAGGAACAACATTATTACGTTCGTGCGAAAGATGCAGCTGGAAATGTAAGTGAAATTAGTGAGAAATATATCATAAGAATTGATAAAACTGCACCAGCGGCACCAACAGTTACTCTTTATAAAGATCCTAATCGAAATAGTACAACCGGAAGTGGCTTAAAAACGATTGCGAATAATACATGGGATAGTAAATATGTATTAAGTGTCGCAACGGATGGAAAAGATGTACCAGGAAAAGAAAATAGTAAAGTAATGAGTGGTTTTTCTGGATATACATGGAGTGTTGATGGAACAAGTGGAACAAGTGCTTATAAACGACTGGAAAAAGAAGGTACCCACACGATTACATGGAAAGCAAAAGATAAAGCTGGAAATGTTTCCTCTGGTGTAAAGAAGATCATTAAACTAGACCATACAGCACCAACGATTCGTGTAAGAACTTATAAAGAATCTGGTGGTGGAAAAACAGGTAGTGTTTTAGTTGATAAAACAAATGCGAATACAGAAATTAAAACATGGAAAAATTATGGATATTATTTCGATATTGATGTAACAGAATCTTTAAGTGGTTTAAAATCACAGAAATGGGAATGGAATCAATCAGGTAAAAACACCTTAAATACAACGCTTAATGGTTCAGGTAGTCCATCTTTAAGTGGTGGAGATAAAACGCTTACAGGAAATGGTATTCGTTATGGAAAAATTACAATGACTGATAATGTTGGACATACAAGAAGTGTGACAGTATTAGTATACATTGATACTGTAAAACCAACTATTACATGGAGTATTAGTGGAGAAACTGTTAGTAGCGGAATTTATAAAAGTGGAGCAGTAGTTACTGCTAAATGTAATGTAGGACTTAGTGGATTAAGTAGTATAACCATAAAAGATGATACAAATGATACAGGATCTAGTGCTGGAACCAATGCACGTAAAGTTACTTTAGGATCCGCTGGAAATCCTCGAAAAGTAACAGCAACTTGTAAAAATGGTGCCGCAGTTAGTGTAAGTAATACAAAAGAATATAAAATAAAAGTTTATGGAAAAAATAAATCTTGTGGAGCTGCAACATGTACAGATAAACGCTGTGGTTGCGCAACAACGACATGTACAAAGTATAAGCGAAGTTATACTCAGTGTGGATGTGAAACCTGGACTAAAACTGGAACAACCAATGAATATAAGAGTCCATCTTGTCAAGCAACCGATTTGGGAAGTACCTATGGATCATGGAATTATACTACGTGGAATGGTGTAGGATATCGCAACCGTGTTCATGAATATTATAAATATGGATGTACCTTACCAACTGTTGGGGGTGGAGGTTACCAAAAGAATGGATATCAATATATCAAAGATCGTGACAATTATGAATGTACTACAGCAAAACGTTGTTCAAAAGCTGGATGTGAAGATAGTAAGTGTAGTAAATATAAATCTTGTACAAATGCGACTTATTGTGGATATAAATCTTGTTGGCATTATTAAGATAGATCAAAAAAGGTCTATCTTTTTCCTTTGTTTTTCGATATAATAAAATAAAAGAAGGTAGATAATTGTGAAAAAGAATCAGGGATTTACGTTAATTGAAGTGATGGTTATGACAGTACTGGCTATTTTATTAACACTCTATACTCTCCCTAAAATATTAAGATTATTAGACACTTCAAAAGATGAATTATATAAAAATCAGGTAAGAACAATTGAAAAAGCTGCGAAAGATTACTACTTAAAAGAAATAGATGAATTGCCAACAGAAAAAAAAGATGCACGTTTTTTAACTATCAAAGAACTTGTAGATCATCATGATCTTGATACAGAGGAAATTTTAGATCCACGTACCAATGAACGAATGAATGGTTGTGTGATGGTAAAACCTGCTGGAAAAGATTATCAATATACCTATGTTGAAAAAACATGTAACGAAGTAGCTTCTTCTTATTTACCAAAAATAAAAATGAAAAATTTAGAACAAACGGTAGAGGTAAATGGAACTTATACCTTTCCTAAAGTAACGGCAAAAGATATCTTAGGAGAAGAAATTTCTGTAGTAGGACCTTATGTTAATGGGAAATTAATAACAAAATTAGATACAAGTACAGTAGGTAAGAAAATAGAAATAGAGTATCAAGCAAAAGATACAAAACGCCATATTCTTGGAAAAAAGAGGGTTGAAGTCGAAGTGGTGGATACGACCCCTCCACAAATTAAAATTAACGGTAAAACCAAAAGTTTCACCTATGAACAACCACTGGATGCTAAAGTTTTAGAACCATTTAAAGTAGAATGCCAAGATAATAGTGGAGAAAAGGTGAAGTTAAAGGTAACAAGTACAGTTAGTAAAATTCATGAGAAAGGAACTGTGACTTATCTTGCAAAAGATAAAGCTGGAAATATTTCAGCGCTTGTTGTAACTGTAAAACAAGTAGATACAAAAAATCCTCTCATTTTAAAAGTAGATGGAAACCGTACAGATTATAAAACAGATCCAGTAGTGCTAACAGTATCAAAAGAACAACACTTAGGAAATAACCTTCAATATTCTTTTGATGGAGGTAAACACTGGCAAGATGATAACAAGAAAGAAATTACAGAAAATAAAAAAGTAGAGATTCAACTAAAAGATATGTTTGGTCATACGAGTTCAATATGGACGGAAGAAGTGACAACGGTAGATCGAACGCTTCCAACCATTCCTACGGTAAACTTAACTTTAGATCACTGGCTAGGTAAAGAATATGATAGTTCGTGGACAAATAAGAATGTATACTTAGAATTACATAGTGAAGATCAGGATAGTTTTGTTGATTTTTATGAATATTCTGTGGATGGTGTACAGTTTAAAAAAATGAATTCAACGATGATTTTCGAGAAAAATACGAATCAGCTGTATTATTTTAGAAGCGTGGATGCGGCCGGAAATAGAAGCTCCTACACAAAAGGAATTCGTATTCAAATCGATAAACAAAAATTAAAAGCTCCTAAAGTTCAATTAGAAACGAATACTGGTCATCAACTAATACCTGGTAAAAAAGTTTGGACAAGTGGTGAAATTTCAATTAAAGATATTTCTACTTCTAAGAAAAATGGAAGTCCTATTGCTTATTATGAGGTATCAAAAGATGATAAATATTCCTATACGAAAGCTAATCCTACATATTTATTTAATGATCATATGAAAGAAATTTATTATTTTAGAAGTGTGGATGAAGCTGGGAATAAAAGTGAATGGACGAAACCAATTTATCTTTATATCGATCGTGTTCGACCTAGTGTACCACAAGTAACGTTAAAATTAAAAAATAAAAAAGGTCTTACCTATAAATCAGGTACTACAGTACAAGCACCAATTTACATGAAAGTTGTTTCAGTGGATAGTGGTAGTGGAATTGATTATTATCAATGGAGTAAGGATGGAATTGTTTGGGAAGAGTTAGAACAAAATGAAAAAACATTTACAGAAAATATGAATTCAAAGATTTTTGTACGTGCGGTGGATAAAGTAGGAAATGTAAGTTTTCCTTATGAAATGCATTTTCATATTCAAAAATAAAAACCCATTTCTAACGTAGAAATGAGTTTTTCCATTTTTTAGTAATAATATGGTCCATATGGGTAATAATATGGAGGGTAATAGTAATTATTATAATTACTATAATAATTTGGTCTTCCATAACCATTATTATTGAATGCAGGAGCTAGTAAACCTCCTGTAATTCCTCCTAAGATAAATGGACCAAAAAATCCACCAAAGAAACGATCATCTGTCATATTTTCAGGCATTATAGTTCCATTTCCCATTGTATCATAAGTCATAGGCGTATAATTATAATTTGAATTCATAGAAAACTCCTTTCAACATATTTTATTCAAAAGAAAGGGATCGGTGATATCATGGTAGACAAAATAAATGAATTAAGCAGAACCTTAGTTCATTATTCTTTAAGGTTACAAAAAGATGAAAAAGTATTAATTAAAACAGAAAGTATTGAAACAAAACCTTTAATTAAATCACTTATTAAAGAGATTACCAATGCAGGGGCAGTTCCTATGGTTCGTTATACAGACTTAGATACAGAAGATTTATTGATGGAAAGAACAAGTAATGAGCGTATTCAGTTATTAAAAGTGCAAAATGAATTTGATGTAGATCACTTTGATGCTTTTATTGGCATTCATTATATTGAAAATGACTATAATGGAATTCGTATTCCAAGTGATACAAGAAGGAAAGTAGGGGAAGCCTTAGAAAAATCCAATGATATTCGAATTAATGATCGAAGATGGGTTTTACTTAATTATCCTTCTCCAACTGCTGCGCATAAAGCAGGTATGCCAACAGAAGAATTCTTTCACTTTTCTTTTGATGTCATGACAGTAGATTATCAACAAATGCTTCGTCTCATTGAACCATTAAAAAATTTAATGGAAAAGACAGATCGTGTACGAATTGTTAGTCCGAATACTGATCTTACATTTTCTATCAAAGGAATGCCTGCCATTCCATGTTGTGGAGAATTTAATATTCCAGACGGAGAAATTTATACTGCGCCAATAAAAACAAGTGTAAATGGGACTATTACATATAATACTCCTTGTCCATACCATGGAAATGTATATACTGGAGTATCATTAACATTTAAAGATGGAAAAATAGTACAAGCCACGTGTAATGAAGATAATGAAGCATTAAATCATATTTTTGATACTGATGATGGTGCTCGTTATATTGGTGAATTTGCTCTAGGTTTTAATCCTAAAATTTTAGAACCTATGGGAGATATTTTATACGATGAAAAAATTTTAGGAAGTATTCACTTTACCCCAGGACGTGCTTATGAAAATGCTAATAATGGAAATACTTCGAGTATTCACTGGGATATGGTTTTAATTCAACGTGAAGAATATGGCGGTGGTGAAATCTATTTTGATGAAACACTTGTTCGAAAAGATGGTAAATTTGTTTTACCAGAATTAGAACCTCTAAATTTTAAGTAGAATAAAATAAAAACTTTTTCGTATATTACTATAGGTGATATTATGAAAAAGTTTTTTCAGTTGGTTGGCTTATGTTCTTTATTTGTTTTTAGCTTTTATTACACTGAAAAAACAGTCAGCGTAGTAAAAGAATTTGATGATATTATGATTGAAATTAAAGATGTTGCAGGCAAAGTAAAGATCAAAAGTGAAGATGCAACCATCAAAGATGATACGATCGTGCCAGGTCGAAATGGGCAAGAAATCGATATTAATAAAAGTTATCAAAAGATGCGAAAGTACGGAAGATATGATGAAAAATTATTATTGATGGAAGAATTTAAACCAAAAGTAAGCATTGAAAAAAATTATCAAAAATATGTGATAGGTGGAAATGAAGAAAAAAGACAAGTCAGCTTTCTTTTCTTAGTTCATGAGAAGGATCGTGTAGAAAGTGTAAAAAAAATTGCAGATGACTATCATGTAAAATTTAACTTTTTTATAGAAAGCGAATGGTTAGAAAGAAATAATCAAATATTACTAAATTTAATTAATGATGATCATACAATTGGAAATTTAGAAGTTATGGATCAAAACTATGCTTGGGTGGATACTGTCATCCGAAGAATCGCAAAACAAAAAAAAGGATATTGTTATACTGAAGAAAAAAACGACTCCCTTTTAGCGCTTTGTTCGGCAAATAAAAACTATACAATTCTACCATCCATTATAGTGAAAGAAAATCCCTATAAGACAATTAAGGAACAAGTTCAATCTGGAAGTATTATTTCTATGCGAATTGATCAAACAACATTAAATGAACTACCAAGTATTATCAAATATTTACAATCGAAGGATTATCAAATTACTAATTTAGAGACCCATTTAAGCGAAGAAAATCGTACTTTTTAAATGACAAAGAAACAAAAAAAAGTTTCTTTTTTTCTAAAAAAGAAGGAAATAGGATAAAAGACAGGGTATATACTAGTAGGAGGTACTTATGATTTTACTAGAAAAAAAGAGATTTTATACCGCAAAAAATGATAAAGTATTTAAAGCAGTCATGTGTGATGAAGATGATTGATGCGTTAGTCAAAGTAGATGAAGAATATATTCATATTGAACTAAATAGTCAAAACCACAGTTATTTAAGAAATCGAAACTTTGTCTTTTTCACAGAGATCTATTCCAAAAAGACAAAAACAAGAGAAGATTATCTAAATTTAGAAACATTCATCCATATTGATTTAACCTATGGATTAGGAAATAGTAAGGAAGAAAAAGAAGAATATGAAGTGATGAATCAAAGGGGAGAGAAGTATGTAGAAAACTTCAAAATCATTGAATATAATATGGACAAAGTGATGGATATTTGGTATAGTTTAGATGAAGAGAAGATTAGAAAATATAAAGAATTAATCATGTTAGATTTAGATGAAAAAGGATTAGAAAAGTTAAGAGAGATTTCAGGTGGTGATGAGTTCATGGAAGAGTTTAAAGAAAAAGTAGAGAAGGTAAACAAAGAAACCTGGTTTACCCCATGGATCAGTGATGAA
>JAETPN010000032.1 GCA_021771185.1 Bacillota bacterium | reverse complement strand
GGTATATACCGGTCTTTGCTACTTCAAATTCACAAAAACACTCCGTGGTGTTATTCAAATTTACTTACTTGCTAGTTTCCACCCTTCTAGCTCTCTATTAAGCAGTCTAAATTCTACTTCTCCACATCAACGATTTCTATTGGTATTATAATATAAATCATAAAATAGGTCAAGAAAAAATTCTAGACCTGGTTTTTTTATTCTGCTATTTCCTATTTAATATTAGAAATTCTGTGGAAAACTTTTATTTTCGCACCCCAGTTAATTTAAAAAATTCATAAACCTGTGGATAAGTGGAATTCCATTCTTCTTTTAACTTCTTTTCAATTACCTTTACTATTTTATATTTATCATCCTCTTTTTTATTAAAGCATTCATAATATAAATAACGTAATTTTTCTACATTTTCATGTTCTAATTTTTTGATTTGATCATGTAGATACTCTGAAATTTCTAATTCTTTCCTTGTTTTTAAATTATCAACTTGGTCTGTTTTTATTACTTCATAGTTAAGTATCGTATGATGAATCCGATCAGCGACTTCCAATACTTCACTTTCTTCATCAACCAGTAAACGACTTTTACCAATTGATTTTCCCTGATGATTAAATTCAATTGCAACAACTTCCATCGCATCAGTAAATAATGCAGCATAAGCTATTTTATCTACACCTTTACTTTGAAATACTTCGGTTTTATTTTGTATCTTTTCCATCCATTCTTCCGTTATTACAACCTCAGAATTTTTTAGTTCTAAAAACTTATCACTGCTAATTTTAAACAATGGCATTTTTCTAATATGTTCAATTGGATCATTATTATTCCAATCATAAAAATCATACGGATATCGGTTAAAATTTACTAAAATATCATAAATGTAATTCATAAAGTTTTCCTCCTGGTAACATAATTGATAATACGATGATGATGATGCCTACTGGTGCATACATACATTCCAATCGTCTACTTATAAAATTGACATATTCTATAAAATTATACCCAATTGTGAGAAGATTTAAATAACTAATAATATATACAAATCCGATAACAGTAAGTCCAAATCCAAGTAATAAAAAAAATAAACGGTTCACCGTATCACCACCTAATAAATTATATTGCTCAAAAGTTTTTTTATTTGTAGTTTTCTGTCCCAGAAAAAAAGATAAACGTTTGTCTATCTTACTTACTACATGTCATACCAGCATCTTCAAAGTGTTTTCTCTGTTCTTTTAAAGATTTTGATAATTTTATATCTTCAAATTTAGTTAAATCATTATCATCCATTTTATCTATCGCAAGTTCAATATCAGCGCGGAATAAACTAGCTGTATCTTCTATTACATTTGTTGTAAGTCCAGCTAAATCTTTAAATTTATCAGCAATATTAGTAAATACTGACTTATTTGTATCATATAATTCTTTCCCAGTTTCATTTTCAAGATTATAATCTAATTTCATCGTAATGGATTTTACATTTTCACCATCATGTTTCACAATATATTTTGACGCATCTTTTACACCAACATTAGTATTATTTTTTGTACATGTCATCGTCTGGTATGCTACATCAGTGGTAGGTGCGATATCACTATCATCATTGTTATCAGTGACATCGTTATTTTTCACACCACATCCTGTCATAACAAGTGCACCAATCATAATTGTAAGCCATATATACTTCTTCATTCTTACACCTCCAATCATTTTTAGTATCTCCTATTTTGATATTTTTATGTGTATATTAGAGTATAAAAAAAGAAATGCTGAATCATCTCTTCTTTATCGTTCTTTATGAGA
>JAETPN010000015.1 GCA_021771185.1 Bacillota bacterium | reverse complement strand
TACTTTCTTTCTTTTTTCTTGTCAAAGCGCACTTTTTCTATTTTTGACCAAAGAAAAGAACCAATTTCTTACATTGGTTCTAGACAAATTTCTTTTTCTGTTCCTTTTTTCTTTCAGATTTATAAAATCTGTCTTTTTTACTATTTTTGTAACTTTATCCATATTTAACACCTTTTTCGACATTTATGTAAAGAAAAAAAAACAGTAAATAATTTACTGTTTTGGAGCTCCCCAACAGGCGATAACATTACAACTACTACTTGATGGTTCTGGGTTTGGCATCTCCATACGTACAATCATTGGTACCTTAAAGGCTTTTCCGAAAGCCATACAAGTTCCAGGTTGTAAACTTTTTTGTTTCTCAACAATTTCCGCACTGATATTTGGAATCATTTTCTTAATATATTCTAAATCACGTGGATGGTTCATTTTAAAAATCAAGAAATTTGTACATTGTGAAATAACAGTTTCAGATATTTCAACAGGACGTTGACTAATTAGATTAAATACGAGTCCATATTTACGTCCTTCTTTCGCAACACGTTCAAAAATATTATATCCAATTAAATATTTATCTGTATCATTTTGAACATAACGGTGCGCTTCTTCTAAGAAAATATGAAATGGAATAGATGCACGAACTTTTAACCCTTTTGTAAAATCAAATAACATACGTGTATATATTTTAACAATAACTTTAGCAAGCGTATCATCAATATCCTCAAGGTTAAAGTTAATAATTTGAGCTTTGGTACTTCCCTTCGCAACAAGTTTAATGATGTATTGTTCTAAGGTACAAAACTCTGGATAATCAAAAAATCTTGCATATTCACTAATGACTAAAGAGTGAAGACGAACCTTTAATGTAATCGCATCTCCATAAGATTTATCATTACGAAGTAATCCCTCACTAATAAGTGTAAAGTTTAAAGCTTTTTCCATATCCACTAATGTAAAGAAATGTTTTTCATGTGGTTCATAGGTATCCATATGCTCATCTATAAAACTACTAATATACTCTGTAACTAAAATACTTTCTGTAAAATTACCTGCAGTATCAATCGTAAAACATTCCCTAAATTTACGTGTATATCCAATTCCTTGTACAGGAGCTTCTAAATTAAATTGTGGTGTTGAACAAGTCGCTAAAATAGAAAAGATATCATTACGTTTACTTGATGATGTTTGATTCGTATACATAATCGTCATAATTGCCTTTGCGATCAAATGATTCTTATATTTCGTTGCTTGTTCACTAGATTCAGCGAAAATATTTGTTAACTTTATCATTCGCTCAATAATTGGAATTTGTGAATGTTCGCTTGCTTGAAGCAATAATGCGACATCATCAATTGTAAGTAACCAAAGAGGAATACGAAGTCTTTCCCCTCCACTATTTTCATCATTTTCATTGGTACTATAAAATTTAAAATTTAAATTAGGATTAATTTTATTAATATCTTGGAACGCATTATGATACTCGCCATACGCATCAAAAATAAAGAAATTCGATTTATATGGTAGAAAGGTTGCATTTTCAAAAACATTTTGCAGTAAACGAGCTACACCACAGGATTTTCCACTTCCAGTATTCCCCATAATAGCCATATGATTGCTAAATAAATCATTCATATCCACACGAATAGGATAATCATCATACAAAGGAGAATGACCTAAAACCATGGATCCTGGTTTTTCTTCTCCGACAATTAAAGCTACTTCTTCTTTTGTAATAACACGTATATTGGCATTTAACGTAGGCTTTCTAATCACCCCACCAACAAAATGATTATTTACAATTTCACCTAAAAATTTGACTTTAATAATATCTGCACTAATATCATCTACTTCACCTAAGATTTTCTTTTGATCATCTTCAAAAACAACATGTAAATTCATCATGTTCGTTGCAAGTGGTGTTCCCTCTGGTATTTTTATATGCGCTTCATTATCACTAATATAAATAATATTTCCAATCATCTTTTCATCCCCTTATAATAATTCTTCCATTTGTTCTTTTATTTCTTTATCTACTGATTTTAATAATTCTTTCATTTGTTGTGCTTTTTGATATAACGAAAGAATGCCTTCATAATAATCTAATTTTTCTAACACATTATGAAGCTGCTTATTGACCGCATTTCTACTCACTTGTTCGTTTTCACTAATTTCTGAAAGTGTTAAATTATTAAAATAATAATCCTCAAAATAATGTTGTTGCTTTTCTGTTAAAAGATCTCCATAATAATCAAATAAATTAATATAATACAAACGATTATCCAAGATGCATCACCGTCATTACTAAAGCTAAAACCATACCTACACCAACAATCATATAAATAGGAGTTACCCACTTATAATGATACAATAAATGATTATTATACGCCATATCAAATAACAATAAAGCGATCATCCCTTCTGTTATTAATAAAAATTCTGGCATAAAAATAGATACAATTGCGACAACAAATGTTATAACCGCAAGAATCATTTGAATCCAAATAGCAATATCCTCTTTTTTTTCTTTCATTTTATCACCTACAAATCCTTAAACAAACCATAGATATAATTTTCAATATCAAAGACTTTTAAATCATCAATGCCTTCACCAAGACCAATATATTTCACAGGAATTCCAATATTTTCCTTAATTGCTAGAACAATACCACCTTTTGCAGTTCCATCTAATTTTGTTAAAACAATTCCTGTAATATTGGTAATTTCCTTAAAACTTTTCGCTTGACTAATTCCATTTTGTCCAGTAGTCGCATCCATCACAAGTAAAGTCTCATGAGGAGCACCTGGTATCATTTTACCAATAACTTTATTCATTTTATCTAATTCATTCATTAAATTAACTTTATTTTGAAGACGTCCCGCAGTATCAATTAAGACAACATCAATGTTCTCTTCTAATGCTTGATTAAGTCCATCATAAATCACACTTGATGGATCCGCATTTTCTTTAGATACACAAGATACACCAATTTGATGTGCCCATAATTTTAACTGTTCTACAGCACCTGCACGAAAAGTATCTCCAGCAACTAATAATACTTTTTTTCCTTGCTTTATTAAATTATTTGCAAGCTTTCCAATGGTAGTTGTTTTTCCAACTCCATTCACACCAACAAATAAAAGTACGGTAGGCCCTGATTCATTAAACTTAATTTTATTTACAATAACTTCATTGTTAACATAAATAATAAACATCTCATCCACGATAATTTCTTTTAAATCCTCAGTATTTAAGATATGTTCATGTTTCACACGACGACGTAATTTATCCATAAAATCCATCACTGTATTCACACCAATATCTGCCATAATAAGAATTTCTTCTAATTCTTCGAAGTATTCTTCACTCACCTTATGATATTTACGCGTTAATAAATTAAGTTTTGAAGAAAACTCTTGTCTTGTTTTTTCAAGCCCTTTATCATAACTTTTAATTTCATTTTGCTCTGTTTCTGTTTTTCCTTGAAACATATTTTTTACTTTATTAAAAAATCCCATGTAATCACCTTACTTTACATATACCATTGTACACTAATTTGTAAAAAATTACTAGAAAAAACAAGCTTTTTTATTTACTATCTCCTATTTTATGATAAGTTAAACAATGATCCTCCTTAGTAAACTAGACAAAATCAAAAAAAAAGTTTATAATGATTAAGTCCGTTTGATTTTATTCAAACATTCGTTTTGTAAATTATAAATAACAATATATATTAGTGGCGGGTTTTTAATCTATTTTTTTCGCGTATTTTTTTGCGCATACTTTTTATAATTTAAAACGAGAGAAAGGAGAATTATGAAGTTTTTTAAGAACAATGAAGATACCAAGATTTTTGCCTTAGGTGGTCTTGGAGAAGTTGGGAAAAATATGTACTGTATCATGTATAAAAATGAAATTATTATTATTGATGCAGGTGTTATTTTCCCAGAAAGTGAATTAATGGGAATTGACTACGTTATTCCTGACTATACTTTTTTAAAAAGAAATGAAAAGAAAATTAAAGGATTATTTATTACACATGGTCATGAAGATCATATTGGAGGAATTCCCTTTTTATTACAATCTGTAAATATTCCTGTAATTTATGCACCTAATCAAGCTGTTGGACTAATTCGTAAAAAGCTAGCAGATCGTAATATTCAATATAAAAATTTAATCGTTTATACGGAAAAAACAAAAGTAAGATTTAAAAATACGAGTGTAGAATTTTTTAGAACTACCCACTCTATTCCAGATTCCCACGGGATTGTTGTTCATACACCAAATGGTACCATTGTTTCAACTGGTGACTTTAAATTTGATTTAACACCCATTGGACCTATGGCAAATATCCACAAAATGGCAAGCATTGGTTCTCGTGGTATTTCCTTATTACTAAGTGATAGTACCAATGCACTAAATCCTGGAATGAGTTTAAGTGAATCAAAAGTAGATGATGCATTAAGTGAATTATTTACAAAGAAAAAAGATGGACGTATTATTATTGCCACATTTGCTTCAAATATTTACCGTTTAAAACATATTGTAGATACTTGTAAAAGAAATGGACGTAAAATTGCAACCTTTGGTCGCAGTATGGAAAACAACATTGAAATTTCTATTCAAGGAGGATACATTAAACATAAAGAATTATTTATTTCTCCAGAAGAAGCAAATAAATTACCTGACCATAAAGTTTGCCTTCTTTGTACAGGGTCACAAGGTGAACCACTTGCAGCGTTATCTCGAATTGCAAATGGATCACACCGTCAGATTAAATTAAAGCCAAACGATACCGTAGTCTTTTCATCTAGTCCAATTCCTGGAAATGCGATTAGTATTGCTCGTACTGTAAACAAATTATATTTAAAGGGTGTTGATGTGTATACAAACACTTCCCTATCCGATATTCATACCTCAGGTCATGGAAATCAAGAAGAATTAAAATTGATGTTGCGTTTAATTAAACCAAAATATTTTATGCCAGCACACGGAGAATATCGTATGTTAAAAGCGCATGCAGATGCAGCGATAGAATGTGATATTCCAAAACGAAATACTTTTATTCTAACCAACGGAGATGTTTTATCTTTATATAAAGGGAAAATTACACGTGGAGGTAGTGTCGTTGCTGGAGATGTTTATGTCGATGGAAATCGTATTGGAGATGTTGGGGCAGCGGTTATTAAGGATCGTAAAATTATGGCCAATGATGGAATTGTTGTTGTTATTTCTAACATTGATACAAAACATCATAAATTACTTGGAACACCAAACATTACAACGCGTGGATTTGTCCTTGTAAATGATAATTTAGAACTCTTAAAAAAATTAGAAGATATCAGTAAAAATGCCATCTTATCAAAGTTGAATGGGAAACAAGTGAATTATGGCGATATTAAAAATGAAATTAGCGCTCATTTAACCAGTTATATTTTTGCCAAAACAGGGCGTAAACCAATTATCTTACCCGTAATTATGGATGTGAAAAAAAATCCTGAACAAAAAAATAAAACAAAAGAAATCACTTCAAAATAAAGAAGTGATTTTTTTTATAAAAATTTATTGTTCAATAGGTAACCAAATTTTAACCTTAGTTCCTACAAATGGTGTAGAATCATAAACAATTGTTCCTTCATGGGCTTTAATAATTTCTCGTGATAAACTAACACCTAAGCCTGTTCCATTTGTTTTTGTTGTAAAAAAAGGTTCTTCAATTTTTGTTAAAATTTCCTTAGTAATACCATTCCCATTATCCTCAATCTCAATATAAAACTTCTCATTCTGCATACTAGTTTTTACTTTAATCTTTCCTACTCGATCTTCAGGAATAGCCTCCATACTATTTTTCAATAAATTAATAAATACCTGAGTTAACCGATTATAATCTCCCATAATATAAATATCATCATCAAGAAGTTCAACCTCCTGTTTAATATTTTTTTCTCGCATAATTAAATGAAAATTATTTAAAACATCTTCAATTAAAACATTCACATCCATATAATCCTTATCTAAACGAATCTTAGAAATCGATAAAAAATCTTGAAGCAAAAGTAAAGTCCTGTCAATTTCCTCTTTCATAATTGGAATATATTTTTCGCTATGTTCTTTATTATGAACATCAAACATATCCAAATATCCCTTACATACCGCAATTGGATTTTTAATTTCATGTGTAATTCGAAATAAATTAGATTTCAATTTTTTTTCCTGTTCTTGATTTTGAACATTGATAAAATAAACAGATACATCTTCACATTTCATATATATTTGCAAAGAAAAATATAAACTTAAAATAAAAGTCAAATAAAGTACAATCCATACACCAATGTAATATGGTGTTAATCCATAGACATAAATAAATGTTGCTAAAAAGACAAAGGATTTGAAAAGAAGGAAGGTCAATAAAAAGGATCTTTTCTCTAAAGTTTTATAATTCATCCAATAATATAATCCAAAATAACATAAATATTCTACGATAAAAAATATCCATGGAATCTTAAAATATTCAGTAGAAAAAATAGAGACAATAATTGAAATTAAAAGTATCATGGTTGTTCTTTTTTTGATAAACGCAATTACTAAAGGAATATTTAGTAAAAGAATTTTGGAATTCATCATTTCATTAGGTGAAAAACGTAAAAGACAATATAGCGAAGATAACAAGGCAATATCTAAAAACAAATTATTTTCTTTTTGCTCTGTATTTCGTTGAAAAATTAAATAAAATAAATAAAAAGTTAATGGTGTAATTGCAAAAATTACATCGACAAGAATTGTTTCAAATATATTCATCATTTCACCTCAACTTCATTATACTAAAGGACTTTGTCGAAGAATGTCGAAAAATGAAAAAAATGACAATTTTTGTCATTTCAAGTCGTTCATATATTTTTCAAATTGTTTTGCATTTTCACCTAAAATAATTTTAAGTTGATTTTCAATTTCAACAATTCCTCTTGCCCCTAACTTTTGAATTCCATCTTTATTAACCTTTGTTACATCATTTACATTAACAATAAATCTAGATTTATTAAATTCATAGCCAATAATATTAGAAGCTCCACCTAAATAGCTAATAAGCTTATTTGTTTCTAAACGAAAATCTTTTTTCTTTGCACGTGTAATCGCAAGTGCAATAATAACTAAAATTATTATTATTATTATATATTGTATATATTCCATAATCTCACCATTAACATTATACTACAAAAGTTAAAAAATAAATAGTTTTTTATCGTTTTAATTGTATAAACACCAGTTTTGGTGTAATATAATGAATGGTGATAACATGAAAAAAATTTCCAAATATAAGATTGACAAAGGAATACTAATTCCCCTACTTTTATTAGCCACAATTAGCATTATTACCATTTATAGTGCACAAAGTATTTTACCTAGTTACTTACAAGATCTTGCGATGAGACAAATTCTATGGTATACCGTAGGTTTTATTCTAGCTTATTTTATCATGTTTATTGGAAATGATTTTATTTATGAACATGTATGGGTCTTCTACGGTTTAGGAATTCTTTCACTCCTTGGACTTTTCTTCTTTGGTAAAACCATCAATGATGCAAGATGTTGGTATGCGATTCCTGGAATTGGAACCATCCAGCCTTCGGAGTTTATGAAAATTATCCTTATTTTAACATTGGGAACTATGATCCATGATTTTAATGAAAACTTTAGCAATCCTAGTGTTATGGAAGAATTTAAATTCTTAATTAAAGTAGTTATTGTGGTTCTTATTCCTAGTATTCTTACCTTCTTACAACCAGATACTGGAGTTGTGTTAATTTATTTATTAATTACTTTTGTTATGCTATTTATTTCAGGGATTCGCTATCGTTGGTTCGCCATTGCCATTGGACTTGTCGCGGCTATTGTTGCTATCATCTTAGGAATTTATTTTATGAATCAAGATTTATTTGTTAAAATTTTTGGAACCAGCTTTTTCCTACGTGTTGATCGCTTGCTCGATTGGTCTGAAAAATCTGGATATCAATTAGAAAATGGATTATCATCCATTGGTGCTGGTGGCATTTTAGGTAGCGGAATTAAAAACACCCCACTTTATTTTCCAGAAGCACAAACAGACTTTATTTTTGCTGTATATGCCTCTAATTTTGGATTTATAGGTTCGATGTTCTTAATCCTTTTACTTCTCTTCTTTGATATTAAATTAATTCAAATTGCGATTAAAAATCGCTCAAATAAAAATAAATATGTCATTGCTGGTATTGTTGGAATGCTAATCTATCAACAAATTCAAAATATCGGAATGACGATTGGATTAATGCCTATCACTGGTATCACCTTACCATTTATTAGTTATGGAGGATCTTCTCTTCTTAGTTATATGATGATGGCAGGAATTATTTTTAATATTTCAAACGAAACATTACGTTACACAAACTAGTAAACATTGCTTTACTTTTTTTGTGCCCTATGGTAAGATTTTTGATAGAGGTGGATTATGGAACAATATATTTTAAAAGAATATCAAGATGGAACCATAGTTACCGTAAAAGATGTTCAAAAAGTTATTTTAGAAATTGCCAAAGTCGTAGATCAAATATGTGAGAAACATCACATACCCTACGTTATTAATGGAGGAACTGCTTTAGGAGCAATTCGTCATCAAGGGTTTATTCCATGGGATGATGATTTTGATATGGCTATTTTAAGAGAAGATTATCAACGTTTTATTGACGCACTAAAAAAAGATCTTCCAAGCGAGTACACCTTTCATTGTTTTGAGACAGATCAACGGTATAATGTCACGTTACCCGCAATGAAAATTCGTAAAAAAAATACCTATTTAAAGGAGCAAAATGTTTTATTAAAGAATAAATGCACAGATTGTGATGGCGTTTTTATTGATGTATTTGTCTATAATACTGTTGCTAAATCAAAAATCATTGATTATCCATTTCGTTTTACAAACAAATATCTTCTCATGCCACTAATCGTCTTATTAGAAAATTTAAATTTTAATCCAACACTATTAAAAAAATTGTTTATTGGAAATGCAAAATGGTACGGTAAATTAACTAAAAATTCTTATTATATTGGAAATGAAATTACCTGGACTTATCGAAAAATGAATCGACGAACAATGTATCAAAAAAGCTCTTTATTTCCAACGAAAAAAATAGCATTTGAAGATACTACTTTTTCTATTGCACAAGATGAAAAATCTTGTATTATCACAGATATTGGTCCTGATTATATGACCTTACCACCAGAAAAGAAACGTTTTTCAAAACATATTTTAGATATTAATTTAGAAAGTGACCAACCAAAAAAATAGATATCCATCCTTGGATATCTTTTAATGTGCGTTATCATTTAATGTATACGTTTTTACCTTAGGTTTTTGAAGGGTTGTTGCTGAAACATTTTGATATTCTTCAGGTGTTAATACACCACATGTTACTAAAAATGAAAAATCTTGTTCTCTAAATATTCTTTGTTGAATTCTCTCTTTAATCGAACGTAAATTACTAATTAATTGTATTCTCGTCAATTTCAATTGAATCATCCCCTTTATTTATAATTATATTATACCATTTTCGCTATATATTTATTCAATGTTCTCTTCTTTTTATCTTCATTTGACATTTCTTGTCAAAAAAACAGTATTTCTACTGTTCCAGATTATATTTTTGTAACACATCTAAGAATTCTTGTTCAATTTCTTTTAGACGTTCTTCCGTTTCAGCTTCAAAACGCACTGTTATGTTAGGTCCAGTATTAGACACACGTAATAAAGCCCAACCATCAGGAAATAATACTTTCACTCCATCAATATCATTAATATCATAATGTTTATTTAATGCATATTCTTTGATTTTATCAATCACCTGATGTTTTTGATCATCTGGTGATGTAAATTTTAATTCTGCTGTAGAATAATATACAGGAAGATCTTCTAATAAATCACTAACACTTTGATCTCTTTGAGATAATAACTCAATCATACGAAGTCCTGCGTACATTCCAGAATCAAAACCAGGAAATTTATCACGGAACCATACATGTCCAGATAATTCTCCACCAAAGATATAATCTCCAGTAAACATACGTGCTTTCATATAGGAGTTTCCTGTACGATACATTTCAGATACCGCACCTAATTTTTTTGCCTCTATTTCTACTGCTTTACTACATTTCACATCAAATAAAATACGTTTTTTCTCTACTTCAGGTAAAATAGAGCGCATCATCAAAATCATAAAACGATCCACTGGAACCATATGCCCTTGATTATCTACAATTCCAATACGATCTCCATCTCCATCAAATGCTAAACCTACATCTGCATTCACTTCAAGAACACGCTTCTTTAATGCTTCTAAATTAGTTTCCACACTTGGATCTGGGTGATGATTTGGAAAATCAGGATCACTTTCTCCAAATAAAACTTCAAAATCAATTGGAAACTGATTATAAAGTTCTTTTGCAAATAAACTTGTTGTTCCATTTCCACAATCTAAAACAGCTTTAACTTTACGATCACCCAACTGAATAGATTTTTTCATCAATTCAAAATAAGCGTCTTTAATTTGAACCGTATGGTATGTTCCATTTCCTTCACTAAATTTTTGATCAAAAGTAAATTTTTTAAAATCTTCAATCATTTTTCCACAAGCATTTCCACGTTCATCAAAAGCCATTTTAAAACCATTATCATCCTTTGGATTATGACTTGCTGTAACCATAATTCCAGATGGAATATGAAAATATTCCCATGCATAATAATACATTGGTGTCGTTACTACACCCAAATCATAAACATCAATACCTGTTTCTAAAATACCTTGAACTAAAGACTCTGTTAAACCTTTCGAAGAATGTCTATTATCTTGTCCAATCAAACATTTTTCTTTACCTAACAACTTAATATAAGTACCAAAAGACTTTCCAATGGTATAGGCTGTATCCTCATCAATATCATGTGGATATTTTCCTCTTAAATCATATTCTCTAAAAATATATGGATTTAAATTTTCTTTGATTTTCATAACCTTATTTCTCCTCTACTTTCTTTTTATTTGGTAACAAATTAGATTTTACTACTCTTAGAAACTTTTTCATCACACTATCAATAATTTTTCGATCCTCTTTATCCACAGTTTCCAATAACATATATATTTTCTTTAGACCCTTAAACCCTTTTAAATCTAGTTCCTCAAACGTAACGGCGTTTGTTTTCAATAAAAGTTTATAAATTAAATTAATAAATTGTTCTCGTTCTTTATACGAAACCGTTTCTAACCAATCGGAAAGAATTTCATTAAAGCGGTGACTATTTTCATCAACATCATCAAAATAAACAAAATCCGTAGGATAAATTTCCCAAGAATAAAAATCATGTTGCAATACTAACTTTTGATTACTCTTAATCACATGATACCCATCATTACAATTTAACAATCTTCCAATAATAGAAGTTTGTGGAATATAAGTATAAATTCTAGAAGCCATTCGTCTATATTCTTCACTCTTTGTAACATCTTTTAAAAAACCAGGTCCATCATAATTAAACACCTTTTTGATTTTATGTTGAATTTTTAACGAACAATTCATAGCTGCATAAACCGCAAGATTCCCTCCCTTAGAATGTCCTCCAACATAAATTTTCGTAAACAAAAACGTTTTTAAATGATTTAAATAATGAAGAGCTTCTTCTTGTGATGGAACAACGTCCATATAAGTCATATTGAAATCCTCTTTCCATCCAACAAAACTATGATCCGTTCCACGATATGAAACAAACAACTGACGTCCTGGAAGTTGGATCGTTAAGGCACAAAATTGTTGTTCCAAAGCAAAACTCATTTTGCAAACAAAATTACTAATTTTCAAATCTTTAAAACGATTAGATTGCGCCATCAAACGTAATAAGGTCACATCCGATGAAAGTAAAAAATCAGTCACTTTTAACTTCTTCTTTACCATTCTTTCATATACCTCTGAAATTGTTAAAACTTCTCTTTCATCTTTTACTATGCGCTCTATTGGAAAATAAGAAAATGTCGCAAAAATTAAACAATCCAAATTATTTAAAGGTTCCTGCTCAAGTGTTAAATCGCCACGCCATGTTATATAATCCAGTATATTATTCATATCATCACGTTCCTCTATTTTTATTATACCATAATTTTTTTCGATAAAATAATATTATCACCTTTACATTTATACATAAATACGATAAAATAATATCATCAGATAAAGAAATGCCGAATTAGTTTAATGGTAAAACAAGTCACTCGTAATGATTAGCTGTAAGTTCGATTCTTACATTCGGCACCAGATTGATTGTTACTCGAACTTTTTTAGTTCGAGTTTTATAATACTAGAAAGTATGGTAAAATATTTGTATAAATCAAAAATAACAACATCAATAAGGAGAATCTGTATGGGAAAATTAATTATAATTACAGGTATAAGTGGTAGTGGTAAATCTACTATATCAAAAGAAATATATAATCATTATAAAAAGTCTACATTAATTTCTATGGATACCTTAAAGGAAAATATTTATGAGTTAGTCGGATTTTATAATTATCCTCAAAAACAAAATTTAAAAAAGATTATATATAATACATTTTTAGATCTGTTAGATGAATGCATGAGTAGAAATGATGAAAATATTATAATAGAATATCCATTTAATAAAGATTGGGAAAACAAACTCAAAATTTTAACAAAAAAATATAATTATGAGGCAATAACAATAAGGGTTAAGGGTATAAGTTATGATACTGTTTATGAAAGATTAAATATAAGAAATAACAGTTCAAATAGACATCCAAGTCATTCTTTAATTGATTATAATCCTAAAATGAAAGATAAATATATATCTACAAATAATCTTGATTATGAAGAACTAAAAAGAGATTATGATTCTAATAAATATACATCATTAACCATTGGAAAGACTATAGATTTTATAAATGATAATTTTAACTATGAAAATCTTATAAGTATGATAGATGGTGATTTAGATGATTAAAGATAATTTCATAGTTATTAAAAATTATTTTAAGATAGTTAGAGGAAATAAGATTGGCATTTTTAAACTATTTTTATCATCAATAATATCTCATGGTATATCATTGATAATCCCTATTATAATTGCTAATATAATAAAATATATCACACTTGGAAATTATAATTATGCTTACATATGCTCTTTCGTATTATTTTTATCTTATTTATTCTACAATATATTTTTAAAATGGAATTATGATGTTTATACACAAAACACAAAATATTGTTGTGCCGAAATACAAAAAGAAATTATGAGAAAGATTTCAATTTATGATGATAATTTTCAAAATCAAGTTTCAAAAGGAGAATTAATTAGTACCATAAATCAAGATGTTATTGACTTAACAAAGTGTATTGATAGAATAACTGAATACATAATAAATTTTCTAAGTTTTGTTTTCCTAATCATAATCGTGTCAACTATAAACCTTAGCTCTGCTCTAATTATATTTATAGTATGTTTTATTTATTTAATTTTGTATAATAGATGCAATAAAAAAATAGTCAAATTTACAAATCTATATAGAAAAGATATGGATAACATAAGTAACACCTTTTCACAAATGATGACAGGAATTAATGAAATAAAGGTATTTAATCTAACTGATAAAATGTTAGAAAAATATAACGAACTAAAGAAACAGTTTGATTATAATTATACTGGAAGAAGGATTCCATTAAATGTGAGAGACAATGGAATCACGTATTTAGTTTACTTTTCAAAAGTATTAATTTATATTTTATGTATATATCTTATATCTGAAAATAGTTTAACATTAGATTTATTAATTTTATTAATTTCATATTACGATAATTCATTATCTATATGCAAAAATATAATGAAAAATTCTAGTGATATAAGGTTAATGTCTATTTCTATTGAACGTATTAGCAATATTTTAAACTATAGACCATTGGAAAAAATTAACTTTGGTACGAAAAATATACCATCTAAAATTAAAAATATAAAATTTGAAAACGTATGTTATAAGTATCATGATAAAGAAGATAATGCTTTAACTGACATTTCATTTGAGATGGAACCTAATAAAGTAACCGCTCTTATAGGACATACTGGAAGTGGAAAATCAACAATAGGAAAACTACTATTAAGATTATACAAAAACAATAGTGGTAATATATTAATCAATAATGAGGATATATTTGAATTTGATAAAAGTAAATATAAAGATTTAATATCTGTTGTAAATCAAAAACCTTTTATTTTTAATATGTCTATTATGGATAATTTTAAATTAGTTCAAAATAATGAAGATAAAATTATATCGGTTTGTAAGCAATTAGAAATAGATAAATTAATAGAAAGTTTAAAGGATGGTTATGATACAATTCTAAGAGAAGATGCAACAGATTTATCTGGAGGCCAAAAACAATTAATATCTATTGCTAGAACTATTATGTGTGAATCTAAAATTATTATTTTTGATGAAATAACTAGTGCATTAGATCCCAAAACCACAAAACATATTATAGAAATATTAAACAAAATAAAAAAAGATAAAACTATAATATTAATAACTCATAAAAATGATCTAATGAAAATTGCAGATAAACTAATTTTATTAGCTAATGGTAAAATTGTTGGAACGGGCAAACATAATGAATTATTAAAAAATAACAAATATTATCAAATATTATTAAAAAAATAGATGATTCATAATATAATAAATTTAAGAAATTAATACAAATGTTGTATTGATTAACTAATTTAGCGAAAAGTTGTAGATAACAACCGCTATCGCACCATTAACAAATTTGTTCGAGGTGTTCGAACTTAATATAAACCTCAGTCTCGCATAAGACTGATTTTTATTTTACCTAAAAAAACTGCATGTAATTTCGCTACTTGTGACAAAATAATCGCATATGATATAATATTTTTAGGTGAGGAAATATGAAAATAAATTTTGCACATTTTGATATCGAATATACTAAAAAAGATGAAGAATATATAGAATTAGTTGTTCAAAAATTAAAAGAGAAAAATTTAGAAATTATGAGTTTTTTTAACCTAGAAAAATTATCTAAAAATATACAAATTAAATTTTGGGATTCTTTAGAAGAATATAGAGATTATTTTAATGAACGTATAAAAAAATATAATAAAAAAGTTCAGGATTGGGAAGTTGGAAGATCAATAAATGATCAGAAAGAATGTAGAATAGAATTGTTATGTTTAAGTGAAAGAAAAAAATGTAAAGGACATGCTGAAGATACAATCGATGACTTACTGAAAGTAACAATTCATGAATTTACTCATATTTGTCATTTTGAATATAATAATCATCACCCAACGATGACTTGGTTTACTGAAGCACTAGCTACAAACTTGTCAAATCAATATGATACTATAAATATTAATTGTTCTTTAGAAGATATTTTAGAAGGTAAAGCTTATTATATTCATTATTATACTATGGGAAAATATCTTTTAGATAATTATGATAAAAATTATATATTAGAATTAGCCAAAAACAAAGATTTATTAGAAAAAGAAACTGAAAATATATTTATCAATACAGTAGAATATGTTAAGACTAAGCAAGCAAAAATAAAATAATTAATCAAAAAAGAAAGAAATGATATTATTTCTAAAAAGGAGCTTAATTATGGATTTAGTAAATATTATATATAGTTATATAAATCGTTTTATTAATAGTGATGAATTAATTGAATTATTAACAAATATAGATAAAAGAAAATTTTCGAAAAACGAGCAGAAGGAAATTGAAAAATTATTAGAAGACGTTAAAAAAACAATTAAAATTTTTCCAATAGAAATAGATCAAATTGAAATAAAAAGAATGAACTCACTTAATCATATATTAAAAGACCTAGAAAAAATATCTGCAAATGAAAAAAATAGTAAAGAAGTAAAAGAATTTTCAAAAAACAAATATGATAGTTTAGTAAAAGAGAAAGATAAAGTAAGGGATAGTGGTCCAAGGTACGAAAAATTGTATCATCTTTTAGTGAATCATTCAGTATATCTAGATTATTGTAAAAAAATGAATGATTTAGAACTACTAGAATTTATAACACAATATATTTCTGCTCCAAGAACTCCTAATATAAATCAAGATACTTTTAATGATTTAGTGAATGCAGGTATTAAAGCGGATAAAAGAGAATCATTGTGGAGATTAGCTTTTAATTATTATGGAAAGAAAAAGGATTTTACTCTGATAGAAAATTATTTTATTGAAAAAAGAGATGATTATTATTTAACCGAGCTTATAAGTGCAGTTCAAGACGATTTAAATATAGATGGGGTAATAGATAAAGTTGTAAATACGAAAGACAAAAAATTTATTGTTAATTGTGGTAAAAGAGCAAAACATATAGGTATATTTACAGAGGATCAATTAAAAGAAATAAAGAAAAATAAGTTAAATAATGAATAAAAAATTACTATTAGTAAATATTTATATTCATCTTAATAAAATTGATTAATATCTAACCTACACATATTGACAATACGTGTTGTTAGTGATAATATTAAAGTGCAAATATATGATTATTTGCATTACTACTACCTACTACTCCTTACAGAGATAGGTACCAAACAAGTGATTGATGATATCGCTTGTTTTTTATTACCAGTATTCTCAATAAGGGTTAAACACGTATTATCAATACGTGTTTACTACATTAAAAACCTGTTTTATATTATACTTCAACTAAGGTGATGATATGAAGTTAGTGATAAAGAACAAAAATTATACAAAGGGTGAAATTATTAAGATTTTAAGAGAATGGACTGGTAAAACTCAAAAAGAGTTTGGTAAAGATATTCATCGTAGTGAAAATACGATTCAAAAGTATGAATCAGATACGATTAATTATAGTATGGAAGTTTTATTAGATATTCTAAAAGAAAATGGTATTACGGTAACATTTGAAAAGAAATAAAAAAAATCTAGTTTGTTAACTAGATTTTTAAATGTTTTTTAACAGCACGCCAACTTCCAAACATACCTACTAAAATACCAATAATTAATAAAGAGATGGCAATATAGGTGGTAAATGGGTTTGGCTTTACTAGTTGAATAAATGGAGAAAATAATTGTCCATTAAAATGTTTATATAAAGCATCATATCCAATGAAAGTTGCAATTATTGGAATAATAGCTCCTAAAGCTCCTAAGAATAATCCCTCTAAAATAAATGGAATTTTAATATTGATGTTAGATGCCCCTACTAAACGCATAATATCAATTTCTCTTTTACGAGCCACAATTGTAATTTTAATGGTATTTGATATTAAGAAAGCTGTAACTAAAATGAGAGCAACCACCATTCCAATACAAATTTTTCTTACAGTATCAAAGATGGAAACTAATTGTTCAACCATACCTTCTCCATATTTGACAAGATCAACACCTTTGATTCCTTCAACATCTTTTGCGGTTTGATTAATTTTTTCAATATCAGTTACTTTAATTTGATATGTATCCTGAATTGGATTTTCTTCATCTTCCCAATTTTCCATAATATTACTAAACGTTGGTGAAGAATCCATCATTTCTTTGGTAATATCTTTTTTTGATTCAAACGTATAACTTTCAATATTATCTAAACTTTTAATCGTTTCTTCGATGATTGTTTTTTGCTCTTCTGTAACATTTTTATCTAAGAAAGCAACAATGGTAACGTCTTTTTCAACAAGCGTTGCAAAGTTATTTACATTAATAGATAAAATAATGGAAATAGCAACAACAATAAGTGTAATTGTAATACAAGAGATTGACGCTAAGGATAACGCAAAGTTACGGAAAACGCTTTTAAATGAATCTCTAATATTTCTACTTAACATTCTTAATAGCTTCATAACTAAAAGTTCCCTCCTCAAAATCTTTAACAATACGTCCTGAATCTAATAAAATAGTACGTCTTTTCATCGCATTAACAATTTCTGTATCATGAGTAACCATAATAATAGTTGTTCCCATTTTATTAATTTCATTTAATACTTTCATAATTTCCATACTAGTCCCCTCGTCAAGGTTTCCCGTTGGTTCATCACAAATTAATAACTTTGGACCATTTACAATAGCACGAGCAATCGCCACACGTTGTTGTTCTCCACCAGATAATTGGGTTGGATATTGCTTTGCTTTATGTTTTAATCCTACAAGATCTAACACTTTAATAACCTTTGTATGGATTTCATCTTTAGGTGCTCCTAAAACTTCAAGAGCAAAAGCAACATTTTCATAAACTGTTGATTTTGGCAATAATTTAAAGTCTTGGAATACAACACCTAATTTTCTTCTTAATTTAAATACACGACTATTTCGTAATTTTGCAACATCTAATCCCCCAACAATAATTTGTCCTTTCGTTGGTTTTTCTTCACGATAAAGCATCTTTATTAAAGTAGATTTTCCACAACCTGTAGAACCTATAATAAAGACAAATTCTCCCTTTTTTATTTTTAAATCTAAATCGTAAATTGCTGTTACTCCATTTTTGTAACTTTTCTTTACGCCTCTCATTCGAATTAAATCCATGATACCCCTCCTATTCTCCACCATATACTTCGTAGGCATCTGTAACTACGAAGAAGGCATTTTCATCAATACTATGTATTCCTTCTTTGGCAATAAAATATTCTTTTGTTGGAATAATACACATAATTACTTTCTTATTATTTCCAGTAAATCCGCCACGTCCTTCTAAGACTGTTACGCCATGACTCAAATACTGTGTAATAAATTTTTTAACTGCAGTTTCATGTTCTGTAATAATGTAGAATGCTTTCGATTGTGATATTCCTAAAATTACTTTATCTGTCATCACACTGATAATGTATAAAAGGATGGCAGAATACATTAATTTATCCCAACCTAAAGCAATAGAACCACAAAGAATAATCAATCCATCGGTAAAAAACATCGCATTTCCAATGGATACTTTAAAATATTTTGAGAAAATTTGATTTAAAATATCAGTTCCCCCAGTAGTGAATCCTGATTTAAAAATTAAGCCATAACCAAATCCACTAATCACCGCTCCAAAAATCGTTAAAACAAAGATATCTACTGTACCTAAATCAATATATTGCACTAGTGGTACTGTTAGTTTTACAATCACAGGATATAATAGCGAACCAACAACAGATCCCATTGTTTTATCCTTTCCTAAAAAGATAAAACTTAATATAAGTAAAATAAGAGATCCAATTAAAATAACTAACGAAGGATCAATGTTATATAATTTATTTAAAATAACACCAAATCCACTTACCCCATAAATTAAACCACAAGGTAATAAGAAAATATTAAATGATACAGATACAAGAAATAATCCAATTAAAAATTGACTATATCGCTTAAAAATATCTTTTTTATAAATCTTTTTGATAATATTTTCCTCTACTTTTTTCTTAAAAAACATCTTATCTACCTCTCTTTAAAAACGCATAAATAAAGTTATCAATGTCTCCATCTAATACTTTTTTAGCATCACTTACTTCTTCCTTTGTACGATGATCCTTCACCATCATATAAGGATGTAAAACATAACTACGAATTTGTGAACCAAAGGCATTCTCACTAGATTCGCCTTTTAATTTTTTTAACTCTTCTTCTTTTCGTTCTTGTTCTAATTGAAACAGTTTACTTTTAAGCATTTCCATACAACGTGCTTTATTTTGAATTTGACTACGTTCATTTTGACATGTTACAACAATTTTTGTAGGTAAATGAGTAATTCTTACCGCACTATCTGTCGTATTTACCCCTTGTCCACCATTTCCACTACTACGGTACACATCAATTTTTAAATCCTTTTCGTCTAATTCAATTTTAATCTCATTTTCTTTAAAATAAGGGGTAACAAGAACTGAAGCAAATGATGTATGTCTTCGTGCCCCAGCATCAAATGGTGAAATACGAACCAAACGGTGTACCCCTTTCTCCCCTTTTAAATAGCCATAGGCATTGATACCAAAAACATGTATGGTTACACTTTTTAAACCAGCTTCCTCTCCTGCTTGTAAATCCAAGATTTCATAACGAAAATTGTGCCTCTCCATCCATCTTGTATACATACGATATAACATACTTGCCCAATCACAGGACTCTGTTCCACCAGCGCCTGGATGAATTTCTATTAAAGCTTCTTCCTTGTCATAAGGATCATTTAGTAAAACTTCTACTTCTAAATTTTCTTTTTTATTCATCAATTCTGAAAGTTCTATTTCAATCAATTCTTTTAATTCTTGATCTTCATTATTTTTTAATTCAACTAATAATTCTATATTCGCATGCAATTTATCTTTTAGTAAACGAACTTCATTTAATAATTTTTTTATAGAATTACTTTCAGCAATCACGTTCTCACTATGTTTTTGATTATTCCAAAAATCTGGTTCATTCATTTGAGTTTCTAATTCTTTTAAACGAGCTTCTTTTTGATCAGGGTCAAAGAGACCTCCATAAATCCATGACTTCTTGATTTAATGATTCATAAATTTTTAATAACTCATAGTACTCCATCAATAACCCTCCTGTACTATAAAACATTATAACATTTTTTATGGTTGATATCTAGAACTTCACCTATAAATCTTCACTTTTTCTAAAAATAGTGTACACTATTATAAAATGAAATAAAGTAATTTTTAAATAACCATAAATAAAAAGTAATTTATGATTTTAAATTACTTTTTACATTTTTTTATTTAAAGTTTTTCAATTTCTTCTAAAGATAAGGATGTAGCTTTCGATATTGTTTCTACATCTACATGAAGATTTTTTAAATTTCTGGCAGTTTCTAGTTTAGTGGTAAGAGTTCCTTCTGTAATTCCTTGGCTAATTCCCTCTTCAAAAGAAATCTTCTTCTCTGTGTTTAAGATCATTCGATCATCTTCTTCATCACTGATCCATGGGGTAAACCAGGTTTCTTTGTTTACCTTCT
>JAETPN010000031.1 GCA_021771185.1 Bacillota bacterium | reverse complement strand
CAAGCGTCTCTTTATATCTATATGGATCCTCTTTTGAATTTCTGATTGAAATTTGATTTGCCAGTAAGTCATAAAATAATTAAGCATCACAAAAAGTATGAATAATAACACCGAAATCTGAAAAATTAATAATTTACTATTCTCAATAGAATTGATAAACAATTGAATGATCAATGCAAAAGAGATATCTATCAAACCTACTATCAGCGACAATAGCACAAATAAGCTAATTCTATATTTTTGTCTCAGGAGTATTTTTTGCATATATCTTACCTACTTGAACATTTCTTCAGTCATTTCACCATAATAATCTTTAAATAATACACAGTATGGGTCACGAGTAGTAACATTTCTATATTTCATATACGATCTAGCTCGACACCCACCACCACAGAAATATTTAAAAGGGCATTCTTTACATCCGCCAGATAATTTATCAACATTTAAATTTTTGAATACATTTAATTTCTGTGAATGTTTCAGTATATCTATTAATGATTCTTTTCTAATATTTCCTAAACAAAATTCATCGTACATCAACATATGACAAGGATAAACATTGCCATCCGTTCCTACTGAGATTATTGTCTTACCCGCCCCACAATAGTTTTCAGCATGAAATTTTTCTACGATACTACTGTCCTCGATCGCCATATCCGTCTTTTTCATAAATTGACTAATAGTTTGTAGATCTTCATCGTTTGGTAAATAATTTAGCAATTCTCCTTCAAAACATGCTGATAATATACTAAAACTTATTGTTACCCCTAATTTCTTGGCTAAATTAACGTACTCTTCTAAATATTTTGAATTTAGGTGGTGTATGGTCGGTAAAATATTGACATTGTTTCCTGTTTCTTTTAACCATGAAATAGATCTCATTATCTTATCAAAGATATTTGGGTCTCTAAGGAAAGGTTTGCCATCTGAACAATAAGTATCTAAGGAAACAGATACAGTATCTATATACTTCGCTAAATCACCTAAAACAGCCTTGTTGAATATTGTCCCATTTGTAATAAGTATGAGATTAGGAAACTTACAATCAATTTTGGCATATCTCACTATCTCAATAATATTTTTCGTAAGTAAGGGCTCACCACCCGAAAATATCAAATTTTCTACTCCTCCAGTTCTAAGTTGTAAAATGACTTCTTTTATTTCTTTAGTAGTCATATCCTCGTACTTATTTCTTTTTTCGTCTAGAGAATAACAACCTACACAATGTAAATTGCATTTATTAGTTAAATGGATATACGCTGATACAGGTTTTACCTCATAGCTAAACTCGTTTTTAGAAATGAAATCATTATCTTGCAGAAACTCAAAAAATTCCCTTTCATCCCCATTTAGTTTATCTACATCAATATTTCCCTCCTTCAGTTCGTTTAAAAATTCGATTGCCTCAGCAGTAACACCCGCAATGACACCGTTATCAAAATTGAATAATAATTCTGTCTCTGTTGCATGCAAAACTGCAATATTTTTATTTACGAACATATTTTTCCCTCACTTTTCTTAATAGTTTTATCAAGATAAATTCCAGTAAAAATAGCATAACAAACGACGATATACTAAAATCTAGATCAAGATTTGTCACTGTAAGTCCAGCTATATTTTGAGTCAACACTGCTGTATTCTTTGCTATAGCAACTAGCGCACTATCACTGATTCTAAAGTAACTAAACGCTAAAATAATAAATACAAAGAGTGCTGAAGCAATTGTTATCTGCAGAGTATCTGACTTTACATTTCTAATTATGTAATTAGTACAGATCGCAAATAAAATTGCGGGACAAATAATAACAAATAAAAAGAAAGTAAATAAGTTTAAATTCTCTATCGATAGAAATACCACGCTCATATTCAATATAAACAGTATTCCTGAGATCCATTTTCCCATTCTCATCCTCCATCATTTCACATAATTGAAATGTAAATATTGTACATAGCATGAACCATTGTAGGATATATTAATTTCTTAAATTTTATCTTTATAGAGCAAAATAATACTCCTAAAGGTAATCGGTATAACAAATTATCTACTATGTCTTCACCCATATGACCAATAAAAGATAAAGTCCATATAATTGTGTAAAAGTTAAAAGGCCATGTAACAGCCCTTTTTACGGTACAATGTTTTTAACCACAAAAACATACCTAGGAGGACGTTACATGACCCAAGT
>JAETPN010000030.1 GCA_021771185.1 Bacillota bacterium | reverse complement strand
GATTGTAATATAGTGCCATTTAATCAATTTACTAAAACTGAAAGAAATAGATATTTTGTAATGATTAACGAAGAAGTAAGTGATGATGAAACTCGACTATCAATCATGTCAAATTTAAAAATCCTGAGTGTAAATTATGAAAAAGAGTTCAGTGCTGTTTCGTTAAAAAATACTGAATTTGAAAAGACTTATACAGAACTTATTAATAGTGTTATAAGTTCTGACATTACTAAAACGACCACTAATAATATTAAGAAGTTTGGGCATTATGCATTGTTTGATGAAAGTGTAGAAAACATAATTTTTAAAAGAAAAATATACAATATGTATTTGTATAGCAGGATAAAAAGACTTGGAAAATTTGATTTCGAAACTCATAAAGATGATTATGAGTTTAATAGTAAATGTTTTAATATGTATATTAAAAACGAATCTCTAAAAAGTATTAAGCCAGTTATGATTGAAAACGACGGCTTCCTTGATTTTATTGTAAAAAATAATCTATATAAAGAATTATCTGAAGAAGATTTATTAAAACTAAGGAAATGTCTACAAACATACGAATTATGTTTATACGTTTTTGAGATGTTTGATGAAGAAAATCAATTATCATATTTTTCGGAAATAGAAGGTTTTGAAAATAAGAAAACAATGATGTTTGTGGTGAATAAGTTAATCCAGTCAAAATTAGTTTCAAACAAAAAGCTTTATAAAAAACTATATGAGGTTGCTATAGATAAAGAATATCGTACAAAACTTACTCGATCTTATAATAAGTTTAATGGACATTGATGTTGTGGCTTAACAAGCAACTTACGAAATCGTTGGTAATGTTAAAAATGTAGGCAAAATAACATATAAATGAGTACTTTATAATTGATATTTTAAATTTATATATTTAAATGACGATAAATATGTTTGAATCTAAATTTTGGTTTATTTTACAAACTACTCAAGAGATGAAATTTCAAATCGAGTAAGACGGGAATACTTAGAAAATAAATAAGTTTGTTTTGAAGTAATCAAATCTAAATAATTGATTGCACCATTAATTCTTAAATTGATTTGTTTAATGACTATTACTGCATTTTGATACCATCGATGTTAAAAGATGATGTTGTTTGAATTCCATGATATATGTCATTTTGTTTGTGAGTACACTTTGAGTACAAAAAAAATGGAAGTCGCTTTAAAATAGAATAATAATGGTGTAATAGACATAAAACGCCTTGTTTAATCAATATGAATTACAATGAATTATTAGACATAGTCGAGTGGGAATAGTAAATAGTGGTTTATAGGTATCCTTGGATGGGTACCTTTTTTATTTTTATTGACCAAAAATGAATTTTTTAAATTCTGGCTAATAGCGTTTGATATAATCATTTTAACTAAATAATTAATAAAAGAATATACGAAAACGTAGTTGACGTTGCCAAAATTGAAAAAAATAAAAAAATGGTAACGTTAAACTGTGTATAAGTATGCTTTTGTGATATAATGAATATGGTGATAAAAATGAAACTATTTAAAAGAGAAAATTATTTAAAGAAAATAAGAGGCTTTTATGATGCGACTGACATCATTAAAGTTATTAGTGGAGTGCGTAGATGTGGTAAGTCTTCTTTGATGTTAACCATTACTGATGAATTGGTTGAAAAAGGAATTTCTAAGGATAATATCATTTATATTGATTTGGATAAACGAGGATATAGAAATATCAAAGATGCAGAACAATTAGATGCATTGATTGAAGATAAAACAAAAAACATAAGGGGAGTTAAGTACTTATTTATTGACGAAGTTCAAAATGTCAATGGATTTGAAGAAGTGTTAAATGGATTTAGATCAGAAGAGGATTATTCGATTTTTGTGACAGGTTCGAACTCATATTTACTTAGTGGAGAATTAGTAACAAAATTAACTGGACGATATATTGAATTCGAAATCTATACATTAAGTTTTGAAGAATATGAAGCTATGAAAGAATTTTATCATAAACCAATTAGCAATAATTCTTTAGAAGAATTAAGTCATTATATTTTAGAGGGTGGGTTTCCACGTTCAATCCAGTTTGATAATTTAAGCGATAGAAGAACTTATTCTCAAAATGTTATTAAAGAAATATTTGAAAAAGATATAAGAAGAAGGATAAAAATTAGAGATAGAGATTCTTTTGAAATAGTTAAAAACTTTAT
>JAETPN010000029.1 GCA_021771185.1 Bacillota bacterium | reverse complement strand
CTTCCACTTTGTATTCTTTTTCGTACTTTTTATTACTTGACATCTTTCTACACTCCTTCTTTTTTTATTCTATTCTTTCGGGTGTTTGTTGTCAAGTTTTATTATACAATATCATATAGAATAGAATTGACGATTGTAATCTAATCCTATTTCGCCAAAAAATGCGTGGCTTTTTCTTTGTTATCAAACTGTACCATCGCCTCATAAAGCAATCGATTCTTGAAATTATCCGCAAGTATACTGCTATGATCTAACTTGCATACATATCACACCGAATATGTTCCGACGCCCGTATGTCAAGCCCACGTTCAAAAGAATTCTCTGTAAAAGCAGGAATCCAAGCTATCATCTGATTTAATCATTTTAGATTTCTATTTTTCATTTCTTTAGAAATTGCGACTATAGACCTTTCTATATAATGAATTCATAATCAATTCTTTTCCCGGTTTTGTCTATGTAAGCATTTATTGATGCTTGAAGTTCGGAAATTAAACTTTCATCTAATATATGTAAATACAAATCTTCTTTTGCTCGACTGCACGCAACGTAGTACATTCTTGTAAATTCATCAGCAGAGTTCTCATTCATCAATTGCGGATTAGAATAAAGGTCGGCAATTTTGATTTTATCAAACTTATTCGGAGCAACACTTACGATAACTTTATCCCATTCAAGCCCTTTTGCCTGATGGACAGTCATATATTTACTATTTTCAGAAAAGATCTCAGTAAACAATTTATAAGAAGTCCCCCAAAAAAGCCCGGTTACAGCAGTTGTTAACCTCTCATTGTCCAGATCATCAAATAACGGAATAGTAAAATCGAAACCCAAAAATGATTCTCTTAAATTTGTAAAATCCGGTTTCTCAATTTCCAAATTGAATTTTTTTATAATTTCACAAGTATAACTTTGTTCATCAACTTCGCCAAAAACATTACTAGAAAGCTTTTTTATTTGAAATATTGCCTTGGGTGTAAGATTTCGTACATTAATAGTTGTGTATAGTTTTAATGCGTAAATAACATCTATAAATGACCCATTAAGATAACTCTCCCATAAGTTAAAAATAAAACGAAACGCTCTAACCCATGTTACATTATTATGTTCCGCAATTTCATCTCTAAGTTGAATTGGAGAGTTGTAATAAGAATTATAAATGCTTTTCAATAGTTTAGCTTGCTGCTCATCCACACCTTGTATATAGTCGAAAGCTGCTGCCCATGTCCTTGTAAGTACGACACCGTTATTTTTAAGGAGATCTTGGATATTACTATAAACCGTTTGTGAATTTCCTATAAGAAAATGAATCTTCTTTGTTTCCGACCAAACTTTCTGTTCTTCTGTATCATATGGACGGTTACTAATTTGAACAACATCACTATCTGACTGTCTCAAAAAATTACAGAAATTTACAACATTTTCAATCGAACGCCGATTGCCGTTTATGACATATTCCTTTAATTCTCGATTCCCTTCAATAGTAAAATTCTTGAAATCAGTTGGCTGTGCACCTTGAAAACTATAAATTGATTGTGCCACATCCCCTACCACTCCAATAACAGTGGACTTTTGACCAATCAATTTTATAAGTAAAGTCTGGAGCGGATTTGTATCCTGAAATTCATCAACGAATATAAAAGGAAACTTTACCCGTATAGCGTATAATGCCGTAGGGTTACTTTCAAGAATTCTATATCCAAAATAAAGAATTTCGTTATGTGTCAACTGTCTTACAATTGACCATATATATTTCTTAATCGGTACAACATGTCGTTCATCAATTTTTGAAGGTATTTTAAGTCCCATATAACGAGGAGTTCTCTCTATAATTGAAGAAATAAATGCATCATTATTAACCTCTACCTCTCCCATTGCTTTTTTACTATATCCAAATTCATCATCTGAAAATTCTAAAGGATTTATTTGACGGATGAAATCAAAAATTTCATTTTTGTCGATACCATGTAAAATCCCTAATCCCTCAACTTGAGATGATATTTTCCCTTTGTTGCCCACCTCTATTCCAAAATCAGATTTCATGATGTCTTTGAGATCCTGCTGAAATGGTTGAATTATATGTTCAATAATGAAACCGTGGATAGTATATACTTCGACATGCTCTGTGAACTTATCAAGACGCCGTTTTATCTCATCGACTGCTGCGTTTGTGTAGGTAACGCATAGAACCTTTCGCATTCGACTTTGAGTTATTAGAGAATTCGTTGTGACTATATTTTTTACGTTCTCAACCAGAAAATGATATTGTATAATAAAACTTGACAACAAACACCCGAAAGAATAGAATAAAAAAAGAAGGAGTGTAGAAAGATGTCAAGTAATAAAAAGTACGAAAAAGAATACAAAGTGGAA
>JAETPN010000028.1 GCA_021771185.1 Bacillota bacterium | reverse complement strand
TGGGTTAGTAAATTAAAGAAATTTAGGTATATCATAACTATATTGCAGCTATGTTATACCTTTTTTCTTTATTTCCTAAAAAATCGTCAATTATGTAGTAGGTATAGCACAGCTATGTATTTGCTTAACTGCTAAATTCCTGCTAAAAATTTAAATATTGATTTATAAAAAATCTAAAATTTAAAGTGAAAAATAATGAATTTTATGTTATTTTTGTGATGATAAGTTAATTTATTTTTTTATTTGATATTGTATTGTAGTTATATTATTATTAAATAAAGGATGGTGTAATTTATGAGTGAAGTTGATGCAGAAAATTTAATTGCTGTTTTGAAAGAGTTTATAGATAACAAGATATATTATCCAGATATTGGTGAGACTAAAGAATATGAAGTAAAAAGTCTGACTAGTCATGATTTATTTATAATTAATATATATAGAAAATCAAAAAATAGAGATAAATATAGTATTCAGATAAGATTAAAAGGGTCAAATATAAAATTATTAAGATTAGATATTGGTAGTACACTTTCACATAAGAATAGTAATGGTAAAATTATTCATGGTTCACATCTGCATATTTTTAAAGAAAATATAGAATTATCTGATGCTATGGAGTGTAAAAGCAATGGTTCGTTTATAGATGATTGTATTTTCTTTATGAAAAAAGTAAATGTCATAAATTATCCTAAAACACATCAGGAATGTTTTGTTTTTAATTAATCGAAAGGAGGAATAGTAATATGGATGAACTTATAAATGATTATTATGATTTTTTGAAATCTCAAACTAATACAATTAAATTAAATGAATATTATGAAATTACTGTTCCGTTTTATGACTTTATTGGTGATGCAATACAGATATATGCAAAATTTGAAAATAATAATATTTATATGGATGATGATGGAAATACCATTGGAAATTTAAAAATGAATGGTGTTGGTATGAGTCCGAATAGAATAAAACAAATTGAAAGAACATGTTTGACTTTTGGTGCTCAATTTGATGGCGATAATATATCAATTAGAACAACCAAAGATAAGTTTTCAAATAGATTGAATTCTCTTATTCAATGTATTTTGAGAGTTGATGATATGAATTTTACAACTAGTAGTAAGGTTAAGTCATATTTTCTAGATGATGTTGTAAAATATTTTAATAAAAATGATATATACTACACGGAAAATCCTAGTTTCATTGGAAAGAGTGGATATACTTCTAATTTTGATTTTTTATTTCAGCGTTCAAAAAATAAGCCTGAAAGATTGTGTAAGCTAATTAACAATGCATCAAAATCAACTATTAAGATGGCTTTGTTTGAATGGGATGATACTAGACCAATGAGAAAAAATGATACAAAATTTATAGTATTGATTAATGATTCAAATAATGTCGATGATAGTATATATGATGCTACGGCAAATTATGGAGTTCAGGTTGTTAACTGGTCTAAAATAGATGATAGCATTAATTTATTCAGATAGAATTTTTAAACATATCTAGGAAAACTAAAAAAGACATTCTGCATTAGGAATGTCTTTTTTATGAATACACATTATTAACAACATTGTTTAGATTTTCGTTCTCCAAGGATGTATAAACATCCAGTGTGGTCTGATAACTTTCATGTCTTAATAGCCTTTGCGCAATTTTTACATCTACTTTATTTTCCCACAATCTTGTAGCAAAAGTATGCCTGAACATATGGCTGCTTATATGAACCCCTGTACGTTTGCTATATCGTTCTAAAAAGGTTTTTACAGTCTGCGGATCTAATAAGTTCATATAGTTGTCGGGAGCAACTAAATTGCTTTCATTTTCAGCAAACCATGCTTTTAAAATTGGAACAAGCAGTGAAGGCAATGGAACAATCGCACAGGATGCGGGAGTCTTTGTCTCTTTAATCTCAAGTACTTTTGTTTCGTTGTTTTTAAATATATTTTTGGTAATCATTACTCTTTCATTTTCAAAATCTACATCATTTTTTTCAAGCGCTAGAGCTTCACTTAGTCTTAATCCCATATAATATCCAAGCATAAACACGATTTTATATGAGCGGTATCTGATAGACCTGTTTTTATCAACAACGCTTAGAAGCTCTTTAAATTCATTTTCAGCAACTGTTTTTTTCTTAAACAAATCATTTTTGGCTTTGCCGGTTATTTTTAACCGCGCATATGGCAGACGGTCTATATAATTACGATTATAGGCAAATTTAAACACTCCGCTAAATACCTTCACTATATTTTCAACTGTACTTTTGGAAAGCTCCTTTCCTTTTTCAGCAACAAAATTCTGAATTATGGTGTAATCAAGAAGTGTAATATCAGCATCCTCAAACTGTGGTCGTATATGTTTATTATAATATGAACTGCGAATCTGTTTTGTAGTCACTGAAGTGTGGGGATCA
>JAETPN010000027.1 GCA_021771185.1 Bacillota bacterium | reverse complement strand
GCAACTAATTTTGTCTGCTTTCTCATAAAAATGCACTCTCCTTTTTCTTTTTGAAATACTTTTTGAAATTCCTAATTGCATTACGAGGTAATTATACTTCCTATAAGGGAAATTAGGTGGAAGGAGTGTGTAATTAATAATTGATTTTATTAAATATTTAAGATTTTCAATTTAAAAATACAGATTATATTTGTTCGGCGAAAATATATTATCTTTTTAGGAAATCTTTAATGATATGAATATTAACACATTATTATACATATTTATTACATGATATCAAATCACTCAGCACAGGCAAGGGCCTCCAGAGGATATCTAAGTAATATAATAGCTACGTTTCATGGCTGATGTTGTCCATCGTATTGTGCCTTTGGAAAACTAATAGTTTACTGGATTTTATAAAGTATTTCACAAAAATCAGTCATGGACCAGGTGGATGATTTAATATTTACTTAATTAATATCATAGTAACATATTGCATTTAGTACTCTTATAGTAATTAGACATTTATAACAAGCCCTATTATCATATTAGTAGTTTAATAAGGCTTGCTATTAAATACTTTTAATCAACACCATCAATAAAAGGATGAAGGTCCTGCCGGCACAGAACCAGTGCTTATAGCTTATTCCAAATCATAAAGTTCTTCAAGGCTAAAGAGTTTCATATAAGATAGCGGTTGAGAGGCTAAGTTTAACACACTGCTGCTAAATCCTTTTTTTGAGTATAAAATATACCCCTTCTTTTGGTATTTGGGAAAAAGTTCAGAGCGCTTGATTAATAAGTCCACTGTATCCAGGTCAATAACCTCATTTCGATATTTGCATTCACCAAATACTGCAGTTTTATCAATGTCATTAATACCCAATATATCAATTTCTTCCTGGCGTTTCAACGCTGGATTATTCCCCCACCATCTACCTAGTTTTAATATTTCGTAAGGAAGTTTTTCCTGTGCGTTAAGCTTAGCTAAATGTTGTATGCACATTTTTTCAAACACTTTTCCCATATAATTTTGTAAGTCGGGAACGATGATCTTTTCATAAGCTCTTTCCGGACGTCCGGTATTAATTAGCAGCATACATTGTGGTACATAGCGGTACCAGAAACGAAACATTTGATCCGCCAAAATATAGCCTGTTTTCTTTTTATTATCTTCTTCTGTAACAGCACTCTCTTTTTCAACCAGCCCCAGAGAAATTAATGACTTAAGGCATGTAGATACATTTGAATTTTCCATCTGTACTTTAGTGGATATTTCATTTAATTTCGTTGCACCCTTCGCGATTGCTTCAACTATAGCGTTATAATTAGCTGGTTCTTTTAATTCCTGTTTCATTAAGTTTACCGGTTCTTCGTAGAGATAGGCATTGGTATTCAAATACATTTCCAAAATATTTTCCTTAATTGAAATAGAGTCCTCAACCATTTCCAGATATTGGGGTATTCCGCCTGTTATACCATAGATTAAGGCCTTTTCTTCTGCTGAATAATGAGGCACAAATAAGGAAGATTCATAGTAATCTAAAGGATCCAGACGAAATTGAGCTGTTCTTCTTCCGTACAGGGGACTTTGATATCCTAGGACCTGGTTCTCCATAAAACTCATGGATGACCCACATAGGATAAGCATAATATTACTATTTTTCCACTCCTGATCAATCATAGCCTGAAGAATTGAAGAAATACTTTTGTCTGATTGAGCCAAATAAGGGTATTCATCAATAATAAGTAAGATTTTTGACTCTTTGGCTTTTTTGGTAATGTATTGTAAAGCGGCCCTGAAATCTTTGAATGATGGCATCATTGTAGCTTCTTCTTCGCCTAAAAATGTCAGGTAGATAGAGGTACTTAAAAGCTCTAAATTTATGGCTATACCAGCCTCTACCGCAGTCATATAGACAGCTGGTTTATCTTTCATAAACTCCTGTATCAATCGGGTCTTACCTATTCTACGACGTCCATAAATTACTGCCATTTGAAATGAGGATTTATTATATAACTTATTTAATTCCGCTAATTCGCTTCGTCTTCCAATAAACATAGAATTCCTTTCTTTTACTATGAGATGATATACTATTAGTACGTATAGTATATCATCTCATAGTAAAAAATGCAAATAAAAATACTTTAGTCAACTTTTAATATTATTTTATGTTTGTTCTATTGTATAAAAAGATTATTAATACAACTATTTTTATATTTATTCAAAAACTATAATAATATAAAAATAAAATTATGATATATATACCGAACAAATTAAAATTAGTATTTAAATATAATTTGTGAAAGGATAATAAAACTGCTGCTTTATCGTCGTTTATTTCCTTCTAATTTCCCTTATAGGAAGTATAATTACCTCGTAATGCAATTAGGAATTTCAAAAAGTATTTCAAAAAGAAAAAGGAGAGTGCATTTTTATGAGAAAGCAGACAAAATTAGTTGC
>JAETPN010000026.1 GCA_021771185.1 Bacillota bacterium | reverse complement strand
CTTATGGAACTTCATGACGAATGGCTCAGTTCTACAAGAAAATATATTAAGTTTGATCAATGAGAGACCGGTAAAACATTGTATAGTATTTTACACAGGATTATGGACTTGACTTTCCATGATTATAGGGGGATTATATATGAAATTTTTTGAAGAAAATTATTCACAAGAAATACCTACTCGTATCAAATATTTAAGAAGAAAGTATAATTTAAAGCAAAGTGACCTAGGTAATGCAGGTCAAGTTAGCCAAGTTGAAAAGGGAAAGCGACAAGTTACCGCTTCAATATTGCTTTATTTGAATACTCAAACCGACTCGGACTATAAAGAAATTATTTTTGGAGATATTGCCAAGTTTGTTGAAAATATGTTTTACCACTGCTTCAGCTCTATTTTATTTAGAGATTTGGAAACTGTAGATAAAAGAATGTATTCTTTTCGGACGATGATTTAATTTCAATACAATCCAGCTGTCTTAGACTTTCCAAGACATTCGCAAATTTCAATATTCAAAGAAAAAATTTTTTGGCTTCTGATGAAACTGAAATGGATACTTTTCACAAGAAAGATGACATTGACATTACTGTTGGTGAAAAAAGTTATAACCTCGCTAGAAGTTTTAGAACCAGCACTATCAATGAATTAACTGTCATTGATTTTGAAGAAATGTTTGATATTCTTTGGTTGATGTTAGGGGATAATTTAATTAAATCATTTGAAGTTAATGTCTGTGGCATCCTATTTGAATTAGACGGAAATGGCATACCCTCAACATTTAGGCAAGAAAACATTGATCCACTTATCAATAAATGGTGGTATGATAATGTTTCGACAGAAATTATCCCTAACCTAATAAAAAACTCAAAGAAAATCCACTATTTAATATCGGATTCCTGGTTGATGATATTCTAGAACGAATGTATAAAGAAAATATCCCAAAATCTTACCTTACGTCCGTTCCGTTAGTTATTTCCAAAAAAGCAAGGTCAACTTTTTCGTTGAATGTGACTGGAAGTCAAAAAATAGATGAATTAAAAACTTTACAGATAAATAATGACTTTATGAAGTTAGTAAGTCAAGGTAAAGATATCACAGACTTGTACCAAAAATATTCTGAAGAAGAGCTAACAAATTTAGGTATTCGAATTCATAAATCCAGTGATATAGAAAGGATTGAGGAAAGAACTTTTGATGAAATAATCAGTTGGGTCTCTAATCCTTATGCAACAAGACCAATTCAGGAAAGATCTGCTATTCAAATAGAGCCAACAAGATTTTCACTAGAGGATAAGAAAAGAATAGAAGAAACTGCATCTCAGGGAATAAATGACATCGAACTTATTGATTTAGTTGACCTCTATGATATTAATTTAGACAATACAAGTGTCTCTCGCCATATTGAAGGTTTATTAACGAACAATACACAAGTAACACACTATTTCCAAGAGAAATTAAACGAAGAACTACTTGAAATGGCTTACTCTCTGGATAAGGTTCAGCAAGCCTTTATTAAATTATTAAATGAGGAAGAGATAAGAAAATTTGCACTCTAATGACTAGGCATTAATGCTTAGTCTTTTTTTTTACACCCATTTTTACAAATTTGGATTTCGTAGAAAAACGGAGAGTAAAAAATTTTGATAGTTTTTGCACTATACTGAACATATCAAGAAAACATCTTGACAACTAAAATTTAATTACAGTCCAAATTGATGCGCATCAAAAGGACGGAACTAAACAGATATGAAGATATGACAGTAATGGTCATATTCTGCATTGTATTGTTCCGCCATGTTTTTGGTGTGCCTTTTGTCATACTCGGCGTTCAATGCTCGCTCATATCGTTTCTTTCCGTCCAAGGACGGAAAGGAAGGCTCGCTATGAGCAACAAAGTTAAAGAACGCCGAGAGGCTAAAATCGCAAAAGCAGTTGAGGCTGAAAACTGGAAAGAGGTTGACCGTCTCCTCCAACAAGAACAAAGCAATGCTGAGCGTCGTGACCGATACCACCATAAAAAAGCCTTGAAGAGAATATTTCTCGTAACTACGGTAAACAACGTGAACGCCATGAAATAGTTGCAAGTTCTGATTTGAATCCTCAAGAGGTTCTTGAGAAAAAAGAAACAGAGCAGGCAGTCAATAAAGCTAAAGAAATTTTAGAACCTATTGACCGTGAAATTGTTGAAATGGTGGCTGAACAAGGATGTAGCTATAAGGAAACAGCTCGCTGTATTTCTGAACATTACAAAAAAATGAGTGATGTGACCGTCAAATCCCATTATTTAAAAGCTATTAGAAAATTAGCTCCTCTATTGGAAGACTATCGCTAATACCTAAGAGGCTGTGACATAAGTCTCTATCTTTAAAGAAGACCATTCGAATTTTTTGAAAATTTTGAAAAATTCGGATGGTCTTCTTTTTGTTTTTATTATTTGGTGATATTTTTGAACT
>JAETPN010000003.1 GCA_021771185.1 Bacillota bacterium | reverse complement strand
TATTATCTTTCTTACTTTATTTGTTTCTTCTACCTATGTTTCACGTGAAACATTCTTTCTTTTTATTATCTTTCTTACTTTATTTGTTTCTTCTACCTATGTTTCACGTGAAACATAAGAAAACAAGAAGATTAATTTTCTTCTTGTTCAGCTTGAATAATATTTTCTTCGGAATCTGTTGATTCTTCGTTTTCTTCTTTAACAATAATTGCAACTGTACTTACTTTTTGTTCGTCTTTTAAGTGAATTAAACGAACACCTTGTGCAACACGACCAGTTTGAGATACTTGCTCTAAAGATAAACGGATAATAATTCCACTATTAGTAATAACCATTAAATCTTCTTCACCATTAACTGTTTTAAATGCAACAATTGTTCCATTCTTTTCTGTAATGTTAAGAGCTTTTACTCCTTTACTTCCACGGTGTGTTTTACGATATTCTTCTAATGGAGTTTTCTTTCCATAACCATTTTCAGTTACAACAAGAATTTTTTGATCAGGTTCAGCGATTTCACAACCTACACAAATTCCATCAGTAATTTCAATTCCTTTAACACCAGAAGCAGTACGACCCATAATACGAATTTCAGATTCATCAAAACGTACCATTCGACCATTTGAAGCACCTACTAATACTTCACTATTTCCAGTTGTCTTCTTTGCAGCAATTAATTCATCACCTTCACGTAAAGTTATTGCGATTTTTCCACTTTTACGGATATTATCAAATTCTTTTATGTCAGTTCTTTTGACAATTCCGTTTTGTGTACAAAATACAATAAAGTTATTTTCATCTGTTGTGGAAACTTTTAACATAACTTTTACTACTTCATCTTTATCGATTTGTAATAAGTTTACGATTGGTAATCCTTTTGATTGACGACTATATTGTGGAACTTCATATCCCTTGATACGATATACTTTACCCTTATTTGTAAAGAAAAGTAAATAATCATGGGTGGTCATAGAGATCATATTTTCAACAAAATCTTCTTCATTTGTACTCATACCTTTAACCCCTACTCCACCACGATTTTGTGTGCGGTAGGTTTCAGAAGTTGTTCTTTTAATATAACCCTTATTTGTTAAGGTAACAACAATGTTTTCCACAGGTATTAATGATTCATCTTCAATGTAGTCAATCGCTGTCATATCAATATCTGTACGACGTTCATCACCAAATTTATTCTTAATTTCTAATAATTCTTCTTTGATGATTCCATAAACTCGTTCATCACTTGCTAAAATAGCATTTAAATCAGCGATGAGTTTTAATAACTCAGCTAATTCATTTTCTACTTTTTCACGTTCTAATCCAGTTAAACGACGTAATTTCATTTCTAGAATTGCATTGGCTTGAGTTTCACTTAGTCCAAATTTAGTCATTAATCCATTACGAGCTTCTTCGTCTGATTTAGAAGCACGGATTAATTTAATAACTTCATCAATATGATCTAAGGCAATCTTTAAACCTTCTAAAATATGAACACGTTTTTCAGCATTATTTAAATCAAATTTAGTTCTTCTTATAATAACTTCCTTTTGGAAATCAATATATTTAGAAATAATATCTTTTAATCCAAGTGTTTTAGGAACACCTTGATCTAGCATTAATAATGTGATTCCATAATTCGTTTGAAATGCAGTATGTTTATATAATTTATTTAATACAACTTGTGCATTCGCATCCTTTTTTAATGTAATGGTAATTTTAATTCCATCTTTTAAATCAGAATGATAATCCGAAATTCCTTCAATAATCTTATTATGGACGAGTTCAGCAACTTTATTTTTTAATTCTAAAGTGTTTACACCATAAGGAACTTCATCAATAATAATATATTGTCTTCCGTTTTTTTCCTCAATACGAGCTTTACTACGAATAGTAATGGTACCTTTTCCGGTTTCATAAGCCTTTTTAATTCCACTATTTCCTAAGATTGTTGCGCCGGTTGGGAAGTCTGGCCCTTTAATATGTTGCATCAAGCCATCAACATCGATATCAGGATTATCAATATATGCAACACATCCATCAATTACTTCACCTAAATTATGTGGTGGAATGTTCGTGGCCATACCAACAGCGATTCCCATCGTTCCATTAACTAAAATATTAGGAAATCTTGATGGTAAAACTTCTGGCTCTTGTTCCAACTCATCAAAGTTTGGTACAAAATTAACGGTATCTTTATTAATATTTTTTAATAATTCTAAGGAAATTTTTGATAATCTAGCTTCTGTATAACGCATTGCTGCAGCACCATATCCATCGATATTACCAAAGTTTCCATGACCATCGACTAACATATAACGATATGAGAAATCTTGTGCCATTCGAACCATTGCTTCATAAATACTAGAATCTCCATGAGGATGGTATTTTCCCATTACTTCTCCGACAATTCTAGCACATTTTGTATGAGCTTTCTCTGGAGTACATCCAGAAGAATACATAGAATATAGAATTCTTCGATGAACTGGTTTTAATCCGTCACGTAAATCTGGAAGGGCACGCGATACAATAACGCTCATGGAATATTCTAGAAAAGAGTCTTCAATTTCTTTTACAATATTATTTAATTTTAATTTATCCATCTAATAACCTCCTAAATATCCAAATTTTGAGCATATTTGGCATTTTCTTCAATAAACTTACGTCGTGGCTCAACTTCTTCTCCCATTAATTTAGAGAATGCTTGATCTGCTTGAACAACATCTTCTACTTGAATTTGACGCAAAATACGTGTGTTAATGTCCATAGTCGTTTCTTCTAACTCTTCTGCATCCATCTCTCCTAAACCTTTCATACGAGTAATAGAATACTTCGTACTTGGACTAAGAGATGCGATATATTCATCGCGTTCTTCTTCTGTTAGCACATATTTTCTTGTTTTACCATGAATAATTCTAAATAGTGGTGGTTGTGCAGCATATACATGTCCAGCCTCTACAATTGGCCTAAAAAAGCGATAGAATAATGTTAATAATAATACACGAATATGAGATCCGTCAACGTCGGCATCGGTCATGATAATAATTTTATTATATCTTAATTTAGATAAATCGAATTCTTCACCAATTCCTGTACCAAATGCAGTAATAATTGTGCGAATTTCTTCATTCCCTAAAGCTCTATCTAAACGGGCTTTTTCTACATTCAAAATTTTACCACGAAGCGGTAAAATAGCTTGAGTCATACTATCTCTACCTTTGATTGCTGACCCCCCTGCTGAATCTCCCTCGACTAAGAATATTTCAGATACTTTGGCATCTTTACTCTTACAATCAGATAATTTTCCATAGAAATTTGTAATATCTAAATCGCCTTTTCTACGTGTAAGTTCACGTGCTCTTTTAGCAGCAACACGAGCTTTCGCTGCTAACATTGATTTTTCAATAATAATCTTTGCTTGATCAGGATTTTCTAATAGGAAACGTTCCATTCCTTCACTAAAAATACTAGATGCAATTTTACGAACTTCACTATTTCCTAACTTTGTTTTCGTTTGTCCTTCAAATTGAGGATCTGGATGTTTACAAGAAACAATAAGTGTTAATCCTTCTTTCACATCGTCGCTACTTAAATTATCATCTTTTTCTTTTAATATATTATTCTTTCTTGCATAATTATTTAATACACGGGAAAGTGCCATCTTAACACCATCTTCATGAGTTCCCCCCTCTGGTGTATTAATATTATTTACAAATGAATAAATATTTGAAGCAAATCCATTATTATATTGAAGAGCCACCTCAATACTAATATCATTTTCCATTCCTTCTAAATGAACAATGGTATCATGAATTGGTGTTTTATTTTGATTTAAATATTTAATATATTCACTAATTCCACCAGCATATACAAACTCTTCTCTTTTTGGTTCAAGTTCACGATCATCACAAAGAATAATACGTAAGCCTTTATTTAAGAAAGCAAGTTCACGAACACGATCTTTTAAAATATCATAATCAAAAATCGTTGTTTCTGTAAAAATTTCCTCATCTGGTTTAAATGTTACTGTCGTACCTGTTCTTTCTGGGGAACATTCACCAACAACTTCTAGTGGAGATACGGTATGTCCTCCATTTTCAAAACGTACTTTGTGAATTTTAGCATTTTGATAAACAGTTACTTCAACCCATTTACTTAAAGCGTTTACGACACTGGCACCTACACCGTGTAATCCTCCAGAGACTTTATATCCGCCTCCACCGAATTTTCCACCAGCATGAAGTACTGTATAAACGGTTTCTACAGTTGAAATTCCAGTCTTTTTATGAACACCAGTTGGAATTCCACGACCATCGTCTTTTACTGTAACAGAATTATCTTTGTTAATAATAATTTCAATATCATCACAATATCCAGCAAGTGCTTCATCAATCGCATTATCAACAATTTCCCACACTAAATGATGAAGTCCACGGACACTGGTTGAACCAATATACATTCCTGGTCTTTTTCTTACAGCTTCTAAGCCCTCTAAGACCTGAATATCCGACGCATCATAATGCTCTTTTTTTTCTTCTTCCATATTTACACCTCTTTACTTTCTATTAATTTTCCTTGTTTGATATGGAATAATTTTGATTTTTCAATAATTGAAGATTCAATCAAATTCAAATCAGTGGTTGTAATAATTGTTTGAATTTCATCTTTGATATAAAAAAGTAAATTATTTTTTTTATGTTCATCTAATTCACTAAACACATCATCCAGTAATAGAATTGGATAATAACCCTTATATTGTTTGAATATTTCAATTTCACTTAGTTTTAAAGCGAGTACTGAAATACGTTGTTGTCCCTGGGAACCATAATTTTTAATATTTAATTCTCCTAGGTAAAATTCTAAATCATCTTTCTGAGGTCCAATCATAGTAGAACCTAATTTTTTTTCCACAGGAAGTAATTTATCAAATTTTTCTTTTAATCGTTCTTTCATTTCAATCGTTGAACCTAAATCAATGTTCGTTTTATAAACAATGTGGAAATCATCTAATCCTGTAATATCTTTAAATATTTTTCCACAGGTTTTATTTAATTCTGTAACAAACTGTTCACGCATTCGGTAAATTAAGACCGCTTTATCAATTAAATAAGAAGTAATAATTTCAAAATACGAAGAATCAAAATGATCTAGATTTTTTAAATAATCATTTCGCATCTTTAGTAATTTGTTATATTCATTTAAAACATTATAATAATTACTATATAATTGACTTAATTCTGTATTTAAAAATTTTCGGCGTTCTCCAGGAGAATCTTTCACAATTTTTAAATCTTCTGGATAAAAAATAATAATATTCATATTCGTAATATAATCACTTATTTTTTTTATCTCATCGTGGTCTATTTTCATTTTTTTACCTGTTTTTTGAATAATTAATTCCAGAGTACTCTTATAGTCATTCACATTAAGAACACCCCGTATACGGGCAAAAGACGCTGAATTTTTGATAAGATTATTATCGATAAAAGAACGATGTGATTTCGTAAGACCTAAAACATAAATACTTTCTAATAAATTGGTTTTCCCTTGAGCATTATCCCCATAAATAATATTTAATCCTTTCGATAATTCTAAAAATAAACTTTCATAATTTCGAAATTGATTAATTTCTATTTTTTCTAAATACATACTCATCACCATTTTTTTGTTTTTTTAGGCCTTTATTAGGGTTTTACATTCTCTTCATATTCCTATACCACATTATATATTATATCATAAAATGGCTTATTAAAATTAAAAAATAGAGTTTTTAACCCTATTTTTTTAATATTTTTCGATCATTTAAACGCTCAGATAATCGTGATGCACGATAAACTTGATTTTGAAGTGATATTTTTGAAATATTTAATGGAATAGTAACACCATTTTTAAATTCTAAAAGACTTCCACTAAAACAACTTTCACAACGCACAACGTTGCTTAAGTTAATCCACGAACAACTTTCATGACGTGGAGATTCGGTTGGAAAAAATATCATTGGTATACTTTCTTCAATAATAATCGGTGATTTATAATGAAATCCTACTAAACTCCGACTTCCCTCTACCCTTCCTTGATATGAACTTCCATAATATTTACAACTATCACTAATAATATGTTTGGGCGTTTTTTTCACGTAATATTGATTATTCAATTCTAATACTTTCGCACATTCTCTTTGATATGGAAGAATCGCTAAAGTATCACGATTAATTTCATAATCTTGTAACATTTTAATCATCCTTTCTAATTCATGGTTTTCCCATCAATTGGGATTTATTATAAATGATGAAAACTCGAAATTTGTTGATTTTTGTCGTTTGTACACAAATTTTATAAATCCGTTAAAAAAAACTTACTAAAATAAGTTTTTTAGTAAGTTCGAATTGGTAAAATCAATTGAATTAATTGTTCAGTTTCTGGATTTTTAACGATAATAGGACTAACTTCCCCATTAAATAATAATTCAACATCTTCGCAGTCTAGAGATTTTAATGCTTCTAACATATATTTAGAACTAAATGCAATTTTAATTTCATGATCATTATTTTTTGTAACATCTAATGTTTCCTCTACATTTCCAATTTCAGGAATATTTGATGAAACTACAATTTGATTTTCTTTACTTTCTAAACGAATCGTATTTTTATCTGATTCATTGGTTAATAAAGAGGCACGATCAATCGAATCAAAAAACATAGATAAGTTAACTTTCATAGATAATGCGAATTCGGTTGGAATTAATTTTGAAGTATCAGGATAAGTTCCGTTAATTAATTTAGACATCATAACAATCGTTCCAAATTTAAAAATTACTTTATTATTAAAAATATGCATTTCTAAAGATTCTTCATCATCATTAAAAAGACGTGTTAATTCAATTAAATTTTTAGTTGGAATAATAATATTAATATCATCTGTTAAATCAGTATCAATCGTAAGCATTGATTTAGCTAAACGATAGGAATCTGTAGCTGTACACTCTAATTGTTTTTCCACAAGTTTAAAATTAATTCCCGTTAACACTGGACGTGATTCCTGTGTAGAAGTTGCAAAAGAAGTTTGACTAATAATATTTTTAAATACACGTTGTTTTAAAACAATTGGATGTTTATGTTCTTCTAAATCTAATGTAGGAAATTCACTTGCATTGTTACAATTTAAATGAAAACTAGAATGTTTGGTAGAAATAAATAATTTATTATCCACAACTTCTTCAATATTAATAAATTCATTTGGTAATTTTCGAACAATATCATAAATATATCGTCCAGAAACAACAATATCTCCTAATTTTTCAATTTCTTCAATTTGATTTTGACTAATAAAAGTTTTAATAGCTATCTCATTATCTGTACTCATTAAGTATAAACCTTCATTCGTTAATTCGAATTTAATACAGTTTAAAATAGGAATTAAATTTTTACTAGAAATACCTTTAATAACATAATTTAAATGTTCCATTAATGTTGCTTGCTTAATTTTTAATTTCATTTTTTTATTCTCCTTCTATTAAGTTATTATTTTTATTATTACAGTGGATTGTGTGGAAAAGTATTTTTCTCCTTTAAAACTATGGGAAATATCAATTTTTAAACTGTTGATAACTTGTGGAAAAGTATTTAATTTCCACAGATTTACTTAATTTCCTGAATAATTTTACTGATTTCCACTTCGAGGATACCATTATTCTTTAATTCTTTTTTAATTTTATCCACAGAGTGCATAACTGTTGTATGATCTTTTCCACCAAATTCAATTCCAATTTTAGGAAAAGACTCTTCTAAGACGGTTCTACAAATATACATAGCGATTTGCCTTGGTAAGGCCACACTCGCTTTTCTTTTTTTACTTTTTAAATCTTCTACTGTAATATTATAATGACTTGCGACTAATTGTTGAACTTGATCAATTTTGTTTTTCGATATAATACTTTTTACAAAATAGTCTTTCAAAGCTTCAACAGCGAGTTCTAATGTAATTTCAGAACCGCTCATCATGGTTGCATAAGCAAAAATTCTAGTAATAGCTCCTTCTAACTTACGAATATCACTGGTACAATTACTCGCAATATATTCTTTAACATCTAAAGGCAATGTATTGTACATTTGATGTCCTTCGATTTTTTTATCAATAATAGCCATACGAAGATTAAAATCAGGAGGTAAAATATCAATGGTTAATCCCCAGTTGAATCTTGTACGTAGACGATCCTCTAATAACTTTAAGTCATCTGGAGATCGGTCAGATGAAATAATAATTTGTTTATTATTTCCATATAAATCATTAAACGTATTAAAAAATTCTTGTTGTGTTTGATTGGCATTTCCTAAATACTGAATATCATCAATAATTAAAATATCCACATCACGGTACTTTCTTTTAAAAATATCTACATTATCAAAATTGTTTCCATCTTTATTTTTCTTATTAATACCAATAAAATCAGATACAAATTTTTCACTAGTAACATATAATACTGTTTTATCAGAGTGTTCTAACACATAATTTCCAATTGCATGCATTAAATGTGTTTTTCCTAAACCACTATTTCCATAAATGAATAAAGGATTGTACATAAAACCAGGTTTTTCAGCAACAGCAAGCGCTGTAGCCTTTGCAAATTTATTACTCTCTCCTACAATAAAATTTTCGAATGTATATTTAGGATTTAGGTTTGATTCGATTTTTTTATTTGCTGTAACATCTTGATTGATGATTACTTTTTGATGTTGCTCTTTATATTCTTCTTCTGTTACATAACTAATTTTAAAATTTGTTCCAGTAATATCTGTGAAGATTTCTTCAATAAGGTCATTATAATTTTCACTTAAATGTTTTTTGTGAACATGCATTGGCACCATAACAGTTGCCTGTCCATTTTCTAATTTCATCAATTTGGTTTCTAAAAACCATGTTTCAAATAACATAGGTGAAATATTTTCTTTTACACGTTCTAAAAAATTTTGCCAAATAAGTTCTATATTCATAACCTCACCTACTTCCTGACTAAGTCCATTTTACAATAAAAAGCTTTAAAATAAAAGGGAAAAACAAGAATATTTGTGGAAAATATTTTTTCCACGTTATTTCCCACAGTTGAAATTCCTAAAAACAAGGAATAATTTAAGTTTTCCACCATAAAGTGGAAATAGATAACTAGTATTATACACATTGTGAATTACTTTTCAACAATTTTGTGGAAAACAACTGGGAAATATTATATTCCTTACGTTAAAAGGTGTGGAAAAGAGTGTGAAAAACTGTAAATAAAATATTTTCCACAAAAAAATATAGGGGAAAAAGTCGAATTTTGTTGTATAATCCACAATAATAAAAAAACAACAGAAAAAAGGTTTGACAAATAAAGTCTTTTTCTATATAATTATTAAAGCAACCAAAAAATTAAAAAAGTTCAGGAGGTGTCTTAGAATGAAAAGAACATATCAACCAAATAATAGAAAAAAAGCTAAAAAACATGGTTTCTTTGCACGTATGAAAACAAATATTATTAATCGTAGAAGAAGAAAAGGGCGCAAAGTTTTATCTCATTAATGAATAACCACTGATTGCCAGTGGTTTTTTACTTTAAATCGAGGTGAATTATGAAAAAGAAAAATATTGTCAAAAAAAATGATGATTATAATCGCATTATTAGAAAATATCCACCATATAAATATAAAGATTATGTTATTTATCTAGAAAGGACGGATGACAAGACTTATCATTTTGGTTTTTCTGTAGGAAAAAAAATTGGTAATGCGGTAACAAGAAACAAAATAAAAAGGCAATTAAAAAACATTCTGGATAAAAAAGACTATAAAAACGGGTTTAATTGTATTATAATAGTGAGAAAGAGCATTCTTTTAAAAAATTATCAAGAACGTGAAATGAATTTATGGAATGCTTTAAATACATTGAATATTATAAAGGAGAAAAAAGATGAACAAACAAATGAAAAAATTAGTTAAATGTTCCATAGTACTCTGTACCGTGTTTATTTTAACTGGATGTACAACACAATTAAAAGATTCAAAGAAAAAGGCAGTAACCAATCCTGTAACTGGACAAGTCTTAACAAAAAATATTTTTTGTCAACCTACAGATAAAGAAACGGTAAAAAAATATAAAGAAAATAAGGTTCATGTAGATGAACTTCAAAAGTGTGATCAATTAACACTTGTAGGTGATGAATATGCTGGAATTTGGGATACTATTTTTGTAAGACCTCTAGCCTGGGTACTTGTAAAAATAGGAAGCTTCTTTAAAAATTACGGAGCAGCCATTATTATTACAACAATTTTAATTCGTTTAGCAACGATTTCTATTACAAAGAAAACAGCGATGCAATCAGAAAATATGAAAAAAGCTCAACCAGAATTAACTAAATTAGAAAAGAAATATAAAAATAAAACAGATCAAGATAGTATGATGCAAAAATCACAGGAAATGATGATGATTTATAAAAAATATAATATTAATCCTATGTCTGGATGTTTATTTTCATTTTTACAAATTCCACTTTTCCTTGCCTTCTATGAAGCATTAAATCGTTTACCTGCTATTTTTGAAGAAAACTTTTTAGGATTCCAGTTAGGAACAACGCCAATGACTGGTATAAGCAATGGAAATTATTATTATATTTTAGTAATTATTTTAGTTGTTGCCGCAAGTTATTTCAGTATGAAATTAAATAGTACAGCATCAATGAGTAAAGAACAAGAAGCACAAATGAAGATGATGACCAATATGATGATTGTTTTCTTAGGTATTGCCTCTGTTAGTTTATCTACAGGAATTGCTCTTTATTGGATTATAAATAGTAGTTTTACGATTTTACAAAATCTTTGGGTTAAAAGGAGTCGTGAAAAAAATGCTTAAGGTTAAAGAATATATAGATAAGACAGAAGAACTAACTTTTGAACAATGCCTTTCTGATTTAGGAAAAGAAAAAAATGATCTTTATTTTCGTATTTCCGAAACAGAAGCCAAATTATTTAAATCTAAAAAAGTAAAATTAGAGGTTCTTGAAAAATCAGAAGTTATTTCTTATATAAAAACATTTCTTTCTGAACTTAGTGATAAAATGAATTTAGATATTAAATCAGAAATAAAAGAAAACGAAGATCGAATAGACATTATTCTTGTATCTGATAATAATGGGATCTTAATTGGAAAAGATGGTCGTACCATGAATTCTATTCAACATTTATTGAGACAATCGATTTCAATTCAAACAGGATTTAATTTAAAAATTATGGTTGATGTTTCAAATTATAAAGAAAAACAAAATTATTTCTTTGAAAAAGATATCAAACAAATTTGTAAAGAAGTATTAGATAATCATATCGAAGTTAAATTAGATCCAATGAATTCTTATAAGCGTCGTATGGTTCATCAACTTGTTTCAACATATAATGAGTTAGAAACAGAAAGTTTGGGAGAAGAACCACAACGATATATTGTTATTCGTTATAAAGAAAATTAGTTATTGTGATGCAATAACTTTTTTTATTGAAAGTGAATATTGTATTTTTTTTGGGAAATAGTAATAAAAAAAATAACTTTTTTTGACAATCTAGTTGAATTCATGTAGAATACCAAAGGAGTGATCACTCAAAAGATGGAACAAGAATTTATAAGGATGATAGATAAAATTGTGAACTCAGAAGAATTTCAGCGAAGAAAAATGTATCGTCATCATGAAAATGAATCGGTATATGAACATTCTCTTTCCGTCTCTTATTTAAGTTATTGCATTGCTAAATATATGCACTGTGATATAAAAAGTGCGGCGATTGCTGGATTACTTCATGATTTTTATCCTTATCCATGGCAATATACGGAAACAGAAAAACTATTATTACAAATTCCAGATCGTCCTAAAAGTTTGCTAAAGCAACATGGTTTTGTTCATGCTAAGGAAGCATTAGAAAATGCTCGTAAATATTATCCTGAATATATGAATAAACGTGTTGAGGATGCTATTTTAAGACATATGTTTCTTTTAAATATTCATCCACTCAAATATATTGAAAGTTGGATTGTCACTTTTGCTGATAAATATGTTTCTGGAAAAGTACTAAAGCATCCAAGTCAATATTATAAATATGTTGGTTTAGAAAAGATCATAAAGAAGTTTAAAAAGAATTATTATAAAATATTTGAAAAAGAGGTGTAAGTATGGAAGATACTATAGCGGCAATATCTACAGCGTTAGGTGTAGGAGCGATTTCTATTATTCGTGTTAGTGGTACAGAGGCTTTAGAAATTGTACATAAAATATTTAAAGGACCAGATGTAAGACAAGTACCTAGTCACACAATTCATTATGGGCATATAATAGATAATGAAGAAATAGTTGATGAAGTCTTAGTTTCTGTCATGCGTGCTCCACGTACGTTTACGGTGGAGGATGTTGTAGAAATTAATGCCCATGGTGGAATTGCTACAACGAATCGTATTTTGGAATTATTATTAAGCCAAGGATGTCGTTTGGCGGAACCTGGGGAGTTTACAAAACGAGCTTTTTTAAACGGTCGAATTGATTTAACTCAAGCCGAAGGTGTGATGGATTTAATTGAAGCAAAAACAGAAAAAGCAAGAACTCTAGCTGTTCAACAATTAGATGGTAAAGTATCAGAGTTAATTAAAAATTTACGTCAAAAAATATTGGAAATCTTAGCTAATATCGAAGTAAACATTGATTATCCTGAGTATGAAGATATTGTAGAGTTTACCAATGAAATGCTGTGTCCTAACTTAGAAATGGTAAAAAAAGAAATCCATCGTATTTTAAAAGAAAGTGAAAATGGAAAAATCATTCGTGAAGGTATTAAAACAGTAATTATTGGAAAGCCAAATGTTGGAAAAAGTAGCTTATTGAATGCGTTATTAAATGAAGATAAAGCCATTGTCACAGATATTGAAGGAACTACACGTGATACAGTAGAGGGTATTGTTCGTCTAGATGGTATTATCTTACATATGATTGATACTGCTGGTATTCGAGAAACAACGGATGTTGTAGAACGCATTGGTGTAAACAAAAGTATAGAATTAATGAAACAAGCAGATCTTGTACTTTTTGTTTTAAATAATCATGATGAATTAACGGAAGAAGAACTAGAATTATTAAAAGAAATTGAGTCTAAAAATCATATTTTGATTATCAATAAACAAGATTTAGAAAATCATTTAGACTTAACTGAATTAGAAGGTCATCCTTGTATCAAGATGAGTATCTCAGAAAAATTCGGTTTAGAAGAATTAAAAGCTAAAATTAAGGAAATATTCCAGTTAGAGAAAATTGAAATGGAAGATATGACTTATTTAACAAGTGCTAGAAGTATTTCATTATTAAAACAAGCACTAACTTCTTTAGAAGAAGTAGAACAAGGATTACACCAACAACTACCAATGGATATGTTAGAAATTGATTTAAAAAATATATGGAATAAATTAGGAGAAATTATTGGGGAAACATACGAAGAAGAACTTATTGATCAACTATTTAGTCAATTTTGTTTAGGAAAATAAAAGAAAAATAGGAGGTAAATATGTTCGATTGGTTTAGTGGATTATCTCCAGTAATACAAGCCGGACTTGCAACCCTTTTTACGTGGTCAGTAACTGCTTTAGGTGCAAGTCTGGTTTTTTTACTAAAGAAAATCAATAAAACTTTTATGGATGGAATGCTTGGATTTGCAGCTGGTGTAATGATTTCTGCATCATTTTGGTCTTTATTAGAACCCGGAATTACGCAAGCAAACAATTTAGGATTAAATGCCTGGTTAATGTCATCTTTAGGATTTATTAGTGGTGGGTTATTATTATTTATTAGTGATAATATGTATAAAGTATATAATCGTCATCACCCAAAAAGAAAACATGAATCGAAAGAAGATAGTTTTAAACGTTGTTTAATGCTTATCACATCCATTACGATTCATAATATTCCAGAAGGAATGGCCGTAGGTGTGGCGTTTGGATCCTTAGGAGCAGGATTACCAGGTGTAACATTAACAGGTGCACTCGCAGTGGCTATTGGAATTGGTTTACAAAATTTTCCAGAAGGAACCGCAGTTAGTTTTCCCTTACGAAGAGAAGGATATAGTAGAACAAAAGCATTCTTTTATGGTCAGGCAAGTGGAATTGTAGAACCTATCGCAGGAATTATTGGTGCTCTTCTTGTGATGAAGGTTCAACTAATTATGCCCTTTTTATTATGTTTTGCAGCTGGTGCAATGATTTATGTTGTTGTTCAAGAGTTAATTCCAGAAAGTCAAACAAATAAACAAAAAGATTTAATGGCTTTATTTACGTTAATTGGTTTTTCTGTCATGATGATTTTAGATGTTGCATTAGGATAATGAACAAACAGAAATAAAAGGAATGTCCATTTATGTATAAAAAAGAGTTTTTTTCTCTTTTTTTCTTTTTTTTAGGTTATAATAAAAAAGAGGGATAATTATGATTGAATTAAATAAAAACAGGTCAAATCAATTAAGACAATTTTTAAATCATGAAATTTTATCAATGTTTGATCAAACAAATTATTCAAATCGATTTAAACATTTGCCGGATCAAATGTATGATATAGAAAAATTTCAAATCTTTTGTGATTTGATTCAAAATTATTTGACAGATATGAAACATATTGAAATAAAAAAAGAAGAACAAGACTCCCCTATACTTCATGGTTTTCCAAAAGAATTTTTAGATATCTATGATCAATTTTTTACGAATCCAAGACATATGGTTGGAGGACATGGTACAACAAAGGAAAATGCGAATAAGATTATGGAAGAAGGACTATATGGATATGGTCATTTTTGGAAAAATTTGTTAAATTTAAAATATGAACAACGTTTTTTAGATCGTTTAAAAAATTGGCCTCATAAAGATTACCGAACGATTGTTATTTTTGATTTTCCACCTTTAGATCTTTGTCCTCTTTGGCAAAATGTCCAAGAGATGAATCAGAAACAAAATTTAGCTTATCACATTGGAAATCAGTATATTTTAGGTATTCTTGATTTAGATACATTAGAATTTACTAAAAATAAACATCATGCAAAAGAATATCATTATGATCCCACACATCCTATTTTTGATGTTTTAGATCATAGTACCAATGAACAATATATTGATGGAAATAACATAGGACGTTTATATGAAGTATCTGCTTATTTAATAAATACGATAAATACGGTATATCATAATCAATTAACAAAAGAAGAATTTACTTTTATCGTAGAAGAATTTAAGGATATTCTTTCTAAAATGAAAAACTTAATAGATCAAAAGATGAATATGTTACAAAATGAAGAATCTTTAAAAAAATAATTAAGATTCTTTTCTATTGTCATTCTAAGGAATTTAAAGTATAATAGGAAAGTCAAAAAGGACGTGGTAAAGATGAAATATGAAGTTATTGTTGTGGGTGGAGGTCATGCTGGTTGTGAGGCCTCGTTAGCTAGTGCAAAAATGGGACATTCTACCCTATTACTTACGGGAAATATCCAAAATATTGCCGATATGCCATGTAATCCAAGTATTGGTGGAAGTGCAAAAGGGATTGTTGTACGAGAAATTGATGCTTTAGGGGGAGCTATGGGCATGGTTGCAGATAAAGCCCAAATTCAAATGAAAATGTTGAATACAACGAAAGGTCCAGCAGTACAAGCACTTCGTGCTCAAGCAGATAAAATTACCTATCCAAAAGAAATGCTAAAACAATTACAAACTCAAAAAAATTTAGAAATTAAAGAAGCAATGGTAGAGGATTTAATTGTAGAAGAACAAAAAGTTTGCGGTGTGATTTTAGAAGATGGGACTAAAATAGAATCAGAGGTAGTTATTTTAACCACAGGAACCTATTTAAAATCTGATATTTTAGTTGGAGATACTCGTCATCGTGAGGGACCTCATGGTGAGAAACCTTCAAACTATCTAAGTGAAAAATTAAAAGATTTAGGATTTAAAATTATTCGTTTAAAAACAGGGACGCCTCAACGTATCGCACGAAATAGTGTTGATTTTACACAAACAAAAGAAGAAAAAGGATCAGAGGAATGTTATGCTTTTAGTTTTGATACCAAACCTAATTATGATATTGCATCCCAAAAACCATGTTATTTAATTTATACCACACCAAAAACACATGAAATTATTAAACAAAATTTATCTAAATCTAGTATGTATGGAGGACTTGATGATATTGAAGGTGTAGGACCAAGGTACTGCCCTTCGATTGAAGATAAAATTGTTCGTTTCGCGGATAAAGAAAGACATCAATTATTTTTAGAGCCAGAAAGTTTATTTTATGATGACATGTATCTTCAAGGTTTTTCTACGAGTATGCCTCATGATATTCAAGAGCAAATGGTTCATAGTTTACCTGGCCTAGAACATGCAGAAATTACGAAATATGCATATGCGATTGAGTATGATGCGATTTATCCAACACAATTAAAACAAAATTTAGAAACAAAAATCATTGAAAACTTATTTACCGCTGGCCAAATTAATGGAACGAGTGGTTATGAAGAAGCCGCATGTCAAGGATTGATGGCTGGAATTAATGCTTGCCTTAAAATTGAACAGAAAGAACCTTTCATTTTAAAAAGAAATGAGGCTTATATTGGAGTTTTAATCGATGATTTAGTTACGAAAGGTGTTCGAGATCCTTATCGTTTATTAACTTCTCGTGCAGAATATCGTTTATTATTACGTCATGATAATGCGGATTTGCGTTTACGTGAATATGGGTATAAATATCATTTAATTAATGACCAACAATATCAATATTTACAAGAAAAAAAGAAGAAAATAGAATCTGCTTTAAATGATTTAAAAATTACGATGATTACGCCCAAAAAAGAAGTAAGTGCTTATTTAGAAAAACTAGAAACTGCTCCACTTCGAGATCGCATTACTCTCTATGACTTATTAAAGAGACCAGAAATTAAATTGGCAGATCTTGAATGTTTTTTAGGATATGAAGTAGAAGAAGAAATTAGAAAGCAAATTGAAATATATATAAAATATGAGGGATATATTCAAAAAGCCAATAAGGAAGCAGAAAAACTAAATCATTTAGAAAATAAAAAAATTCCAGAAAATATTAATTATGATCAAATTAAAAATTTAGCTAGTGAAGCTCGTCAAAAGTTAAAAGAAGTGTGTCCTACTACGGTTGCCCAGGCTTCACGTATTAGTGGTGTAAATCCAGCAGATATTGCGATTTTATTAGTTTATTTAAAAAGGGAGTACAATCATGAACATAGAGGAATTTAAAGATGCTTTACGAGAATTGAATATTGAAATAACGGGTCGACAAGAAATTCAACTGAATCGTTATTATGAATTATTGGTTGAATGGAATGAAAAAATGAACCTCACTGGTATTACAGAACAAGAACAAGTATATTTAAAACATTTTTATGATAGTGCAACCTTAAGAAAAGCGATGGACTTAACACAAGTTTCAACACTTTGTGATGTTGGTACAGGAGCTGGTTTTCCAGGTTTAGTTTTAAAAATTCTCTTTCCTCACCTTTCAGTGACCTTAGTAGATTCTTTAAAAAAACGTTTACTTTTTTTAGATGAAGTGATTAAGGAGTTAAAGTTAACTAATATCACCACAAAACATGCTCGCGCAGAAGAATTTGCTTTACTCCATCGCGAGGAATTTGATGTTGTAACTGCACGTGCTGTGGCGCCTCTTCCAATTCTTCTTGAATATTGTTTACCTATGGTTAAAGTAAATCAATATTTTATTCCTATGAAAGCCAATATTGTACAGGAAATCAAAGAAAGTGAACAGGCACTAAAACAATTAGGTGGTAAAAAGATTGAACTTATAGAATTTTTATTACCTAAAGAAGATAGTCAACGTTCTTTATTAAAAATTCAAAAAATAAAAGAAACACCTAAAAAGTATCCACGCAAGTATGCAGAAATAAAAAAAAGACCACTTTAAGTAGAACATTGTTCTACTTTTTATAAAATTAAAAATATTTCCCAAAAATGATTGAAATATTTCCCAAACTATACTATAATATCTTTATAAGAATAAAAAGAATAGGAGGGGAACTATGAATGGTAATCGCGTAATTGAAATACCTTTGGATGATATTTTACCAAATCGTTTTCAACCACGTATCAAATTTCATGAAAAAAATATTAATGAATTAGCTGATTCGATTCGTGAACATGGTGTGATTCAACCAATTGTAGTAAGAAAAATCAGTGATAAATATGAAATTATTGCCGGAGAAAGACGTTATAAAGCAAGCATGCTTGCAAATAAATCTACCATTCCTGCGTTAATTGTCAATTTAAATGATCAAGATGCAGCAGAAGTTGCCCTGATAGAAAATGTTCAACGTCAGGATTTAACACCCATAGAGGAAGCGGTATCTTATAGGAAAATCCTAGATATGGGGATGACACAAGAACAATTAGCATCAAAATTAGGAAAAACGCAATCTACAGTGGCCAATAAGTTACGTCTATTAAATCTTGATGAAGAGGTTCAAGAAGCTTTATTAGAACAAAAGATATCAGAGCGCCACGCAAGATCTTTATTAAAATTACCAACGAATCAAGATCAGGTAACGATTTTAAATCGAATTATCAGTGAACGTTTAACAGTAAGAAAAACGGATCAAGTAATTAAAGAATATATGGAACAACCAAAAGAAGATACACCAGAAGAAATAGAAGTATTGGATTTTGAAATCCTAGATGAGAATAAAAAGGAGAATCAAGAACATATGAATGAAAATATGAATTTTAATATACCAAATACCCCAATTGAAGGGGATCAAGTAGGACAAGCACCAGTGATGAATCAACCAACTCAAAGTATTCCAGAAGTACAAATTCCAGAAGTAAATACAAATTTAAATCCTGGTTTTATGGATGTAAATAAAATAGAAAATCAAGCACAAGATATTTTTACAGAAACACCACCTGCTGATGTAGAAAACTTATTGCATCAAGATGCAGCAATGGCAAGTGAAAAAGTGGAAGAACCAGAACCACAAGGAAAATTCTTTAATATTTTCCCAGGACAAAATCAAACAGAAGGTTTTGTATCGGATATTGAAAAAGTTGAAACTAATATGGATTTTATGCCACAAGAAGAAACAACTCCAGCAACACCACAATATAATTTTGATTCTTTCTTCAATAATAATATTGTAGAAGAACCAAAACCAATTGCTGAAGTAGAACCAAAGCCAGTGACTGAACCAGCACCTGTATCAGAACCACAATCAACTATTTCACAAAGTTTTGGTATTAATCCAGAGTTGATTGCTTCTACTCCAGTACCACCTGTGCAACCTGTGGAAAATACAGTGCCAACGATGGAATCAGTATCTATGCCAACCTTTGAAAATTCAGTAAATCTAGAACAAAATGTACAAAGTACACAAAATAATTTTGATACAATGAATGTATTCCCAACTTTTGAAGAACCAACCTTAGAACCAATTGAAGCCGCACCAGTAGTTGAACCAACTCCAGTAGTAGAAATGCCAACAGTAGAAGTTCAATCAAATGTAGGATTTGATTTTAATGTTTCAGAACCAACTCCAATGCAAACTCCAGTGATGGAGACACCACAAGATTTAGGTTTTAATATGGATTTTAGAAATGTAACACCAAACATAATGAATGAAAATGTTGAACCAATGCCAGCTATGAATCCAGAACCAATTCAACCTACTCCAGTAGTAGAACAACCAGTACAACCAACTATTCCAACTTTTGGTGAAACATCAGTTGAAACAATGAATACTTTTCAAAATGTACAAGATACACAAAATATGATTCAACCCGAACCAATGGTTACAGAAACTTCAAATCTAAAGTCTGTTTTAGACCTTATTCGTAATTGTGCTACTCAAGTAGAAGCTCTTGGATATCACATGGATATTGAAGAATATGATTTAGAAAATATGTATCAAGTAATTTTCAAAATTAATAAATAAAAATACAGAAAAATTTCTGTATTTTTTTTATTCTTTTAATAATTGTTTCTTTTTCCTCTGGTTTCTAAACATTTCCATCGCTTTTAATTGAATACTATCCATCAAGTCATTTATTTTTTTATCTTCTATGTTAGATTTTATAATTCCCCATGTTTGTAATAATGGAAGATCATCTTTTCTTAATGGATAATATTCTTTATATTCTAATACAATTCCACAGGCATCATAATAAAATTCATTAATTTTTACAATAATGTGTGAACCATTACTATATAAAATAGATGGCTGAAATGTATGGGATAACATTTTAGCGTAATAATAACACAAACCATTTAGAAATATTAATTGTGGTACATCAGTGAGTATCTCATGGTATCGATCATAACATAGTTGATTAAATAATTGAATAAAAGTTAAAACTTCTTCGACTTGGTTCATTCTGTTCCACGTCCTTACACTTACATATTTCAAAATATGAAAATGTAAGGATAATATGCAGAATCTTTTTTTTGATTGTTTAAAATATTGTATCTAATTATAATAAGATATGCTATAATACATAAAGGCGGGTGGTTGTATGTTTTACTTTAAAAATAAAAATTTTAAACTTTCAAAAGTTGTAGGTATAAAAGAATTACCTGGTTATATTAATCAATATATACATCATGATGAATTAATACTAGCAGCGTATAAAACACCAAGGGATCATGGTTCTTTCACAGATAAAAAAATTTTATTATTTGATTATCAAAAGGGTTTTAAACAAAGAAAAAAAATTTATTCAATACCCTATCATGCAGTATCGGCTATTGATATTACATTTGAACAAAAAAAGGCAATGATTCATATGCTTCTAGAGAATAAATATAAAGTTGGTTTAACATTTATTAATGTAGAACCAGAAGATAAAGTTCGTCTTCGCCTTCTATATACATGTATCAATCGAATTATTAGTCATCAAGAATTAGAAGAAGCAGATATAAAAAAATTATTAGAAAATAAATTTTCTTTTTAATAACTAAAAATGATGATAATATCATTTTTTTTGAAAAAGAATATAATTTTATGAAAATCTGAAGATCAAACTTCAGTTTTTTAAATATTAAAAAAATAATTAGATATCAATTATTAATAAAATTGGTATGATTGATTATTTCCCAAATAGAAGAAAAAAACATAAGAATTCCTAATAGAAAAAATATAAGTAAATTGAAGAGAAATTTAATTTAAAATTTGAAAGATCGTGTGGATAAAAGTTGGCACATCAGAGGTATGTTACACATAAAATAATATCGATGAGTTTGTAAAAACAAACATTCTTTGTCGTGCATAAAAATGTTTTTTTGTTTGGGAAATATAAAGAACAAAAAAATTAATGTAAACCTTTGTCATTTGTTGACATTTTTTCTTGAAAAATGGTTAAAAAAAGATTAATATCATTAATGTAAAAATATGCGAATATATTAAAAACTAATCAAATAAAAAGGAGCAATGTGGTTTATGAAAAAACAAAAGAACAAGTTTAAATTTATAAATAAAAGCAATTTAATATTGATCATAGTTCCTTTCCTACTTTTTATGTGTATGGTAGGACACCTAGATCAAATTTTCATATCAGATATAAAGTTATCTACAAAAGCTAATACTTATTTATTATCTGATAAAAGTAAAGTCAAGTATTTATCTGACCTAGATTATATTACTGATAACAATTGGTCATATAATGGTTGGGGAGGCCATTCAATTACAGTGGATAAAGGTCAAGAGGGTAACCCTATAAGTTTATTTATAGAGGGAGAAAAACGTAGTTTTGCTAAAGGTATAGTTATTCATGCTAAAGGACAAGCAACTTATGATATTAGTGAATATTCAAATAAGTTTTCAAGATTTATAGCTTATTTAGGAGTAGATGCTTCAAAGACTCAAGAATCAAATTTTTGGATTGAAATACTAGCATCTAATGATGGAAACAACTGGGATTCACTACATAAAACTTCAAATATAGTAGCAAAATCAAACGCCGTCCAAGTAGATTTAAGTGTTAAAGGATATAAATATCTTAGAATTTATGTAGATCCTAATGGTGGTAATGCGGCAGACCATGGAACTATAGCTAACGCTCGTCTTGTAACAGAGGATTTCGATAAAGACGCACTTTCATTTCCAAGAATACATAAATTAGAATATTATGATGAAATTCTTTCAGCACATGATGTTGAATATAATATGGAAAATAATTATAGATTAATTCTTGAAAGAGAAATTGTCAATAAATTTGGATATTGGACCATTCAAAATTTATCAGAAGTTAGTAATGATGCTATGAATACATTAAATTGGATATTTGATAGTAATGAAGTAATGGAACAAATGATTGAAGTGGGTCCAGTTAATGCTCCAAAATTTCTGGAAGATTTTATGTTAATATATTCAAAACATAAAGAAGATCTAAAAGAATCAAATGGATATGTATATCAAAAAATGATGATAGCTCTTTCCGCAGCCCATAGTAGTGACATATTATTATCACCATTAAGATTTGGTGCGTATGATAATTATAATATACTAACTCGTTATGAATTGCTTAAAGATTCTTTTGATAATAAAAAATTTAAGAGACTTACAACAAATTCATTAACAGGAACATTGGTAGATAATGAGTGGTTTAAAGATTATTCTATACCACTTATGCGTACTGTTATTCATGATGCTAGCAGTGATATAGATTTCAAGTGGCTTAATGGATATAGTCATGATAAAATCGATTTTAACTTTTGGGTAGTTCCTTATATTTCTCCAAATTATGGGCAACCAAGATTTTATGATGAATTAAATCGTGAAAAATATACTAAAAATTATTTATTAGATAAATATAATGTCCCTTATGGTGTAAATAGTGGACAACATTATTGGATGGTAGTCGAAGGTGGAGGGATTTGTTGGAATCAATCTCGTTTTGGTCAAGCATTATATCGAGTTAATGGTATCCCTGCAGTAGGTGCATATCGTCCAGGACATGAATTTTTCTTTAACTATTTTCAAGATGAAAATGGGAATGGTTATTGGACAGGAAGATATGGTGGATGGTCTGGAACAGGTACTACTTGGGGTGGAGCTGCACGTGTTCGTTATCCATTAGACTGGGCCAATAAATACTTTACAAATCAACATATTTCTGGAAGTAATTCTGCTAGTAGTTCTGGATATTTATATCTTGCTCAAGCAAACTTAAATGAATATGATAAATATAAAGAATCTTTATATTATAATTTAGTTAGCAACTCATATACAGAAAATAATAAAAAATTAGAAACATACTTTAAAGCCTTAGAAATTAACAAACTAAATTTAGATACTTATGATTATATTATAACTTTATATAAAACTATGAGTGCGGATGGAACAATTACATCGAATGATTGGTATGATTTATCACTACAAATAATTGATGCTTATACCTATTATCCAGTTGCAATGTATGATTTATTAAAACTTACTAGACCATATTTGGATGGAGCAAATAAGCTTGATATTGATAGACTTGAAAAGGAAGCTTTAAATAAAGCAACGAACGCTACATCTGATCTTACTAATTCAGCAGAAGGAGCTAGAGAACATGCAAACTGGCTACTAGGAAAAGCCCAACCAGATCCTATGACATTTTCTTTTGATGGAGAAAACGGAGGTAAAATTGTTAGAAATCCTAGTTATCAAATAGCGTGGGGATATAGTTTAGATGGTGGAAAAACCTACACAGAACAAGTGAATGTTGATTCAGTTACTTTAACAAAGGAAGAAATAGAATCTATTACAGCAGAAAATGATATTATCATCTCTTTTATGGGATTAGCTGATTATCGTTTTACTATTAATATTACAAATGGATCAATAGCAAATAACTTGTATGCGAATGATTTAGAAAATAGAGTAATCGGAATCAATTTGAGATATGAGTGGAGAAATAGTGAAACTGATGAATGGACATCATATGCTACTGCATCCCCAAATAATACTGGAGATAAAACCTTATATGTTAGAGTGGGAGCCACAGGTCATCAACTACCAAGTGAATCTCGTCCATTTACTTTTACAGAAGACAATCAATCAGATACAGAAAGATATGTAAATCTTTCTAAAATTAAATTACATTCATTTTCTAGTCAACACAATAATACCGATCAAAAAGCAGCAAATGCTTTAGATGGAAATATTAATACGATGTGGCATTCTAATTGGAATGGTAGTGATTCAGAAAGATATATAGTAATGGAGTTAGCTGAACCTATAACGTTAACTGCATTAGAATATTATCCAAGACAAGATGCGAGCAATGGTAGAATAAAGAGTGCAAGAATTTCTGTTAGTATGGATGGAAAAAATTGGACAGATGTTGTTACTGAAACAAATTGGCCAGATGATAAAACGCCTAAGAAGGTAAATATTGATGCAGCAAAAGAGGCTAAGTACGTAAAATTAACATCAGATGCTTATTATGGGGATGGAAGAAGTTTTATATCAGCAACTATGATCAATTTATTTGAAGATATGACAAATAAACCAGCGCCAGTTGCTACAATAGCGTATAGTCCAGAAGGTCCAACTTCGGGAAATGTAACTGCCAGAATAATTAATATGACCAATGAAGCTAAGGTAATTAATAATGGTGGTAGTGATACTTACGTATTTACAGACAATGGTGTTTTTGATTTTGAAATTCAAGGAAAGTATGGAAAAACGAGCACTATTACAGCAAAAGTTGATTGGATAGATAGAACAGCACCAACTGCTACTATAGAATATAGTATTGAAAAAGAAACGAATAAATTTGTTGTAGCAACATTAAAACCTAGTGAAGATATTATTGTAACAAGTAAAGTCGACTATAGTGTTGATAATAATGGAAATGTTCTAGATATTAATGGTAATATTCTTAAAGATTACACAGTAGATCAAGATGGAAATGTTAAAGATCCGAACGGAGATATTGTAACAAACATAAATGAAGATACTCATGTATTCCATGATAATGGAGAGTTTACATTTGAATTTGAGGATTTATCTGGCAATAAAGGAACCGCAACGGCAAAAGTTGATTGGATAGATAGAACTATACCAACGGCAACCTTAAAATATGATGTAACGTCAAAAACAAATAAAGATGTTACTGCCACTATTATATTTAATGAAAAAAATGTAAATGTAACAAATAATAATGGTAAGAATACTTATACATTTAAAAAGAATGGAGAATTTACATTTGAATTTGAGGATTCGGCTGGAAATATGAATCGTATAATAGCGAAAGTTGATTGGATAGATAAACAAATTCCAACAGCGGCTATTACTTATGAAAGAGTTGGAAATAAGGTTATTGTTCGTGTGATTAATCCAAGTAAAGATGTTACTTTTGAAAATGGAAATGGTATATATGAATTTACTAGAAATGGCTCGTATGATATTTATTTCTTTGATGAGGTAGGAAATCGTGGTAAGGTAACTGCAGTGATTAACGGGTTAGAGGCTTCTACAAATGGTTCTTCCGATACAGTAATAACAAATAAGAATATTTATCGTGAAAACAATAGTATTACAGATAAAGAAGAAACAACTTCATCAACTTCAATCGTTTCAGAAAATACTAATGTTAATGATGAAGATAAATTGAATGAAGAAGATACAAACCTTATAAAGAAAGATAAGAAAAAAAATGAAGTAAAACATATTAATAAAAATTCGACTAGTATATACATTATTTTTATCACTACAATTGTTGTTGCTAGTATTATTTTGATATGTATCTTTGTAACATATAAAAAAGAAAAGACTTTTAGGGGCTAAAGGTCTTTTTTTATGAAAAATAGTAAATATAAAAGTATTCTTTAAAGAAGTACTTTACATTAATTATGTCTTTATTTTCAAAATTATAACTCAATTTTTAATTTTAAAAATACTTCTTTGAATAATATAAAAAATAGTGATTAACACTATTTATATCATAAATACTAATATATAATATACGGCAAGTAATAACATTAAAACTCCTTCAAATCTTGTAATTTTACGTGAAGTTGTGGAAAAAATAAGTAATATAAAGGATGAAATAACGAGCATAATTAAATCCAATGATTGAAAACTTATTGGGGTAATCGTTCCAAATATTGCGACAGGTATTCCTAAAACAACGCATATATCGAAAATATTACTTCCAATAATATTTCCTAGTAATAAATCCTGTTCTCATTTTTTAGAAGATACAATAGTTGTCATTAATTCTGGCAATGATGTACCAAAGTCGATAATCGTTAATGATATGATTTTTTCACTTAATTTTAAATTTGTTGCAATACTAGAATCATTATTTACAACTAATTCACTACCTAGTACAATACCCATTATACCAATTATAACTAGAATTATAGATTTAAATAGTTTAAATTGATGTCTTTCATCTTCTTTATTTTTTGCTTTATTTTGAATTGCAAGAGTTAACAACTAATAAAATAATATTTAATATCAAAATATCCCCATCCTACAATACCGTTTTATCATAAACTGGTAATAAAAAGAAAAACAAAAAAAACAACAAATAGACTAGCACTACCTTAGATAAAATTGATTTAATTTTTATAAAATCTTCCATAATGGATTTTATTCAATTATTTAAAAAGATGGTAAATAAAATGAATAGATAATTGTTATTGTTGAACTTGTTACAAGTCATGTTGAAAATTATACTTTTAATAATGAGATAGTAATGTTATAATAAATATGAATTGAGGTGAAAAAAAGTTGAAATTTAAAGGATTATTTATTTCTACTATCATTATTTTAGCTTTAGGTGGATTTGTTGGCTTTGGTTATATTGCTGATAAAAATGCTAAAATAAATCAACAATCTTTAGAAGATGAGATCCATCATTTGAAACAGGAAAATAAACAATTGAAAGAACATAAAAATGTTGATATTAATACTACAACTAATAACAAGAACATTATTGGTTTTTATAAAGGTGAATATAATGTATATGCTGATAATGTAAAGTTCAAAAGTGATGGTAAAGAATTAATTACTACTATACAATATGAATTACAGTTAGATAATAATAATAATTTTAAATTGGCAGTCTCTGATATGGCAGGTAATTTATATACAGGTACTTATAAGGTCGAAAACGAAAACATTATACTTACAGTAGTTAAATATTATGGTAGTGATGGAACAGAACAAGCATCAAATACCAAGCAATATACTATGATACTAATAAAGGATGATATTGTATTTAATAAGGTGTTACTTGCAAAAGTTAATTCTGAACAATGCAAAATCATAAAAAATTATGATAACAACTTATAGAATCATTTATATAAAAATTGAACTATTAATTAAAAACACTTAAAGAAGATAATGGAGCAAATACTCATAATCTATTATAGAAGTAAGAAAAATTGGATTAGATCAATTTTTTCTTTTGATTAGAATTTAGCAGCCAGTCTAACTAAAATTATATTTATTTTAGAAGCATCTATAATTTTTGATTTGCTCATACGAATAGAAAATTATTGTGATAATTCATTTTTTAAAAGATACATCAGCGATTCACATTTAAATATAGATGGAGGAACAGAAAAATGGGGAGAATAAATCATATATGGCGTCCGAAGGATTGGAAGATAGAATTAAGAGGAATCAATAGAAGATTAGATGGTGATATCGTTTATAAAATGATAATTGGTAAAGGTAGCGATATGGAAATTTATGATATAACAGAATTTATTTCAGAAATTAATTATGAAAGAATCATTCAAGAAATTTATGAAGTAAAAGTTTTTCCTTATGCTGAAATTCCAGTATTATTGATAAACGATAAAAAAGAAGTTATATCTCTTGTAAATGGTTATAATTTTCCATATGATAAGTTAAATACATTTCAAATTGGATATTTAAAAGAGAACTGTACAAATTTTGGTCAAAAATCTCACAAACTGATTAAAAAAAGAAAATTATAAATGTGATTGGTGTGTATTCTAAGTTAGGAAATACGTGTGCATAAAGATATGACAATTGAATTTGTATCACCAATTGATTCTATATTAGATCATGTGATGATATAAATTGATCCAGCACCATATCAAATCGGATCCTACTATTTTCCTTGTTTTTAAGTGTTAAAAATGGTAAACTTGATAAGTAATTTGCTATCTAATGATGTTTCATGTTATTTGGTATTATTTATTTTAAAAATAAATTTGTGATTATGATAAAAAAATATATCTAATGATTAAAATGTTATTATAAAGGGAGAAACATATGATTGAAAAAATTATTAATGGTAAAAATGATATAGAAAATTTATATTGTGAAATTTACGAGAATAAAAGTGCTCGTTTATTATTTTTGTTTTATTTTTATCATCGAAAATATAAAACAGACGACATTGTTGATAAAATTATAGAACTTGAAGATTATCATTATTTACACTTTTTAATAAGAATAATAGATGAGAAATATTACGATAAATTACTTACAAGTATTTTAAATTGCAATGATGCAAAGACCATTTATTATGTTGCATTTGATACCAAAAAATTAAATATGAAACATCTAAATTTGTTATTAGATAAATTGATACAATTAAATGATAAAAAATATTTACTTTTGTTTATAAATTATTTTTTGTTTGTTAGAAAATATAATGATTTAGATATAAAAACGAAAATTAATAGTGTCTTAAAATCCTATAATTTAAATATTATTACATTAAAAGAAGAAGATATTTCTAAGATAATGGTTGAGTATGTAGATATCAGTTCAATTGAAGATGCAAATTTTTCTAGTAATTGTTATAAAGATAGAAAAATTATACCTGATATGATAGTTTGTCATATTTGCAATAATTATGAAAAAGCTATTAAAACATTTTATGATCCACATTCAGAAGTATCTGCGCACTTCGTTATAGCTAGAGATGGAAGAGTTAAACAAATTGTATCCTTAGATGATTGCGCTTGGGCAAATGGTACTTCAGTAAACGATACAAGCAATGCGTATTACAAATTTTCCACAAATGATATAATAAGAAATAGAAAAATAAATGCTAATTATTATACATTTTCTATTGAGCATGAAAGCTTTGATGGGTCATTAACTGATATTCAATATAAAAACAGTTTAGAGATAATAAAGAAAATAATTAAATATATGAAAGATAAATATAATTATGATTTTATAATTGATACAGATCATTTAATTGGTCATAATAATGTTAATCCTATCGTAAAGCCATCCTGCCCAGGTGAATATTTTCCTTTGGTTAAAATGATAAGTGATTTAAAAAGAACAAAAATATAAATTTCATAGGGAAAATAAATAGATATATAGAACAGGTCAATAAAAATAATAGATTTGGATACAAATTTTGTGACTGACAGTGGTCGAAATGAGGTGATGAAAATGTTCAATTTAGTATCAAAATTTAAGCCATCAGGGGATCAGCCTCAGGCGATCGAAGAGTTAGTAAAGGGATTACAAGAGGGAAAGAAACATCAGGTTTTACTAGGTGCAACGGGAACTGGAAAGACATTTACGGTTGCTAATGTAATACAAAAGATAAATAAACCAACATTAATTTTGGCGCACAATAAAACACTTGCAGGTCAGCTCTATGCAGAAATGAAAGAATTATTTCCCAATAACCATGTGTGTTACTTTGTAAGTTATTACGATTATTATCAACCAGAAGCATATGTTGCTAAAACGGATACATATATTGAAAAAGATGCTGCGATTAATGATGAAATTGATGAATTACGTCACTATGCAACGAGTTCTTTATTAAAATATGATGATGTAATTGTTGTTGCTTCGGTATCTTGTATTTATGGTATTGGTGAAATTGAGGAATACGAGAAAAAAATGTTAACCCTTGGTGTGGGTGAAGAGGTAGATCGTGATCAAGTATTAGAAAAACTAGTTGATATGTTATATGAACGCAATAATATGGATTTGAAGCGTGGAACTTTTCGTGTCCGTGGAGACACTTTAGAGATTATTCCTATTTCCCAACATGGAAAAGGAATTCGTATTGAATTTTTTGGCGATGAAATTGAACGTATTAGTGAATTTGATACCCTGACGGGTGTTGTTACAAATAATAAAAAAAGTATTAGTATTTTTCCAGCAAGTCACTTTGTAACAAGTGAAGATAAATTGAAGATCGCTATTGAAAATATTCGTTTAGAATTAGAAGATCGATTAAAAGAATTTGAAGCTGAAAATAAACTTTTAGAGGCACAACGTTTAAAAGAACGAACCAATTATGATATGGAAATGTTAAGTGAAACGGGATTTTGTCGTGGTGTAGAAAATTACTCTAGACATATGGCTTTAAAGAAGGCAGGTGAAACACCAACTACCCTACTCGATTTCTTTAAGAAAAACTTTTTAATGATCATTGATGAATCCCATGCGACAGTTCCTCAGGTACGAGGAATGTATAATGGGGATCAAGCACGTAAAAGAGTATTAGTTGATTATGGCTTTCGCTTACCTAGTGCGATGGATAATCGTCCCTTACAATTTGATGAATTTGAAAGTAAATTAGATCAAGTGATTTATGTTTCCGCTACTCCAGGAGATTACGAATTAGAATTATGTAATCAACGTTATGTGGAACAAATAATTCGTCCAACAGGTTTATTAGATCCAGAAATAGAAGTAAAACCAACAGCAGGTCAAATTGATGATTTATTAGAACAAATTCAAAAGCGTATGGAGAAAAATGAACGTGTATTAATCACTACCTTAACGATTCGAATGGCTGAGGAATTAACCACCTATTTAAAGAAATTAGATATTAAAGTTGCTTATCTTCATAGTGAGGTAAAAACATTGGAACGAATGAAAATTATTCATGATTTACGTGTTGGGAAATATGATGTTGTGGTTGGAATTAACTTACTTCGTGAAGGTATTGATATCCCAGAAGTTAGCTTAATCGCAATTATGGATGCAGATAAACAAGGATTTTTACGTAGTACTAGGAGTTTAATTCAAACCATCGGACGTGCCGCACGAAATGCTGGTGGAAAAGTTATTATGTATGCGGATACCATAAGTGATTCTATGAAAGAAGCGATCACTGAAACAGAACGTCGTCGTCATATTCAAATGGATTATAATAAAAAACATGGTATTACACCAAAAACAATTATCAAAGAGATTCGTGAAGTGATTTCAAATACACAAGATGTAGAAGACTCAAAACCAGAGAAAATGAGTAAAAAAGAAAAGTTAGATTTAATGGTTAAAGTAGAAAACGAAATGAAATTAGCAGCTAAAAATTTAGACTTTGAACGTGCGATGGAATTACGAGATATTTTGTATGAATTAAAGGGAGCATAAGAATGAAAAAGAGATTTAAAAGAATTTATATTGAGATTACGAATTGTTGTAATCGATCTTGTTCTTTTTGTTCTATAGATAAAAAGCCAAAGAAAAGTATGTCTTTAGATGAGGTTGAACATATCTTAAAAGAAATTGATTCATATACAGATTACTTGTATCTTCATGTGAAAGGAGAACCACTTTTACATAGTAATTTCAAGGGAATTTTGAATTTGTGTAAAAAGTACAATAAGAAAGTTAATCTTACAACCAATGGTACCTTACTGCTCTCTAGAGTAGATGATATTATAGAATCCATGGTTGTTCGACAGATTAATGTGTCCCTACATCATTTTAAAAAAGAGGAAAAGTATATAGAAGATATTTTACTTGCTACAGATAAAATTTTAACAACCTCCCCTATTCATATAAATTATCGTTTTTGGACGTTAGAAAACAATGTACTTACCAAAGATATGGAAGGCATGCTTGTGAAAATTTTAAATCATTATCACCTATCTCCTTCACTTTTAAATGAGATCAAACATGAGAAAAATTTAAAACTACAAGACCATCTATATTTAAATAAAGGAGATCTTTTTGATTGGCCACAATTATCACTTCCTTTTGTTTCAGATACAGGTACTTGTCTTGGCACAAGAGATCATTTGGGGATTCTAAGTGATGGTACAGTGATTCCATGTTGTTTAGATAGTGATGGTATTCTTTCTTTGGGAAATATTTTTGATCAATCATTTCCCAATATTTTAGAAAGTGATTTATATCAAAAAATATATCAAGGATTTTTATGTCAAAAGATTTCGTGTGAATTATGTAAACGTTGTTCTTATCGGAAACGTTTTGATCATTCATAAGGATCTTTTTTTTTACATATGATGAAATAGAACGCGTTGTAGTTTTATTTAATTTTTGTTATAATAAAAAAAGGAGATGTTCATGATGAAGATAAATAAATATCAAAAATATATCAAAGCATTTATCGATTGGGCAATAAACTTATTAGCATATGGAATGATTTTACTGTTCTTGTCTCTTGTTTTTAAGAAAACAATTTATATTGATCCTACAAATACCTGGTTTTGGGGTATATTTGTCGCATTTATCATTTATGTGTTAAATAAAACAATTAAACCTTTATTAGTTTGGTTAACACTACCTATTACAGGATTAACGGCAGGATTGTTTTATCCATTTATTAATGTATTTATATTAAAATTAGTTGAGCTTATTACTTTTGAACATTTTGCGATTCATGGGTTATGGATGTCTTTTATTGTAGCTGTTTGTATTAGTTGTATTAATTTTGGTGTATCAGAACTTATTATAAAACCATTGTTTAGAAAGGGGTAACATATGAATGCGATTTTTTTAGATTTAGGGATTATTCAAATTTATTGGTATTCGGTTCTTATCTTTTTAGCATTATTATTAGGTGGAACATTAGCGCTTAGAGAATCAAAAAAATTTGGACTTCCGGAAGATTTTATGATTAATATGTTCTTTTATTTAGTACCTGTAGCCATTCTAGGAGCTCGTCTTTATTTTGTAGCTTTTCATTGGGATTATTATAGTCAAAATGTCCTTGAAATTTTTAAAGTATGGGAAGGTGGTTTGGCTATTCATGGAGCGTTACTTGCAGGGTTACTTTGGGTTATCTTTTATACAAAGAAACATAAAGTATCTACTGTTCGTATCTTAGATATTTTAGTTGTTAGTCTTCTTTTAGGACAAGCTATAGGTCGTTGGGGTAACTTTTTAAATGGAGAAGCTTATGGACCAGAGACAACTTTAAAATTTTTACAAGGCCTTCATTTACCACAATTTATTATCGATGGAATGCATATTGGTGGTGTATATTATCAACCAACCTTTCTTTATGAATCTCTTTGGTGTTTGATTGGTTTTGTTTTAATTCTTTTCTATCGTAAAGGACAATATCGTAAAGTTGGAGACATGTTATCCTTTTATTTGATATGGTATGGATTAGGCCGTTTCTTTATTGAAGGATTACGCATGGATAGTTTAATGTTAGGACCAATAAAAATGGCTCAAATGGTTTCTATTATTATGATTATAGTTGGCGTACTCATCTTTTTAAAACATCGTAAAGAGTCAAAATTTGATCATCTTTATTATGAAAGGATCATGTTAAATGAAAAACGTTGATTGTGTTGTTATAGGTGCTGGTGTAGCTGGAATGACTGCTTCCATTTATTTAAAACGTGCTGGAGTAGATGTTCTTATGTTAGATCAAGGGGTTCCAGGAGGCCAAATCAATCGAACCTCTATGATTGAAAATTATCCTGGATTTAAACAAATTGATGGACCAACTCTTGCGCTAAATATGTTTGATCAAACTAATGCTTTAGATATTCCTTATCAATATGGAACAGTAGAATCTATAGAAAATCTAGGAAATGAAAAAATCGTTCATACAGATTTAGAACAAATCAGAGCGAAAGCGATTATTATTGCTTCCGGAAGAAAACCTCGCGAATTAGGTTTACCAAATGAAAATTCTTTAGTAGGTCATGGTATTAGCTATTGTGCTTATTGTGATGGAATGCTTTATAAAGATCAAGATGTTGTCGTTGTTGGTGGAGGTAATAGTGCCTTAGAGGAAGCCTTATATTTAGCGGATATTTGTAAAACGGTGTATCTTGTTCACAGAAGGAATACGTACCGTGCCGATGATATTTTTGTTCAAAAAATTAAAAAACATCCTAAAATTATTGAAAAATTAAATACCGAAGTAAAAGAAATTAGAGAAAAAGAAGAGAAAGTTTCAGAGATTTCTTTAACAAATGGTGAAGTGCTTTCCGTTACAGGTGTATTTATTTATATTGGCCAACTTCCAGAAACTTCTTTTATCAAAGATTTATGTACACTAAATGATGGTTATCTTGTTGTAAATAATCATTTAGAAACAAATATTCCAGGTATTTATGCTTGTGGAGATGTTATCAAAAAAGATCTTTATCAAATCTCAACCGCAGTAGGTGAAGGGGCTATAGCCGCAAGTAATATTATTAAATATTTAAAATAAAAAGATCACTCAAATTTTTAAGAGTGATCTTTTTTTGATAAAGGAAAAAAAGCATTGAATGAGTAAAAATATTACCTATGGAGTATATTTTACAAGAAAAAATATTTTTAAAGAAAAGAGTAAGAAACTAGAATTAAGATAAAATAGTAGAAAATGTCAAGAATTTTAAAATAAATTTTAAAGTGAATCGTTATTTCAATTTCTAGTCTTTTGAACAAATCGCCTAAAATGTAGTATAATGAAGTAGGTGGTTATATGAAAAAGAAAGTAGTTGTATTTGGTGGTGGGAATGGCCTATCAACCATGTTAAAAGGATTAAAGGAGTTTCCAGTAGATATTACAGCGGTTGTATCTGTTAGTGATGATGGTAAAAGTACAGGTCGGTTACGCGAAGAATTTAATGTTCCTGCGATGGGAGATTTACGTCGTGTTTTAGTTGCTTTATCTGAAGTGGAACCGTTAGTAGAAAAATTAATGAATTATCGTTTTAATACTACAAGTGATTTAGATGGACATACCGTTGGAAATTTAATTTTAACTGCATTATCCAACATTACTGGGAATATGTCTGATGGAATTGAAACGTTAGGAAAAATTTTTAATTTAAATGGACGTGTATTACCTTTAACAGAGGATAATATTATTTTGATGGCTAAAATGAAAGATGGAACGATTGTAGAAGGAGAACATAATATTACTGAATCAAGAAAACAAATTGATACCGTTTTTTATAAACAAAAACCAAAGATTCCTAAAAAAGTTTTAGAACATATCAAGGAAGCTGACGCGATTGTTCTTAGTATGGGAAGCTTATTTACCAGTGTTATTTGCGATTTAATTAGTGAAGATATCATTAAAGCACTTGACGAAAGTGACGCAAAAATTATTTATACATGCAACATTATGACACAACCAGGCGAAACGGATGACTTTACGGTTAGTGATCATGTTCATGTTTTAAATCATTATTTAGGAAAAAAGAAAATCAGTGATGTCATTGTGAATAAGGGAGAAATTAAACAAAGTATAATTGATAAATACCTTGTTAAAGAACAAAAAGATCCAGTAATCATTGATTATGAAAATTTAAAAGATGTTCATGTCATTGAAGATCAGTTAATAAAAATTGTTGATGATCAAATTCATCATGATGCGATGAAATTAGGCTTTGATATTTATTCATCACTATTATAAGGAGGGATATTATGTCCTTTACTGGAACTGTGAAAACAGAAATTAGTAAAAAAAGATATGAACGACCAGAATATTTAGCGGAATTATCAGGTATTTTTCGTAATATTGCTGATATTGATGATACCGTAAAAGTAACAACCGAAAATCCTATGTTGGCCCGCCGTATCTTTGATTTAATGAAGGAAATTTATGATATTCATGCGAATGTCACGGTTCGTAGAGGATATAATTTCACAAAAAATTATATTTATATTATCGAAATTCGTCGTCAAAAAGAAAAAATTTTAAACGATGTAGGAATTCTTCATCAAGGAAAATATCGGTCTCTTCCAGAACCTTATTTAATCGATGATGATGTATTAAAAAAATCTTATCTTCGTGGTGTTTTTTTGGCTGTTGGTAGTATTAATGATCCAAAAACATCGAGGTACCATTTAGAATTTGTCATTAATGAAAAAGAATATGCTTGCTTTATTTCAGATTTATTAAATTATTATACATTAAATAGTAAAGTATTAAAGCGAGAAAACAAGTATATGGTTTATATTAAAGAAGCAGAAAAGATCAGTGATTTTTTACGACTAATTGATGCGATGAATGCAGTTTTATATTATGAAGAAATTCGTATTTATCGAGATCAAAAAAATAATACCAATCGTCTAAATAATTGTGAACAGGCGAATGTTGATAAAATCGTAGAAACTGCAAATACTCAAATTAAGGATATTAACTTGTTAGAAGAGGCTGGCCTTCTGGATACTCTAGATGATAAATTACAAAATGTCTGTCTTTATCGTAAAAAGTATCCAGAAGTATCGCTTCAGGAATTAAGTGAAATTATAACGTTAGAAACAGGAGAAAAAATTACAAAATCTGGGGTACATCATCGTTTAAAAAAAATAAAAGATATGGCTTTGAAATTAAAAAAATGAATTCTTTTGAATTCATCTTTTTTTGTTGTGATAAAACCTTTAGTTCCAAAAAAGAATGTGTTATAATAAATTACTATGACGAAATAAAATAATAGAAAATGTCTTCAAAGATAAAGACAGAAGATTGATTTTATAGTATAATGTTAATATGTGGGGTGATAGGATGAATCGTGTTTTTGATAAATTAACGATGATTTTTAAACAATATAATTCTTTTGTATTAACAGGTCATAAAAATATGGATTTAGATTCCCTAGGTTCTGTTTTAGGAATGTATCGTATTTTAAAATCTATGAATAAACAGGTAGTTATTTATATGGAGGAAGAAATCAATAATACATCCGTTGTAAAAGCCTTAGAAAAATTAGATTTATATCATGTTAAAGTCCATCTTGTGGGCAGTCAAGAAGTTCGTAAAATGGATAGTGAAAACACCTTGTTACTAGTGATAGATACCCATAATATAAAACTTTTAGATCAACCATGGATGTATGAATTTTTTAAACATCAAGTGGTATTAGATCATCACATTAAACTTGTTGATGCTCTTGAAGGTAGTGAATTAACTTATATTAATTCAAGATTATCTAGTATGGTAGAATTTGTAACATTATATCTTCATGAATTAAAGATTAATGTTTCCCCTATTGTTGGAACGATTATGTTAGCAGGGATGGAAATTGATACGAATAGTTATAATATTAAAACAACAGATCGTACCTATGAAGTAGCTTCTTATTTGATGAAAATGGGTGCGAATAATATTGATAAACAAACATTATTACAACAAAGTATGGAAGTATATAAACGTCGTCAAGATTTTATTAAAACAAGTTATATGATTAATGAAAAAATGGCTTTATGTACGTTAAATGAAGAAATTTTTCAAAAGAGTGATTTAGCAATCATTGCGGAAGAATTGTTACAATTTGATCATGTTGAAGCTGCTTTTGCGATTGGAAAAATTGGTCCTCATGAAGTAGGAATTAGTGCTCGAAGCGTTGGAACGATTGACGTTCAAAAGATTATGTTAGCGCTTCAAGGTGGTGGACATAAAAGTGATGCTGCAACCCAATTATCAAATGTGACGATCCATCAAGCCAAAGAACAATTATTAGAAATTATTAATCGAGGTGAACTATGAAAGTAATTTTTATAAAAGACCTAAAAGGTCAAGGAAAAAAAGGAGAAATAAAAGAAGTAAAACCAGGTTATGGTCAAAACTTTTTAATTAAAAATGGATATGCTGTTTTAGCTAGTACTTCAAATGTTAAACATTTAGATACTGAAAATAAGAAAAAAGAAGAAGCTGAAGCAGAACTTATTAAACAATGCGAAGAATTAAAAAAGGAATTAGAACAGAAAGAATTAACTTTTTCGGTTAAGACAGGAAAAGGAGATAAAGTTTTTGGTAGTGTAACTCCAAAACAAATTGTTAGCGAACTAAAAAAAATAGGATATGACATTGATAAGAAGAAAATTATCGATAAAAATCCATTAACAAGTTTAGGATATCATGAAGTTATGATTGAATTACATAAACAAGTTCAAGTAAAATTAAAAGTACATTTAGTCAAAGGAAGTTAGGTGATAAAATGCAAGAAAATATATTACCACATCATATTGATGCTGAAAAATCAGTTTTGGGATCCATGTTTTTATCTAAATATGCGTTACAAAAATGTGTAGAAAATTTAAGTAGTGATTTATTTTATTTAGATGCTCATGGAAAGATTTTTACGGTAATTTCAGAGCTTGCAGAAAAAGGGACTCCTATTGATATTACAACAGTGACAGCTGCCTTAGATGAAAAGAAATTGTTAAAATCTGTTGGTGATGTAGAATATTTAACTGAAATTATTAATATGGTTCCAACTGCCGCAAATGTCGATGAGTATATTAAAATTGTGGAAGAAAAAGCAATTTTAAGACGATTAATTGAAGAAGCAACCGAAATTGTTACTTCTGGATATAATGCGACAAATGGAATTGCGGATGTTTTAGATAATGCCGAAAAAAAGATTTTAAGTGTTGTGAAAACACGTAAAGGTAGTGAATTTAAAACCATTCAGGATGTTCTTTATAAAACGCAAAGTGATTTAGAGCTTCTAGCACAAACGAAGGGTGAAATTACAGGTTTACCAACAGGCTTTTATGATCTAGATAAAATCACATCAGGATTTCACAAAAATGAATTAATTATTATTGCCGCTCGTCCAGCCATGGGAAAAACCGCTTTTGTGTTAAATATTGCAACCAATATAGCTATGCATGCGAAAAAAACAGTAGCCATTTTTAACTTAGAAATGGGTGCAGAACAATTAGCGAGTCGTATGCTTGCGTCTGTAGGTCAAATTGAAGGTGGGAAATTAGCGACCGGTCGTTTAGAACATAATGATTGGAAGCGTGTTAATGAAGCTATTAGTCGTTTGGCAGATACGAAAATATTTATTGATGATACACCTGGAATGACCATTAGTGAAATCCGTGCAAAATGTAGACGTCTTGCAAGTAGCGAACAAGGATTAGATATTGTAATTATTGACTACTTACAATTAATTCAAGGTTCTAGTAAATATGCAGGGCAACGTCAACAAGAAATTGCTGAGATTAGCCGTGCCTTAAAAACAATGGCTATGGAATTAGAAATTCCTGTGATTGCAGCTGCACAGTTATCTCGTAGTGTAGAATCACGTGATGATAAGAGACCAATTCTAAGTGACTTACGTGAATCTGGTTCAATTGAACAGGATGCAGATATTGTAGCATTCCTATATCGTGATGATTATTATAGTAAAGAGGCACCCCAAAATACAGATGTCAGTCAAAGTGAATTTATCATCCGTAAACATCGTGCAGGGCCAACAGGAACAGTTAATTTATTGTTTAGAAAAAATACAAGTACATTTGTAAATTTTGTAGAAGCAGAGGAAAGTTAGGTGAGGTATGAAAAAAGTTACACTTATAATTACGATGTTACTTCTTAGTACCATCATCTTTTTATTAGGGTTTAACTATAACAATAATATTGAACCCCATACCTATTATCAAGTATATTTAGATGAAGAACTCTTAGGAACTGTAAAATCAAAAAAAGAGTTAGAAAAATATATTGATCAAAGGGGAAATTATTATAAGAAAAAGTATCAAGTAAACAAAGTTTATGCCCCCAATGGCTTAGAAATTAAAAAGGTTGTAACATATCATCAGGAGTTAAAAAAGGTAAGAGATATCTATAAAGAAATTGAAAAGAAAAAATCTTTTACTGTAAAAGGATACCAATTTACAATTAATAGAGATAAGAAACAACAAAAAATTTATGTGATTGATCGAGGAACATTTAAAACAGCAATTGAAAATACCATTAAGACTTTTGTTGGTAGTGAAAAATATGAAAGTTATTTAAATGATACGCAAAATGAAATTGTATCCACAGGTCGCATGATTGAAAATATTTATGTTGATCAAAAGATTCGTATTAAAGAAACCAATGTATCAGTAAATGAAAAAATATATACAGATGAACAAGAATTGTCAAAGTATATGCTATTTGGATCAAATCCTGTTTCTAGAGATTATACTGTTCAAGCTGGCGATACTATTGAAAAAGTGGCTTTTAATAATGAGATTAGTACCGAAGAATTCCTGATTTCTAATCCAGAATTTACAGATAGTAGTAATTTATTATTTCCTGGACAACAAGTAATCATTGGAACCATTGACCCACAAGTAGATGTTGTAGTAGAAGAACATGTAGTCGTAGATAAAGAAAGTGATTATCAAACTGAGATTCGCTATGATGAATCTAAATTAATTGGTGAAGATGAAGTTGTTCAAGCGGGAGAAAAAGGAACGGTTCGTATTACTCAAAAAGAGAAACGTGTGAATGGATTTATAAACTATGTCGATCCAAAAAATAAAGAGGTATTAAAACCAGCAGTCAATGAAATTTTAGTAAAAGGTGAAAAGTATGTTCCAACCGTAGGTAGTACTTCGAACTGGGCTTGGCCAACGAATAGTGGATGGACGATTAGTTCAGATTATGGATATCGTATTTTTGGTGGAAGCCGTGAATCACATTTAGCGCTAGATATTAGTGGTACTGGATATGGTTCACCAATCTATGCCGTAACGAATGGTGTCGTATCTGAAGTAAGATATCGCTGGCCTGATGGAAATTATGTATGTATTAACCATAATAATGGATATCATACTTGTTATGCACATATGCAAAGACAAGCAGTAAGTGCTGGACAAACTGTCGCTCGTGGGCAAGTAATTGGTTATGTGGGTCAATCTGGATTAGCAACGGGTCCTCATGTTCATTATGAAGTTTGGCGTGGAGGACGTCCTTGGTATGGTGGTGTACGAATTAACCCTTGGAGTATGTATTAATGAAGTTTTCTGTTCTTGCGAGTGGAAGTCGTGGAAACTCCAGTTATATTGAAACGCCTCATGTACGTATTTTAGTCGATTTAGGAATTTCTTGTGCTAAAACCTGTCAAAAATTAAAATCTATGGAAGTTGAACCAGACAGTATTCATGGTATCCTACTTACACATACACATGTAGATCATGTAAATGGACTACGTGTATTTATGAAAAAATATCATACAAAACTTTATTTAACAAAACTTATGTATGATGAACTTTCTGGGATGATAGAATTAGATAATTATCAATTGATAGATGGGGATTTTACCTTAGAAGACTTGAATGTACATGTCATTAAAACTAGCCATGATGTTGCTGATTCTAATGGATATCTCTTTGAAGCTTCAGGAAAAACATTAGTTTATATAACTGATACAGGATATATTAATGTAAAATATCATAAAGAGTTAAGTAATAAAAATTATTATATTATGGAAAGTAATCATGATGTAGAATTATTGATGAATGGAAAATACCCTTATCATTTAAAACAACGTATTTTAAGTGATCTGGGTCATTTATCTAATAAAGATTCTTCTTATTATTTAAGTAAATTTATTGGTGAAAACACGCAAGGTGTTGTATTGATCCATCTGAGTGAAGAAAACAACGAAGAAAACCTTGCCTTAGAGTCTTTAGAACATGCTCTTTCCAAACGCAACAAACAATTAAAACAGATCATGATTTCAAAACAAAATGAACGAACGGAATTGGTGGAAGTATGATTAAAATTATTTGTGTAGGAAAAATGAAAGAAAAATTTTATCGTGATGCAATCCTTGAATACCAAAAACGTTTACAAAAATTTACCAAATTACAACTTATTCAAGTAGATGATTATAAAAGTGACGTTATTGAAATTATTTTAAATAAAGAAAAAGAGCTTATTGCAAAACACATCAATGACAAAGATTTTGTTATTACTTTAGAAATTGAAGGAAAAGAATTGTCATCAGTAGAGCTTTCTAATAAAATCAAAGAAATTGAACAAATAAATTCAAATATTACGTTTATTATTGGGGGTTCTTATGGTCTTCATGAAGACATAAAAAAACGTAGTAATTTTAAATTATCATTTTCTAAATTAACATTTCCACATCAATTATTCCGTATCATTTTATTAGAACAAATTTACCGTTCTTATAAGATTATGCATAATGAAGCCTATCATAAATGATAGGTTTTTTTGTATCAAATTTAAATAAGAAAAATTTTTAAAAATTTAACATAATTTATAAATCTGACAACCAAATATAATCAGAATTTAAAAAAATATCTATATAGATATTAAAAATCTAGTTTAAAAACTTTACAGATATGTAAAATCCATCATTTGATTACTCGCTATCAATTTAGTATAGTGACTCCGAAAGGAGGAATCTTTATGATTTCATTAAGTATTAAATCAGATACCATTGAAAAGTTAGCGGCAGAGGGAAAAGTTGTCTCCATGGTAGTAGATTGTGTTTTTAAAACAATCATTCGTCATCAATCGTTACGAGGTTATACGATAGATATCATCAGTGGGATTACGAACCTAGACAAAGATTTTTTAGAACAAAATTTAGTTTTTAAAAATACAGAAATTGGTAAAAATCATGTTTTAGAAAAAGGTAGAAATTCTGATGTAATCGCATCTATTGAAAATAATGTTGTTGTACTAGAAATGAATAGTTCACATTATCCTGGATTGTTTGAGAAAAATTTAAGTTATGCGACAGGTATTCAAAGTGAAATGTTACGAGTTGGAGAATCTTATGCAGAACAAAAGATGATTTATTTAATTAATTTTGATTTCTTTAAACAATTTGGTGATGAAGTATTTACAAACTTTATGATGAGGTCCGAAGATGATAAATACGTTGAAACTAAAAATTTTAAATCTTTTCATGTTAATCTAGCAAATTTAATGACAAAGTATTATAATAAAGATAGTTTAACAGAACTTGAAAATAGATTATTATTACTTTGTATTGATAATATTGATGAATTAGATAAGATTGTTGGAGATGATGAAAATATGAAAAAAACGGTTGACAAACTGAAAAATTTATCAAGTGATCCAGAATTTATTGGCCTTTATGATGTCGAGGAAAGACGTAAATATGAACTCAATTGTAGGGTGAATCATGCTAAAAAACAAGGAATAGAAGAAACCGCACGTAATTTGAAAAACTTAGGTATTGATTATGAAACTATATCTAAAGCCACATCATTATCGTTAGAAGAAATCGAAAAATTATAATTTTTAAGAACAATTACGTTGTTCTTTTTTATTTATTTCATGAAATGTAAGAACTATTTCCAACAGTCCATATCAAATTAAAAAACGAATCATTTTAAAATAATTATTTAAATTTAAAAATAGAAACATGGAAATGTAATACACTTTCATGTTTTTTGTATAAAACTTGAGAGATCTATCATTACATAGATAGGTGATAAAATGAAAAAGTTTATAACAATGGTTTTAATTGGTATGATTATATACATGGTAGGAAGTAAAAGTATTGCACAAGCAACACAACTAATTATTCCAAGTGATGCGATTCGTATGCGTGTAATTCCAAATAGTAATAGTGATTATGATCAGGCACTGAAACAAAAGGTAAAAGAGGAACTTCAAACAACTACCTATGAGTTATTAAAAGATGCACATGGGAGTAAGGAGGCTGAAAAGATTATTCAGTCCAATCTTTCTTTGATTGATAATCGCATTAACGATTTACTTCTTCGTGAGAATTATACGTTAGGTTATCATTTGAATTTTGGTGAAAATTATTTTCCAGAAAAAGAATTTAAAGGTGTAACTTATAAAGAAGGATATTATAATTCTTTATTGGTTACTTTAGGTGAAGGGAAAGGAGATAATTGGTGGTGTGTTTTATTTCCACCCATGTGTTTAATGGAAGCTGAAGAAAGTGAAAAAGTAGAATATAAATTTTTTGTTCAAGAATTGATTGAAAAATATTTATAAAATATTTTTTTGTCGATTCTTTTTTTGCGAATAGTTATTGACGAACAGAATCTTTCTATGATATGATTGAATTCCCGCAAAAGGAGGGAATGTATATGAAATATAAACGTGGAGATATCTGCTATTATGATTTTGGATATCAAATGTCCAGCGTTCAAGGAGGGACACGTCCTTGTGTAGTTGTTGGAAATAATAAACAAAATGATTCTAGTTCTATTTGTGTTGTTGTACCTATTACAACAGCTTTGAAAACAAACTTGCCAACACATATTTCAATTCCTGATGTTGAATTTGAAAAAGGTAAAATTTATGGAACAATTCTTTGCGAACAATTAATCACAGTAGATCAATCTGTTTTAAGGAAAACAGGGAAAACTTTAGATTATGAAATTCTCCAAAAAGTAAACAAAGCTTTAGCGATTGAATTAGATTTAAATTTTCATCATACAAAAGAAAAAGAAGATTTTATTGAGGCATTATCTTATATGAAAGAAACGATTATAAAACAGCGCCAACAAATTAACGAATTGAAATCTTTATTAAGGCCAGATCATCAAAAATCGAATAAGAATTCATCTATGGAAAAACAAAAAAGAATGAAATTAATCAAATCTGTAAAGTAGACTAGTCTACTTTCTTTTTTTGTGAATAAACTTTTTTAGAAGGTGAGTGTATGAACTTAATTATTATTATAATTGTTGCGGTTAGTCTTAGTATGGATGCCTTTTCTTTATCCTTGGCCTATGGTACGATTGGATTAACGAAAAAAGATATCTTAAAATTAACAGGAATTGTAAGTATTTACCATTTCTTTATGCCTTTATTAGGGTTACAAGTAGGAAATTTTATTATGACATATATCCCTGTATCTCCAGATATGATTGTTTTTTTTGTTCTAGCTTTTATTGGTATTCAAATGTTAGTTGAAAGTTTTAAAGATGAAGAATTAAGTGATCATATGACACTTTGGGAACTGTTAGCCTTTGGATTTGCGGTTAGTTTAGATAGTTTTTCAGTAGGAATCGGTCTTTCAACATTAACCACAAATTATCTTTCTTCTTGTCTTATTTTCTCTTTGTTTAGTGGAGCATTCACCTATCTTGGATTACATTTAGGAAAATATTTAAATTCTTTGATTGGAAAAACATCAACCATTCTAGGTGGAATTACGTTAATTATTTTAGGACTAATCTATTTATTTTAAAAACCTTTACATTTTAGCGACAATCCATTTTGTTTGAAAGATGAACCGTGTTATAATAGATATGGTGATAGTATGTTAGTAAACGCAAAAGAAATCTTAAATCGTGCTCATCAAGAGAAGTATGCGATTCCGCATTTTAATATTAATAACTTAGAATGGACAAGATTTATTTTAGAAAAATGTGAAGAATTAAAAAGTCCTGTAATATTAGGTGTTAGTGAAGGTGCAATAAAATATATGGGTGGAAATCATGTCGTTGTTGCGATTGTAAAAAGTTTAATTGAAGACTTAAATATTACCATTCCAGTTGTTCTTCACTTAGATCATGGGAGTAGTGTAGAGAGTTGTAAGAAAGCGATTGATGCTGGTTTTACAAGTGTTATGATTGATGCCTCTAAATTTTCACTAGAAGAAAATATTAACTTTACAAAAGAAGTTGTTTTATATGCACATTTAAAAAATGTAACTGTAGAAGCTGAAATTGGTCATGTTGGTGGAGAAGAAGATGGTGTTGCAGATGAACTTGCTTATGCAAAAGTAGAAGATGCGATTCGTCTTGCAAAAGAAACCGGAATTGATTCTTTAGCCCCAGCCTTGGGAAGTGTTCATGGTTTATATAAAGGAGAACCAAAGTTAGATTTTAATCGTATGAAACAAATCGATGAAGTGTTACAAGTTCCCCTAGTTTTACACGGTGGAAGTGGGATTGGTGACGACCTTATTAGACAAGCTATTTCTTGTGGTATTTCCAAATTAAATATTAATACAGAATTACAAATGGCATGGAATGCTTCTGTACGAGAATATCTAGGTACAAATAGTAATGTATATGATCCAAGGAAAGTCATTAAAGCTGGAGAAGAAGCCATGAAAGCAGCTATTAGTGCAAAATTAAGTTTATTAGGTAGTATTAATAGGGCATAAACACCAAATGAATTTAAATGCATATTAATATACTGATACGGAGGTTTATATGAAACAAATCATAATCGAAGGAGGGCAAACACTGACAGGAACGATTTCGATTAGTGGAGCTAAAAATAGTGCAGTCGCATTAGTACCTGCGGCAGTGTTATGTGATGATCTAGTTGAAATTGAAAATGTACCAAATATTTCAGATATTGATGCATTAGAAGAAATGCTACAATATTTAGGTGCAACAGTGAGCCGTCAAACATCATCTATTCACATAGATACTCATCAAATAGAGAACAAAGAAATTCCCGAAAATATATCTAAAAAATTAAGAGCATCTTATTATTTTATGGGTGCGTTACTAGGAAAATATAAAAAGGCAACAATGTATTTTCCAGGGGGTTGCCCTATAGGAGCTCGTCCTATTAATTTACATCTAAAAGGTTTTGAAAGCCTTGGTGCCAAAGTTATTGAGGAAGGAAATAAATATACCATTGTTGCTGAAACCTTAAAAGGAGCACCAATATATTTAGATACACCTAGTGTAGGAGCAACAATTAATATTATGTTTGCTGCTGTGAAAGCTTTAGGAACAACAGTAATTGAAAATGCTGCAAAAGAGCCAGAAATTGTAAATGTTGCAACGATGTTAAATAACATGGGTGCACGCATTCGTGGAGCTGGAACAAGTAAAATTACCATTCATGGTGTAGAAAAACTACATGGTGCTTATACAGAAGTCATTCCAGACCGTATTGAGGCTGGAACCTATATTATCGCGGGTGCTTTAATAGGAAAGAATTTAGAAATTCATAATATTATTCCAAAACATATCGAATCATTAATTAGTAAATTAAAAGAAATGCAAGTAGATATGAAGGTATTTGCTGATCGTGTCGTGATTTCAAAAAAAGATGGTTTAAAACCTGTTCATATTAAAACACTTGGATATCCTGGTTTTCCAACAGATCTTCAGCAACCTTTAACAACGCTATTAACACAGTGTCATGGAATTTCTAGTGTTGAAGAAACCATTTATGAAAATCGTTTTTTAAATACGAACTATTTAAATGATATGGGTGCGGATATTACAGCTTTAGATACTGAAAAAATTACCATTAAGGGACCAACAAAGTTAAAAGGAAAAGAAGTTGTTGCGACGGATTTACGCGCAGGCGCATGCCTCGTTTTGGCTGGATTATGTGCTGATGGGATAACCATTGTTAAAGATGTTGAACATGTTTTACGTGGTTATGAAAATATTATCGAAAAATTACGTCAAGTAGGTGCTAAAATAACACTAGAAGAAATAAAATAAAGTAGTATGAGCTACTTTTTTTTTGGAGGGAAAAAGATGAAACTAAAAAAAATTCTAGTTGTATTATTAGTAGTATTAGTTGTATTTTTAATCTATTTAACAACATTAGATAAAAAAGTATACTATCTTGCGGTTGGAGATTATCTTACAACTGGTGTCAATAATGAATACGCATGGTCCAAAGATTTAGTTCAAGAATTAAAAAATAGACGTAAATTCGAAATTTATATTTCCGAATTTTCAGATATGAATATGCGTACAACAGACTTGTTGTATCAAATTAAAAACAATGAAAAAAGAATCATTGATGGAAAAGAAAAGTCCATTAAAAATGCCTTAATAAAAGCAGATTTTGTGACCCTAAGCATTGGAATGAATGATTTCTCATATAAAATGAATATGGATATTGATGATATTTCGATGGAAGATTTATATGATTATGTGGATGAAATGATGGTCGATATGGAAGAAACCTTAAAATTAGTACGAGAGTATTGTAAGGAGGATATTTTAATAACAAATTACTATGTTCCAAGGGGGATTGAAAGTGATAAAGCAAATAAGATGATTTATTATGCGAATAAAAAGTTAGATGAATTAATTAACGTTTATGACTTAGAATTAATTGATCTCTCTAACTTTTCACGAAATGAAGACTTGTTCCATAAAGGAACTGCCTATTTATCGAATGAGGGGAATCGTGAAGTAACAAAACTTACCAAAGAAGTGATGATAAAGACTTTATTTAACTAAAAAAAATTGTTATAATAAAAAAGAGGGTGATTTATATGGAAATGAAAGGTATTTTTCCAAAAGTATTTTTATGGTTATTTGTAGGTTTATTTGTAACCTTTGCAACTGGACTTTATGTAAGTACAAATGAAAATATGCTTTATAATATTTTTAGTACAAATGCATATTGGTTTATTTTTGTTGCTGAAATCTTAGTCGTTATTTTCTTAAGTGCTAGAATTCAAAAGATGAGTAGTACAACCGCAATCTTTGCCTATTTAGGATATTCTGTCCTTAGTGGGTTAACCTTCGCTTCTATCTTTGTACTATTTACAGTTCCATCTATTATGTTAACATTTGGAGTCGCATCTTTATTATTTTTAATCTTTGGACTGATCGGATATTTTACCCATGTTGATTTATCAAAATGGGGAATGATTTTATTACTAGGACTCGTTGGAATTATTATCATGTCTCTTGTTAATATTTTCCTTAACGTTGAAATGGTTGATTTTATCATTAGTATTGTTGCTGTCGTAATTTTTGTTGGATATATTGCTTACGATATTCAAAAAATAAAACATCTTAGTGGAATCATTACTGATGAAAATAAATTAGCTATTATAGGGGCTTTAGAATTATATTTAGATTTTATTAACCTCTTTATTCATTTACTTCAAATTTTAGGAAATCGCAGGGATTAAGCTTGCCAAACAAATAAAAAGTTGCTATAATATAGTGGCAACCAAATTTCTATAGTATTTTTAGATACTATGGCGGAAGGAGAGATCATATGGCAAAAGCAGGAATTCATCCAAGTTATCAAGAAACAAAAGTTACTTGTGCTTGTGGGAATACATTCACAGTACAATCAAACAAAGCTGAATTACATGTAGAATCTTGTAATCAATGTCATCCAGCTTATACTGGTAAACAAACTTTTGTTAGTAAAACAGGAGCTGTGGATAAATTTAATAAAAAATATGGCTTCAAAGAAAACAAATAATCAAGCGTTGAGGGGATGTAAATCCTCTCTTTATTTTACACTTTTATGTAAAAAATGAAAAATTTCATTTTTAAACATCATATATTAAATCAATAATTATAGTCAAAAAAGTAACATAATTATAAAATATACCGATTTTTAACAATTGACAAGAAATGTTATTCATGTTAGTATAATATAATCTTTTAGTGAGGGGGAAAATCATGAAGCAAGAAAAAAGAACCATTGTAGAGAAAATGATTCAAGTAGATCAATACAATAATGTTCAATTAACACAAGAGGGATGTAAAATCAGTTCGTATGTATTAGGAACAATTGCAGTAGGATCAGCAGTAGCTGCAGGTGTAACTATGAATGTAGAACCTTTTCTAGCAACTATTACTTCTGGATTAATGTCTTATGTTAGTTATCGTTCCGCACAAGATGAAAAAGGAAAAATAAGATAATATGGGACAATTACAAAAAAATAGTATTGTAAAGCTAACAGATCAAAAGCTTTATCTTGTATTAGAAACAATGACAATCAATCAAACGGATTATGTTTATGTTATTGAAAAGGAAAATCCAATGAATTTAAAATTTTATAAGGAACAACAGGTTGGAAATCAGATCGCCTTAGATCTTGTTGAAGATAAAGAAGAATTGGATGTTATTATGAAACAATTTTATCAAAAAATGAAAGAAAATATTCAAAAAAATAATGGGAATTAACCCATTATTTTTTTCTTTAATCTACGTATTTTTGGATAAATAGTTGTATATAGAAAATATAGTGGTTTATGTAAAACTAAAACAAATTCCCCAATAAATTCTGTATATTCTCCACCCAATCGTTTTTTGAATAAATGAATTCCATAACCATTATCTTTAGGATTTGGATCTCCAATTGTCCCAAAGAAGTCAATCTTTTTAAAACCTTCTTTATAAGCATCTTTAATAATAGTATAGTAAAGAAGGTAGTTGGCATTTAATTCACGGAGTTTTCGGTGATTTCCTCCATGAACTGTCCATACTTTATCATGATATTTGGCAGTCATAATTGAAGATAAAATAAGTTCTTCTTCTTTAATAGATGCAATATTCTCTGCCTCTTTTTTTATCTTTTCTAAATTCTTAGAAAGATCTTTTTTCTTGTTTTCTAATTTTTGTTTATTTTTATATTTTGTTTCATCCAAAGAATGTAGTTCCTTTTCTAATACCTCAATTTTATTTTTATAAATATCTTTTAATTCATTGATATTTACTTTTACAACATATAAATCGCTCATCCCTTTTTGATGAAGCTTTTTATAAAAATTAAGATAATATTCTTTACTAAAACAGAATAAATGTTCACGCGCCGCAGTTTCTTCCATCGTTAAATAAAAATCATCAATATTACTTTCATTACCTTTAAAAACTTCTAGTTCATATTGATTTCCTTTATTTAAGATCTTACGAGTTGTTGGATGCATTCCTTTATAAATATCCTCAAAAGAATCTTTTTCTAACGACAAACGAAAAGTATACCTTGGCTCACGATGTTCAAAATTTTTATTAAAACCTAAATGTTTTAACCCACATTGTTTTAAAAATTCCACAAGTTTAAAATTATTTTGATCTTTATTTATAACATTTCCATCAGGATCTAAATCTTGTAGTTTAATATCAGGATCCATCGTGATTGAAATCGCATGATGTTTTTTTCCAAAACATTTTAATTCTTCAATAAATGTTTGAACAACTTCATGATTGTCAAAGTCTGCCACAAACCCACGTGGAATATAGAAATAACAGTAAGATCCAATTAATTTTTTTTCTAAAATAAGAGCCATGGCTACAAATTTATCCTTTTGTTTTAAACCAACATGATGTGGTATTAAGCCCTTAGATTTACTGACTTCACCCCAAACATAAGACTGCATAAAATGAGATTTTGTTGGGTGGTTTCCAACAAATTTTTCAAATTCTTTTTCAGTAATATTTTCAACAAATTTCATCATGTTCCTCTTTTCTATGACTGTTAAAAGTATAACCTTAAAAGAGAATGAAGTCAATGTCTGATGCTTAAAATATGAATTTATAATTAAAAATATTTTGAAAAACAATATGGTATTAAAAAGAATGAGTTATTACAAAGATATCCTTATATAGATGAAAAACAAAAGAGACTTATAAGATAAAATCTTACAAGTTTTTTATTTTTGTTTTATATGAAATTGATTTTTTAATATGATCATTGAAAAAAAAGGCTTTTTTTAGTATAATTGAAATGTATTGTAGGTGATCATATGAAATATGAATATAATTATAATGATTATTTAAGAGAACAGGAAGAATTAAGGATAAAGTATGAGAAACAAAAAAAAGCAAATAAGATTTTAAATCCTTTATTATATGTACTATATGGCGTATTTTTTTGTTGTTTTAGTGGCTTTATTTATTTTCAATTTTTCTATCATGATTATGCTTATCTAGCCATTGCGGACAGTAATGTTTATATGGCAAAGGGTGAGGAACGTTATTTGAATATTACAAAATTTTTTGATGAAGGAAAAAAGCAATTAACGTTTCGTTCAGATAATGATCAAATTCTACAAATTGATGAAACTGGAAAGCTTCATGCGAGGGGAACAGGAACTGCGAATGTTACTGTTGGTGTAAAAGGGAGTAGGTATAAGGAAGAAATTGCGATTAACGTATCAGAAACCGGTGTTCCTTTAGAGAAAATTGATTTTGATAAAAAGGATGTAACAATAAAAAGTGATAATAGTTATCAGGCGAATGTTAATGTTTATCCTTATAATTCTACAAACCAAAATATTAAGTATCAAAGTAGTGATGAGACGATTGCTACAGTGGATCAACAAGGAAACATTCAACCAGTGAATCCAGGAAAAGTGACTATTTCAGCAGTTTCAGATAATGAAGATGCTGTAGATGATGTTTCTGAAGATTTAATTAGTGATATGGAAGTGGTCGTTGTTGATGAAGAAAAAGCGATCAATGTAAAAAGTATTGATATTGAACAAAAGGAAATGATTTTATCAGTAGGTGATATTGAAGGTCTTACTTATAATATTTTACCAATGGATGCGACGAATCAAAATGTTACTTGGATAAGTAGTAATAAAAATGTTGTTAGTGTAAATTCTTATGGTCAAATTACAGGTGTATCTGTTGGAACTGCGGAAATTACTGTTGTAACAAATGATGGTCATAAACGTGCAACAATCAAAGTGCATGTAACAAAAAATACAGAAGTAGAAAATACAATATCTTTTTCACAAAAGAAAATGGATGTCACTATAGGTTCTTCTGCTATGTTAGACTATAAAGTTCAGGTTCCAGAAACCGTCGTATTTACGAGTAGTAATCCAAATGTAGTTCGTGTTGATGAAAGTGGGAATGTAACTTCTTATCAAGTAGGAGTTGCTACGATAACAGGGAAACTTTCAAATGGAAATCAAGCCACAATCCAGATAGAGGTATTACCAATTTTAGTTACAGATATTGAAACGAATGTTTCTAATATATCTATGGTAGTTGGGACAGAGACTTCCGTTGTTGCTAAAGTTCTTCCAACGAATGCTACTACACAAACACTTACCTGGTCTAGTGATCAACCAACGATTGCTACAGTTCAAGATGGAATTATTAAGGCTGTTTCTGCAGGTGAATGTAATGTTCGTGTAAGATCAAATAATGGTAAAGAAAAAATAATCAAAGTTGTGGTAACAAGTCAGGAACAACCTATTGAAAAAATTATATTAAATAGTTCTATTTATAAGGTAGAACTAGGTGGCTCTTCCTTTATTCAAACACAATTTGAACCTAAGGGGGCTATGGATAAAAATTTAAAATATCAGGTTGCTGATCCTACAATTGCAACTGTAGATTCACAAGGACGAATTTCTGGAAAAAAGATTGGAAATACAACAGTAACAGTAATTTCGTCCAATCAAATCTCAGCGTTAGCTCAAATTGAAGTTTCTCCAGTAGAAGCAACATCTATATCTTTTGGTTTAACTTCTAAAAGTATATCTGTAGGTCATCAATTTACGTTAAAATCTAGTATTACTCCTAGTAATGTAACAAACAAGACAGTCACTTACAAAAGTAGTAATCCGAATGTTGCTACAGTAAGTTCTAATGGTGTAGTTAGTGCAAACAGGGCAGGAACTACAGTGATAACTGGGACCCTAGGTAATAAAGAAGCAAAATTAACTTTAACCGTAGTGAATTCTTATGTCTCAGTATCATCAATTACTTTAAATAAAAAAGTAGTCAATTTATTTGTTGGCTCAACAGATATTTTAAAAGCAACTCTTCAACCTACGAATGCGACAAATAAAAAGGTTATATATCGTAGTAGCAATTCATCAATTGCAAGTGTAGATGAAACTGGTAAAGTAACTGCGAAAGCACCAGGAACAGCAAAAATTACGGTTCAATCAGAGAATGGAAAAACGATACAAGCAACGGTTTTAGTAGAACCAATTTTACCAACAGGATTAGCGTTAAAAGAAAAAAGTAAAACGTTAAAAGTAAATGATACTTATCAGATTAATCCAACCATTCTTCCAGTGAATGCAACAGATAAATCTATTACTTATCAAAGTGATCATGAAAATATTTTGACAGTGAATGCCCAGGGAGTTGTTCTTGCTAAACGTCCAGGGCAGGCAAAGGTAACAGTGAAGACGATCAATGGAAAGACAGCCTCTATGAATTTCACTGTCAAAGCAGGAACCATTCCTGTGACTAAAGTAAGTTTTAATAAAACCGTACTTCAATTAGAAGCCGGAAGTAAAGAGAAGGTTGTCGTGACTGTATCTCCATCGAATGCAACGAATAAATCACTTCGTTATACAAGTAGTAATCCTAGTATTGCACAAGTAGATTCTAATGGTGTTATTACTGCGAAACAAGTTGGAACAGCAACAATTACAGCAACTATAGATGGAAAGCAAACAACTTTAAAGGTTACTGTGACCTTACCAAAGGTAAAAAAAATTACATTAAATCGTAAAAGTATTACATTGAAAAAGAGTGAAACGTTTCATCTTGTTGCAACTGTTTCGCCAACAGGAGCTAAAGAGCAAGGTCTTCGTTGGTCTAGTAGTAACACGAATGTTGCTACAGTAAGTTCTAGTGGTGTCGTTCGTGCTGTTGGTGCAGGGAAGGCAACAATTACCGCTCGCAGTAAAGATGGTTCAGTTTCTGCTTCAAGTACAGTTACTGTCACTAGTATTAAAATCCAAAATATTGATGTAGGAATTAAAAGTGATGTCTTAAATAGTGAAGCCATGATGAAAAAAATAAAAGCATATAATGGAAATAAACATACCCTTGTTCTTCATAAAGGACAAACATTGGCGCTTCGAGGGGCTATTAAGATTAGTCCAGCTAATGCGACAAACCAATCTTTATCTTATACATCAAGTAATAAAAATGTAGTATCGATAAGTTCTAAGGGTGAATTAGTTGGAAAGAAACAGGGAACTGCTGTTATTACCATCAAGGCTAAAGATGGAAGTGGAAAACAAGCTAAAATTTATGTAATGGTATATCAACCAAATTTAGTAAAACCAAATAGTACTGGAATAAAATTTAAAAAATATCGTACTGGTTTAACGATGAAAGCCGGAAATTATTCACAGAAACATATTCAAACCTTTGCTTTAGATACTTCTAATAATACAATATATCTTTCTACAGATATGGATTCGTCTACTGGAAAAAATGTGATTGCGAAAGTATCAAAAAGTGGAAGTAAACAATATATGACTGTAAATCATGCGGGACATGGGCAAGGATTTACAATTCGTCCTTTAGGAAAAGGAAGGAATGCCCAAATTTGGACCAATGCAGGTGGTACCAATACAACAGGAAATCCAAGAATTGCTTATTTTAACTTTAAATCAGGTTCAAATATGGATTTAAATAGTAGTTCTGTTAAAAAATTAGGATTTCCAAATATTGAAAGTCCAAATCGTCTATATTCAGCCGTATCTCCATCATTTGATTTAGGATCAGGGGTAATGGCTGTTGAAAGTTGGAATGGTACTGTTTCAATTTATGATGCAAATGAAATAGTAGATCATCATCGTTTAGTATATACTTATTTTAAAACGGATGGTGTAATTGATAATCATGGTACTTATGGATATCGTCAAGGATTTACTATTCATAATGGATATTATTATTCCGTACGTAGTCATTGGAATGGTACGATCTATTTGGTAATTTATGATTTTAATGGAAAACGCGTATATAAAGGAACCATTTCTTCGAATGCTTGTAGAAATATTAGCTCAAATTATCCAAGTGGAACAGAGGCCGAAGGAATTGAAGTTCATGGAAATAAAATTTATGTAGGTGTTAGTTGTTGTAAACGATGTGAATCTTCACCAAATCAAACATACACGTTAAATATTGTTTCATTAAATTAAAGGAGTAAAGGTAAACTTTACTCTTTTTGTGTCATACTAAAAAGAGTATTTAGGATTCGTGACAAACCTATGAATCTGTAGTATAATGATAAAAATGAATATAATAAAGGTGATGTTATGTTAGAAAAATTAACACAAAAAGAATTTAATGAGTATGCAAAAAATCATATGTTAAGTTCCTTTTTCCAAAGTAGCTATTGGGGAACATTAAAGGAACATAATGGTTGGAAATCACATTTGGTTGGATTAAAACAAGATAAAGAAATTGTAGGGGCAGCTTTATTGTTATCAAAAAAGATTAAATTTTTAAATAAAAGTATCTTTTATAGTCCGCGTGGTTTTTTGATTAATTATGAAGATAAAGAACTTTTAAAAAAATTTACGAAAGAAGTTGTAGATTATACAACAAAGAATCAAGGTATTTTTTTAAAGATTAACCCACTGATTCCTTTTCGTGAACGAGATGTGGATGGGAATATTATAGATTCACTTCATAATAATAAAGAATTGGTTGATTATTTAAAAGATTTAGGTTTTAAACATCATGGTTTTGGTGAGAATGTTCCTAATTTAGAACCACGTTTTATTTCAGTGTTAAATTTAGAAAATAAAACAGAAGATGAGTTATTAAAAAATATGCGCGCAACAACGCGTTGGAGTATTAAAAATTCTTATAAAAATAGTTTAAGGGTATTTGAGGCGAAAAAGTCTGATTTAACTAAATTTAAAGAATTGATGAAACATACGTCAGAAAGACGAGGATTTATTGATCGACCTCTTAGTTATTATGAAAATATGTATGATAGTTTTTCAAAAACAAAAAATATCAAGGTTTTACTTGTAGAATTTGATATACCTAGTCAAATTCGCAAATATCAAGAGGATATGGAAGATCTTCATAAAAAAATAGAGCAAGCCCATAAAAGTAAAAAGAAAAAAGAGGGTCAAATTAAGGAATTAGAAAGTCAGATCGAAAGTATTCAACATAAGCTGTTAGAAGTGAAAGAATTAAAAAAACAGTATGGTAGTAAAGTTATTGTCGCCGGTGGATTATATATGTTGTTTGGAAAACAAATTGTATATTTATTTGGTGCCAGTTTAAAACCATTTATGAAATATAATTCGCAATATTTATTACAATGGGAAATGATTAAATATGCGAAAGAAAATAATTATCAAAACTTTAATTTCTATGGTATTGAACCAGCGTTTCATCAAGATCATCCAATGTTTGGATTATTTGATTTTAAACGAGGATTTGATGCGAGACCTGTGGAGTTAATTGGTGAATTTGATTATATTTTAAATAAACGAGCTTACCAAAATTATAATTTTATGTTGAAGGTTTATAAAATGTTAAGGAAGGTGCGAAATCGATGAAAATAGGAATCGCAAGCGATCATCGTGGTGTAGAACAAAAAAAAGAAATAATTAATTATTTAGAGTCTTTAGATTACGAAGTAATTAATTATGGAACAAATACAGAAGAATCTGTAGATTATCCAGAATATGCTTTTAAAGTAGGGGAAGCGATTAAAAATCATGGGATTGATTTTGGGATTATTCTTTGTGGTACAGGCATTGGTATGAGCATTGCCTGTAATAAAGTTTCTGGTGTAAGATGTGCCAAAGTGGCTGAACCAAAAGAATGTGAATTAACGAGATTACATAATGATGCCAATGTTTTAGCACTTTCTTCTGAACAAGATCTTAATGAATTAAAAGAACTAATTCGTATTTTTATAACAACACCATTTTCCAAAGAAGAACGTCATATTCGTCGTTTAAAACAAATTGAGGAATATGAACGTGGTTAGATTATTGTTATATATCATTACAGTTCCTTTTACCATTTGGACTTTAGAAAGTATCAATTTAAATGGAATCTTTAAAAAGAATAGATATTACCAAGCAAGATTTGTATATCTTTTATTAGCTTTAGGCTTATCCTATTTAGTAGTCAATTTCTTTATGGACTTTTTCATGGCATCGGCTATGGTTTATTAAAACACTTCGGTGTTTTTTTATTGACAATAATTTCTTTGTTTGTTATCATACAACTAATTTAAATATGAATGAGTTAAAGCGAGGTGTTAAAATGATTGTCTTGTCAATACTTGCAGAATTTATGTTACTGCAAATCCTTATCTTTGATGTTCATGTTTGGTTCGCATACAAATTTTATAAAAAAGCCAAAAATAGTGGTTATATTTTGAAAGTAAAAGATATCTTTTTGGGAGATACCTTAGATATAAAAGAAAAGTTTGCTTATGTTTATATGGCAGCTTATTGTGTTGTTTTTCCTAAATTATATGAGGAGCGTTTTTTGAATTTATTATTAGAAAAAGATTTTTTAGAGGAAATGAATGATATTGAAAAAGAGTATATTATGAACAATGAAACTTCCTTAGGAATGGGATGATATTCTATCTTAGAAGAATCTAAAAAAGAACGTACTAAAATTACAAATATAAATTATTGTCATCAAATACGCATTAGTGATGATCCAAAGGTTTGTTTAGAAGAAATTGAAAAACAATTGGAACTTCTTTCACAATCTCAATTATCAATTTTTGATATTCTAGATTTATTAGATATCATCAAAAAAGGGATGCAAACACTTGATGTTTTTGATGGTTACCGTGAAACGGAAGACTTTAGGGAGTGTTATAAGATAGTTACTGAGATATACCATGTGTTTAAACGCAATATTGATGGAAAAATAAATTCTTAAAGTTTCGCTAAAAAGAAAATAAAAAAATAAATGTTTAAAGTCTGTTTAAACGTTTTTTTTTGACAAATTTTTTTTCAATTTTTAGGTATATTAATAATGATGGTGATTGTATGAAAAAAGTAATTCTAATTTGTTTTTTAATGATTCTAATTCCTTATATTATGGTGAATTATTTTATGAGAATTGATCCTGTTCGATTTGAATACAATAAACATGATCAAAAGATAAAAGTAAAACGTGAAAAAACGGGAGAAATTTTAGAACTTTATTTTGAAGATTATATTGTTGGAGTATTATCAGGAGAAATGCCAGCTAATTTTGAAATAGAGGCATTAAAAGCACAAGCAGTTGCGGCCCGTAGTTATGCTTTAAAAAAAATGATGTCAAATAAAGCGGAAGCCTATGATGTTGTAGATACTGTGGCGAATCAGGTGTATTTGGATGAAGGGGAATTAAAGGAAAAGTGGAAAGAAAATTATGCTAAAAATTTAAATAAAATAAAAAAAGCAGTTTTAGAAACGAAGGGTGAATATATTTCCTACCATGGTGAAGTCATTGAAGCCTTCTTTTTTTCAACAAGTACAGGGAAAACCGAAAATAGTGAAGAAGTATTTTCAAGCGCTAGACCTTATTTAAAAAGTGTTGATTCTCTTTGGGATGCGGAAGTCTCGCCTGTGTTTCAAGTAGAAAATGAGTTAAGTCTTAGTGATTTTTATACCAAATTAAGTTTGCCTTATCAAGAAAAATTAAGTATTGAAATTACCAAACAAACATCAACAGGACGAATTAAGAAATTAAAAATAAATGGCCAAGAGAGGGAAGCAAGTGAAGTTTATCAAAAATTAAATTTAAGATCAACGTTTTTTACGATCACACAAGTGGGATCAAATGTTCATATTACTACCAAAGGATATGGTCATGGTGTTGGGATGAGTCAATATGGGGCACAAGGAATGGCAAAGAAAGGATATCATTATCAGGATATTATCAAACACTATTATCAAGGTGTTGAAATAAAAAAAGTTTAAAAAAGAAGTATAAAAAAGGAATGATTTGGTCACACTTAAAATAGAGGTGAAAGAAATGAAAAAAAGAAGAGTAAAACCAAAAATGATTCCTGTAATTTATGGAGGTTTAGCTATCCTTGCAGTATTAGGTGCGTATGCGATTGAAAGTAATTTTACACATGAAAGTTTTAAAGACGAAGAACATTATGGTTATGTCACAAAAACGATTATGGAAGAAGAAATTCCTGTAGTAAATACAGGAACAACAATTATTCGTCCATATAATGATACTGAAATTAAAGTAATTAAAGGATATTATGATTATAAGGGTGATGAAACAACACAACAAAATTCTTTAATTTACCATGATCGCACATATATGCAAAATAGTGGTGTCGCATATGGTGGAAAGGATTCCTTTGATGTTGTTGCCATCTTAGATGGTGAAATTGTTGAAGTTAAAGATGATAAATTATTAGGTAAAATTGTACAAATTAAGCATAATGAAAATATCATTAGTGTTTATCAAAGTTTATCTGAAACATCTTTGAAAAAAGGTGATCAAATCAAACAGGGACAAGTTATAGGCAAAAGTGGAACTTCTAATATTTCAACAGATTTAGGAAGTCATGTATTGTTTGAACTTATTATTAAGGGTTCAACAGTAAATCCTGAAGAATATTTTGATAAATTAGTAAGCGAAATCTAGAGAGTCTGTAACTCTCTTTTCTTGTTATAAAATCTTATCATGAAATAACACAACTATTTATATACTTTAGTATAGGGGTGTTAGAGTGAATAAGAATATCAAGTCAAGAATTTTAGAAGAAGCCGATTATATGATTCGGACTCGTGATACAGTGCGTGTTTTAGCGGAAGTTTTTCATGTGTCTAAAAGTACGATTCATAAAGATTTAAAATATCGTTTAGAATCTTTAGATAAACAGCGATATGAGCAGGTGAATGACATTCTAAAATACCATCGTGAGGTTCGCCATTTAAGGGGTGGACAATCAACAAAGAAAAAGTATTTAAATTTAGGAATTTAGTAACAAAACAAGTGGTAATATGTTATAATATTAAATATATGGAAGAAAGGGTGATAACATGTTCGCAAAAGATATTGGAATTGATTTAGGAACAGCTAACGTATTAATTTATATTAAAGGTCAAGGGATTGTATTAAATGAACCATCTGTTGTTGCCATTGATTCAGAAACAAAAAAACCACTTGCAGTAGGAACAGAAGCACGTGAGATGTTAGGAAGAACACCAGGTCGTGTTCATGCAATTCGCCCGATGAAAGATGGTGTGATTGCTGATTTTGAAATTACAGAAATTATGTTAAATCATTTTATTCGAAAAGTAAATGGAAAAAGTTTCTTTTCAAGACCACGTATTTTAATTTGTTGTCCATCAAATATTACACAAGTAGAACAAAATGCAATTAAAGAAGCTGCAGAAAGAACAGGTGCAAAAAAGGTATTTTTAGAAGAAGAACCAAAAGTAGCTGCTGTAGGTGCTGGAATGGATATTTCTAAACCTAGTGGAAATATGGTGATTGATGTTGGTGGAGGTACTACAGATATTGCTATTCTTTCTTTAGGGGGTATTGTAACAAGCTCCTCTGTTAAAATTGCTGGAAATACGTTTGATGCAGATATTTTAAAATATATTAAAGATAAATATAAATTATTAATTGGGGATCGTACTGCAGAAGAAATTAAAATGACGATTGGAACTGTTTTTTCAGAAGATAAAAACGAGAAAATGGAAGTTCGTGGAAGAGATTTAGTTACAGGTTTACCACACACGATTACTTTATGTTCAGAAGAAGTAGAAGAGGCTTTAAGAGAGAGTGTTTATTTACTAATTCATGAAGCAAAAAGTGTTTTAGAACAAACTCCACCTGAATTATCTGCCGATATTATTGATAAAGGTGTGGTTGTAACTGGTGGAGGAGCTTTAATCGATGGATTCGATAAACTGTTAGCCCATGAATTAAAGGTTCCTGTTTTTGTCGCTGAAAGTCCACTTACTTGTGTTGCTGAGGGAACTGGAATTTTACTAGACAATATGCATTTATTAGAAAAATAAACTACTGAGGTAGTTTTTTTGTTTGAATGAAATATAAATAAAAAAGGTAATAAAGTCAAAAATTAATTTATTAAACTATCATGTAAACTAGAATGTAAAATTTAAGATTTTCCTTCATTGTATAAAACTATAATCTATGGTATACTAATAACAGTAGTAGGTGATCATATGGATACAAGAATTTATATAAAAATTGTAGTGATGGTTGTTAGTACATTTATCATAGGGTGTAGTATTGTTCCTTTTATTAAAGATATTGCAAAACATGTGAATGCCCTAGATATGCCAAATCCAAGAAAAGTACATAAAAAACCAATGCCACGATTAGGTGGAGTTGCTATTTTTTTAGCTTTCCTTTTTGGTTATATGGTTTTCGGTGAACCTAGTGCGATGATGAATTCTATTCTAATTAGTAGCTTTATTATTGTTTTAACTGGGGTAGTAGATGATATTAAACCATTAAAGGCTTCACATAAATTTATTGGACAAGTACTTGCAGCTTGCGTTATTGTTTTTTATGGAGAAATTTTAATGCGCGATGTATCAGCTTTTGGACTTTATCTAGATTTTGGAATTTTCTGTTATCCTATCACCATATTCTTTATTTTAGGTTGTATCAATTGTATGAATTTGATTGATGGTCTAGATGGTTTAGCGGCTGGAATTAGTGCGATTTATTTTGGTACAGTAGGAATTATCGCAACAATGCAAGGGAAATTTGGCCTAGATTTTATTTTAACCTTTATTATGCTAGGCTCTACCTTAGGATTTTTAGTTCATAACTTTAATCCAGCAAGTATTTTTATGGGAGATAGTGGATCGATGTTCCTAGGTCTTATTATTGCGGTAATTGCTTTATTAGGATTTAAAAATGTCACCATGACTTCCTTAATTATTCCATTACTTATTTTGGCTATTCCAATATTAGACACCTTATTTGCGATTCTACGTCGTTTACTTAAAGGAGAAAGTATTTCTAAACCAGATAAATTTCATATCCATCATCAATTATTAAACCGTAATTTATCACAAAGAACAACGGTATTAGTGATTTATGTTATTAATATCTTATTTGCCGCATGTTCTATTATTTATGTATTAAAAGATGCCTTATTAGGATATATTGCTTATGGAATTCTTCTCGTTTTAGTCATTACTTTTGTTTTAAATACTAATATTGTTTTTGAAAAAACAATGAAAGAAAAAATATTAGAAAAATTAAAAAAATAGTTTATACTATTTTTTCTTTTGGTTCATACTATAACTAGGTGATTTTATGAAAGAAATAATGGATGCCTTACAAATTATACCACGTAGTTTCATTTCTCTAGTTATTCTATTTTTAGTAACAAAATGGATTGGTAAAAAACAAGTATCTGAATTAAGTTTATTTGATTATGTGATTGGAATTTCTATCGGAAATTTTGCGGCTGAAATGACCATTAATATGGACGCTCCGTTTATCCATGGAATACTTGCAGTCTTTGTATTTGGACTGGTCGCATATTTAGTATCTAAATTTACGATGAAAAGTATTATTCTACGCAGGGTACTTATTGGAACACCTACGATTGTTGTGGATAAAGGAAAAATTTTAATTGATAATTTACGTAAAACAAAATATGACATTCATGATTTTTTAGAACAATGTCGTGTGAGTGGAACATTTGATGTTTCAGAAATTGAGTATGCGATTGTTGAAGCAAATGGGAAATTAAGTATTTTACCAAAAGCAGAGAATAAACCAGTAACCCCAAAAGATATGAAATTAAAAGTAAATCCTTCAGTCTTAGTTGCCAATGTGATGGTTGATGGAAAAATGATGGATCATGCGTTAGAAGCTATGCATAAAACAGAGCCGTGGTTAAAACAAGAATTAAAAATAAAAGGGTATCAAACATATGAAAATATTTTATTAGTTACCTTAGATCATAATGAAAAAATTACGGTATATGAAAAAAATGAAAAGAAAGAAGCACCAGATATTTTAGAATAAGTTGACACAAAATTCATGAAAAATACACATAAGTACTTGTCAAAAAAATGTGGTATCGTTATAATGATAATAATACAGGAGTGAATATTGTGTCAAAGATGAAAAACATCCAGAAAATAATAATAGATTATGTGCAAGATTATAATCAAGGATTGAATAAAAATCTTCTAGCCAATGAAGATTTTTTTGGCGACACCATACGTTTACTTGATTTTTTAAATAACTATTATAGTTATTTAGTAAAAATAAAAGATCAAGTAAGAATCTCTAATGTTTTAGAACATATGGATTTATTGCGTAAAGAAGTTACTGGTTTAGAAGAAGATCAAATGCCACCACAAGCATCTATAACAGAAGATGAATATCGCCAAATGAAAAAAGGGGTTTTGAAGGTCAGAAAAATGATTTTTCCACTGGAAACAAAACAAATGATTTTAAATGATGTGATGAAATCTTATGATTTATATGAATCTTGTTTCAAAGATCAACTGTATATGGTTTATACGAATGAGAATATTTATAATTTTGAATTAAAAGAACGCTATTTTCCATATGTCATTGGATTAAATTTAGAAGATCAAAAAAAGGATGTTGATACATTCACATCAAAAGAATTAGAATATTATCAACAGTTACCATCGATGTTAAAAGAAATTACATCTAATATGATGTCATTAGATGCATATGAGCGAAATAATCATCATAGTTTATTTAATTACTCCTATGTCAAAGCCAAAACGTTATCATTTTTTAACTTTGCACAAATGAAGATGCCTATGTTGGTAGTAAATAACTCGAAAAAAATTGATAGTAATGTGAAAACAAATACTTTTTTTGCAACCCCGATTGAAGTGGGACAAAAGGACGCATACTCTCTGATCGGATTTCATGAAAATTCTAAATTTAGTGACGGTTATGCCGAAGCTGAAATTTATATGAAAGATAGTAAAAAAATTAAAGGAGATGTTGGAATTACAACAGCGATTTTTAAGAAAAATAAGTTACTTCCACCATATCATTATGAATTAATAAAAGTATTTCCAGTAACGAAGCAAATTCATTTTATTGATCAGATTTTAGAAACGAATGAACGAGACGCTGCTTATCAATCATTGAAACAATATCAAAATCGCTTAAAAAGGGGTCTTTGTGATCAAATTAATTTAGAATATCAATTAAAACAAATGGATCAAATAAAAACAAAGGGGTGAATTTCACCTTTTTTCTTTACAATAAATGTCCCTTGTGATATAATCGTAAGGTCGAAAAAAACGAGGAAGTGTTTAGGATGAAAAATATTAGAAATATTGCGATTATTGCCCATGTAGACCATGGGAAAACAACATTAGTAGATAAGTTGTTAAAAATGTCAGGAACATTCAGAGAAAATGAACAAGTAGAAGAACGTGTGATGGATTCTAATGATATTGAACGTGAACGTGGGATTACAATTTTAGCAAAGACCACTGCCATTGATCATCATGGTTGTCGTATCAATATTTTAGATACCCCAGGGCATGCCGATTTTGGTGGCGAAGTTGAGCGTATTATGAATATGGTTGATGGTGTATTACTTGTTGTAGATGCTTATGAAGGAACAATGCCTCAGACTAGATTTGTATTAAAAAAAGCGTTAGAAGCAGGAGTTACACCTATTGTTGTAGTTAATAAAATAGATAAACCAACTGCACGCCCAGAAGCTGTTGTCGATGAAGTTTTAGACTTATTTATTGAACTTGGTGCAGATGAAAGCCAATTAGAGTTCCCTGTTGTATATGCTAGTGCACTTGCTGGAACTTCTAGTTTAGAACCAGATCTTTCAACACAAAAAGAAACCATGGATCCAATCTTAGATATGATTGTTGATTATATTCCAGCACCTCAAGTAACGGTAGAGGGTGCCCTTCAATTCCAACCAGCCCTTTTAGATTATAATGATTTCGTTGGTCGTATTGGGATTGGTGTTGTAAAACGTGGAAAAATTAAAGTAAATGAAATGGTATCTTGTGTACGTTTAGATGGTAGTATCAAACAATTTAGAATTCAAAAAATGTTTGGATACCTTGGATTAAAACGTTTAGAAATTAATGAAGCAGAAGCTGGAGATATTATTGCAATCGCAGGTCTTCCAGATATTAGTGTTGGTGAAACAGTTTGTGAAGTAGGAAAAGAAGAAGCCCTTCCACATTTACGTATTGATGAACCAACCTTACAAATGACGTTTGGTGTAAATACCTCTCCTTTTGTGGGACGTGAAGGAAAAATTTTAACAGCCCGTAAAATTGAAGAACGTTTACAAAAAGAAACAGAACGTGATGTGTCTTTAAAGATTCGTCCAAATGACAGTGAATCATTTATCGTTTCCGGACGTGGGGAATTACATTTATCTATTTTAATTGAAAATATGCGTCGTGAAGGATTTGAACTTCAAGTATCAAAACCAGAAGTTATTTTAAAAGAGATTGATGGTGTAAAATGTGAACCATTCGAGGATGTTCAAATTGATGTTCCAGAAGAATATGTTGGAAGTGTTATTGAAGCTTTAGGACTTCGTGAAGGACAAATGGAAAATATGGTTCATACAGAAGATCAAGTACGTTTAACTTATATTGTACCATCTCGTGGACTTATTGGTTTTATGACAGAATTTATGACAATGACCAAAGGTTATGGTATGATGAACCATACATTTAAAGAATATCGTAAGATGGCTAGTAGTAAAGTAGGAGAACGTAATTTAGGTGTATTAGTTTCTATGGAAAATGGGAAATCAACAGCTTATGCCTTAGGACAATTAGAAGACCGTGGTGTCATGTTTATTGAACCAGGAACCGAAGTTTATGAGGGAATGATCGTTGGAGAACATAGTCATGATAATGATCTTGCTGTAAACGTCGTAAAGGGAAAAAAATTAACAAATACACGTGCTTCAGGAAGCGATCATACAGTTGTATTAAAACGTCCTAGACAGTTAACACTAGAATATTGCCTAGATTATATTAATTCAGATGAACTTGTTGAAGTAACACCAGAGAATTTCCGCATGCGTAAAAAGATTCTAAATACAAATGAACGTAAAAAATTTGACGCAAGAAAGAACTAGAAATAGTTCTTTTTTATTTGACAAAATGTACTAGTCATGGTTTAATGATAATAGGATAGAATAGGGTGAATTTATGAATACATTTTTAAAAGTGAGTGCAATTATTAATTTTGTTATTGGTGGTTTCTTCACGCTTTGTGGATTAACTGCCGATGTTATTTCTATGTCCGTTTATGGATTAATTGAATTGGGATTTGGAACATATTTTTATCTTCTCAGTAAAGAAGATATCCAAACGTTATATGATCATCGTGGATGGTTATTAACTTGTGGTATTTTAAATTTCATTCCATCTTTTGTATCATCTATTTTTGTTTTCCTTGCTTATGATCAAATTATTGCTGATTATAAAAAACAGAAAAAGAAAAAAAAGAAGAAAGAAAAAAATGAAAATAAAAAATTAGATTTATTATTAAAATTAGGTGTTGGATTAATTCTTGCATCGGGTGTCCTTTTAATGAGTACATCATTTTCTATCTGGATTGATGTATTAACTTTTGGAGCTTTCGCTGCACTTTTCTTTGGGCTTTATTTGTTTAGTGAAAAATATGTAAAGAATAGAAATAGTTCCTGGGGTTATCATCTATTATCTATGTTTTTCCTATTCTTAACGATTATCAACGTTGAAGAAGCTACGTTAACAAATACATGGTTTTCTGGACATGTTTTAGAATATGTTTTTGAAATCGCTTTACTTCTTCTATTTTCATTGATAAGTTATCGTTCTTATCAAAAGTTTAATATTAAAATTTATTTATATAGTTTCTTTACTAGTTTATTCCTTGCATTAGGATCATTCCTTGATGCTTTAAGTATTCCTTATTTTGTATCTCTTACTTGTGTAAATCTTATTGTCTTAGTCGTTAGTATGTTATCATTTGAAAAAAAAGAAGATGAGAATTGTTTTCGTGGATTTCTTTTACTTGTTACGTATGTTTTAGCGATCGCATACATAGGTGCTGGTGAAATGAATGATATGATTATGTGTATTTTTTCAAGTGTTTTAACGCTTGGAAATATGTATTTATTAACTATTCCACGAAAGGATTTATGGTCAAGTATTACAACTACGTTCTTTAGTATTCCCATTTTACCATGTATGGTTCTGTTCTTAGGGTTACCAACTCATATTGAAATTTGGGTATTAATGCTTTCTTATTGTTTCCTTTTTGGGCTTTTATTATTACATAAAGATTCAGTGAAAAATGTACTGTTTCATACTTTAACAACGATTGTTTTAAACTTATCCCTATTTAGTGTATATCTTTATAGTTATCAAGTTGGTGTAGCTGCGGCTTTAATGGTTTCTTTCGCTTTATTATTTGTTCATTTTATGTATTTAACTATTTATGATTCAAAGAAAACAATTGAATACTATTTACAACCAGCCAAAACAGCTCTGTTAGCTTTTACATGTTTAATGATTTTAAAACCATCTTTTGTATTAGATTATACATTAATTTTCAGTATTGTTAGTATGATCTTATTATTGATCAATCATTTAAAATTAGAAAAAGAATTAAAATGGTCTTATTTTGTTACTTATCTCATTATATTAATTTATACTTTCATTATCTCTTTAGGAAACACATATATGATGGGAAGATTATTATTGATCTTTTTAGCGATTTATACCTCTTATTTTGCATATCACCATAAAGATGTTCGTATTAAAAAGTTATATCCATTAATCTATGGTTGGAGCTTCTTAATTATTTATGAATTAATTAGTGTTCAGAATATGTTTAACTTTCCTGTTCTTTTAAATGACTTAGTGGTTACTCTATCATTTTTAGTAGGTGCTGTAAGTAACTATGAAAATAAAAAGATGTTTGGAGCAAGTTTAGTCGCACTAATCATCCCAATCTACCATTTAATTACTTCATATGTAGGAAGAGAAGTTGTGCAATTAATTGGTGGAAATATACTTGTGATTCTTGCGATTCTATGGTTTAGTGAGAAAATAATTAAAAATACGAAAGATCGTAACATTTTTGCTCCAGTGATGATTTCGGTTTCACTTCTTTCCTTCTTGTTTCAACCATTAGTTATTATTGGTATTTATGTAGGACTTATTACCATTCTTCTGATGATTTATGCAAAATATAAAAAAGATTATCCAATATTATATAAAACCAGTTTCGTGCTTTTTATCATAAATATTTTTACACATCTTCCAGCCATTTTATCATGGATTCCTTTCTGGTCTTATTTGATGTTTGCAGGAATTGGTGTGATTGGATTTGTCACATATAAAGAAATGATGAGTGGAAAGGAAAAGTAATATGAAATGTAGTGAATGTGGTAAAAAAATTGATCATAATAGTAAGTATTGTTGCTATTGCGGTGGAAAACAAGAATATATTGTAACACCGAAAAAAAAGCCCGCACCTAGCGATAAGAAAATAGTTCTTGTTGTTGTATCCATTTTAATTGTGTTCTTTCTTTTGTTTTTAGGATTTTTCATTACTGTAGGTGTTCTTACTTTCAATGAAATTGAAAATGAATCATCCAATGTTCACCCACCAGTGATTGAACACTATCAAGGAAAAGAACCAATTTTAAAAAGAAATTATAAAAAAGTACATACATCAACTGTAGCTGGTTTTGATCAACTAAAACCAGAAGAGACTGTGACTTATTTAAAACAAATGGGATTTTCAAGTGTTATTCAAAGTACACAGAAGTATGATGACGAATGTATGTATGAAATTGCAGCGGGGTCGTATCCATATGAACATTTCAGCGGACGTGATCGTATCGTTGTTTGTTATGGAAAAAATCAAAAAATAACCTCTTTAAAAGTAGAATTTATTTTTACTGCTCATGATTTTTCTTATGAACAAGCAATCAACGAAGTGTTAGATGCTAGTTCTACTTTTCATCATTTACCGTTAAATCAAGCGTTAATGAAAGATGCTTATGAAGAATTATGCGAAGATATGAGAAATTTTGAATATGATCCTTCTGCTTCAAGAGAAGAGATGATTGATCATTTATATGAAGTTGAATATGAATTAGATTATGATGATGAAACAAGATATACACCAGCTTTATATACGATTGAATTAAATATTGAAATGAATGAAGAAATATAAAAAGAATTGAGGGAATAAAATGAATTTAGATGGAAAAATTGCTGTTGTAACAGGCGGCGCTATGGGAAATGGTTTAGGAATCGTACGAGTTTTCTTAAAACTAGGTGCGACTGTTGTTATTTTAGATCGTTCAGATAAAATCAATGAAACACTAGGGGAACTTCGAAAGGAGTACCAAAATGTGATTGGTTATAAAGTAGATATCACAGATCATGCATTAATTAGTCGTTGTGTCGAAGATATTATTACAAGATATCAACGCATTGATATTTTAGTTAATAATGCGGGTGTTGCTAAACTTTCACGTTTTGAAGATATGACGGATGAAATTAGAGATTTTCATATCGATATCAATATTAAAGGAACATGGAATGTAACAAAGGCAGTATACCCATATATGGTAAAACAAAAGTATGGGAAAATAGTCAATTTATCCAGCGTTACAGGGCCTAAAGTTGCAGATGCTGGAGAAGTTGCTTATGCAACTACGAAAGCTGCTTTAATTGGTTTTACAAAAGGCTTAGCTATGGAAGGTGTAGAACATGGAATTAATGTAAATGCTATTTTACCAGGCTATATTATGACACCAATGGTAGAAGGAATTGCAAAAGACACAGATGCTACTAATCCAAATAGTGTTGTAGAAGGGATTGCTGCTGGTATACCAATGGGGAGATTAGGAACGATTGAAGAACTTGGATCTTTAGCGGCATTCCTTGCAAGCGATGCTTCAAACTATATTACTGGAAGTGAATTTGTTATTGATGGAGCATCTACATTACCTGAGACCAAAAGTGTTGGCGTATAGTAAAAAGGATAGTCAATTCCAAATAAATCTTAAAAAATTTGATTAAAAAACACCATAATCATCATTGAATAGGTGTTTTCTTTTCGTCTTTTATTGCTTATTAACTACAAGTAAATTTTGAAAAGTATATTCCAATAAATCATAGATAAAATTTAAATAGAGAATGAATAATTTTTGTTTTAAGAACAAATTTATGATATACTAATTTAATATCGCTTAGGAGAGGATAAAGATGAAAACGTATAAAACATTATTAATTGATTTAGATGATACATTAATTGATAAAAATAGTTCAATTTATCATGCTTATGGAGAAATCATGAAGATGGAAATACTTGATCTTGAATATAATCAAAAAGAAGCCGAAGCGTTTTTAGAATTTGATACGAAGTATTGGAGCGAAGATAAAGAAATACCTGAGGAGTATCAAGGAAGTATTGAAGATAAAGTATATTATTTACGAACAGAACGTTTTATTCGATTCTTTGAGGAAGTATTAAAACTTACCTCAAAGGAGTATCCTTTAACCCGTGACAATGCGGCTTTAATTAATGAAACTTATATGGAGGCATTAGGAAATTCTGCGGTAGCGTTAGATGGTGCGAAGGAATTATTACAACATGTACCAAAAGAAACTTTTGTGGTTGTTGCGACCAATGGCGCACAAGCAGCTGCAGAACAACGTTTAGAACTAGCAGGATTAAAGCCATATATAGATCAAGTAGTATCTTCTGAAGTTTTAGGCGCTTCTAAACCATCTGTTCAGTTTTTTCAAAATTTATTTAAAAAATTTCCTAGAATCAAACCAGAAGAAACCTTAATGGTAGGGGATGATTTAACAACAGATATTAAAGGTGCTTCATTAAGTGGTATTGACTCTTGTTGGTTTAATCCACAGGGACAGATTGCCAAAAAGAAAACATATACTTATGTTGTAAAGCATCTACCAGATGTCTTATATGCTTTCCAATTTTCGGATCAATATGAAGGTGGGAATGCTTTAAAAGAGTTAAATCAATTTGAACAAGATTTATATCAAGCAAAAAGAAAAATAAAACAACGTTAACGTATCTAAGGAGGTGAAGCTATGCGTGGAGAAGATTTAGAATTATCTTTTGGAACGGAGGTCATTTATGATCGTGCCAATTTTTTAATTCATGAAGAAGATAAAGTAGGAATCGTTGGTGTGAATGGTGCCGGGAAAACAACTTTATTTAAAGTGATTTTAGGAATGCAAGAATTAGATCGTGGAAAAATTGTTATTCCCAATAAAAAAAGAATTGGTTATCTACCTCAAGAAATTATTTTAGATAACAAAGAAACTACAGTATTCGATTATTTAATGAGTGCCCGTCCAATTCAAGAATTAGAAGAAAAATTAACAACTTTATATGAAAAAGTTGCGATAGCTTCTGAAAAAGAGCAATCAAAAATTTTAAAAGCCATTGCTCGTACACAGGAAAAATTAGAATATTATGATTATTATCAAGCTGAAAACATTTTATTTGAGTTAATCGATCATATGAATATTGATAGTGAACTTTTAGATATGCGAATTATGGATTTGAGTGGTGGTCAAAAATCAAAGATTGCTTTTGCGCATTTACTTTATTCTAATCCAGAAATTTTATTATTAGATGAGCCAACGAATCATTTGGATGTTAGTACGAGAACTTTTATTACGAATTACTTAAAGAAATATCATGGAATGGTTTTAGTTATCTCACATGATGTTACTTTTTTAGATGAAATTACAAATCAAACACTTTATCTAGATAAGGTAACCAAAACCATGAAAATGTATACTGGAAATTATACGATGTATCTTCGTAAGGTAAAACAAGAGAAAGAAGCTAAAGAACGTTTGATTGACAAACAAGAAAAAGAGGAACAAAAATTACGTGATATTGTCCTGTTGTATTCAAACTCCAGTGGAAAACGTAAACGTATGGCACAAAGTCGTGAAAAGCAATTACAAAAAATAATGAAAAATCATATAGAACGTGATAAAGTTTATAAGCGTGTAAAATTAAATATTAAACCTTCTCGTGAAGGATCAAAAATTCCTTTGAAAGTAAATAATATTGATTTTGCATATCCAAATAAAGACCTTATTCTTAAGAATTTATCTTTTCTTATTAATAATAAAGAACGTTTTTTAATTGTTGGAGAAAATGGGGTAGGGAAAAGTACCTTGTTGAAGTTGTTGGTAGGGGAGTTGCAACCCACAGAGGGTCATATTTGGTTTGGAAATAAAACAGATATTGCTTATTACGCTCAGGAACAGGAAACGTTAGATTTAGATAAAACGATCCTTGAGAATATTGATCAAAGTGGTTTTAGTGATAAAGAACTCCGAACTATTTTGGGTAGTTTCTTATTCCATGGTGATGATGTTTTTAAGAAGGTTGGCGTTTTATCTCCTGGTGAAAAAGCGCGTATTGCTTTATGTAAGGTGATGTTAGAACGAGGAAATTTACTTTTACTTGATGAACCTACCAATCATTTAGATCCAGAGACACAAACAATTATCGGTCAAAACTTTAAGAATTATGAAGGATCTATTATTCTTGTTAGTCACAATCCATCATTTGTCGAAAGTATTGGTATTGATCGTATGCTTGTATTACCTAGTGGAAAAATAACAAATTATAATAAAGAATTATTAGATTATTATTATCACTTAAATCAAAAAGAATCCTTATAAAGGATCTTTTTTTATGTGTAAATTTAAATTTTTCTTTTCTTCATCTATCATTGGGGTAATAGAAAAACTTGTATGATATTGATTTTCAAAGCTAATACGAATATAATCATAATTCATTCGCTTTTCAATATATAAAGTAGTTCCTTTAGGAATTCTTTTTTCTGAGTGTAATAGATCAATGTCGGTGTATTCTTGACGAATAAGATCTGTTTTATGAATACGGAAATTGGTTACACTTTCTTTAAAGGTTAATTTTAAGTATTGATCACTTTCCTCTAACTTAATTACTTTTTCATTTTCGTCTATCTTTTTTTCTTTTTCCACAAGTTTAAGATCAAAGAAATCTTCTTTCATATAGCTTTTTGTAACATTATTCAGTTCTTTTATTAATTTTTCCACAGTTTTGTGACAGGAATAATAAATTTGATCTTCAATTTCTAGTTTTCCACAGGAGTTATCAGAAAAGGAAAGCAAAATCAATTGATCTTTTGTATGAATTGATAATTTATTTTCAAAAGTTTTTTTGACAGGATTTTTACTAAAGGGGATTTCGTAGTAAATATCTAAAATCTGTTTCCAATTCTTCTCACTAATTTCAACCGTATCATAGTGAATCGTTGTAATTTTCGCTAATGAAATATTTTCCATTTTTTTTGAGCAACCAATACATAAGAGAAGTGGGAGAAGTAATATTATTTTTTTCATGATGAACACCTCGTTATTAGTATTGATAAATTAGATAAAAAAATTCGAAAATGTTAAATAAAAAATAATTTCGTTGTAGAATTCTTTAGTCTCTTTGATTTATTAATATAAGAGAAAATTAGTCAAAACCGACTAGTTTTCATATCATATAAGTTGTCTCTAATCAAATGCCTGCTGAAAAACTTCTTAGTTCCAATTGTCACCTATAAAATATTATGATTTTTAGTACTTGTCAATTTTAAAATTGACGAATAATTTTAGTATGATTTTATCATGATGGAAAAAATCTACAAAACCAAAATTCTGCAGAGTTTCTTGTTTGATTAATATATAAAATGATTCTCAAAAAAATTAATTCAATTTAAATTGTAAACTATATTTTTTATCAAATAAGGCATTATTATAGAATCTTAATCGTAAATTATTATCACCGATTTTTTGTTCCCATACTAGTACGCCCTCGATTTTACCACCAGCATCTAACTCACCACTAGAAAGGGTAACATCATCATCAGCAGTATAGGTACCAAAAGCATCTTCTTGACCATCAGAATTTACCATCTGCCAATCTAAGGCATTGTAAGATATTTTTTCATCAGATGTATTTTCAATTTTTACAGTTACTTTAACGTATTCATATCCCTCTTTTGGTTTAACAAATTGGCTTGAACCCTGTGTTTTTTCTACATTAACAATAGAATATTTGACATCTTTGAAAGTAGCTATTTCACTTTGAGTGAAATCTTTTTTTCTGTTTTTTTCTTTTTTGTTTTCTTCATTAGATCCAGCAATACTAGCAATAATAAAAATAGCAACAATTCCTAAAATAATCCATTTTGCAATTCCAGGTTGCTTTTTTTTGCAATTAGGACATACCTTTGCTTTTTTGTCGATTTCAGAACGACAATATTTACACATCTTCATACTACACCTCCTATCTACAACTTTATCAAAAACACCTATACTAGCATGTTTTTGCAATTATTAATACATTTTAGTAGATTTAGAAAAAATCATTCAATAGACTTTCTATTTTTTCTTCTTGCCATTTTATAATTTCTTTATCTGACATTTCAGTCATTAATTTTTTACTAAATTCAAGGAATTCGTAATAATTTTTCTTAACTTCTTTCATTTGCTCTTGTTTTATAATAATTGAATAAATATATATACAGTAGAGAATTGAAATAAATAATTCGATAATTGGAAATTTTATATTTTTGAAATTGGAAACCACATGTAATGGCCAAAACATAAGTAATATTGCTATCCCGTTTCCTAACCTAAATAATATATTTTTCATTTAATTATCTCCTAACCGCTTATTAATTTTTGTTTTATAAATATATAGTCTTGATTAATTTACATTGTAAATCAACATACATTTTTTTATAAGATGTTCTTTCTTTTTTATGATTTTCAGCATTGAAACGTTTGCGATTTGTAAACGCAATGTTATTATATAATAAATTGTATATTTTTTCAAGATATGATGCGTAAATAAACATTAACAGTCTATAAAAAAAGAATTTCATGATGAAATTCTAATCTCTTTGATTTAATTTTTGTTTTAAATAGTAATCACGTAATTCTTTAAAACGTTCATAGTGAATAATTTCTCTTTGTCTTAAGAAAGCAAGTGGAGCTAGAACATCTGGATCATCTGTCATATCCATAAGATGTTCATAAGTGGCACGTGCTCTTTGTTCTGCAGCCATATTACTTTCAATATTCGCAATGGCATCTCCAGCAGTTTTAATATAAGCCATGGTAAATGGAACTCCATTCGCATCTGATGGGAATAAGTCTCTACCAAATTGTGCAAAATTAGATCCAAGGCCAGCCTCTTCTAGTTCTTTGATGGTTGCTCCTTTCATTAATTGATAAATCATGCTGCAGATAATTTCTACGTGCCAAAGTTCTTCCGTGCCTATATCCGTTAATAAAGATTTTCCACGGTCATCTGGCATTGTAAAACGTTGATTTAAGTATTGCCATGCTGCTGAAAGTTCCCCAGCAGGACCGCCATATTGCGTAACTAAGTATTTTGCCATACGTAAATCTTTATTACGAATATTCACAGGATATTGTAATTTTTTTTGATAAATCCACATAATTTAACCTCCTATTTATTTTCCCATGGCCATGGTGATTGATTCCAAGCCCAGCGTTCATTCTTTTCAGACGCACTACTATTTACGAATAGTGGTCCATATTTCTTTTCATATTCTCCAGTAGCCTTATTTGCCTGTTTACGATATTCATTAAATAGATTAATCATCTCTGTATCTGTTGGATGTACATCTAAATATAAGTTTAATTCATGAGCCGCAAATCCAAGTGAATCAATGTAAGTCAAAAGTTGTGCTTGATCATTCATTGGTTCTACTTGAAAAGGGCGTGTAACTTTGTAACTTTGATATAATCCACGAAATAAATTTCCTCGAATAAATCCTTCGTATGGTTCAAATAAATCATGATTTAATTTATGCTCATCAACAACGGGATTAATATTCGTGTTCATATTAAAGTTCCAATTATTATCTTCCCTATTATTATAATTAGGTGTAGGTTTATAATAATTACGGAAGTCATTGTAGTCATTCATCATTGTTTCCCCCTTTGCTGTATTTTATGATTTTATAAAATGGTTGTATGGGTAAATAACCAAATATAGTCTAAATTTGTCATAAGTATGATATAATGAAATTAGATAGGATGTGAAAATATGGATGAACAAAAACAAAATGAAATCCAAAATCAGGATGAATCAACAGTAGAAGTATTACCTGATGAAATGAACGAAAAAGTGGATCATGAAAATAACCACAAAAAAACGAAAAATAAAAATCATGCTACAACAATGACGATTGCTGGAATTATTTTTGTTGTATGCATGGTGATTGTTTTTGCTTATTACTTTATTTGGAATAATCCAAAAAATATCTTTTTGAATGCTGTAAATAATGAATATCAAGCTATTAGTAATAAGCTATCAAAAATGACAATTGGAATGGGAAACTATGCATCACAGGATGTGATTACAACAAGCAGTAAAATCTCTTTTGATATAAAAGCATCAGAACAACTACAAGACCCATCCATGAATGAATTATTTAATGAACTTAGTAAGTTAAATATGACTTTAAATGCGGGAATAGACCATAAAAATAAAGAATTAGCTACAGAAATTTTGTTAAATTCAGAAAAAGATTCTCTAGTACATGTCAATGTATATGGTACAAAAAAGAAAATGTATATGGAATTAAAAAATTTATTCAATAAATTTATTGAACTCCCATTAGATGAAGATTATGATCAATTATTTAATCGTCAACACCTACAGGTTGAAGATTTTGATTATGTGATGGGAGCTATGAAGGATAGTTTCTTAAAGAATTTAGATAAAAAGGATTTTAAACAAACAAAAGAAACTATTGAAGTTGATGGAAAAAAAGTAAAAGCAACCAAAACAACTTACCAATTAAATAACAAAACCGCAAGTACATTAATGCAAAAAATGATCAAAGATTTAAAAGAAAATAAAAAATTCATAGAAAAGTATGCATCGTTAATCGGGATGAGTAAAACGGACGTAAGAGATCAGATGGAAGAAATTTTAAAAGATGTTAAAAATTCATCGACTCAAGGCGAAGAGGTTTTAACACTTTCTATTTATACAAAAGGTATGATGAATGATGCACTTGCTTATGAATTAATAATGAAAACAGATGATAGCGAAGATACGATTCGTTATACAAAAGGGAAAATATCTACATTGGTACTTACTGATGATCAAGAAGAAATATTAACTTTAACGGTTGAAAAGGAACATTCTGATCAAACGTTAATCACAATGACAGCTGATACTCTAAAGATGACAATTCATAATAAAACCAAAGAAGATAAGAATACTTATGTTTATACACTAACAGAAGATTCTTCTGATACAAAATTATATGGAACGTTAACTATCGATTCTAAAGAAATAACAAAAAATAAAAAATATCAGGAGAATATGCAATTTGAAATGTTTATGGATACTTCAGATATCACAAAAGCATTAACATTGAATGCTAATGTAACAGGAATTACTGAAATTGGAAAAGATCTTGAAATTCCAGAAATTAAAAATACAACTACTCTTGATCAATTAACAGAACAAGATATGACAGCAATTATGACAAATCTATCTAAAAATGAAAAATTAATGAATTTTGTAAATACATTAGGTTCACTATTTTAGTAAAGTAGAGAAAAAGTACTTGTCAAAGTACTTTTTTTTTGATAAAATATGTAGTGTCTTATGGCGAGATTGGTGAAGGGGTTAACACGGCGGATTGTGGTTCCGTTATGCAAGGGTTCGAATCCCTTATCTCGCCCCATTTATTAAGTATTTTAATCTTTTTAGGTTATAATATATGATTAAAACAAATAATCCCAAAGGATTATTTGTTTTTTTATAAAGCATTTTCTATTAAAATCGTAATAAGTTCCTGGTAACTAATATGTTCATTTTCTATTAATGTTGGATACATGCTAATTGAAGTAAATCCTGGAATAGTATTAATTTCATTAATATATATCTTTTGTTCTTTTGAATCATAGAAAAAATCTACTCTTGCATATCCACGACATTGAAGACGCTTAAAAACTATTTTAGCGTTTTCTTTTATTTTATCTACAATTTCTATTGGTAAATCTGTTGGAATTTTTGTGATGGATTTTTGATTTATATATTTTGCATCATAATCATAAAATTCATTTGATGCAATCACTTCTCCAGGACTAGAGCAAATTAATTGTTGATCTTTTTCTAACACAGCACATTCTAATTCTCTACAATGAATAAATTTTTCAATAATAATTTTATGATCATATTTTTTTGCTTCTAAAATGGCCTGTTCTAATTCTTCTTTAGTTTCTGCTTTACTAATACCAATAGAGGATCCTCCATTTGCGGGTTTTATAATCATAGGAAACTCTATTTTTTGTATAATTTCATTGATTTCAAAATCTTCATCAATAACAAGATAAGGTACTTGTGAGATGTTTATAGAGTCAAACATTATTTTTGATATTTCCTTATCCATTCCTATTGCACTTGATAATGTTTTGCATCCTACAAAGGGAATGTTAAATAATTCCATCATTCCCTGTAATTTTCCATCTTCTCCATTTGTTCCATGAATGATAGGAAATACGACATCAAATTGTTTTAGAAAGTTAATAGGATGAATAATTTCAATTTTTTTTCCTTCTAACCATGTTCCTTTTTCTAAGTATTTTAAATCATCCTGGTATTGATACCATTGATTGTCTCTGGTAATCCCAACCATTTCATAAGAAAATAAAGATTGATCAATATTTTCTGCGATACTTTTAGCTGATTTACAAGATACATCGTGTTCACTAGAGTTTCCTCCAAAGATAATTAACACATTTTTCATACGTTTCACCTCACTTTAAGATATGTGATTTTATAATTTGGGTGAAAAACTAAAATGCCCTTTTCTTTCCTAATGACATCATGATATCTAATTTTGAATAATAATAAACATTTTTAATGTTATCATTTTATATTCTATCATAAGGGTATTTTCTTGCTTTATACACTTTATTTACAGGAAGTAAAATTTTTCATTGCGTTTTTAATATTTATAATATATTATTATATTAGATAGGAGGTTATACATATGCCAAATGAAAATATGGATGCACAAATTTTTGAAATAATGAAAAGACTTGAAAAATTAGAAAAGGAAGTTCATAAAAATAATTTACTTCTTATGATTTCTAGTCCAGTAATATCTGAACAAGAAAGACAAAATGCTGCATATGAACTAGCGCAGATCAGGGAAAAGGAACAGCAATCACAAGATTTAGGAAATAGTTTTAGATAAAAAATGATAGTAATATCATTTTTTTAATTTATTATAAAGAAATTATTATATTAATTATATAAAAGTGACAATTGTTAATAAGTTATTTAACAGACCTAAGTGTATTTTTGATATACATGTAGTATAGTTTTTATTTGCTTGAAATATCCACTTTATTTAAACAGAATCAATGATATTTATAATTACTGTTTATTATAGTTATTCATATGATATTTTAGAAAGGAAAATAATATGAATAATTATGAAAGAGCAAAAAAGAAAATTGAAGAATGTGAAAAACATCGACCAAATTGTTTTTGTTGTGTAGGTATCACTGGTCCAACAGGGCCAACAGGACCATCTGGTGGTGCAACAGGACCAACAGGGCCAACAGGAGCAACGGGACCAACAGGACCAACAGGAGCAACAGGAGCAACGGGACCAACAGGAGCAACGGGGCCAACAGGGCCAACGGGAGCAACAGGTCCAACGGGGCCAACAGGACCAACAGGACCAACAGGAGCAACAGGAGCAACGGGACCAACAGGAGCAACGGGACCAACAGGAGCAACGGGGCCAACAGGGCCAACGGGAGCAACAGGAGCAACGGGGCCAACAGGGCCAACGGGAGCAACAGGTCCAACGGGAGCAACAGGGCCAACGGGAGCAACGGGACCAGTGCAAGAGTCAACGTCTTGTTTATGTGTTGACCAGATGAGAAATATTATTCAACAAATTATTACACTTTATCCAAATGATAACTTAGTAATTGCGATGGAAAGTGGAAATAATGTTAGTGGAAGACCAGGATCCTTATTACCAGGGCCTAACAATAATCCTGATTCTGGATTATTTCAATTAGTGAATAATCAGGGAGTACCAGAGGAAGCAGTATCTATCTGTCGAATTGCGTCTATTACTATTACAAGTAGTACTTATAATAATGCAATTACATATTTACCAGCACCTACACCATTACCAGATGGTTGTGATACAAACTGTGAAGAGGCAAGTCGCTTATATTTACCAGTAGGAACAACAGGTGTTGACATTAATGCAGGAGGACAGACTGTTGCACAAGGAACTGTAGTTAGAAGTGAATTTGGAATGGTTGTTTTGGTCGGAAATAATAATAGTAATCCAGCATTTGTGTCTTTATGCAAAGCTGAAATATTAAACAAATAGAAAAATTTTAGACTGTTAGCAAAGTAAATTTGTTAATAGTCTTTTCTTTTTGATAAAAATATAATATGATAAATATATAAAATACTTATTATATCTGAAACATAAACTTACTTTTTGTGTGAAAATGATTAGATACGTTTTGTTAAATATAAAAAACATGATAATATAAACACAATAAAAGAAACTGGATTTAAAATTTTGGATTATTTGTGAGGAGGAATATAAAATGATTACTAAACAATTAGAAGAGGTTATACAAAAATATAATATTGAAAAAACTGAAAATATTATTTACGGAACAAATATTCCAATGCCAAAAGCAGTTATTCCAACACCATTAAAAACTTATATTAAGTTTGATAAAACAGAATTTTATTTTTTTTACTTTGATGAAAAAGGAATAACTTTATATTTAATAGATGGTAGTAATTATGCCTTTATTTCTTGGGATGATATCGAAGATTTCAAAGTCAGTCATTTCCTAATTATTGGTAAAATGACAATCAAAACAAAGGGAAATACATTAAAGTTTCAAATAAATAGGTTTGTGGTTGGGTGTCCTTGGATTAAAGGAAATACAAAATATTTAGAAAGTAAGAACTATTTTTATACAAAATAGTTCTTACCATTTAGGTGGTGATATAAATGTATAATATATTAAAAATTATTTTACCAATAATATGTTTAGCGGGAATCATATATATGGTTAGAACGAATAATAAGTATAAAAATGATACATCTTCATCTAAGGAAGATATTATTAAATACTTTGAAGATAATAATGCGACTAATTATGAGAATGGAATCAAGATTAATGATTTACCAAAAAGGATTTCAAGTAATCCATATTTATTGATGATGGTAAAGGATAAAACATTATCATTTTCAAAAGGTAAATATTATCTTAATAAGTAATTCAAATTACTATTTGAAAAAGAGGTGTAGTATGAAAAATATTGAAGAGATTATTAAAAATACAAATGAAGAAAATCAAGCTAAAACAGATTGGACGAAAGCATGGAGTATAAAGTATCCAATCTTAAAAACATATCAAAAAGAGGTCAATATACCTAAATATTCCAAAGAAATAAGAAAGTTATTTGATGAGTTACAAGCAGAGTATAATTACACTGAATTGGATGCCATGTTGGTGTTAAAAGATATCCTAGCACATGAATATTTAGATCATAAAAAGTAATATAAATTATAATTTGAGGGAGAAGAATATGAGAAAGGTTATTTTATATATTTGTACTAGTGTAGACGGTTTTATTGCAGATAAAGTAGGTAATGTAGATTGGATCAAGGGACAAGATGAAAATTATGAAAGTGATTATGGTTATGAAGATTTTATAAAAAATATAGATACAGTAATACTTGGATATAACACATATAAGAAAATAACAGAAGAATTATCTCCTAACGAATGGGTATATAAAGATTTACAAAGTTACGTTTTTACTGAAAAAAATATTAAGGATACAGAAGATATTATATTTGTAAATGAAGATCTTACTTCGTTTGTAAAAGAATTAAAAAATAAAAATGAAAAAGATATTTGGATTTGCGGTGGAGCTCAAATTGTAAATCAATTAGTAAGACAGGATATCATTGATGAATATCATATTACTACAATACCTATTATCCTAGGACAGGGAATTCGATTATTTCAAGAAAGTAATGCAAATATAAAATTGAAATTAGAAGAAATCAACGAAGAAAACGGAATCATAACAAGTATATATTCAAAGAGATAAGTTACAATTTAATGAACAGGGCGTCTATCAAAGATGTTCTTTTTTTGATATAATAGAATTGCTAGAAAAATAGTAATTTGAAAAGGATATTAATTTGTGAAGAAAGAGATAATCATAAGTATCGTAATTTCAGTTTTATTGGCATTCATTGTTGGAATAGTATACTACACAGTCTATAAATGTGTTGCTGATAGAGAAGATTTTAAATCCAACATAGAGGATACTACTAATACTTCAGCTGACACAGGAAGTGCTGAAAAAAATAATAAGGAGAATAAAGAAATGTTTATAAAAATAAATGGTAAAGTGTTAACCGTAAATCTAGAAAATAATTCATCAGCAAAGGCATTAATAGAAAAATTAAATCAGAATGATATTACAATAAATATGGAAGACTATGCTAATTTTGAGAAAGTCGGAAGTTTGGAATTTGATTTGCCTACTAATGATGAGCAAATTACAACTTCTTATGGTGATATTATTTTATATCAAGGCAATAAAATAACTATATATTATGATACTAATAGTTGGAATTTTACAAAATTGGGCAGAATAGATAATGTTACGCAAGAAGAATTAAAAAGACTATTAGGTAAAGGAAATGTAACTGTTACATTATCGTTAAAGCAATAGTTATATTTATTACATTATAATTTGTAGAACTCAAGTAATGTTTCATGTAAAAAAAAGCCTTTACATTGTATTATTTTAATGTGAAATGAGAACTATTATGAATCAAGAAAAAATAGGAAAATTTATATCAAAATGTAGAAAAGAAACAAAATTAACTCAACAGGAGTTAGCAGAACAATTGGGTGTAACAGATCGAGCAATATCAAATTGGGAAAATGGAAAGAATATGCCAGACTTATCGTTATTTAAACCACTATGTAATATTTTTGGTATAACCATTAATGATTTAATGAGTGGAGAAAAAGTGAGTGTAAATGAATATCAAGTGAAATTAGAAGAAAATATAGTAAATGCAATAAATGATACAAATAAAAAAATGGAAAAGCAAAAAAAGTTATTATCTTTTCTTTTGATTAGTTTTGGAATATTAATTTCTTTTATTGCTATGACAATATTCCCTAGTGAAAGTAGTTGGGGAAGTCACTATGCTACTTTTGGAATTATCCTCTCTGTAGTTGGACTCAACATATTTACTGGTGGAATAAAATGGTATAAGAAAATTGTGATTAATGTTGGATATATTATATTATCCTTTATTATATTATTCATCATTGATTATATTGGAGTTGTAAATATTCATCAAGCGCCAAGATTTTCATTAGTAAAAGTTACTGGTGATAAAATTGTATATTATGATACACCATTTTATGATATTGTTAGATGCCATGTTAATGAAGATAATGAACAATACAAGGTAATTAAAAATCAAAAATATAATAGAGATAATATAGACACCTATTGTAAATAACAAAATTACGCTTTAAAAAGTAGATCATGCTTTATATGATTTGCTTTTTATTTTTCTCATCTGTTAGCCAATTGTTAAAATATAGGGATCATGGTATAATTTTAATAGGAAAACGATGTTACTTAGGATAACCTCTTTATTTATTTTTATAAAAAGAAAATATAATGTAGACAAAGAAATGAAAAGTATGCAATACTTTTCGATGGAAAAACTTTCCATTTCATAAAAACCATGATAAAATAAAGTCGTTTAAAAGTTTAGCAGATAGGTTGTGATAATATGCGTAATTATGATTTTCATCAATTGTTATCACCAGAAGATTTTGCTCATTTTGCAGGGGATGTTGTTGAAATAAAAGAAGGTATTTCTTTACGTATTACTCCTAGGGGAAAAGATGGTGGAATTGATTTCCATGATCCCGATTATAAAATCATGGGTCAAGTAAAGAATTATAAGGACTCATTTTCACAGTTAAAATCTGCATTAAAGGAAGAACTTCCTAAAGTACGCAAAATAAATCCAGAACGTTATATTTTAGTAACCGCAACGACGTGTACGGATAAAAATAAAAAGGAATTAGTACATTTATTTGAGGGATACTTAACAGAACAAGATATCCTAGATAAGGAAGACCTCAATCGATTACTGTCACGAGACGAATATCATAGAATAGAAGTTTCTTATTTAAATTTAATCGTTCCTAATATGGGTGTTTTGATGCATTCACTTGATAAAGTTGTTCATAAAAACATTTATACACAAACAGAATTTGAACTTTCTCAAATTATAAAGAAGCAACCTTCTTATGTTCCTACCAATGTATTTTTTATAGCTCAAGAACAATTAAATAAAAACCAAGTGATTATTATTTCTGGTGAACCAGGTGTTGGGAAAACGATGCTTGGACGAATGCTTTGTATGAATGTATTAAATTGTCATCCAAATGCACAGTTTGTTAAAGTAAACAGTGTTTCAGAACTTTATGACATCTATGATGAAGATCAAAGTCAGGTATACTTTTTTGATGATTTTTGGGGCGAAATTCAATTTAATTTTCAAGTAACACCAGAAGAAGAACGCAAATTAATGAATTTTATTAATCATATTAAAACAGTAAAGAATAAATGGCTTGTGATTACGACAAGAGAGTATATTTTGAATGAAGGACTTCATAAAAATCCCAAAACTGAAAAAGACTACATTTCTCGTAAATTTCGATTTGAATTGACAGAATTAGGTAAAAAAGATAAATTCGATATTCTGTATCAACATCTCCGTCATTCATCGCTATCATTTGAACAATTAAACTATGTGTTAAATAATTGGGAATCACTGGTTTCACATCAAAATTATACACCACGTTTGATTTCTACCTATTTATTAGATTATAAAAAGGATGATCAACAAAGTGGAAGAAAATTTTATGCGAACTTTATTTCATATTTAGATTCTCCTTATACTTATTGGGAAGAAGTTTTAGAAAAACTATCTTTTGAAAATGTTTTATTATTACTTCTTTGTGCGTTAGAGGAAAAACAAGTTTTATTATCCACGTTACAAAATCAAATGTATGAAATATTAGAACAAAAGAATATGAATTATTCTTTTAAAGAAAATTTACAAATTTTAGAAGACACTTTTTTAGTGATAACAAATCAGGATGGATCTTTATTTGTTCAATTAAAAAACCCATCGTATAGAGATTTTCTTTTAGATTATTTGGGTAAAAACTATTTGAAATATTTACCATATCTTTTAAATTATACGAACAATATTGATCAGTGTTGCCTTATCTTTCAAAGTATTAATAAGGAAAATCCGGATCGAATAGAAAATCGTTATTATAAGGAACTTGAATTAAAATTGCTTCATATAGTTGAAGAAATTCCCTTTTATCAGGAAGACTTTAAAATTTCTATATTAACAAGATGTGCGAAAAATCTAAATATTAGTAATCATTCAGTTCTTAGTAATTATATTTTAAATTATATCGATAATATTCATGCATCGTTAGATACCGTTTTATCAGATTATGATGATAATTTTATGTATTTTTCAGACTTAGTGAAAGAAGTAGAAAAGAGTTATTCTTTAGAAAAATATGCGGCGGATTTTATTCATTTTTATTTAATTGGAAGTTATACTTTAGAAATGTTTTTTTCCTTTTTAGAATGGGATAATATTTTTCCAGAAAAATTTCATGAATTTGTAGATAAAAATAAGACATTAATTCGCTCTTATCTCGAAGAAGTGGCTTTAAATGATGCTTTTGTATGCCAAGAACTTGGAGATATCGATGGGTTTAGTTCAATTGAAGAAGACCTTTATACGATTGAAGAACGTATTCATATTACATGTTCTAAAAGAGTTTTAAAGAAAATTGATCAATTGCAAGACGAAACAGAACAAAATCCAGAATTTGATACTACAACAGATTATTTGAATAATGTAGAGCCTGTAAAAGAGAAATCTTTAACCGAACAGGAAAAACAACAAATTGAGAACCAAGTGATAGAACTTGTGGGTGAAAATCCAGCAATTTCTTATAACGATTTACAACATAAATTAAAAGCCATTTCAGATGTTTCCGCAAAGAAACGAATGAATCAGCTTTATAACAACGAATTCTCATATCGAAATCTTTTATGGTATAAAAATAGTTTTGATTTATTAGAACAATACTTTACATCAAATCCGTTATCTAACAAAGAAGTTACCTTTTACAATAATTTTGTTGAATATTTGAGAAAAACGTGTAAACTATCCCTATTCGATTTAGAAAAAATACAAGCTCTAGCGATGATTCTTTTAGGTCAAGAAAAGGTATTGTTTACAGAAGAAGAATGTATACATTTTTTAAATACCGAATACGATGTCAATTTATTGCGTTCTTCCTTTTTTGAGCGCCGTGGAAATTGGTATCATTTTATTCATCCATATATACAATATTTTTTATGTTTACAATTTTATCAAAGATTATCTAGTTTTTGTTCTTTTGAACGACTGATTGATTTATTTGAATCAAATGTTAAGCATTGGATTAAAGTTAGGTATTATATGGAAACAATATCTAATTTATATCCAATGGTGGAATCTTTATTTCCAACAGAGTGGATGAATGTAGTTGTAAAACAATTTCAAAAGTTTTTACACATGGTGAAGACAAAAGATGAGATTACTATTGCAACTTCGATGCTTCTTCCATTTAAGTTAGAGTACACGTATCATTGGGATGGATCATGTAATGGTAGTTATTATAATACGTTTCTATATGATTTAATGGATCGATATTTTGATATAGATATGGCAAGCTATTTTGATTATAGGGATGAAGAGGATTCACTTCATCGCTTTCTAGATCAATTTGTTGAAAAACAAGAACCGTTTGTTCTAAATGACTATTTAAAGAGGAAAAAATTTCAAAAATTATTAATAGAAAACGGAATTGTCGATGAATTAAATGATCTATACCACCAGATGAAGCAATTTATTTTAGATCATACGACGATAGAAAGTGGGAATATTCATGAATGATCAATCTTTAAATGACATTATAAATTATGACTTTGAGAAAAATGAACATAAACTTCGAGGACATGATTTATATCTTTCAGATTATCAAACGGAAGTATTAAATCGTTATAATATTCAAATTGAAAATTATTTAGATATGAAAAGTTTATTATTTGCAATTGAAGACGTTTTAGCATCTAGTTATGATGAAGTAGATGATTTATCTACCGTGGCAGATCAAATTGCAGAATTTAATTATTATCATTTTACTTCTAAATAATTGACAAGATTTTACTGTTTGGAAGCGATCAAAGACATTTGCATTATGCAAGTGTCTTTTTGTGTGCTATGATAACAATAGAGTAGGAGTGTTGTAGTGTTTAGATTACATTTGTTTTTATCCTTCTTAGATGAACTTGGAGATTATAGAAAACATACCGTTCAAGAGTTAGCGCAGAAGTTAGAGGTAAGTGAACGAACGATTAAAAGATATAGAGCTTTAGCTAGAGATCATGGTTTTAATATTGATAGTAAACCAGGTCGTTATGGATATTATCAGTTAATAGAGGCGAAAGAACACCTTATCCCAGGAAAACACCAAATTTAAAAAAATATACAATAGTGTCTATCACTGTCCCTTTTTTATGATATCCTATATAATTGATAAATCTGAGAGGGGAAAGTATATGACAAAGGAATTAGATGTTCGTCCGTTAATTGTCAACAATTTAAAGAGTGAAAGAAAATATAATCGTCAAATTAAAAGATTGTTAAATGATGAACATATTTTTATTCGTAATTTTAATAGTGGATCTATTTGGAATCGTAAAAAAAGTAGTTATTTTATCGAAAGTTTAATTTTAGGATGTGAAGTTCATCCATTGATTTTATTCGAAAGTCGTGGAGATTATTTTATCTGTGATGGAATTAATCGTTATTTAGCGATCAAGAAATTTGTTAACAATGAACTTGTTTTATCTGGAACTGGTTTAGCAAAATTAACATGGTTGGCAGGAAAGAGATTTAAAGATTTAAAGGAATCAGAACAAAATTATTTCTTGCACAATATTTTTATGACTTATATTGTCTATAAGTATGAGAATAGACAAGATCCGTTTAAACAAATTAGTGAGGAAGAAGAACTTGCAATTCAAAAGCAACTTTATGTTCGTTATAATTCTGGAATTCGTTTAGCGATTGAGGAATTACAGAAAGCTCAATTTGAAGGAGAGTATTTAACGGAACGTTTTCGCAGGAAATTAGAAGAAGATGAAAGTTATCGTACTCAATTAAAAAAACTTTATATTGGAAATCCTAATAAAGTTCGTAATGAAATTGATTGTATGTTAGTTGATATTCGTTTTTTAATTTCAGCAACTTATTCTAATATTCGATCTTATTGTTTATGCAGTGATAAAACACATCGAATGAATATTTTTTATGAAGATCAACTATGTTCAAAAAGCAATGAAGAAAAAGAGGAGATGTTCAATCAATTTAATGTTTGTGTCACTTTACTTAGTACTATTTTTACTTTAAGTGAATGGAAGAACTACCCCTGTCTTCACCGAAAAGATTTTATTCATTTACTTTACTGGGCTATTTCTGTTGTTCGTAAGTATGGAGATTACCCTATTTCTAAAATTGATTTAAAATCTATTTTAGAGTATTTTGGTAACATGGAAAATGAATACCAGGAACTTCTAAATCAAAATAAAGTAGAAAAGAAGACCAAAATAGAACGATATTTGGAGATGGCAAAATATTTTAAAAAGTATTATGCACAAGATTTGACTAAAGAATTTGAACTAAGACAACTAAATAAGAAAAATAAAGAACACCAACATAAGATTGATGTTCAACAGGTCCATTATCGTCGACTACCTATTGAAATTACTGTGGCAGATATGTTAGATCAATTAGAAACATTTAAGTATAATGTGCGCCCAAGTTATCAACGATTAGAGGCTCTAAATTATGAAGCCTCTGCACGTATTATTGAAAGTATATTAGTGGATATTCAAATTCCACCTATTTTAATCTTTCAAAAGAAAGTTAATGGGGAATTAGTATCTGAGGTCGTGGATGGCCAACAACGTTTGTTGTCTGTGTTATCGTATGTTAATAGACAGTATAAGGACGAACAAGGAAATCTTTGTAGTTCAGAAAAAGAGGGGTATGCCCTAACCGGATTAGACATTCATTATGAACTCAATGGAACAACGTATGAATTAACAAAAAACCATAAATTATTAGATAAAGAAAAATGCAAAAAAATTATGGATAGTCCTTTATATGTCGTTAATATTATTGAAAATGATGAAAAAGAAGCTAGGGATCATTTTGTAAGACTAAACAGTAATATTAATCCTTTAAAGCATAATTTCTTTTATTGGAATGCCATAGCGGATCAAAAGTTATTAAATAAAATAGAACAAGTAACACAATATGGACATGAATCTATGTTAGGAAACAATAATGTGTTCTTAGAAAATGAACAACGAATAACAGCTCTTTCATATCTTTTTTATCAATTAAAAGAACAAAAGAAGTATACATTTAAAGTAAGTCTATCGTTATCAAAAATTACGCATTGGCTTAAAAACTTTAATAAGATAAAATATACTTGTTACAATAAAAATGAAGAAAAAATTGCAGTGTACCGCAGTCCTTATTTAAATGCCATTGAGGAAACAAACCAATTTTTAATTAAAATGGAATTATGGCTTGAATATATTGGAAAGGATATTAGAGATCTATTTTTAATTCAAGGATACTCTAAAATTTCACTTAAAAATCTTTTCTGTTTAGCACAGTTATTAGAACATATTTCACTAGATGATATGAGAATTCATGCGCGTGAAATAGAAAAGATTTTGCTTGATTTTTATGATACACTTCATAAAACAGTAGGAGATATGAAAAAACAAGAAAATGCGCTGATTTTGGCGAGAGAAAAAATTGATATTTATGATTCAAATGTTGTAGAGTCTGTTCATAAAGAAATCGTTCATATGGTTTAAAATAAAAAGATGATTTTCAATGGTTTTAAATAATTGATTGAAAATTGTCTTTTTTTTCTTTCTTTTTCATATATTTTATTGATTGGAGTGGAATATGAAAAAGAGAAGAATTGATATTATTTTATTAGGAATTGTTATCTTATTGTGTGTTTTTTTTGCGTATAATCATTTTTATTTATCAAATTCAAAGGCTATTAATAATTATCCAACGTTAGAACTTAAGGGGAAAAAAATTGTCTATTTAAAATTAGGGGATAATTATAAAGAACCCGGATATGTCGCTCATGATGATAAGGATGGAAGTTTAACCAAAAAAGTTCGTGTTGAAAAAAATATTGATGTAAATACCCCAGGAACCTATGAGATTAGTTATAAAGTAACAAATTCAAAAGGGAATACCATGGAATCCAAACGTTTTGTAAATATTAAATTAAGTAGTAGTGCCAAATATAAAGCTAGTTATGATGCCTTGGATAATACCGTTCAGGGATGGGGAACAAATAATAAAAAGGACGGTGCACGACCACAAATTGATATGACGAATGAGGAATTAAAAAAATATAATGCTTATGCGATGGGACCAGATGAAAAAGTTTTATATTTAACTTTCGATGAGGGAAGTAATGAAACTTATTTAAAAGAAATTGTAGAGGTTTTGGATCAAAATAAAGTTTTGGGCACATTCTTCCTTTGTAGGAAATATATCGAAAGTAATCCAGAATTGATGAAACAAATGGTAGAAACAGGGCATTCTATTGGAAACCATACTTCTAGTCATCCATCAATGCCTACACTCGCAACACAAGGATCTTTTCAAAAATATTTAAACGAATTAATTTCCACAGAAGAAACTTTTGAGAAAATTGTTGGAAAACCCATGGATCATATTTATAGAGAGCCCCGTGGCGAATATAGTTTACGAAGTTTAAGTATTATTAAAGATTTAGGATATCGTAGTTATTTTTGGAGTGCAGCTTATCAAGACTGGGATGATCGACTTACAAAAGAACAAGCCTTAGAATCTATGATCGAGCGAGCACATGCAGGAGCCATTTATTTACTTCATCCAACCAGCAAAGGAAATTATTTAGCTCTTGATGATTTCATTAAAACGATGAAAAAAGAAGGTTATACTTTCGATTTAGTAAAAAATATAGATTGAAATAAATAAATTTTATATTTATGAATATACTGAACTAGAAATAACGAATTTCTAGTTTTTTCATAGAATACGTTAGGGGAGGAATAAACATGTATGATTTTCAAGTCGTTATAGATGCTGGACATGGTGGTGATGATCCAGGGGCAGTTAGTGGTACTACCAAAGAAAAAGATTTAACATTACAGATATCACAATATATGTATGAGCGATTTAAAGAATTGGGGGTTCCCGTTGCGATGACAAGAACAACTGATGAAACGGTAGACCCAACGACTCGTGTAAATCGAATTTTAAATGCTTTTGGTGATAAACCTAGTGTTATTGTCATTTCTAATCATATTAATTCAAATACAACAGGGACCGCGGAAGGTGCAGAAGTAATTTACGCTTTAAGAAATGATGATACCCTCGCAACGAATATTTTAAATGCACTAGGTGAAGCTGGGCAAAAAACTCGTTCAGTATATCAACGTCGATTACCAAGTGATACTTCGAAAGATTATTATTTTATTCATAGAAATACAGGAACAACACAACCAGTAATTATCGAATATGGATTTATTAATAACGCAGCTGATTTAAATCGTATTAAAACAAATTATCGTCGTTTTGTAGAAGCCGTAGTAGATGCGGTTATTGCTACAGAAATGGGGGGTTCCATTCCACCTGTTGGAACCGTTACTTATGTGGTAAGAAGTGGGGACAGTTTATATAAAATCGCACAACGTTTTAATACAACCGTAGATGAAATTAAAAGATTAAATGGTTTAACCTCAGATAATCTTACAGTAGGGCAAATTTTATTGATTCCAGGACCAACATCGGATGAAGTGGTTTCATATACTGTACAGCCAGGTGATTCTTTATGGAGTATAGCACAACGCTTTAATACCACTGTCGATGAATTAAAGAGGTTAAATAACTTAACGAGTGATAATTTATCTATTGGTCAGGTCCTAAGAATTCCAGGGGGATCAGGACCAACAGAACCAGAAGAACCAACGAATACCTATACCGTAAGAAGTGGTGATTCTTTATGGAGTATCGCACGACGTTTTAATACAACGGTGGATGAATTAAAACGTATCAATGGTTTAACTAGTAATAATCTTCGTATTGGTCAAGTCTTAAAACTTCCATCTACTGGGAATACACAAAATATAACTTATACGGTAAAGAATGGGGATAGTTTATATAAAATTGCACAAACTTATAATACAACGGTAGATGCGATTAAGAGCCTTAATAATTTAACAAGTAATAGTTTAGTTATTGGTCAAGTACTACAAATTCCACAGAATTAATGAAAATAGTCAATTTGACGAAAAATTTGATATGTGCTAAAATAGGTCTTGTCGCTATGAAAAAAACGATGTTGAGGTGAATAAAAGTGAAGAACCATCGGCGAGTAATTGCACAGGCAATTTACTTGATATTAACGTTTGTTTTTGTCTTTATAACATGTAATACAACACATTCAAATCAAGTTGTATTAAAGAATAATACAAAAACAGAAACATTGATTGTGTATAACGACACAGAAAAGGCTTCGAAACCTGAAATATTGGAATTAGAAGAAGAAAAACCATCAGAGAAAGAACAACAAGAACAGAAAATAGAAGAACCACAGGATAAACAACCTGCGATAGAGGAAGTAAGTGTACCTGTAGATCCAATTGTTTATGAAGGAATGACCCTAAGTGAATTAGCGGCAAAATTAGATCGTTCCTTAAATTCTACATTATCAGGATACGGATATCAATTCGCATCAAAAGCTGTAGAACTTGGAATTGACCCATATTTAGCGGTAGGAATTGTCCTTCATGAAACTGGATGTACTTGGAATTGTAGTTCCTTAGTTAGAGAATGTAATAACGTAGGTGGAATGAAAGGGTCCCCAGGATGTGGAGGAGGTTCTTATAAAGCATTTGCCACTCTTGAAGAGGGGATTGATAGTTATATGAATAATTTATATAACAATTATTATGCTTATGGGTTAACCACACCAGAGGCCATGAATTCTAAATATGCTGCTAGTACAACCTGGGCAGCACAAGTTCGTAATTACATGAATAAGTTAAGAGAAGCATAAAACTCTTAACTTTTTTTGTTTTTTAAGGTATAATGGGCATGGTGATAAAATGAAAGAAAAACGCATACAACTTGCTGTAGGTAGTTTAGCTGTGATTATTGTAGTTTTAGGGTTAATCCTTGGTGATTTTCCAGAACAAAAAAATGTGGGGCAGACGTTAAAAGAACGCCATAAGATTCATCTTGTTACAGATAAACGTTCTTATACTGCAAAAGAAACGTTTCCTATTCATGTTCATACATTAAAAGAATATACTATTACAACCACACATGGACAAATTTCCTTGAATAAAAATAAATTATCAAAAAAGAAAATTAAAACCACCGGAGATCAAGTATTTTATGTAAAATTAAATGCGAAAGAGGATCAAACTAAAATTGTTGTTAAAAATCGTTGGCATGAAAAAACAGTTACATTGAAATTAGAAAATGGTTATTATTTATTTCAAGAATAAAAAGTAATATTTTAAAGAGATAATTACTCTTTTTTTATTGCAAAAAAATGCGTTCCATATTATAATAATAAAAGGTGATTGATATGAAACATGATAAGGAGTATGCAGTTGGTTTAATTCAAAAAAAATTAAATAATGAGACCTTTCTTAGCTATCAAGAAATTGCTGAACTTACAGGGTATCATGTGAAATACATTTCAAAATTAAAAAGACAAATGTTGAATGGGACAATTCAATTAGAACATGGAAATAAGCATCGCCGTCCTAAAAATGCACTAACAAGAGAAGAGTCTCAAAAAATTATACAGTTATATAAAAATTCACATGTTAGTTTAAGAAAATTTTGTAAATTTTATAATCGTCGAAGTTATTCTTGTTTATATAATTTGTTAAAGAAAAATGATTTGTTATAGGAGGATTTTATGAATTTAAGAGATGAAATAGAAGCAATGGATCAATTACTTGATGTTGATGAAGATGGGTATGTTAGTGATGAAAAGTTAAATGTAAATACTGTTTTAGAGGCTATTACTCAAAAGCAAGAAGAGATTCTATCTATGGAGGAAGTTTATCGTGTGTATCCAGAAGAAGCATTACATGCTTTACAAAAAGAAGTCATGATGCTTGCGAAAATGGCTGTTACACAAACAAAGGATACGAAAGAAAAAGAAGATATTCAACTATCTGAGGTGGAATTTATATCACGCTCTGCAGTGTTAGAAGCTGTATCCCGTATTGAAGATCAAATCAATTATCATAAGGAAAAACTAGAGACCGTTTTAACGATGCAAGCAGATTCTTTGGGTGATTATTTAGAAAAGAGAAATGTTGCACCAAAGGAAATTGCGAAGATAAAAGACTATTATTTAAAACATGGGGAGATTACAGAGGATTTAAGAAATGAAGTATTAGGTTATATTGGTAATTTTCTTCAATCTAAAAATGAAAATGCTGGAAATATAGACATGGTTAAGGAAGTCGTGGAAAATGAATTAGATTCCATTCGTTTAACTTTTAGTAACTATGCCTTAGCACCAAGGACCCTTCGTTATGCAAAAACGCATGCTTTATTAAAATTTAGTTCTGTTCCTTATATTGATTTTGATAAGTATTTGGAAAAAGACCATGGATTTTCTATGTTTATCAAAGATTATAAAATAGATACTAAATTAGCTGAAAATCTTATCGATGGAAAAAATAGTTCAAAAGATATGGATACGCTTTGGCAAAATCTTGTAGAACAGAATATGATAAATTTGAATTCGTCAAATCAAGAAGAAGTGCGTAAACAATTTGAAAATGATATGAATAAGTTAATTGATCATCAAAAGAACTCAAAAGAGAAAGTGGCATCTAATAATAAAGAAGAAACAATCACTACACATTTTCGCACTTTATGTAAAAATATGTCTTTTACAGATCATCAAACGAATGAATTGTTAGAAGTAATGAAAGAAAATAAAAAACCACTTCAATTTAAGAATGGACAAGGACTTTATCGTGTATTAAAGGAACAAATTATTCCTGCACAACAAAAGAAAATTCCAATGAATGGGAATCGGGAAGAAACGATTCGAGCTTGTCAACAATTGATTAAAGAACGCCAGGAATTTTTCCAAAATGTTTATCAATATTCATCAATGATAAAAAAAGATCCAGATCAACATATTCAATTAAGTGAAGGCAAAAAAATTATAAAACAAAGAAAAAATACGGATACTAAAGTTTCTAAAAATATTTTTGCGGCTGTAATTTCTCGTGAAAACGCTGCCCTTCAAAAATTTAGAAATCGTTATTTTAAACGTGGAAATTATAGTTTAACTGTTGGTTCTATGGTTCGAATTCCCTTTGACAATGCTCCAGAGTTAGAGGTGCGTGTTAATGCTATTAAAGTATTTGATGAGACAAATATGAGACCTTATTACAGTGCTTCACCAGGAGAAACGATTGAGGAATTAATGCAAATGCACCAATTAAATGAAAAACATAAATTGAGTTTTGGTTGCGAAATTTATACGGAAGACGGGCGTCATCGTTGGATTGAATATGATCCATTTCATAGTTTTGCATATGATGAAAATGCATACGTAGAAGGGGAAACTAAGGTGAAATAATGGAAGAAAATACAATTGTTACTTTAGAAGATGGAAAAGAATATTTGATTGTAGATAAAATTCAATTAGAACAAGTCGATTATTATTATTTATGTTCCATGACAAAACCATTGTCCATTAAAATAGCGGTAGAAAAAGATCAAGTACTTTATTTTATAGAAGATAAAGAAACTTTAACAGTTGTATATGATCATTTTGTAGAACATATAAAAGAAAAAATAGGAATTAAAGAGGGATAACATGAAATATCAAGATGGAGAAGTGTGGGTTTTAGAAGATGGAAAAGAATATGTCATCGTTAAGACATTAGATATTGGTAAAAACCATTATGCAATGCTTCTAACGGAGGAAAGTCCTTTTGAATTAAAAATTGGTTCTATGATAACAGAAGAAGGCCAAATGAAATTTAAATCTACTTCAAATAAGGAACAAGCGATGTATATTTTAGAATCGATGCTTTATCAATCAAACTAAGACACAAGTTGTGTCTTTTTTCTTTACATTTTTAACATTATCTCCTGATAATATTACCTATTTTAATTAAATTGTAAGGTAAGAAAAATGTCAAATCATAGACTACTAAATTTCTTCTACTCTGTAAGAGTCCTTAATATAGTGAACTAGAGGAGGAGAATATGAACAGAGTAGATATAACACTAGGATTAGATCAAGAGGAAGTGCAAAAAAATCGTGAGAAATATGGTAGTAATCAAATTACTGTAAATAAACAAGATACCTTCTTTAAATTGTTGATTGAATCGTTTGGCGATCCAATTATTCGAATCTTATTAATTGCTTTAGGTATTAAATTGGTCTTTTTAATGAAAGATTTTGATTGGTTTGAAACGGTAGGAATTGTGATAGCAATCCTTTTAGCTTCGATTATTTCCACCTTGTCAGAATATGGCAGTGAACAAGCTTTTGCAAAATTACAAGAAGAATCATCGAAGATAAAATGTCGTGTACGACGAAATGGTAAAGTAGTAGAAATCAATATCGATGAAGTCGTTACAGGTGATATTGTTTTATTAGAATCTGGGGATAAAGTTCCCGCAGATGGTGTATTAGTAAAGGGAACACTTAGTGTAGATGAATCCTCACTAAATGGAGAAACGAAAGAAGCTTATAAAGAAGCTTTAAACATAGGTTCTAAAGAAAAAGAAAATAATATTTTATACCGAGGAACGGTCGTTTATTCTGGCACAGCAATCATGAGAGTAACGAAAGTAGGGGATCAAACCTTTTATGGAAAATTGGCTCATGAGCTTCAGGAAAAGCAACCAGAAAGTCCTTTAAAATTAAGATTACGAAATTTAGCTCGATTTATCAGTTATTTTGGATACTTTGGTGCTGTATTAGTCGCTATTTCCTATTTATTTTCTACAGTAGTTATTGAAAATGGCTTTGACATGACTAGAATTATGGCGATGTTACATAATTTTCCATTAATCTCAGGATATTTGCTTTATGCCCTAACACTTGCTGTTACAATTATTGTAGTTAGTGTACCAGAGGGGTTACCGATGATGATCACATTAGTATTATCATCGAATATGAAACGTATGTTAAAAAGTAATGTTTTGGTAAGAAAATTAGTGGGAATTGAAACGGCTGGTAGTTTAAATATTTTATTCACAGACAAAACAGGAACACTTACCAAAGGGAAATTAGAAGTTATTGGTCTTACAACCGGGGACTTAAAGTCTTATGAAACAATGAAACAATTACAAACAGTTCCTACATTACATCAAATGATTCAAATGTCGTTATTTTATAATAATGAAAGTTTATTAGATGAAAAGAATAGGGTTGTTGGGGGAAACATTACAGATCGAAGTTTACTTTCATTCATCAAGGATGAGAAGGTGAAACAAGTACGTGTCATAAAAAAAGTTCCTTTTGATAGTAAAAAGAAGTATGCGATGACCCTAATTCAGGATAAAAAACCCGTTTATTTAATTAAAGGAGCTCCTGAAAAACTTTTAGATGCTTGCCACTTTATGTATGATGGTTGGGGAAATAAAAAGAAGTTTGATACAAAACTTCGTATTCGAAAAATGTTAGATGATATGACTTCTAGAGGAATTCGTGTTATTTTACTTGCAACGAGTGAACAAGAAAATATTACAAAAAATTTAACCTTTTTAGGACTCGTCTTTATTAAAGATGAAATTCGTCCAGAAGCAAAACAAGGAATTCAGGAAGTGACGAATGCTCATATTCAAACCGTGATGATTACTGGGGATAATAAAGCAACTGCAGTATCGATTGCGAAAGAAGTAGGGTTAATTAAGTCTAATGAAGATCTTGTTTTAACCAGTGATGAATTAAACCAAAAATCTGATTATGAACTAAAACGTATTTTACCTCATTTAAAAGTTGTAGCTAGATCACTTCCACAAGATAAAAGTCGTTTAGTACGTATTAGTCAAGAATTGGGACTTGTCGTTGGAATGACTGGAGACGGAGTCAATGATGCTCCTGCATTAAAGAAAGCCGATGTTGGGTTTTCTATGGGAAGTGGTACTGAAGTTTCTAAAGAAGCAAGTGATATTATCATTTTAGATGATAACTTTAATTCTATTGCAAAATCGATTCTTTTTGGACGAACTATTTTCAAAAGTATTCGAAAATTCATCATTTTTCAATTAACCGTAAATGTTTGTGCAGTATCTTTATCTGTAATTGGTCCTTTTATTGGTGTAGATACCCCAGTAACAGTAATTCAAATGTTATGGATTAATATGGTTATGGATACATTTGCTGGTTTAGCATTCGCCTTTGAGCCACCACTTCCAGAATATATGAGCGAGAAACCAAAAAAGAAAAATGAACAAATCATGAATACTTATATGAAAGATGAAATTATATTTACAGGTTTATATTCTTCGCTGTTATGTATTTTCTTTTTAAAAAGTCCATGGATTCGAACACTATTTCGTCCAGATGCTCATTATAAATACTTAATGACTGCCTTCTTTGCTCTCTTTATCTTTATTGGAATTTTTAACTGTTTTAATGCTCGTACGCATCGTTTGAATCTTTTTGCTCATCTTAAGGAAAATATGGTCTTTGTATTTATTATCCTACTTATTGTTGTTGTTCAATTAATTCTGATTTACTACGGGGGGAGTTTATTTAGGACTGCTGGACTTACTTTAAAAGAATTTATTATTATGCTACTGATTGCTTCTACAGTTATTCCTGTAGATTGGTTACGCAAAATTTATTTACGTGCGAAAGGTACAATTGGTGGTGTCTAGTTTGACAAAAATAAAAACTTGGATTAGAATAACCCATAGGAAGTGATCTTATGAAGAAAAACCGTTTACAAATAACAAAAAAGGTTTTGCAAATTGCGCTACCCCTGACTTTAGTGATGACATCAACGGGTTGTGGAAAACAAAAAGATGTAACGAAAACAAAAGATGGCAAAGACAATCCTGTTGTGGAAATTCAACCAACCGATGAAACGTTATCCACAGATATCCAAATTATTCCAGATAAACCTGTGGAAAACTTTCAAACAGAGGATCAAGTAATTGAATATTTTGATACGATAGATCAAAAATTAGATCAATTATTTACGAAAGAAAATTTTAATAAAGTAAAAGAACAGACAAAAGATGTCGTTTTCTCATCACTTGTAACGACTGTGGAATTTTTTAGTAACAATGAACCAATTGGGGGCTACTATTTTAGTGATTTAACTGATCCAGCGAAGCAAAAAGTGATGGAAATTATGGAACATATTGATGACAAAATAAAAGAACGTTATCCTGATTATAAAGATTATCTGAAAGAAAAGTGGAATATAGGTTATGATTCTTTTAAAAACTTATTTGAACAAGGGAAAGATAAGGTCAAAGAAGTATTAGGTGAGGATACATATACGAATATGATTGAAACCAAAGATAAAGTGAAAGAAAAAACAAAGAAAAAGGTTTCGGAGTGGAAGAAGGATGTAAAGGATTGGTATCAGGGAAAGAAAGAGGAATATCAATAGTTCCTTTTTCACCCAAAATGATTGCAATTCGCATAAATAATCGTTATAATGTTGAATAGTGAGGAGATGTTGTTATGTATTGTAAATATTGTGGAAAAGAAATTGAAAAGGATCAAGATGTTTGTCTAAATTGTGGAAAAGTCCTTAATAACAAGAATTCAAATTCTGCAGTGTCTGGTGAAAAATCAAAAATAGCCGCTGGACTATTAGGAATATTTTTAGGTGCCTTAGGTATTCACAATTTTTATTTAGGATATACAGGAAAAGCTACAGCACAATTATTACTAACTGTACTAACCTGTGGATTACTTAGTTTTATAAGTGGAATTTGGGGATTAATCGAAGGAATTTTAATTCTTACAGATGCTATTAAAGAAGATGCAGCTGGAAATCCATTAATATAATGAATCGACTTAAAAATATATTGTGGTTCTTATTCCCAGTTTGTTTATTCGTTATCTTATATGTATTGGATTTTAATTATCAATGTCCATTTAAAAAACTGTTACATATTCCTTGTATGGGATGTGGTATGACAAGAGCAGTTTTGGCAATATTTCATGGAAATTTTTTAGCGTCATTTCGTTATAATTTGATGGCTTTTCCATTGATTATAATGTGTTTGATCTCTATTCCATTTCTTGCATTAGATATTGCAAAAAATCAAGCAACGTATATAAATAGAATAGATCAACTTGTTCAAAAATATGCCGGTTTTATTTTTGTTCTTTTCTTTGTTGTTTGGTTGTTTAACTTAATATTAAATGGTAAACGACTTTAATGAGTCGTTTTTTAACGGGTTATAATATGCTATTAGTTAAAAAATGTTAAAATTTGGAAACAAATATATTGATTTTCTTGTTTTAGCGTGATAACATTTAATTAACTAAAGAGTAATTCGTAGTAAAGGAAGTGTGAAAGTGATTAATTTTATTCTTTGTGATGATAATGCAGAGATTTTAAACAATGTGAAGAAAATTATTAGTATGACAATGATGAAAAATGATTATGCCTACGAGATTTATTCATTTTCAGAATATGACAATAGTTTTTACAAAATTATGAATGCGCGTATGTCTAATAAAATATATATTTTAGATATTGAAACAAAACGTGCATCAGGAATCGATATCGCGAGAAAGATTAGAGTAAAAGATGTTAATAGTGTGATTATATTTTTAACATCCCATGATGAATTAGGTTCAGTTTTATTACATGATGAAATTATGTTTTTAACTTTCATTAATAAATTAGATGATTATCCAAAACGTCTAACGTCATCAATTAATAAAGCTGTAAAGGTTATGGGAAAAAACAAAATTCTTCGTTTTGAACATCATGGGACTGTATTTACCTTACCAGAAAAGGATATTTTATATATTACACGTGATGGTGTGGAACGAAAAATAGTTATTAAAACTGACTTTTCAGAGTTTAAGTTATCTAAGCCATTAGTAGAAATGGCAAGTTTATTAGGCCCGGACTTTGTTTATTCCTATCGATCATGTATTGTAAATAAACAAAGAATTATTTCTATTGATAAAAGACGTAAAAAAATTACATTTGATAATGGTGAAGTATGTGATCTATTATCAAGTAAGTATTTGAAAGGAGTTGCTGAGTAATGTCAGAATTTATGAGTGTTTTCTTTGGTTCAGCTATAATTTTATTATCTCAATTATATTTATGGCAAATTTTTAATGAAGAGCGGGTGAAAATTTTAACAATTAAAAATATTCTAATTATATTATTATCCGTTTTTGTTATTTCGATTAATTATTTATATGTATCTACGTATATCAAAATATTGTTTGCATATATTGTATATACTATTACAAATTATTTCTTATTTAGAAGAAGTTTGTATTCTTCTATCATTATTACATTTATAACTCATTTTGCTTTAATTATTAGTGAATTTGTTTTGTTATTTATGCTATTGTTAATTCCATCAAATAATATTACAGTTATTTTAAGTACCTTTGAAGGGACGTTTATTATTAATATTATAATGTCTGTGATAATGGTGTTAGTGTTAAATAAGTATGTAATAGACTTTTTAAAAAAGAAATTATTAAGTAAAATGAATAGTCATAAGCCGATACAAAGTCTTATTATATTAATAATTTTAATAGCTGTAACGAATTTAATTATGTATACATGTTATTATAAAATTAATATAGCATATATGGTAGCATTAAATTGTTTTTCAATAATTGTTTATACGATTATATCATTTAAGATATTTGCAGAACAAAATGAAAATGTAAACATAAAAGCAGAATATGATAATCTTTTAGACAAGTCTGTAGAATATGAAACGATCATAGACAAAAGTCGAAGAGATACTCATGAAAACAAAAATGATTTGATAGTATTAGATGGGTTAATAAGTCCACGAAATAAAAAGGCTAAGGAACAACTTCACGCTATGATTCAGGATTATGAGAAAATTGAAAGAGATTTACGTGGAAATGATAATTTATATCAAAAAACCTTACCAATCCCTTCTGGTGGTTTACGTGGGTTAATTTATCATAAATTAGTTTCGTGTGATAATTTAGGAATTTCTTATGATCTTCGAGTAGGTAGAAATATAAATAGTAAGAATTTTTCTAAAATGAGTTCTGAATTAGTACGCCAATATGGAAAAATCGTTGGTGTGTATTTAGATAATGCTATACAGGCAGTTAAAGATCTAGAAACTAAAGAAATGGATGTTGAGATTTATATTGAAGAAGGAAACTTTTGTATTTTAGTTGCCAATAATTTTCAAGGAGAATTAGATGTAGATAAACTTGGAACTATGGGATATAGTTCTAAGGGAGACAATCATGGATATGGATTAGCGTTAGTGAAGGAAATATTAATGCAAAATAAGGAAATAACTAGTGAAACATCAATTTATATGGATATTATGACACAAGTGATAAAAATAAAAATGTAGATTTTAGTCTACATTTTTTTTAATTAATTATTTAATTAAACTTTCTGGCATTTCTGGTTCATCAAGAATAACAGCAACACAAGCACTAGATCCCATATCTGCCATACATACACCAAAGAATGAAAGAGCAGATGCTAATAAGTTTTTCATACTTTACCTCCTTACGTATTTTATCTAAATCTGCGCAGATTTAAATTTCTTTTGTTTGATATTTTAAATAATTATTATATGGTAAATTAAATGTTTTGTATGTTAATGGAGAAATCATAAAACATTGTACAACAAGTGCTAGAATACATGAATTACTTAAGAATGTATCTGTAATCATAATAGAAGCAATAGATAATAAGATTGCTACACTTGTAGATATATATTTATATGTTTGTCTCCTTTTTTTATTTATGATAGGTCTTTTATAAGTGTCTGCAGGAGCATTTTTATAAATTAGAAGTGTGGTAATAACTCCTAAAATAGTTTTTATATTTATTGGGAGGATATAATTTTTACAGAAGAGTGGAATTAGAATGAAGATTAAAGTGGATGATACTAAACATATCCAGCTTTTTGTTGCATGAAGTCCAAAGGATGGCATTCTAATTAAATTATATAAACATAGGAAGATTACGACCTCTGTGAAAACATTGAGTAATCCTGCCACAATAAATACAAAAATAATTTTGGTTACTAGTATATAGATTGATTCTAATCCGTATTTTAATTTGTCTTGTGTAAGACGATCAACATTTGGGTTATTTGATATAACAAAGTTATAACAATGATTTACTACATATTGTTTCATAGAACCAACTACTTTCTAACTGATCACATTTTAAATGATTTTGAATTACACGTTATTAAAAATGTCTTAAAAAGTTCAAAATGTGTCTATAAGAATTAAAATATTAAAATATTGAAATTAAATTTTATTTTTAAATTATGAAAAGTTACTTTGAAACGGTTTTATACTATTTTAAGCTAATTATAAGGTAAAATGTAAATTACCGACGTTAGGCGGTGTAGTATGTGGATGATGTGTATTTATAGAGTTATAGCAAAATCTGTCGAATTTTGACGACTTTATTTTATTGAATTACATAGTCCTAACGAGGTACAATATAGTTGTAAGGAGTAGAAGGGAGATGTAACCATGCGAGGAAAAGTCAAATGGTTCAATAATGAAAAAGGATTTGGATTTATTGAATACAAAGACGGTGAGGATATTTTTGTTCACTATTCTGCGATTTTAACTGAGGGATATAAGACATTAGTCGAAGGTCAAGAAGTAGAGTTTGAGTTAGTAAGAACGGATAAAGGTCTTCAAGCCAAAAATGTTGTAGAAGTTAAAACTGCTTTAGTATAAGCAGTTTTTCTTTTCTTTTTTTGTCATATAATTTCATCATTTAATCATATTTTTTTAATAGAATTTGTGCTATAATAAAAGTAGAAAGGATTGATGATATGGTATTTAATATCCGTGGTAACAAATTAGAGGTTACAGATGCTATTAGGGCATACATTGAAAAAAGAATTAGGAGGTTAGATAAATACTTTGAAAATCCAGATGAAATGAATGCGAATGTTTTAATTCGTGTGAGTGGTGTTGCACAAGTTGTTGAAGTAACAATTCCAGCACCTAAGGTCACTTTACGTGCAGAAGCTCGTGACAAAGATCTATATACAGCAATTGATGGTGTTGTAGAGAAGTTAGAAAGACAAATTCGCAAGAATAAGACGAAAATGAAACACAAGGCTCATAATGAACGCTATGAATTTATTATGGACTTTGATATTGATAAAGAAGAAGAAAATGAAGAAATTATTGTAAGACGTAAAACAGTTGATGTAAAACCAATGAGTGAAGAAGAGGCTATTCTTCAAATGGAATTAGTTGGTCATGATTTCTTTGTGTTTAAAAACGTTGATGATGGAAATGTTTCAGTTGTTTACAAACGAAAAGATGGCAACTATGGAATGATTGAAGCAAGTGAATAATAAAAAAAGGGTTTATTTTTGAATAACCCTTTTTTAAAATTAAGTTATTTTTTTTATTTTTCACTTAAAATTCCTAGTGTTTTTGTCTGTTTTTTGATAAAATATTGATTGTATAGAAAGAAGGTCAGAATATGAATTTTTTAAAAAAGATATTCGATCATGAATATAAAGAATTAGAAAAATTTAAAAAAATTGCAGATCAAGTGATGCTTCTTGAAGAAGACATGACAAAATTAAGTGATGAGGCATTAAAAAATAAAACAGAAGAATTTAGAAATCGTCTTCGTAATGGAGAAACGTTAGAAGATTTAAAAGTTGAAGCGTTTGCAGTAGCTCGTGAAGCTGCGTATCGTGTGATTGGTGAAAAACCTTATTATGTACAAATTTTAGGTGGACTTGCAATTCATTATGGAAACATAGCTGAAATGAAGACTGGGGAAGGTAAAACTTTAACAGAAACGATGCCTGCCTATTTAAATGCGTTAACAGGACTTGGGGTTCATATTATTACTGTAAATGAATACTTAGCTGGACGTGATGCAGAGTGGATGGGAGAAATTTATCGTTTCTTAGGTTTAACTGTTGGTGTTAATTATCATGATTTAGGTGCTAAAGAAAAACAAGAGGCCTATAATTGTGATATTATGTATTCTACCAATAATGAAATTGGATTTGATTATTTAAGGGATAATATGGTTGTTCGTGCAGAAGACCGTGTTCAACGTGGTTTAAACTTTGTAATTGTGGATGAAGTCGATTCTGTATTAATTGATGAGGCTCGTACACCATTAATTATTTCTGGTGGATTTATGCAGGCTGCCAATTTATATCAACAAGCTGATCGTTTTGTTAAAAGTTTAAAAGAAAACGATGGTTATATCTATGATGAAAAAACGAAAAGTGTTTCTTTAGATGATCGTGGTAGTGAATTAGCTGAAAAAGAGTTTCGCGTAGATAATTTATATGAATTAAAAAATACAACCTTGGTACATCATATTAATCAAGCTTTAAAAGCTAATTATAGTATGAAATTGGATTTTGACTATGTGGTTCGTGATGGAATGGTTTTAATTGTAGATCAATTTACGGGTCGTATTCAGGAAGGACGTCAATTTTCGGATGGCTTACATCAAGCAATTGAAGCAAAAGAAGGCGTAAAAATTAATGAAGAAACGAAAACATTAGCGACAATTACTTTCCAAAATTTATTCCGTCTTTATGATAAGATTTCAGGTATGACTGGTACTGCAAAAACAGAAGAAGAAGAATTCCGTGATATTTATAATATGTATGTTATTCAAATTCCAACAAATAAACCAGTGATTCGTGAAGACTTTGGAGATTTAATTTATGCAACAAAAGAAGGAAAATATAAAGCTATTGTAAAAGAGATTAAAGAACGTCATAAAAAAGGTCAACCTGTACTTGTTGGTACAATTGCTGTAGAAACCAGTGAGTTAATCAGTAAAATGTTAAAAAAAGAACGCATCCCACATGAAGTATTGAATGCCAAAAATAATGCGCGTGAAGCGGATATTATTGCTGATGCAGGAAAAAAAGGTGCAGTAACCATTGCTACGAATATGGCGGGACGTGGAACAGATATTAAAATTGATGATGAAGTACGTGCTTTAGGTGGATTATGTGTCCTTGGAACAGAGAGACATGAATCTAGACGTATTGACAACCAGTTAAGAGGACGTTCAGGGCGTCAAGGAGATCCAGGAATGACACAATTCTGTGTATCTTTTGAAGATGAATTGATGGTTCGTTTTGGTACCGATAAAGCAAAAGCACTTCTTCAACGTGTTGGTTTTGATGGTGAATTATCCATTCGTAATAAAATGTTATCTAATTCCATTGAATCTGCACAAAAACGTGTAGAAGGAAATAACTTTGATACACGTAAAAGTTTATTACAATACGATGATGTTATTAATCAACAACGTGAAATTATTTATGAACGTCGTAATGAAATTTTAGATAATACTTCTATCCATGAAACGGTTCTTTCAACAATTAAAAACTTCATTGATGAACTTGTTCATTCTCATCTTCTTCCAGAAGGATATTTAACTGGAAAAGATCGCAATGAAATTTTGGAAATGGTTAATCAAAATTTGGTTCGTGTTCCAGTAACTTTAGATGATTTAGAAAATAAAAATGAACAAGAAATTGTAGATTATTTAATCGAATTAGTTATTGAAGAATATGAACATAAAATAAAAGAATTACCAGAAGAAATGATTAACGACTTTGAAAAAGCAGTTGCACTTCGTGTTATTGATACTCATTGGATGGATCATATTAATACGATGGCTCATTTACGTGAAGGTATTTATTTAAGAGGATATGCTCAAGAAGATCCTTTACGTGCATATACCCTAGAAGGATTTGAATTATTTGATCAAATGCTTAATGTGATTGATAAGGATACTACAATGTTCTTACTTAAAGCAGAAATTCGTCAAAATACCGAAAGAAAACAGGTAATCAAGGGAAAAGCTGTAACTGATAAGAACAAAGAAAAGAAAAGTACACCAAAGAAAAAAGTAAAAGTTGGTCGTAATGATCCTTGCCCTTGTGGTTCGGGAAAGAAATATAAGCAATGTTGCGGAAAGTAACATAAAATAAGGAAAAAGTTAAATTTTAAAAAGGTAGCAAAATGGTTGTTTGTCACCCAATAAATAAAAATGTGAGCAAAATCCATTGAAATTAAAGGATGTCAGCAAAAATAAATCTGTTGACATCTTTTTCTTTGAAGGGAGATTATATAATGTGTTGGAATTTATATTATTTAAAAATTGTCGATAATGAAAAAAAGTTAGAATTTGAAAGACATTTTGAAGATGGTGAACAATCATTAATAGATGAATGTAATAAAATTCTTGGAGATTTTAATTCTTTTTGTGATTACTATTCAATGTTAAATAATTCATTGCAAGAATTAAAGGTATATATGTTGAAAGTAGAGAATTTTAAATATAGATTTGCTTCTCCTATTGAAAATAAGAATATAATTGTTGAAGTTAATAAAAAATTTATAAGTTTTGCAAGTATGTTTAAAACTTTTTTGGATTACTATGAAGTACAGGTAAAACAGATATATGGTAAGGACTCTAGTGAACTAAAAGAATTTAAAGGAAAATGTTCTAATGTTTTTGATAAATATTTTGAATACAGATTTTTATATCACTTGAGACATTATTGCGTACATTATAAATTACCCGTTACTAAAGTAACTCAAAATGTGAATGAAAAAAGAAGAGTTTTTTATATTCAAAAGGAAAGACTTAAAGATTGGAAAGGGTGGAAACCAATCATAAAACAAGATATTCAAGATTTAAATTATGATATAGATGTTAAACAATTTATATTAAAAATTGAAAAAGTATTAAAAGAGTTAAACAAAGAAATATCTTATTTTAATACAAGTGAAGTTTTAGGTGCAATCAAAATAATGAAAAAATATGTTAAATCAGGGGAAACTCCCTATATAGTAAAAGAAAAAAGAAATCAAACAGGAAAATTGGATTTTGAAATAAAAAGTATGATTGATGATTATTTTTTAGCACAAAATAATATATTAAAATTGGGTATCGTTTCTTGTGCAGTATTTAATAAAGAATATGGTTTTCAATTCTTTGATCCGTTTAATTTGATGTTTACAAAAGAACAAAAAGAAAAATATGGATTAGAGTGATTGGTTTTAATTTAATAAAAATAATAATAGTGTAGTAAAAAAATACTGCACTTTTTTTGTAAAATTATAATGATCAAAACGAAAGGGAGATGATAATATGATCAATAGAAGAAAAAGAGGAGTTGTATATCAATATTGTTTTGAAGCAGGAAAGGGAAATGGAAAAAGAAAACAGTTAACTAAATCTGGATTTAGAACAAAAAATGAAGCATATATAGCTGGGCAAAAAGCATATGATGAATTTATTAATGGAGTAACTACTATAGAGTGTAATATGTTGTATGGAGATTATTTAGATTATTGGATGAAAGAATATTTTTAAATTAATTATAAGTATTCTACTGCTAAAAGATATAAAGAATCTTTTAGTAATATAAAAAAAGAATTAGGAAATTATAAGTTATCCACTCTAACACCATATATTTTAAATCAAGCATTATTAAAGTTATACCAAACTTCCAACACAAAAGAAGCATTAAGAAACTATCAAAAGGTTATTAAAAGTTCATTAAGAGATGCTACATACTATTTTGGATTTATTAAAAATAATCCGGCAGGTGATTTAGAAATCCCTAGAGTATTGTCATTTGAATTTAAAAAAACGATGTAGGTCACATCTATACTAATGAAGAAATAAAAATAATCCTAAATAGCTTTAAAAATAATAAAGTTTTTATATGTGCTTTTCTCACCGCTTGTTATACAGGTATGAGAACAGGAGAAGTTTTTGCATTAACTTGGGATGATATAGATTTTAATAATAGAATTATTAAAATAAGCAAAACTGTTTATGCAAAAGATAAAGAAGAAAATGGCAGATGGTATCTAGGGACAACTAAAGCAGTAGATAGTCAAAGAGAAGTTTATATTTGTGATACTTTATATTCGGTATTGTCAGATTATAAAAAAATACAAAACTATTATAAGAAAGAATATGGAAAAAAGTATAAGCGATATATTTTAGAAGAAGTAAAAAATAAATATGGTAAGTTAGTAGAATATAAGATTATAGAAAATAATTCTAAACGTAACAAAGTTGAAATGGTATTTACAAGAAATAATGGAACATATTCTGGAACTGATGTGATTAGATATCCATTTAAAATAATTCATAAAGAATTAGGAATAAATTGCAGATTCTATGATTTAAGAGGCAATTTTGCAACTAAAGCATTAAGAATCGGGATTGAATTAAAAGATATTTCAAAAGTATTGGGACATAGCAAAATAGAAACAACGGAGAATTATTATATAATTAGTAGTATGGATAATTTAAAAAAAGTTTGTGAATCTATTGAGAAAGAAATTGATATAAAAATTGTAGATTAATTTTAGTAGATTCATTGTGAAATAAGCTTCAAAATAGTATAATATAATCAACTAATTCTTATTGAATTATTTATCAAAGGAGGTGCAGAAATGAGTGAAAAATTAATAGGAAATGAAAAAAACATTTTATTTTATAATGATGCAGATGGCAACGTAAAAGTTGAAGTACTGCTTGAGAATGAAGATGTGTGGTTAAATACCGAAGCATTAGCAACATTATTTAGTATAGATAGAACTGGGATTGTTAGGCATATTAATAATATTTATAAAGATGAAGAACTAAATGAAAATAGCACATGTGCAAAAATTGCACATATGGGTAACGATGGTAAACAAACTTATAATACAAAATATTATAATCTTGATATGATTATTTCTATTGGATTTAGGGTAAATTCTAAAAAAGCAATTAAATTCAGAACTTGGGCAAATAAAATAATTAAAGATTATATGGTACAAGGGTTTGCTTTAAATGATGAAAGATTTATGAAAGCTAAAAAGTCTGATCAAGAATATTTTAAAAGATTACTTGAAAGAATTAAATTGATTCGAACAAGTGAAAGAATGTTCTATCAAAAAATTACGGACATATTTGCAGAATGTTCTATAGATTATGATAAAAATAGTGATACAGCAGTAACATTTTATAAAACCATTCAAAATAAGTTTCACTATGCTATTACAGGTCAAACTGCTGCTGAAATTGTTTATAATAGAGTCGATTCTAAAAAAGAAAACATGGGGCTTACAACGTGGGAAAAGTCTCCTGATGGCAAAATATTAAAATCGGATGTTATTATTGCTAAAAATTATTTAGATGAAAATGAAATTAAGAATCTTAATAACCTAGTTAACTTATTTTTGGATATAGCTGAAAATAATGCTGAAAGAAACATTACAATGTATATGGATGATTGGAAAAATGAAGTTGAAAATGCATTAAAAGTATTTCACTATGATGTATTAAATGGTAAAGGTAAAATTTCACATAAGCAAGCTGTAGATAAAGCAGAGAGCGAATATGAAAAATATAAAGTTATCCAAGATAAGAATTATATTTCTGATTTTGATAAATTATTAATAGAAACAAAAGAAATCGAAAATAAATAAATTGCACATTTGAGTATTTTTTTGTATATGCTATACTTGGTGCAGTGAACGGATGTGGACATTGTCCTCAATTTGTCCACAGTAGAGAAATATTTATAATAAAAGTAATACTATAAATATTGATAATATAAATGTTACCTAATCCGAAAAACATTGAAATATCAATAATATTATAAATATGAAGAATATTGATAATATGGGAGTTTGCACTTCTTGTGGATCAGGTAAAAAATATAAACAATGTTGTGGAAAATAGTTTGAAAAATAAGGATTAATGAGTGATTTTAAAGTTCGAAAAAGTATTAACATTAAATTGTTAATATTTTTTTATGATAATTAGTGATTATAAAATGTTTGGTGTGACAAAATATTACAGTCGATTTAGTTATGTTTCAAATGTTCCACTATCATAAAAATGATTATCGAAAAACACCTAAGATAACACCCAAGAAAACACCTAAGATAATTGACTATAAAAATCAAAAATAGTATAATATATAGTATAAAAACGAGGTGATTTAAATGGATAATTTTGTGCCGCCATTCACTATTACAAACATAATGTTAGATAGAATATCTTCTATTATGAAAAAAATAGGGAAGCTAGATAATTATAAAGATTTAGATAGAATGCCAGTATTAAGAAGAAATAATAGAATAAAGTCTATTCATTCATCATTAGCTATTGAAGCAAACTCATTATCTTTTAATCAAGTGAAAGACATTATTGATGGTAAAGTAGTCATTGGTCCTAAAAATGAAATTCAAGAAGTCCAAAATGCTTATAATGCATATTTAAAAATCAAAGATGCTAATCCTTATTCAATAAATGATTTGAAGAAAATGCATGGATTATTAACTTATTTAACAGTTGAAGACTCCGGCAATTTTAGAAAAGGTGGAGAAGGTGTTTTTGATGAACATGGTAATTGTATCTTCATATGTCCACCGCCAGAACAAGTAGATGGATTAATGGATCAACTATTTAATTGGATGAAGTTAAATAAAGATGAAATACATCCTTTAATATTATCTTCCATATTTCATTATGAATTTGTATTTATTCATCCTTTTAGTGATGGAAATGGACGAACAGCAAGATTATGGCAAAACGTTATACTTTCAAATTGGGAAGCATTATTTGAATATGTTCCAATCGAATCAGAAATAAAGAAATATCAAGAAGATTACTATAAAACAATTCAAAATTGTAATAGTAAGGGAGAATCAACTGAATTTATTGAATTTATGTTAAAAATGATCGATGAAGTATTAGATGGACTGATAGAAGGAGTTAACACACAAATAACTCATATCAATATATATACTAAGAAATTATTAGATGTTATGGAAAGTGGTGTTCCATATACAGCTATTGAATTAATGGAATTGTTAGGAATGAAATCCAGAAAGTCATTGAGAGAAAACTATTTAGCACCAGCGCTAGAAAGTGGAGTTATTAAAATGACTTTTCCAGACAATCCAACAAGTAAGAATCAAACGTATTATAAGGAATAGATTTATATATAAGTATTTAGGTAAATAAAAGTATTAACATTAAATTGTTAATATTTTTTTATGATAATTAGTGATGAAAAAATGTTTGGTGTGACAAAACATTACAGTCGATTTAGTTATGTTTCAAATGTTTTACTTTATAAAAATAAACGTCGAAAAACCCCTAAGATAAATTTTTTAAAAAAATTTTCAAAAAAGTGTTGACAAATCTGATTGTTTTTAATAAAATGTTAATAACAAGTGAGCAAACTTGTTTAAAATTTAACTTATGTTTTTAACAAAATAATAATAACAAGTATCAAAATAACTTGTTTAAAATTTTGGTTTTTGTTATTAACAAAAAGATAAAAACAAAAAAGAAAGAAGGAAATAATATGAAAAATGTTGAAAACCAAAGAAAAGAAGAAAGAATTAAAGAGGAAATGATAAACTTAGAAGAAATTGAAAAGGCTTTACATGTTATTGATATGAATAATGGCTTTGTTAATTTCGGTGCAATGGCAAACCCAACATATAACGCTTTAGTACCAGAACAATTAAGACTTATTGAAAAAATTAGAAAAGAAAAAGGACAAATAAATTTTATATTAGAAGGACATGGAGAAGATGCCCTAGAATTTAAAAGTTATCCTAAACATTGTGTTATGGGGACTTCAGAAGCTGAATTAATCCCAGAATTATTACCTGAACAAACTAAAGTTAATACGAATACATATTACAAAAATTGTATCAATGGTATGCTTACAGGAAATGTTGGAGAAGATATTAAAAAGTTAAAGGCATTAAAAGAAGTAATATTCGTAGGTGTATGTGCAGACTTATGTGTAATGGATTTCGCAAGAACTTATGCCAGATATTTAGATCAAATAAATAAAGAAGTTAAATTATTTGTTATCAAAAATATGATAGATACCTTTGATGCACCAGGACACAGTAGAGAAGAATGGTTAGATATCGCATATAAAGTTATGGCCCAAGCTGGAATTAATGTTGTTGAAAACTATGAAGAATTAGAAGAAAAAGAAAAGACTTTTGGTCTTAAAAGATAGGAGTTAAAAATATGAAAATATATAATGGATATGAAAGATTACCAAGAAATTATACAACAATGACAGATGAATATGAGATGACTATGGCAAACGGTTATTTTATGAATAATAAGCAAAATGAAGAAGCCGTATTTGATGTGTTTTTTAGACGCATCCCTAATGGTGGAGGGTATGCGGTTATGGCAGGTCTTGATAAAATAATCCCCTTTATAGAAAACTTCAAATTTGATGAGCAAGCATTAAATTATTTTAGAAGAAAAGGATATTCTGAAGAATTTATTGAATATTTAAAAGATTTTAAATTTACTGGAGATATTTATGCTATACCAGATGGTACACCTGTATTTCCAAATGAACCAATCATTACTGTAAAGGCACCTCTAATTGAAGCCCAAATCGTTGAAACGGCAATTCTATCGATGGTTAATGGAGCGATGGAACACGCAACAGGGGCTAGAAGAATTGTTGAAGCAACACCCGAAAATGTAGGAATTATGGAATTTGGAGCCAGAAGAGCGGACGGATGTGAAGCCGCAATTGATGCTTCTATTTATGGAATCATGGCTGGTTGTATGGGAACAAGTAATATAATGGCCTCTGATATGTTAAATATGAAAGCTATGGGAACACAAGCCCACAGCTGGATTGAGTCTTATCCAACCGAATATGATGCTTTCTTAAGTTATGCTAAAGTTTATCCTAATAACTGTATTCTACTTGTTGATACCATAGACACATTAAAAAGTGGAGTACCAAATGCTATTAAAGTATTTGAATATATGAGAGAAAATGGAATGAATACAAATAACATTGGAATTCGTATTGACTCAGGTGATTTAGCGTATTTAAGTAAGGAATCTAGAAAAATGTTAGATGCAGCTGGTTTTCCACAGGCTAAAATATGTTTAAGTAATGGACTAACAGCTGAAACTATTGAATCATTAATCATCCAAGGGGCTAAATTTGACAGTTTAGGTGTTGGTGATAATATTTCTAAACCAGAAGGAAGAATGGGTTGTGTTTATAAAGAAGTAGCTTTATGTGAAAATGGTGTATGGGTACCAAAAATTAAATTAAGTAATGACACAATTAAAATTGTTAATCCAGATCATAAAAAACTATATCGTGCTTATGATAAAAAAACGGGATTTGCACTTGCTGATGTAATGACTAGAAGAGATGAAAAATTAAATAGAGATAAATTAACAATCGTAAGTGTAACAGATTATTTAAAAAGAACCACAATCGAAGACTTTGAACTAGTTGAACTTCAAAAACCAATCTTCGTAAGAGGAGAACTTGTTTATGATGACCCAGAAATCGCAGATAAAAGAAAATATTGTGATGAACAAATGGGCAAACTATATCCAGAAGTAAAAAGAACCAAAATGCCACATGAATATTATGTTGATGGTACAGAAGACTATGTTAACTTTAAAAATGATACGATTATGAATGCTAAAAAATTGGTAAAAAAGATGTAATATGAGAGAAGAAAAAATAGAACAAATAAAACAATATTTAGAAGAATTAAAAACAGTAAATTTTGATAAGTTAGAAAAAGAAAGTCAATTTTTAAGCATAGAATCATATTATTGCCATTTGAATAATGGTCATAAAATTACTAGAGAAAAATTATTAAAAGGTGGGTCCAATGGAAGTGCAGCAATCATATTTGCTGTGACTCAAGATAAAGAATTTATTTTAGCCATAGAACCAAGGGTATTTACAAAAGAAACAGTAGATATTGGACTTCCAGCAGGATATATTGAAAAGAATGAACAACCCTCTTTAGCAGCAAGAAGGGAATTATTAGAAGAAACAGGATATGAGGCAAAAGAACTTATATCACTAGGTAGTTTTTATCAAGATCAAGGATGTTCAGCAGCATATAATCACTATTTTCTAGCACTCAACTGTAAAAAAATAAAGGAACAAAATTTGGATGAAGGGGAATTCATTAAATACATTTTAGTTGATTTTGATGAATTAAAATGGTTAATAGAAAATAATTATATCAAAGGATTAAACTCCGCTTATGCGATAGAAAAAGGTATAAGTTTAATAAAAGAACTTTAAACAGAAAGGAAATTATTATGTTTGATGCAAAAAAAACAGCTAATGAAATTATTGAATTTATAAGAAATTACTATGCAAAAAGTAATTTAAAAGGAGCTGTAATCGGAATTAGTGGTGGAAAGGATTCAGCCGTTGTAGCAGGATTATTCGTATCCGCTTTAGGAAAAGAAAATGTTACGGGAATTTGGATGCCATGTCACTCTAAAGAGGAAGATAAACAAAATGCTATAGAGCTTTCAAATCATTTTGATTTTGAACTAAAAGAATTTGATTTAACTGGTGTATATGATAATTATGTTAACCAGTTTAAAGAATTAAATCATCCAGAACAGGAAGATTTAAAAGATGCCAATATTAATATTAAGCCAAGACTTAGAATGTCAACGTTATATTATTATGCTGCCTATTTAAGCAAGAAAAATAAAGGCGTATATATTGTTCCTGGAACAAGTAATAAATGCGAAGTATATGTTGGATATTTTACCAAAGGTGGCGATAATGTTGCCGATATTCAAGTATTAACAGATTTAACAGTGGATCAAGTTATTGCTGTTGGTGAAGCTATAGGAGTTCCATCACATATTGTTCACAAAACACCAGATGATGGCTTAAGTGGACTTAGTGATGAAGATAAATTAGGAGTTAAATACAGTGAAATAGCTGATGTGATTGAAAACGAAGGAAGAAATACAAGTGAAATAGCTAGAAAAAGAGTAAAACAATTACATCAAAATAATTCACATAAGTTTAATATACCCACTTATAGAAAACAATAGAAAGTAGGAAGTTAAATGGAAGATTTAAAATTAATTGTTTTAGATAATATTGAAGATTTTGGGAATAAAACAAATGCATGTTTGAGAGAATTAAATAAAAATGATAAATCATATATTATTCCAATTAAAAGGGATAGATTTTCAAATGGTGAAGGAAAGATAAAAATCAATGGTACTGTAAGGGGTAAAGATATTTATATTTTAAGTGATGTAGGAAATTACAATATTACTTATGATATGCATGGATTTACTCATCACATGGCACCAGATGAACATTTTCAAGATATTAAAAGAGTTATATCTGCCATTAGTGGATATGCTTCTAAAATAACTTTAATTATGCCCCTTTTATATGAGTCAAGACAACATAAAAGAAAAGGAAAAGAATCTTTAGATTGTGCTATTGCTTTAAAAGAATTAGAAGCATTAGGAGTTAACCATATTGTCACATTTGATGCCCATGATCCAAATGTAGCTAATGCTATACCAAATCTTCCATTTGAAAATTTCTATGTTGCTCACGATATATTAAATAAACTTGTAGAAAAAGAAGACATAAATAATTTACTAGTAATAAGTCCTGATATGGGAGCCATGGAAAGGGCAAGATATTATGCCGAAATATTACATTGTGATGTAGGGGTTTTCTATAAGAGGAGAGATTTAACTAAAGTTATTAATGGTAAAAATCCCATTGTTGAACATGTTTATTTAGGTTCTGATGTTAAAGGAAAAGATATTATAGTTGTAGACGATATGATCGCAAGTGGATCATCTATGTTAGAAGTAGCAGATTATTTAAAACAACATGGTGCTAATAGAGTATATCTTGTATCAACCTTCGCACTTTTAACCGAAGGACCAAAAAAATTTATTGAGGGATATAATAACGGTTTATTTGATAAGCTTTACTCAACCAATTTATCTTACGTACCTGATTTAATAAAAAATGAACCATGGTATGAAGAAGTAGATTGTTCTGTAAGACTTGCTAATATAATAAATACTTTACATAAAAAAGAATCATTAAAAAGTATATTTGATGATAAAGAAAAGATATTGAAAAAAATAGATAGGAAGAAATAATATGAAGATAGGTATATTTGGAGGTTCATTTAATCCACCTCATAAGATGCATAAAACTATAGCTCTTGAATTAATAGAAAAAAATTATGTAGATAAAGTTATCTATGTTCCTACAGGAAATAAATATAACAAAAAAGATTTAATTGACGCAAAACATCGTTTAGAAATGTTAGAAATAATGATTCAAAATAATGATAGTCTTCTTGTATCAGATTATGAAGTTAAAAATATTTTAACATATACCTATCAAACATTAGATTACTTTAAAAGTATTTATCCTAACGATGAAATATATTTTATCTGTGGTTCCGATAATTTAAAAGAAATAACCACCTGGAAAAACTATAAATATATTTTAGAAACTTATAAGTTATTAGTTATTAAAAGAAATAATGATAATCTAGATGAAATGGTTAATAACTTAAATACAAGTGGTATAATATTAACTGAAATATTTCCTCAAAATGTATCTTCAACAAATATAAGGAAAGACTTAAATAACCAAATAGTAAATGATGACCTAGATATAAATGTAGCAGAGTACATTAAGAGAAACCAATTATATTGTTAATGTTACAGAGGAACAATTGAATTAAAAATACTTTTCTAGTGCGCCCTATTTTCCTAATCATAATACGCAATTGTTAAGGAATCAGTATATTGAAAAAAGTTAAGAAATAAGTTATAATCAAATTGTTAAAAAGAGGAATATGGTGATTATTTATGAAAGAATATAAATCAGAAGAAGAATTTTTAAAAGATTATGATTCAAGTATGTATGAAAAGTTATCAATGACTACTGACATTTTAATATTTAGTGTTTCTGATGAAATGCAAGATAATTATCGTAAATTAAATAAAAAACATTTTAGTGTTTTATTAGTTAAAAGAGATAACTATCCATTTAAGGATAAATGGTGTTTACCTGGCGGATTTGTAGGAATTGATGAGGATATAGAAGATTCAGCAAAAAGAATTTTAGCTAACGAAGCAAACTTACACGATATTTATTTAGAACAATTATATACCTTTGGAAGTCCTAGTAGAGATCCTAGAATGAGGGTTGTATCTACTTCTTACATGGCTTTAATTGATAAAAATAGACTTAATGAAAAAATTGCTAAAAATGCGTCTTGGTTTAATGTTATGATCTTAGAAGATAACGAAACCATAGACGTTACACTGGATAATGGTTTAGAACAAATTAAATTTAAAATAGGAAAAGCCTTACAAGAAAAGACAACGGATCGATATAAATATGATATTTTAGAAAATGATAAATTAGCTTTTGATCATCCTTTAGTAATCGCAAGTGGTATATCAAGACTTAAAAATAAATTAGAATATACAGATATTGTCTTTAATATGATGCCTGAATATTTTACTTTAGGGGAATTACAACAAGTATATGAGGTTATCTTAGGTAAAAAATTATTAGATCCTGCATTTAGAAGAATGATTGCCAATAAAGTTGAAAAGACAACGAAAATGAAAACCGGTGGAGGGCATAGACCATCCGTATTATTTAAATATAAAAACAATAAAGATGAATAATGAGTTTTTTTGTAAAACATGATGTAATGATGTTATAAACTAAAGAAAGGGTGTTGCCTTTCTAAAATATTTATAGGGAAGAGGTAATATCGTGGAAGATAATATAATATTTAAAAATGTAAAAATAGATGTTGAAAAATTATTATACTTAGGATTTGTTTATGAAAATGATTATTATACATATGAAACGAGCATCATGGAAAACGAATTTTCTTTAATTATAAAAATAGATAGAAATAATATTGTCACTTCTGATGTTGTAGAACTTTCTACGAATGAAAAGTTTATGCCTTATTATGTCACAAGTATGGCTGGAGAGTTTGTAGGTAAAATTAGAGAAGAATATAATATGGTGATTGAAAAAATAAAAAGTACCTGTTGTTCTAAAAATATATTTAAAAGTGAATATGCGAATCTTGTTATTGAATATGTTAGACAGAAATATAATGATGAATTAGAATTTTTGTGGGAGAAATTTTCCAATAATGCTATATGGAGAAACAAAAGTAATAATAAATGGTATGGAGCATTATTGGTTGTTGGGAAGTCAAAAATAGGAATTAAAGAAGAAGGAACGATTGAAATTATTGATTTATTGCTGGAACCAGAAAGAATAGAAAAGATCGTTGATCACGAAAAATATTTTCCAGGTTATCACATGAATAAAAAACATTGGATAACTATAAAGTTAGATGGGTCTGTTGATATTAATGAAATTTATGAATTGATTGATAACAGTTATAATTTATCTAAGAATAAATAGAAAATAGTTCTATAAAAGAGAGGATAAAGAATGATATTAAATGTAAGTGGCAGAACAGATGTTGTAGCGTTTTATACGGATTGGTTTATGAATAGATATCGTGAAGGATTTGTTGATGTTAGAAATCCCTTCAATCCTAACATGATAAGTAGAATAAAATTTGAACATGTAGATGCGATATTATTTTGTACGAAAAACCCAATACCAATCATAGATAAGCTAAAAGAAATACATAAACCCATTTTATTTCATGTCACCTTAACGCCTTATAAAAATGATATTGAACCTCATGTTCCACCGAAGGGTCAAATTATAGAAGCTATTAAAAAAATATCAGATATTGTTGGAATAGAGCATTTAACTGTTAGATATGATCCCATTTTTTTAAGTGATAAATATTCTTTAGAATATCATACAAAAGCGTTTGATAAACTATGTAAGTTATTAAATGGATATGTGAATAAAATACTGGTTTCATTTATAGACGACTATAAAAATGTTAGAAAGAATCAGAGCATATTAAATTTTAGAGAATTTACTGAAAACGATTATAAAATTATTGGAGAGTCTTTTAGTAAATCAGCGAAAGAAAATGGAATGATAGTTCATACTTGTTTCGAAGATCGAAATTTAGTGGAATATGGCTTTACCAAAGGAGAATGTTTATCACATGAACTTGCGTATACATTAACAGGTAAAAAATATCCAAATTGGAAAGCTAGGAAAGGACAGAAATGTAATTGCGTTCAAATGGTAGATATTGGTGTATATAATTCTTGTAAACATTTTTGTAAGTATTGTTATGCAAATTTTGATGAGAAACAAGTAATGAAGAATTTTAACAATCATCATCCTACTTCTACTTTATTAATTGGAGAATTAAAACCTGATGATATGATTAAAGAAAGAATAAAATAAATGGTTTTAACGTTTGCTTAAAATATGAAAGATGTTACTTTTGATAACCATTATTTCATTTATGTATTTTTTAGAAAATTCTAAATATATGTTATAATTTGAATAGTTATATATGAGGTGTATTTATGAAGATAGGAATAGATATAGATAATGTAATATCAAATTTTAATGAAGTATTATTAAATGAATATATCAAACATGATAAAACTTTGAGAAATAGTGGAGTTATAAATAAAGACACATATATTAGAAATATGTTTGATTGGTCAGAAGAAGAGGAAGAAATATTTTATCATAGTAATATTGAAAGAATCGCCAAAAGTTTAAAAGCACTTGATGGGGCAAAGGAATATATAGACAAATTAAAACAAGAGGGACATTTGATTTATATTATCACTGGTAGGGATAATGGTGAATACTCCGATCCAATTAACATGACAAAAGATTGGTTAAATAAATTTAATATATATTATGATGAATTAATATTTACAAATGCTTATGACAAACAAAGTAAAGCTAAGGTATGTTTAAATAACAATATAGATATTATGATAGATGATTCAATAAGCATGTGTACTAATTGTATTCAGCAAGGAATTAGAACATTTCTAATGGATACCACTTATAATAGAAAAATAAATATTCCTAGGGTTCATAATTGGAAAGAGATATATGATAAGATATCAAACTATAAAAGAGAAAAATTAAATGTAATACTAGATACAGATACATACAATGAATGTGACGATCAATTTGCGCTTGCCTATATGTTAAAGTCACAAGATATGTTTAATATCCAGGCAATCACAGTCGCACCATATTCCCACAAAGAATGCCCGGTTATTGATGGGATTGATAAAAGCTATAGTGAAATAATTAAAATTTGTAAATGGTTAGATTTTGATACGAACAATAAAGTATTTAAAGGTTCAACAGATTATATGGTTAATGACTATAGAGAAAATAATGATGCGGTGAATAAAATAATAGAAGTTGCATTAAAAAATAATAAAACATATATTATGGCTATTGGTGCGCTTACTAATGTAGCACTTGCAATAAAGAAAGAGTCTAAAATCATAGATAAAATAGAAGTGATTTGGTTAGGTGGACATAGTTTCTTACAACAAGATAATTTAGAATATAATTTTAGACAAGATATTCGAGCTGTAAAAATTGTATTTGAATCTGCTGTTAAATTAACTGTTATCCCGTGTAAAAATGTTGCTTCTAATTTAAGAACCTCAGTATATGAATTAAACCATTACTTAAAAGATAAAAGTGAATTATGTAATTATTTAATCGATAGATTCTATAATGATGGTTATCATGGAATACAAGAAAGACGAGTTATTTGGGATATAAGTGTAATCGCATATTTAATAAATAGAAATTGGTTTAAAACGGATAAGATTAGTTGCCCTATGATAAATGATGATACTTCTTATATTGCAACGAATGGTAGACATGAAATAACAATGGTTAGCTATTTAGATGCCGATAAAATATACTCCGATTTGTTTAATAAATTAGGTGGTGAAAAATATGAAACTAACAAGTAAAGAAGCTTTAAAGATGTTAGAGGAAGCAAGAATTACAGCTTTAAATGATCATTGGATAGATCATTCAATTTGCGTGGGTAATACTGCAGCTACAATTGCAGATGCATTAAACTTAGATGTAGATTATGTCAAAACTTTGGGATATATACACGATATTGGGAAATCTATAGGTGAATTTTCTAGTCATGTTATGAATGGGTATAATTATTTAAAAGAATTAGGTTATGATGAAAAATATTATAATATTTGTTTAACTCATTCTTATTTAAATAATGACGTTTTATGTACTGCAGGAGGAATTCCTACAGATATTCCTTTTAGAACAAACTTTATCAAAAATCATGAATATACTGTTTGTGAAAAAATAATAAACTTATGTGATTTAATGTGTACTAATAAAGTTATGACGGTAGATAAAAGATTAATTGACATTATGACTCGTCGAGGGGCATATAAAAATACACAATATCATATTAAAGAAACTTATAAATTAAAGAAATATTTTGATGACCTATTAGGCTATGACCTGTATGATTTATTTCCAGAAATAAAAGAAAATCTATAATAAGATTATTTTATAATATGTGGAATAAAATTCGACTAAGAGAGTAAATAAGAATTGAACATATGATAAAAAACATGAAGTAGTAATTGGAGTTGGATGTATGAAAGAAATTTATAGAGATTATATGAGTAAAGACCATGATTTTGATAAGATGACAATGATTGGAATCTTTAGTTTAATTATTGTGATTGCGGGCATATTTGGTTTTTTATATGAAGTAGTATTTTATTATTTTAATGGAGGAATGACCCAAGTTTTTTGGCGTGGTAGTAACTTTCTTCCTTGGATTAATATTTACGCAACAGGTTCTTTAATGGTATATTTTTTAACATATAAACAGAGACATAATAAATGGAAAGTATTTCTAATTAGTTTTTTTGCTTGTGGAATATTAGAGTATTTTTCAGGGCTAGGTATGTATATTTTAGGAGACGGTTTACGTTGTTGGGATTATAATCAGGAAATTTTAAGTTTTGGAAATATTGGTGGATTTGTTTGTTTAAGAAGTGCATTATTTTTTGGACTTTCTAGTTTATTATTGATGTATGTGATTGTGCCGATTTGTTTTCATTTAGCAAAAACAATGAATAGAAAATTATTTTTAGGTATCAGTTTTACACTATGTTCTATTATTTTAATCGATGAATTTTATAATTTATTTATCGCTCGAATTTTTTCCTTACCAAGGGCCTCTTATCTTTATAAGAAAATAGGAATTCCATTTGTGAGATTTAAATAAGTAAAAATTCTACAAACTTAGAAGATTAGTTTCTAAGTTTTTTCTTTTTTAATTGAAAATAATTACGAAATAGCGTATAATAAACATATTAATGGAGGTAAGAACATGAACGAAAAGAAAAAAATTGTAGTATTTTTTATCGGATTACTTCTTGTAATTGGATTAATTGTAGGAGTTTCAATATCAGAAAGTAAAAAAGCTAATCAAAAATTGGAGAGTTATTTAAATCTTGTAGATAAAAAAACGACACAGGTAATATTTTTAGGAAGACCAACGTGTAGTTACTGTGTACAATTTACACCAGTGATTGAAGCTTTAAGTAAAGATTATTCATTTAAATATGAGTATATTAATACGGATGATATATCATCGAGTGGATTATCTAAATTATTAGACAAACTTGGAATTGATGAAAGTGAATTTGGGACTCCTTATTTAGTAATCGCAAAAGATGGAAAAATTCTTGCGGAACAATCTGGATATCTAGACCGTGAACCTTTATTTAATTTTTTAAAGGAAAACAGTGTCATCGGAAGTGATCAAGAATATAAAAGTGAATATTCACATTTAACGAATATTAATTATACAAACTATCAAGAATTACTAGCTTCGAATGAAAAATCAATTGTTGTCTTAGGACAAACTGGATGTGGATATTGTACACAAACAAAACCAGTACTTGATGAGTTAGCTGAAAAATATGGTATTGTTATAAACTATTTAAATATGACCGATTTATCTGAAGAAGATTCTTCAAATTTATTTAATTCTACTACGTATTTAAAAGAGTTAGAAAGCTTAGGAACACCATTAACTATGGTTATAGAAAATGGTGAAGTGGTAGATCATATTGATGGATATAATGAAGCAAGCGCCTTTGAATCCGTTTTCCGTAAACAGGGACTTATCAAATAGTATAGGGAGGATTTTAGATGAATACATCAGTATATCAACAATTACTTGAATTTAAGAAAAAATATCCTCTTTCGGTTGGTTGGAGACTAAAAAGTCATGCGAAAATAGTTGAGAAATTTTTAAATCCAGATGAACATGTTTTATATGGATTTTATGCTCAAAAGAATGATAACCCTTTGGATATTATTACTACGAATGCTGTCGTACTTACAAATAAGCGAATTCTAATTGGAACAAAACGCTTACTTTTTGGTTATTTTTATACAGCCATCACACCAGATATGTTTAATGATTTAAAGGTTCACGCAGGGATTGTATGGGGAAAGGTACATATTGATACAGTGAACGAATTGGTTATTTTATCGAATATTGATAAAAATGCTTTAGATGAAATTGAAACCAATATTACAGAATACATGATTAAAGAAAAAAGAAAGTATAAAGACCGTATGGATGAAGAACACGCATAAGTGTTTTTCTTTTTATTGAAAAAACTAAAATTATTTTATATAATAAAGGTATACTAAAAGTAGGTGGTTTTATGAAAAAACTTTTTAAATTATTATTAGTGATGTTTGTTTTTTATTTTGTACTTCAAATTGGTTTCCGTATTTTTGGGAAAGGATATACCACAGATTATGAACTTAAGATAGATGAGAAAACAACCGCACAAATTCATGAAATTTATACAAATCATACGAAGGAAGAGAAAACAAATTACTTTTTAAGAATTCAAATAGGAAAACAAGTCTTTCCTTTACAAACATATAAAAAGTTTAATTATGCATCTAGGTTGATTAAACAAGTAAAATATTATCAAGGAAATTATACTTGTGTATATCCAGTATTTAAAAAATATAAACAGTTAACGGATGTCCTATGTTTTGATCAGGGTGTATTAAAAAATTATCAACAATTAAAGGGAAGAGATACAGAATTAGATGCGTTTGTCAAAACGTTAGAAAAAGATAAATTATATGAGGATCGTTTTATCAATGATTTATCCGATAAGTATCAAGTTGGATCTTTAACAGTGTATAAAAAGAATGTTATTGATGGTCACTTTTTAGCGATCAATAATTATCATGGAATTTATACGATCAATCATAATAATCCTCGTATTTTATATGACTTAAGTATATTTAAAGGAGATGCCTACCATCGTAATTTAACTGCGTTATCTGGTCCTTATTACATGACAGCTAATTATGATGATGATTATGAATTTAATAGTATAAAAATCGTTAACATTAAAAATAATGAGGTGGATACATTAGAATTAAAAAAACCAATTTCATTTAATTCTTATATTCAAGGTGTGGTTGGAAATGATGTTTATATGATTGATAAAACGAATCGCAAACAATATAAAATCAATCTAAAAGGGCGTTCCATTTATGAAATTGGAAATGAAACAACAAAAACTACTTACTATGACCAAGGAATGGTAAGTGAACTTAGTATTTATGATGTTGTGACTAGTGAAAAGTATTTTAATGTGGGAACACGTACCAATATAGATGGCTATGTACGAGTAGATAAATTAGGTAATACTTCAGGATATATGTATTATTATAAACAGGTGGGAAGTAGATATGAAGCTTATCGTGCATCAGTACAATCACCTAACACGTTACAATATTTATTTACAACTACAGAGATAGACCATCTTTCGTATGTAGATGATTATGTTTATTACTATGTCGGAAACAATGTAAATGTATATCATGATTCTATTGGAAATCGAACTGTATATCAAAATACGGAATATGAATTTAATCAAAGTTTAAATTATTATGTTTATAAAAAGTAACAAGAAATTCTTGTTTCTTTTTTTGTTTTTGTTTCCCTTTTAGGTATTTAACATATAATACAGTGAGGTGACGTTATGTATAAAATTTATGAAGTACAACCAGGAGATACTTTAGAAAGTATTGCACGTATGACAGGAACTACTGTAGAGGAATTAAGAAAAATTAATGGGTTTTCTATGAATAATTTAAGTGTAGGACAAAGGATTATTGTTCCAGATCAAAGTGAGCAAGTATTTGAAGTATATGAGGTAAAACCAGGAGATACGATGTATGCGATCGCTAAAAAATATCATGCTAGGGTTGATGATTTACTTAAATTAAATGGGTTAAATGAAGATGATTTTATTTATCCAAAAGAAGAAATTTTTGTTCCAAAAGAATCTGTTTCCTTTCTAATTACCGACAAAGGAGATACTACGATGGGTGTAGCAACAGAGTTAGGCGTAAGTTTCGTAGAATTAATGATGCAAAATGAAGATATGAAATTAGAACCAGATCAATTATTAATCGTAAAAAAAGAGCAAATGTAAGTAAATCTCTTTTTTTTTGTGAACTTATGGTATATAATGTTTAAAGAAAAGAGGTAAGCTTATGAAGAAAGTAATAGCACTAATCATCACTTGTCTTTTCTTATCTGGATGTGGGCAAAATGAACCTTATAAAGAAGTATCTTTTGATGCCTTAAATCAAATGATTGAAGAAAAAGAATCTTTTGTGTTAGTCATTGGTTCTAGTGATTGTACGCATTGTGCTGATTATAAAACAACAATGAGGGACGTTGTAAAAAGATATAAAGTGACGATACATTATATTGATGTATCAAAATTAGACAGCAAAGAGGTCGCTAAATTAAGTAATAAATTTAGTTTTACAGGAACACCAACTACTGTTTTTGTGGAAAAAGGAAAAGAAAAGGATGCACAGTTTAATCGAATTAATGGTGCTAAAGATTATGATACAATTATCAAAAGATTAAAGAAGAATAACTATATACAATAAAAGAATAGGGTGAGATTATGGAACATACACAAAATTATTTTAGTGTATTAGAAAATTATGGGGAAGATTTAACTAAAAAAGCGTATGTAACGAATCCTGCAATTGCACGTGAAGAAGAAATTAAACGTTTAATCATTGTTTTACTAACACCTGAAAAATCAGGGTTGTTAGTCGGTAAACCGGGAATTGGAAAAACTGCTATTGTGGAAGGCCTTGCTTATTTAATTCAACATAATATGGTTCCAAATGCTTTAAAAGGATATCGTATTATAAAGTTTAATTCTACTTCATTAGTAGGAAAAATGGTTGTAAATGGTAAAGAAGAACTAATTATGAATTTATTAGTTCAAGAGTTAAAACATGTGGGAAAAACGATTGTATTTATTGATGAAATTCATACACTCATCGGTGGTGGAGAAAGTGAAAGTATGGATTTAGCCAATATGTTAAAAGCGGGATTAGATCGTGGTGAGGTTAAAGCCATTGGTGCTACCACAACGATTGAATATAATACCTATATCATTCGTGATCGTGCCTTTTTAAGACGTTTTGAGCGAATTGATGTATTAGAACCTGATGAAGCAACTACAGTTAAAATTTTAATGGGTTCTCTACCAAAGATTTCAAAACAAACAGGGATTAAATTTAAGTATAATGATTATGTAACAGAAATGTTAATTACTGCGATCGTTAGTGCAACCTCAGAATTTAAACGTGTGTATGGACTTTCTGCAATGTATCCCGATGTAGCTTTTTCTGTTTTAACGCAAGCATTCTCTCAAGCCTTATTTCAAAATAAAGAAGTTGTAACGGTAGAGGATGTATATAATGCGATTAAAACAAGTAAACGCATCTATCCAGATAGCATTGTCAAAGAATTAGATAAATTCCGTGTAACATTTCAACAATTATGTATGGAAGAGGGTGTCGTTTTACCTGTGGTTCGGGTAGAAGATATTACACCAAAAGAGGAGGTTTAAATCTCTCTTTTTTACATACAATAAATTGAAAAGCAACTAGAAATATGCTAAAATGTAATAGAATGGAGGCTTTATGAAAAAGAATAAACCAAGAGAGATACCAAAAAAAAATTATGTATATGTTGGACTAATGGCACTCGTCACTTGCGTCCTACTCGTTTATTTTGTGAAGTGGTACAGAATACGTGAACAAGAACAAGTAACGGGAACAATTCATATTACATCTGCAACTGAAATTAAAACCGATGAAATTGATGCTTATTTATTGGAAAACCCAGATGTAACTATATATATATCAAATTCCACAGATGAAAAATTAACAGGTTTTGAAAATACGTTTGAAAATTATTTGCGAAGTAGAGAACTTACAAATAAATTACTTTATGTTGATACAGCAGCATTAACAGAAGATGATCGTAAAAAGATAGAAACAAAATGGTTTAGTGATAGTTCTTTCACAGAACCTAACTTTATTATTATTTTAGATGGTAAGAAAGTTGGACAATTATATCACAGCACAAATGAAATAAAATTAAATGACGTTCATCAATTTTTAACACAATACGAGGTGGTAGAATGATCCATCTTGTATTATATGAGCCAGAAATTCCAGGGAATACTGGAAATATTATGAGAACATGTGCTGGAACAGGAACGAAGCTTCATTTAATTGAACCATTAGGATTTTCACTAGATGAAAAAAGTGTTCGTAGAAGTGGTGTGAATTATATTGAACATTGTGATTATACTGTTTATAAAAATTTTGATGAATTTAAACAAAAAAATTCAGGGACTTACTATTATTTAACAAGATACGGAAAGAAACCACATACTTCTTTTGATTATAGTGATTCTTCTGAGGAAATTTATTTTATCTTTGGAAAAGAAAGTACTGGTATTCCTAAAGAAATATTAAAGAATGATTTAGACCATTGTTTACGTATTCCAACGAATGATAAAATTAGAGCTTTGAATTTGTCGAATTGCGCAGCTCTTGTGTTATATGAAGCCTTACGTCAACAAGACTATAATGATTTATTAAGAGAAGAACCATTTAAAGGTGCAGACTATTTGTCAAATTAACTAGAATAGATTGTCATATGAATAAATCCATGATAAACTAATAATAGAAAAAGAATAAGGAGGATTATAATGGACTTTGTAATTAACAATTATATTATTTTTATGGTCGTTGGTGTACTTTTATTTATGGCATTAATTGGTTATATCGCAGACCATAAAAATTTCGAGAAAAAGCCAAAAAAACAGAAAAAAGGAAAAAAGGAAAAGCAAGAAAATAAGGTAGAGTCTGTGTTAGAAACGCCTAGTGTAGAAGAACCAGTAATGGTTGAAGAAACGCCTGAGGTGAAGGAAGAAGTTGTGGAAGCAGTTCCAGCTGTTGAAGAGCCTATCATTACAGAGGGTTCAACAGAAGAGTCTGTACCTGTCACAGAAATGCCTACGGAAGATACTCCAACAGTTCAAGAAATGCCTGTAGAAGAGTCTGTGAAACCAATGGATGAGTTCATGAACGTGTTTGAAACACCAGCAGAACTTACTACTGAACCTGTGCAAGAGGTACCTGTAGAAACATCATCTATGGAAGGACAAATGGAAGAAACTCCTGTATTTGAAACGATACCTGTAGAGCCTATATCGCAACCAGAGACACCAGTAGTGGACAATAAAACAGAGATAAATGAACCAATCGTAAATGCAGAGGGAACAAATACCCAAGAACAAAATAGTGCAGTAGAAGATATTTGGAAATTTTAAAAAATAGTGAAAGCTATTTTTTTTAAATCACAGTTATGATATAATAGGAATGCAATGATAGAGGAGGAAGAGATGAATGACATTTGATAGTATCTTGTTATTAGCGAAAAAATTATTGGATGTTTTATTAGTATGGATGCTTATTTACTATGCTTTAAAACATATTCGAAAAAATGTAAAAATGGTTCTGTTATTTAAGGGAATTTTAGTGATTTTGGTTTTAAAAATCATTGGAGATCTATGTAATTTAGTTACAGTATCCTATTTGTTAGATTATGTAATTATGTGGGGACCACTTGCCTTAATTATTATATTTCAACCAGAAATACGTAATGTATTGGAGCAATTAGGACGTAGTCAATTATTGGGACGTCATAAAGTTCTTACAGTCGATGAACGTGAAAAAATGGTATTCGAAATCATGAATGCGATTGAGTATTTAAAACGTGCTCGCATTGGAGCATTAATTGTCATTGAACGTGATAATAGTTTAAGTGAGTATATTGAAAAATCACGTAAATTATATGCAGATATTTCAAGCGAACTATTAATTTCTATTTTCTTCCCAAATAATCCTTTACATGATGGTGGAGTAATTATTCAAGGAGATCAAATTACAAGTGCTGGAGCTGTATTTCCAACCAGTGATAGTGTTAAAATCAGTAAACGTTTAGGAACACGTCATCGTGCCGCTTTAGGTATTTCTGAACAATCTGATTGTTTATCCTTAATTGTATCTGAAGAAACAGGAAGAATTTCGATTGCCTTTGGTGGAATTTTACATTATAATCTAACTTTAGATGAATTTAAAATGCTATTATTAGAGGAATTACGTCCAAAAGAACAATTGTATTATGAAGATGAGGAGGAAGAATTAGATGAAAAAACAAAAGAAGAGTAAATTCACTATATTTTTTCATAACCTCTGGAAGATTATTGATCGAAAGATTGTACTTCCATTAACTAAAGTTGTTGTTCGTTTGAGCGATTACTTTGATCAATCAGGACGTAAGTTGGAAATGTTACTATCCAAATCGACAACTTTATTATTCTTATCTTTATTTATGTCAATTATTATATTTATTATCGTTGATCAAAAGGTACTTTCATTTTCTGAAAATTCTGCTGAAATTTTAAAAGAACAAAAGGTAAATGTTGTATATAATGAAGAAGCCTATGTAGTGGAAGGATTACCAGATAGTGTAGATGTTACATTGATTGGTCGAAAAGCAGATTTATACTTTGCAAAGCAATCACCATCTCATGAAATTACTGTTGATTTAAGTGGTTTAAAACCTGGAACACATAAAGTAAATATAAAATATAATCAAGCCCTTGCTTCTATTGAATACAAGGTAAATCCTAGCGTAGCTACGGTGATTATTTATCCTAAAGTTTCTGAAACTAAAACGTTAACTACAGATATTTTAAATCAAGATAGTTTAGATGAAAAATTAGTGATCAAAAAAGTAAATATTGACAATGATAAAGTAATTGTTAAGGGTGCAGAACATCAACTTGCTAGGGTTGCTACAGTAAAAGCTTTAGTTGATATTAAAAAATTAACTACACAAGAAGAAGGAAATATTACCTTAAAAGATATTCCGTTAAAAGCTTTTGATGTTGATGGAAAAGCGGTAGATGTTGAAATTGTACCAGAAAAAATTAATGCGGATATTGAAATTGCATCGCCAAGTAAAGAATTACCAATTCAAGTGATTCCAAAAGGAGATTTAAGTTTTGGTCAGGCAATTAGTTCAATTACAACAAGTGAAACACGTGTCCGTGTATATGGTGATGAAAAAGTATTATCTGAATTAAAATATGTACCACTGGAAATTGATGTTAGTGGATTAAAAACAGATCATAAGTATAAAATGGAATTAATGAAACCAGTAGGTATTAAATCTATGGATGTTAATAATGTAACAGTTAATATTACACTAGGAAGATCAACAAGTCGTGTTGTTAATGATATTAAAATTAAGACACGTAATTTACCAGATGGATATAGTGTTCAAGGAGTCAGTGAGGACGATATTAAGGTTGCAGTAACTTTAAAAGGTGTTGATAGCGTTATTCGTAGTATTGCTCCAGAAGATATTACTGCCTATATCGATTTAAAAGGATACGGTGAGGGAACACATGAGGTTCCGGTTGAAGTAGAAGGAACAGATCCTAAAGTCGTATATACACCAAAAACAAAAAAGGTAAGTATTAAAATTGTAAAATAAAAAATAACGACTATAGTCGTTATTTTTATTTATGATCTTCAAAATGATATAAAAAGATTCCAATATTAATTAATCCGGCAATTCCGATAATCGTATAAATTACTCTAGCTAACATGGTCATATCACCGAAAATCATTGTGACAAGGTTTAAATCAAATAAACCAATAAATCCCCAGTTTAAAGCTCCAATAATGGTAAAAACTAGTGCAATTTTTTGAATTGTTTCCATAAAGTTCTCCTTTCTAATATCAGTTATTAGAATAACCGAAAAAAACTATTTTATTCGTTCATATTTAATAATTTATTGAAATATAATTAAATGAATAAAAATAAGAGGTGAAAGAAATGAGAAAGAAAGTTTTATTTTGCTTAATAGCGATTGGTAGTTTATTGATGTGTGGTTGTGGAAAATATACAGAAAAAGATATTATAAAAGATTTAACCAAAAAATTAGAGAATACGAAAGGTTATCATTTAACAGGAAACTTAGAAATTGTAAATAATGAAGATACATATACTTATGATGTTGAATCTTCTTATGCTAAAGATAATAATTTTAGAGTCAGTTTAAAAAATAAAACAAATAATCATGAACAAATTATTTTAAGAAATAGCGAAGGTGTATTTGTCCTAACACCATCTTTAAATAAAAGTTTTAAATTTCAAAGTGAATGGCCATATAACAATTCTCAAAGTTATTTATTGCAGCCAATTTTAAATGATATCAAAAATGATAAAAAACATACATTTAAATCGAAAGATGGAAACTATATTTTTACAAGTAAAGTAAATTACTCGAGTAATCCCGATTTAGTAAAACAAGAAGTGACTTTTGATAAAAAATTAAATATTAAGCAAGTTTTAGTATATGATAAAAATAATAATGTAATGATTAAAATGATTTTTGATGAAGTAGATTTAAAAGCAACTTTTAAGAAAAGTACGTTCACTTTAAAATCGAATATGGTAAACAAAAGTACGAACACAACGAAACCAACAGGTAAGTTAGAGGATATTATCTATCCAATGTATATTCCAACGAATACAACATTAACTAGCCAAGATAAAGTAGATAAACAAGATGGAGAGCGAATTATCTTAACATTTGATGGTGATAATCCTTTTATGTTAGTACAAGAAACTTCAAGTTACTCTGATACGTTAGAAACTATCCCAATGTATGGTGAGCCTGAATTAATCGCAGATAGTGTAGCTGCTGTTTCTGATTCTTCCGTAACATGGATTAGTAATGGTATTGAGTATTATGTAGTATCTGAAACAATGAAAGCAGATGAATTAATTACAGTTGCGCGCTCAATTAGTGCACTTCCAGTTGGAAAATAGGGTATCAAAACGAAGAAAAGTATGATATAATATGATCTAGGTGATACTATGGCAAAGAAAACAAAACAAACAAAGAAAAAAACAAATAATCAAAAAATGATTTATGAAAGTCCAACGTCAACCAATGATGAGTTAAAAAAATTAGGAATCTTTCTTCTTATTATTATCTTTCTTTTTGGTGTGTTTTATGCATTATCTACAGTGATTGATCATAATAAGAAAACAGACAATACAAATACTAACAACCAAGCTGCAGTAATTCAATATGATGAAATTATATTAGGAACGTTGTTTTCACAACCTTCAGAAAATTATTATGTCCTTGTTCAAAACGAAGAACAATCGAATTTGTATAATTCATATATAACTACATATAAAGCAAAAGAAAATGCTTGGAAGATTTATACTTCTGATTTAGAAAGCCCTTTTAATAAGCGCTATCTTGTAACAGGTGAAGAAGGAAGTAATTTTGATATTGATTCCATTAGTGATTTACGTATCAAAGAGGATACATTACTTAAAATAGAAAATGATCAAATTACAGAATTTTTTGAAGGAAAAGATGCGATTGTTGATCAATTAAAAGTATTAGCTGAAAAATAGATTACGTGCGTAATCTTTTTTTGCAAATATCGTATAATAGAAGAAAAGATGTGTAAGTTGATTTATAATTTGCTATAATAAAAGAAAAGGAAGTGTAGAAATGAAGAAAAAATCAGAAAATAAAAATCAAAATACCAAAATTTCTACCCAAAAAAAGGAAAGAAAAACATTTTTAAGTAAGCATAATGATCATCAAAAAAAAGTGAAAGTTGAAAAGCCTATATATAAGGAAAAGAAAAAAGGAGAACAAAAGGAATTTTTCCCAATGTTTAAAACAACGGATATGCTAGGTTTAGTTATTGTTACTTGCATGGTCAGTTTGTTTGTGGGTTATATCTTTGGAACACGAACGATATTGAAGTCAAACAAAATGAATGTACCAAAGGGAATGAATAAAGTGATTGATACTTTTAAGGATATTAAAGAAAACTATTATGAAGATGTTAAAGATGAGACACTAATAAATGGTGCGATTCGTGGGATGTTAGCAGCTTTAGGAGATCCCTATGCGACGTTTATTGAAGGTTCATCAAATAGTTTTGATGTCCGTCTAGATGGAAATTATGAAGGAATTGGTATTGAAGTTTTTAATAATAAAGATCAAGAAATTGAAATTACTTCGGTATTTGAAAATAGTTCGGCTAGTAAAGCTGGTTTACAGAAGGGAGATATTATTCTTTCCTTAAACAAAGAGAATATTCGAAAAGAGAGTACATCAACCTTAGTAAATAAAATTAAAAAATTAAAAGATGATAAATTTCAATTGACTATTTTGCGTGGTACAGAGGAGAAAACCGTGACTGTACAAAGACAACATATTGAGATACCTGCAGTCGACACTAAAATTTATGAAAAAGGAGAAAAAAAGATCGGTTATATTTCCTTAGAAATTTTTTCTGTTTCTGCATATCAACAATTTAAAGAAAAATTAGAAGATTTAGAAAAAAATAAAATAGATTCTTTAATTATTGATGTTCGTGGAAATAGTGGGGGTCATTTATCTACAGTAACAGATTTACTTGCTTTATTTTTAGATAAAAGTCATGTTATTTATCAAACACAGAAAAAAGATGATATACAAAAATTTTATTCACAAGGAAAAGTGACAAAAAAATATCCAATTGTTCTTTTAACAAATGAGGGTAGTGCCTCAGCTTCTGAGTTATTAGTTGCAGCATTAAAGGAAGAGTATGAGGCAATTACGATTGGGAAGACAACTTATGGTAAGGGAACTGTTCAAGAGTTAAAAGATGTGAATCAAGGGGAATATAAATTTACGACAAAAAAATGGTTAACACCTAAAGGAAATTGGATTCATGGAAAAGGAATATCACCAGATATCGAAGTTGAACTAAGTGAGACTTATTTGGAAAATCCATCGGAAGAAAATGATTCCCAATTAGCGCGCGCTTTGGAATATTTACAGGAAAAATAAAAGAACACCAATCTTATGTTGGTGTTTTCTTTCATTTTATTATATAATGGAACTAAGGAAGTGAGACATATGGGATTACATATTGGCGATAAACTTCAAATACAGTGTTATAAGCATAACGGAAAAATCCACCGTGCTTGGGATGAAGCAGTTGTTTTAGATATTAAAAAAGATTATCTTGTCTTTGGAAATAAAAAAACAAATGTGACAGAGGCTGAAGGAAGTTTTTGGAAAACAAAGGAACCTGCAATTATGTATTTTTTTAAAGACCGTTGGTTTAATGTAATTGCACAATTGAAAAAAGATGGGATTTATTATTATTGCAATATAGCGACACCATTTATCATTGAGGAGAATACAATAAAATATATTGATTATGATTTAGACTTACGAATTTTTCCAAATGGAAGTTATAAGATATTAGATCGGCTAGAGTATAAGTATCATAAGAGAATTATGAATTACTCTGACGAATTGGATAAGGTTATTAATCAAGGACTTAGTGATTTGATTGAATTTTATAAAAGTGGTAGTCCGGTATTTCATAGTGAATTTAATAAAAAGTATTATGAAATTTATAAAGAATGTAAAGTTCAAAAAAAGTAGTAATATAATTGGCAATGGAGAATATATTATAGTGTAGGAGGCAATAAATATTGATCCTTTTCTTATGAAATGAAATAAAATGAAAAAATTTCAAAAAAAGGGTTGCATTTTATTTTTTCTTACGCTATAATGGAAAACGTCGGTGCAAAAAAGAAACAAAAAAATCGACAAAATATGCAAAAATGGAATTAATTGAAAAAACCTTAAAAAAAATTAAAAAAATTAAAAAAATTTTAAAAAAAGGGTTGCAATTTGTTTCGTTAGTGTGTATAATTAAAAACGTTGAACCAAAAGAAATGGCTCGATGAAAAACGTTATTAAACATTATTTGTAAAGCTAATACAAGAAATTAAAAAAAATTCAAAAAAAGTATTGACTTCGACAAAAGTGTTTGATATATTATTAGTGCTTTCGGCAATTAATATTAATGAAAGCAAGAATGATCTTTGAAAACTGAGCAAAAGTCAATTCATTAAATTATAGTTAGGACAAACAAAAAACAAACTTTAAAAAATTATTTTTTTGGAGAGTTTGATCCTGGCTCAGGATGAACGCTGGCGGCATGCCTAAGACATGCAAGTCGAACGAGGTGGCCCTCTGACGACTATTGAAACTCTGCGAGCTTGCTCAATGAGCGGATTTAGTCTGACGAGGATTCTCCACCTAGTGGCAGACGGGTGAGTAACACGTGGGTAACCTACCCCAAAGACTGGGATAACTATTGGAAACGATAGCTAATACCGGATAATCCACTTTTACATAAGTAGAAGTGTTAAAAGGAGCGTTTGCTTCACTTTGGGATGGGCTTGCGGTGTATTAGTTAGTTGGTGGGGTAATGGCCTACCAAGGCTACGATGCATATCCGAGCTGAGAGGCTGATCGGACACACTGGGACTGAGACACGGCCCAGACTCCTACGGGAGACAGCAGTTAGGAATATTCGTCAATGGGGGAAACCCTGAACGAGCAATGCCGCGTGAGTGATGAAGGTCTTATAGATTGTAAAGCTCTGTTGCGAGGGAAGAATCCCTACCATAGGAAATGATGGTAGGCTGACGGTACCTCGCCAGAAAGCTCCGGCTAACTACGTGCCAGCAGCCGCGGTAATACGTAGGGAGCGAGCGTTATCCGGATTTATTGGGCGTAAAGGGTGCGTAGGCGGCTTGTTAAGTCTAAGATTAAAGCCCGAAGCTTAACTTCGGTTCGTTTTAGAAACTGGCAGGCTTGAGTATGGTAGAGGCAAATGGAATTTCTAGTGTAGCGGTAAAATGCGTAGATATTAGAAGGAACACCAGTGGCGAAGGCGGTTTGCTGGGCCATTACTGACGCTGAGGCACGAAAGCGTGGGGAGCAAATAGGATTAGATACCCTAGTAGTCCACGCCGTAAACGATGAGTACTAAGTGTCGGAATTATTCGGTGCTGAAGTTAACACATTAAGTACTCCGCCTGAGTAGTACGGTCGCAAGGCTGAAACTCAAAGGAATTGACGGGCACCCGCACAAGCGGTGGAGCATGCTGTTTAATTCGAAGATACGCGAAGAACCTTACCTAGACTTGACATCCCCGGCAAAGCTATAGAAATATAGTGGAGGTTACCCGGGTGACAGGTGGTGCATGGTTGTCGTCAGCTCGTGTCGTGAGATGTTCGGTTAAGTCCGATAACGAGCGCAACCCTTATCCTTAGTTGCTAACATTCAGTTGAGAACTCTAAAGATACTGCCGGTGACAAACCGGAGGAAGGTGGGGATGACGTCAAATCATCATGCCCCTTACGTCTAGGGCTACAGGCGTGCTACAATGGCCGATACAAAGAGACGCAATACCGTGAGGTGGAGCAAATCTCCAAAGTCGGTCCCAGTTCGGATTGGAGTCTGCAACTCGACTCCATGAAGTTGGAATCGCTAGTAATCCTGGATCAGAATGCCAGGGTGAATACGTTCCCGGGTGTTGTACACACCGCCCGTCACGCTATGGGAGTCTGTAATGCCCGAAGTTGGTAGCCTAACCTTTTAGGAGGGGGCCAACGAAGGTAGGACAGGTGACTGGAGTGAAGTCGTAACAAGGTATCCCTACCGGAAGGTGGGGATGGATCACCTCCTTTCTATGGAGAAAGATTAAATCGAAATTACGTATCTAACTATAATAGTGAATTTTGCTTAGTTTTGAGAGATCATTCGATTTCTCAAGAATAGTTCTTTGAAAACTTGATAATGTGGTAGTGATATATGAAAAGAGCCCTAACTTATTGTTAGAAAATCTGTCGCATATATCACATTAAAATTATCTCAATTAAATTAGGATAAATAACAAACAAATGGTGATTAAATTGCTAAGGGCGCATGGTGAATGCCTTGGCACTAGAAGCTGATGAAGGACGTGACAAACTACGATATGCTTCGGGGAGCGGTAAGTACGCTTTGATCCGGAGATTTCCGAATGGGGAAACCCACCTATGGTAATGCGTAGGTATCATATACTGAATACATAGGTATATGCGAGCAACCCAGTGAACTGAAACATCTTAGTAACTGGAGGAACAGAAAGAAAAATCGATTTCCTTAGTAGTGGCGAGCGAAACGGAAATAGCCCAAACCAATCTTCGGATTGGGGTTGTAGGACCTTATGTTAAAAAGTTACAAAATCATAATATAGTCGAATTGTGTGGGAAAGCAAACCGTAGAAGGTGATAGTCCTGTAGACGAAATGTTATGAACTTTATAGGGTATCCTGAGTACGGCGAGGCACGTGTAACCTTGTCGGAATCCACGGGGACCATCCCGTAAGGCTAAATACTCTCTAGTGACCGATAGTGAACAAGTACCGTGAGGGAAAGGTGAAAAGAACCCCGGGAGGGGAGTGAAATAGAATACTGAAACCATGTGCTTACAAGAAGTCAGAGCCCGTTAATGGGTGATGGCGTGCCTTTTGCAGAATGAACCGGCGAGTTATTGTATCATGCGAGGTTAAGTTGAAGAGACGGAGCCGAAGCGAAAGCGAGTCTTAATAGGGCGATTTAGTATGATGCGATAGACCCGAAACCGAGTGATCTAGCCATGAGCAGGTTGAAGGTTTGGTAACACAAACTGGAGGACCGAACCGACGTACTAGGAAACGTGCGCGGATGACTTGTGGCTAGCGGTGAAATTCCAATCGAACTCGGATATAGCTGGTTCTCCCCGAAATAGGTTTAGGCCTAGCGTTCTAATGAAGCATCCTGAAGGTAGAGCACTGAATATACAATGGCGGCATCTAGCTGTACTGAGTGTAATCAAACTCCGAATGTTAGGAATGTATGTAGAGCAGTCAGTGTATGGGTGATAACGTCCATACGCAAAAGGAAAAGAATCCAGATCGCCAACTAAGGTCCCAAAATATATGCTAAGTGGGAAAGGTTGTGGAGTTGTCAAAACAGCTAGGAGGTTGGCTTAGAAGCAGCCATCCTTTAAAGAGTGCGTAATAGCTCACTAGTCGAGTGACACTGCGCCGAAGATGTACCGGGGCTAAGCATATTACCGAAGTTGCGAATT
>JAETPN010000025.1 GCA_021771185.1 Bacillota bacterium | reverse complement strand
TCTGAATTATGGTGTAATCAAGAAGTGTAATATCAGCATCCTCAAACTGTGGTCGTATATGTTTATTATAATATGAACTGCGAATCTGTTTTGTAGTCACTGAAGTGTGGGGATCAGTTTCTATATATTCCTCCCAGACATCGCCAAACGTTTTTTTAATATTTATCAACGATCCATCAACTATTTTAGAATATATAAGTCTTTCATGATTTTGTGCATCTGTTTTTTTAACAAAGCCACTTTTTGAATAATGTTGAGATCTTCCATATTTATCTTTATAATCGAAATAAACTCTATATGTAACTCCTTTTTTTGCTTTTTTTGATTTTACTTCTCTAATTGACATTTAAATCAACTCCTTTATTTGATATAATAGGAGCATAGTTATAACAGTGTGCAATTGGAATAATTCGTTATAACTATACTACTGTTAGACCACCTTGTAAAAGGTGGTCTTTTTTAGGTTAGGCATTTAATATTGCATTGCCTAGGATTTTATCAAATTCTCTTATATCACATTTAGGGTCAAGATTAATTTTAAAGTGACCCGCTTTAGTCCATAATTCTAATTCTGAATTTACATCGAATAGTTTTCCTGCATTTTCGCTAGACCACATATCAATAGTGCGATAAGGTATTGAATATATCTCTATTTTTTTACCTGTCAGCCCTTGTTTATCCATGATAATAATACGTTTGTTTGTTAATGCAGCCTGATCTCTTATGGTTTTATAGCATTGTAGTATCTCTTCACCATCAAGAAGAATAGACGTAATAGTGTCATCTGGTTCAACTTTAGTCTTAAAAGTCCAAATGAAATCAATTTCTTTGTTTGTTGCCATTGTTTTAAATTCTCCCTTCATATTCTTTATTTATATAAACACCATGAAGTGTGTTTACCTAATTCTATACACTATTTATAATAGCACACAATTTTACAATTTTTAACAGTGAATAAAATATTGTTAAAATAAACATACTATGTTTATGAAACTGAAAATAAGAGAAGTTAGAAAAAAAAGAAAATTAACACAAATAGAATTAGCAAAATTGACCGGGATAAGTAAATCATCTATTAGCCGATATGAACGTGAGGAAATTTGGCCTGATATGCTAGAAATGGAATGGATTGCATTAGCAATGAGCGTTAAAATTACAGACCTATTTGATTCAAAAGTCAAGTAAAATTCGTAAAAACGTAATAAAATTCCCATATATGGGAATTATGCTGTTTTCCCTTTTTTTATTGTGTTTTTAGACATATAATTAATTTATGGATAGCAAGGAGAGGGAGGAGTTATGGAAGAAAGAAATAAAATTTATAACAAAAAAAGCAGAATAAACACAAGGAGGAAACAAGATATAATAAAAACAATTTTATATTATCTAGAAAGAATGAATCAAGAAGATTTATATAAGATGCTAGATTATTTAAATTATTTAATATTGAACTAAAAGGACGATGATCTGATTAATCACCGTCCTTTTTTATTGGGTCAAATAATTCCATTATTATGTCTCTTTTTTCTTCGGGCATACTTACAAATTTTTTCACCAACTCTTTAGCATTTTCACTTAAATTATAAGTTTCGGCTAAATCATCTAGTATTGTTTTTGGAAATTCGGAGATAGGATTTCCTATGCCTTCTAATAACCAAATATAATTTATTCCGAATAATCTACAATACAATTTAAATAATGGTTCTTTTTGCTGAGGATTTTTTAATCTATCTTGCTCGATATTTGCAATTACATCCCTATTAACACCTAGCTTTTCACCAACCCCAGCTTGAGACAGACCTAATTTTTTTCTCGATTCTTTAAATCTAGCTCCTACGCTGTTCAATTTATCACCTCCTTGACCATATGATAGCATAAGAATATGAGTATATCAACACATTTATTTTATTTATAAAACAAACGAAAGAGTTGACAACTCGGTAAAGTGATGATATTATGAGTTTGTGAACTCGATAGGAGGTGATAAAATGAGTGAAAAACACAAATGTATGACTTGGGAAGAATTAAAAAAGGAAATTGAAAAAACAAGTTATTTTGTAAAACAAGTTAGTAAACTCAACGATAATGAACTTGAAATTATAAATGCAATAGTCACAGGTATGAATATTCAAAAATCGTTAAGTAATGTTGATTCTGTTTAAATGGAGAGGAGTGGTAGAAAATTAATCAATGAAAAAGGATTGAAACAAAAAGTAGTTGCAAACCGTTGCAAAATCAATGAAAAAAATTTTAGTAATATGTTATGTAATCGACAATTGATTAGACCAGAACATATACCAATGATTGCCTCTGCCTTAGATGTATCAATCGATGATTTATTCAAAACAGATTCAAAAAAATGAAAAGGAGGACATTAGATGATTAAAAAACAAAAGGATTTAATTGATCAGGATGAATTCACCATCATTTATAGTAAATCGGGTTGGTATGGTTTTTCAATAACAGTAAAGAAA
>JAETPN010000024.1 GCA_021771185.1 Bacillota bacterium | reverse complement strand
ACCACCTTTGGATCATCCATGGAGAACTGATAATATTTTACAGTATTTTGGTAGCCAAAAGCACCGACAACAAATCGGTGCTTAAAATACTAAATTTTTAGGACATTTTCAATTTTACTTGACATCAGTGATGAATTTATTTTTTTATATAAACCTCTTGTCCAGCATAATAAACTGATACTTCAATAGATTTATTCTTAGCTTCTGAAGGAACTTCAGCTGCTAAATAAGCTTTTCGTGATTCTCCAGCTTTTATTGTACTTACAGTTGTTAAATTAGCTTGTTTATCATCTTCTATAATAAGCTCTCCATTATACTGTGTTCCATCCACAAAAACTTTAGCTCCAACTAGTTTTGAAGAAGATAAATCCTCTTTACCTACATTTTTAATTGATACTTCTAAAGCAGTAAATGTTTTATTGCTAGAAGTTTTATAATATCTATAAAATGAAGATGGTTTACTTGGATTAAGTGTATCTGTCATTTTTATTTTCTTTAATGTAATTTCAGCATTTTCATCTTTTAAAACATATCCAGATTTTTGATATTCTTTTTGACGTTCTAAATCACTCAATTTATATGTTAACTCTGCTTCTTTTTCATTTGCAGTTAAGTTAAATTGAATATCTTTTGTTAAATCAGTTTTACTACCAACTTCTGCATACATATGGATAACTTTTGTTTCTTTAGTAGCAATTGATCCTGACACAGATAAAGAAGTATCACTTTTTTCTAGTATCTTTGTTGCTGTATATTCGTTATCATCAATTTTAAAGACACCTTTTAAATCTTTTAATGCAATTTCCTTATCAGATATATTTTCTACTTTCATAACTAAGTCTACTAAAATATTTTCAGTTTGTTTTGCCTTATAATAAGTATAATATCCATTTAAAATAGGTGGTTCAATTTTACTTGTTTTTTGAGAATATAAGATTTCATAATTCATGTAGCCATCTACTGTGTTTTCACCTTTTGCATTTATTTTATCCATTCCTCCACCACAGGCTACAAGTGTTAGAGCCAAAAATAATGCACATAATAACTTTATTTTTTTCATTGTTTCCCTTCTTTCTATATAAAAATATTATATGTTTTATGTGAAATTGTCAATAGAACAAAATACTATCTACTTATTTAAAATAATATTAGACCATTTTTATCTTGATAGATATTTTGAAAACAAGTTATTGTAGTATGCTAGAATTCTTCTGTAATTTCTCAATTTTCTCTATTAAAATGAGAATGAATTCTTCTTAGAATATAAGGAATGATTTTCTTATCTATTTTTAAATTATGTCGTCTATCATATTCTTTTATTGTCATTCTATATACTCCAACAAATGTAGCAATATTTAAATGTGGCTCTCCAAAATGATATGATGTTTTCTTATTTTGTTCTTTTAATATTTGTTTGATTTCACTTAAATTATCAATACCTATTTTCCTCTTTTCTAACTCTTTTTTCAAAAGAAATAGAATATATCTTCTTGTGCTCTTCTATTCCTTGAATATTCCAAAAGGTATCATAAAAAGGAACTTTATAAGCATTTAACCAATCCCACATTATTTCCTCATCAGCCTCATTTGGGTTATCTAAATGACATCTTTTACATAGTAAAACAAAATTTGATGGTACATCTTTTCCACCTAAGGAATATGGAATGATATGACAACGCTTTAATGACCTTTTACATCCATATCTCCAATATAATTTTTCTGCTTCAAAAAAATCAATACTCAAATCACTTTCTTCTACATGTTGTACCCAATACTCTACTATTTGTTTTTTTGTCTTCTTAATATTAGTTCTGTTCATTTAAATACTCCTTTCTATAATTTATTATATATTAAACTATATCTTAATTTGAAATAAAAAAAAGAAGCATCTAAACTTCTCACAAAGTCTAAATACTTCTCTAATCTTCTCACAACAATTATTACTAACGTTTAGAGAATTGTGGTGCTCTACGTGCAGCTTTAAGACCATATTTCTTACGTTCTTTAACACGTGCATCACGAGTTAATAATCCAGCAGCTTTTAATACTGGTCTATAATCAGAACCAGCTTCTAATAAAGCTCTAGAAATACCATGACGGATTGCTCCAGCTTGACCTGTGTATCCTCCACCATAAACGTTTACTGACACATCAAACTTACCAGTTGTTCCAGTTAATTCAAGTGGTTGGTTGACGATCATTAATAATACATCTGATGGTAAATAATCTTTAGCTTCTTTACCATTAATAACAATTTTACCTGCACCTGGTGTTAAAATAACACGTGCTACTGAAGACTTTCTACGTCCAGTTCCTCTGTATTGTACATTTGCCATATTCTCGTCCTCCTATCCCTTAATTTTTAACTCTACTGGTTTTTGTGCTGCGTGTGGATGTTCACTACCAGTGTAAACAAATAATTTCATCCCTTGTTTTCTTCCAAGTGTGTTATGAGGTAACATACCTTTAACAGCTGCTTCTACAAATCCTGTAGGAT
>JAETPN010000002.1 GCA_021771185.1 Bacillota bacterium | reverse complement strand
ATTTAACCTATGGATTAGGAAATAGTAAGGAAGAAAAAGAAGAATATGAAGTAATGAATCATAGAGGAGAAAAGTATGTAGAAAACTTCAAAATCATTGAATATAATATGGACAAAATCATGGATATTTGGTATAGTTTAGATGAAGAGAAGATTAGAAAATATAAAGAATTAATCATGTTGGATTTAGATGAAAAAGGACTAGAGAAGTTAAGAGAGATTTCAGGTGGTGATTCGTTAATGAAAGAGTTTAAAGAGAAAGTAGAAAAAGTAAATAAAGAAACCTGGTTTACGCCATGGATCAGCGATGAAGAAGATGACCGAATGATCTTAAACACAGAGAAGAAGATCTCTTTTGAAGAAGGATTAACCGAAGGAATTAGTAAAGGAATCGAACAAGGTATTGAACAAGGAATTACAGAAGGAACGCTTAACACCAAACTAGAAACTGCACGAAAAATGAAAGAAGAAGGGCTCTCTTTAGAACTTATTTCCAAAATCACTTCACTTACAGAAGAAGAAATAGAAAAGCTTTAAATATGAAAGAAAGTTCTTTTAGAGAACTTTTTTTCATAAAATACTATGGGTGGTTGTATGCGACTTTCAGATTTACAAAATAAAGATGTTGTGAATGTGATCGACGGAAAACGTGTTGGGAATATTATTGATGTTAATATTGATTTTGAAGGGAAATTGGATTCTTTAATTGTTGAAAAAACAAAATTTTTTATTTCCATGTTTTCAACATCGAATGAAGTAGAAATTCGTTGGGCACAAATTGAGAAAATTGGAGAAGATGTTATTCTTGTAAAACTTGTTTTATAATGATACAATAAAAGTGGTGAGAATATGAAAGTTTTATTATATACAGAAGGATTAAAAGCCGTTGGCAAAAGTGGCCTTGGAAAAGCAATTCAACATCAACAAAAAGCCTTATCTTTAGAACACATTGATTATACGTTAAATCCTACGGAGGATTATGATATTTTACACATTAATACCTATTTTCCAAAATCCTATTTATTCGCAAAGAAAGCAAAAAAACATGGAAAAAAGGTTGTATATCATGCGCACTCTACCGAAGAAGATTTTAGAAATTCTTTCCTTGGATCGAATTTATTTTCAGGATTGTTTAAAAAATGGTTAATTAAGTGCTACAGCGTAGGTGATGTTTTAATTACGCCAACTCTTTATGCAAAAGGCTTACTTGAACATTATAAAGGTTTAGAAAATAAAAAAATATACGCCATTAGTAATGGAATTGAAATGGAATTTTTTAAACGTGATTTAGAATTAGGAAAAAAATTTCGTGAAACCTATGGATATACTAGCGAAGATAAAGTTATCATTGGTATAGGACTTTATATTGAACGTAAAGGTATTATTGACTTTGTCGAGTTAGCGAAAAGACTTCCAGAATATAAATTTATTTGGTTTGGATATAGTCCACTTTCTGCATCACCTCAAAATGTTCGTGATGCCGTTCATACCAAACTAGACAATTTAACATTTGCGGGTTATGTTGAACGCGATATGATTCGTGCTGCAATGTGTGGGTGTGACTTATACTTATTTCCAACCCTAGAAGAGACCGAAGGAATTCCGATTGTTGAAGCCTGTGCTTGTAAAACAAAATCGTTAATTCGTGATATACCTAATTTTGATGGATGGATGATTGACGGGGTTAATACGTATAAAGCAAAAAACTTAGATGAATTTGAAGAAAAAATAAAGAAAATTATTTCAGGAGAATTACCTGATGTCACAGAAAAAGCTTATGAAGTGGCGTGTGAAAGAGATTTGACGACTGTAGGGAAAAGACTTCATGAAGTGTATGATGATTTAATGAAAGAAAGTAATTAATTACTTTTTTTCATATGGAGGTTTTATGAAAAAGAGATTATTTATTTTATTATTTTTAATCGTTTTCTTGATTGGAGGGTTTGTTCTTTATTCTAGGTCGCAAATCAAAGAGTATAAAGAAACGTTTAAATGTCTAGATCAAATTTGTGAGATTACGATTTATAGTAAAACAGACAAAAAGAAAGAATTAAAAAAGATGATTTTATATTATCAAACACTTGAGGACTCTTTCGTCTCTGAAGTAAATAAAGTAAACAAACAACAAGGAAGTGTATCTGTGTCACAAGAAGTGTTACGTATGGTTGACCAGTTCAATCATGTGCAACTTTTTATGAATAACGCAACTTTAACAAATCTTTGGAAGAATTCGTTAAAAGATAACAATGTTCCAGCTCTGGAAGATTTAAAGCAAACTTCTTCCTATCGAAATGATATTAAGGTAAATAAGGACTCTCTATACTCGAAAGTTTATGATATTAATATTGATGGCTATTATTTTGGTTATATTAGTGATTGTTTACAAAACTATTTAAAACATAAAAAAACAACTTCTTATTTGTTCAATTTAGCTGGTAATATTACGGTTGGGAAGCATTATCGTGATGAATTTCATACGGCGATTATCAATCCTATATCGGAAAACGTAGAAACAATAATTAAAGAGAACAATGTAAGTATTTATACGGTGGGGAATCATCCAGTAGCTGTGGATGGCACTACCTATGTTCCTGTGATTGACCCAAATACAAAATACCCATATACTTATCATAAATCTGTTACTGTTGTTGCATCTGATTCGATACTTGCTAGTATTTTATCTTATAAGTTATATACAATGAATATGGAGGATGGAAAAAACTTCATTAAAAATTACCCAGTTCAGCAAGTTTTATGGATAGGGAATGATGGTAAAGTAGAAATGTTTGAAAAATAGTAAAAAAATGATATAATACTAAAAGGTGAAATTTATGAAATATCTTGGATTTGTTGTGATGATTAGTACACTTTTTGTAGATCAATTGGTGAAGTTTATGGTTCAGCGTGGAATGCATTTATATCAATCTATCCCAGTGATTCCATCGGCGTTTCATATTACTTATGTTGAGAATGATGGTGCCGCATGGAATATTTTTAGTGGAAATAAACTTTTTCTTATTTTGATTGCTTGCACAACACTTATTTTTCTTTATTTCTTTTTTCTAAGAAACAAAAAAATAAGTACCATAGAACAAATAAGTTATAGTCTCTTTATTGGTGGAGTGTTAGGTAATTTAATCGATCGTATTTTTTTAGGACATGTGATTGATTATTTGGATTTTACCATTTTTACGTATCATTATCCTGTTTTTAACATTGCGGATATTGGTATTGTTTTAGGGACAATTTTACTCGTGATAGATACCATATGGGGTGAAAAATTATGGAAAAAATTAAGGTAGAAGAAACATCTGGAATTCGTTTGGATCAATATTTAATGGCTACGTTACATATTAGTCGCAGTAAGGCTGCAAAAATGATTCAAAGTGGTGTAGTTACACTACAGGGTCATGAATTAAAAAATAGTTATCGTGTGAAAGCTGGCGATGAACTTTTGGTAGGGGATTATCAAGAACCTGAAATGAATCTCGAACCAGAAGATATGCATTTAAATATTGTTTATGAAGATGATGATGTTTTAGTGGTAGATAAGGAAAACGGTGTAGTTGTCCATCCTGCTCCTGGAAGCCCTGACCATACTTTAGTAAATGGACTTTTGTATCATGCGAAAACACTAAGTGACATGAATGGAGATTTTCGTCCTGGCATTGTTCATCGTATTGATGCTTATACCACAGGGTTATTAATGGTTGCTAAAAACAATGAAGCTCATGCATCCCTTGCAAAACAATTAGAAGAAAAAACAACACATCGAAAATATGTTGCTTTAGTATGGGGGGTTATTCCTCATGATACAGGAACCATTGATGCGCCTATTGGTAGAGATCCTAAGGATCGAAAGAAACAAACGGTAACTGCTGAAAATAGTAAAGCAGCGATTACTCATTTTAAAGTTTTAGAACGTTTTAAGGATGTAACGCTCATTGAATGTGTTCTAGAAACTGGAAGAACACATCAAATTCGTGTTCATATGAATTATATTGGACATCCTATTGTAAATGACCCAGTGTATGGGAAACGAAAAAAAATCGATGATTCTGGGCAATGTTTACATGCCTGTGAACTAGGTTTTAAACATCCAACAACTGGAGAATATATGGAATTTACAAGTCCTATACCAGATTGCTTCGAGCAGATTTTAAATACGTTTAAAGATTCATAAAGATTGCGAATAATAATAAAATCGTAGAACTAAGAGTTATGATAAGATAGGGAATAAAATACTTACTTAAAGATTCATCTAATTCCCGTGTTTCGTAGTAACAAATTAACGTACTAATAAAAAGCATAATACTATCAGTAAATCCTAAAAAAGGACTTTTCATCGTAAAAAAGAAATAAGTAAATAAGATATGAATGATATAATTAAAAAGTAAACTGCGGAAATATTCTTTCGCACCACTTTTGCCATAAGTAAGATAGATTTTTGTAGATACACAAGCAATACCAAGGTAAATGATACTCCATAAAATAGAGAAGAAAAATGGCGGGAAATGAAAGATTAATTTTAACTGATTATAATAGTTTAGATCGATAGAAAATAATAAGCGATGAAGGTACCATGGAAGTAAAAAAAGAAGAAAGAAAAGGAATTTTTTCATATCATCACCATTAAAATATATGATGGGGAATTTAAAAATATACAGGAGGAATTATGGAAATGAACTTAACAGACGAAATGAATGAAATCGTCATGAAATTATTACATTATTTTATTACAGAACAGGAATACTCACCCGTGATTCTTCATGGGGCACAAAATGAAATTTGGTTAGAAAATTTAAATAGTGACATGAAAATTGTTCGTATTGTTACAAATTATATTCACAATGATGAACAATTACAATATGATTTATTAAAAACTCGTCAAATATCTAGAAAAATTAAACAAAAAACATTTTCTTTTTCAATGAATGTAATGAGTATTTTCTTAAATCTAGGTGAAAATGTTCATGTGGAAGAGGAAGAGCAAATTGGAAATATTCGTTGTATAAAAGTAAAAGATTTAAATGATTTAACAAAAAGACATTCGCTATTAGAAGTATTTCCAGATATTACGAAAGAAACGAATTTCAAGGAAACAGGCATGGAACTTTTTATGAAAATTACAACAGAAATTGGACGTAAAAATGAAGCGTCGGCGACACAAGCTGAGGATTTATTTAAACCAAAACGCCCAGTAGTTACTCCAGTTTTGATTGTTTTAAACCTTTTATTCTTTCTTTCAATGTATCTTTTTGGTAAAGGAAGTACGAATGTTTATACGCTTTTAAAATTTGGGGCTTTCCAAAAAGACTTTGTTCTTTCAGGAGAATTTTATCGTTTGATTACCAGTGCCTTTCTTCATATTGGTATCTTCCATTTATTATGCAACATGTATTCTTTATATGTCATTGGACCAGAACTTGAAGGATTCTTTGGAAAAACAAAATTCTTAGTTCTTTATCTAGGAAGTGCCTTTGCAGGAAATTTATTATCTATGGTTTTCCCTGGAAATGGAACTGTATCTGCTGGAGCAAGTGGAGCCCTTTTTGGCCTTTTAGGTGCTTTAGTATATTTTGGATACCATTATCGTGTTTATTTAGGAAGCGTAATGAAATCACAAATTATACCACTAATTATTTTAAACCTAGGTATTGGCTTTGCGATACCGGGTATTAATAATATGGCTCATATTGGTGGTTTAATCGGGGGTATTTTACTAGCTATGGCCGTCGGTGTTCCTTATAAATCAACAAAGGCTGATAAAATTAATGGATGGATTTTAACGCTTATTTTCTTTGGATTTATTACTTATATGGGATTCGTCGGAATTTAGGAAATTGAAATAACAAAAATCGTAGAAAAGACTACGATTTTTTTAATACGTTAATTTAATTTTAGTACCATAAGTTTCAATAAAACCTTCATCTTTTAGGTTTTTTAGTTCACGACTCATTGCACTTCGATTTACACCTAAATACTCTGCGAGTTCAGTATAAGAGAAGGGAAGTTCAATATATTTACTGTTATGTTTTGTTTTTAAAAAAGAAAAGTAAACGAGTATTTTTTCACGAATCGTTTTTTTAGAAAGGATTTCAATACGTTCATTTAAAATTAATAATTTGTTGGATAAAATATATAACATATTTTCAGCAATTTTATGATTTGCGATGAGTGTTTGATAGTCAAAGAAAATAATTTTACAATTTGAATTGGCAATAACTTCTAACTCGTTTTCTGTAAGGAAGGAGAAGATCGATCCAAAAACATCATCTTTTTCTAGTTCTTCTAATAAAGTCTTATTTGCGTTGATATCAAAGCTCATAACCTTAGCACTACCTTCTAAAATAAGCCCAACAAGGTTCGTATGACGTACATTGGTAATGATGATTTGATCACGTTTATATTCGATTGTTTTGGTTTCTGCTTTTTTAAAAATTTTTTTAATTTCTTTTTCACTAAGATTATAGAATAGATTCCTTGGGTTCATCATCACACCCTCTTTCTCTAAAAATATTATATTCTAAAATTGTTGCATTTGCAACAACTTGAACAAAAGAAGTAAGTTATAATGAGAGTATAAAGTAGGAGGTACAGGATGAAGATTATTAAAAGAGATGGTCGAATTGTAAATTACGATCGTGCTAAAATTATTATTGCTATTGAAAAGGCAAATGAAGAGGTTGAAAAGAAAGAGAAAGCAACGCCAAAACAAATTGAAAAGATTGTTGATTATATAGAGTCTTTAGGGAAAAAACGTTTACTTGTTGAAGATATTCAAGATATGATTGAGTTTAAATTAATGGAATTTAAAAAATTTGAACTTGCGAAAAGATATATTGTTTATCGTTATAACCGTATGTTAGTTCGTAAGTCTAATACGACAGATGAATCTATTTTAAGACTTATTCGCAATGAAAATAAAGAGTTACGTGAAGAAAATTCAAATAAAAATACAGCCCTTGCGTCAACACAACGTGATTATATTGCAGGAGAAGTATCCAGAGATTTAACGAATCGTATTTTGCTTCCAGAAAAAATTATTAAAGCTCATGAAGAGGGAATTTTACACTTTCATGACATGGATTATTTTGTCCAACCTATTTTTAATTGCTGTTTAATTAATATTGGGGATATGTTAGATAAAGGAACTGTGATGAATGGAAAGATGATTGAAAGTCCAAAAAGCTTTCAAGTAGCTTGTACCATTACCACTCAAATTATTGCGAGTGTAGCAAGTAATCAATATGGGGGACAATCTGTCAATCTAAAACATTTAGGTAAATATTTACGTCTTAGTAAAGAAAAATTTGAAAAACGTATTAAAGAAAGTGATTCAAGTTTAACAAAAGAACAAATTAAAAAATTAGTGGATGAACGTGTACAATCAGAACTTTCAGCAGGTGTTCAAACGATTCAATATCAAATTAATACGTTAATGACAACGAATGGACAATCACCATTTGTCACCTTATTTTTACATTTAGATAAAGAGGATGAATACTTAGAAGAAAATGCGATGATTATTGAAGAAGTGTTAAAACAACGTTATCAAGGCATAAAAAATGAAAAGGGTGTTTATGTAACGCCTGCATTCCCTAAGTTAATTTATGTATTAGATGACTTTAATAATTTAACAGGTGGAAAATATGACTATTTAACACGTTTAGCTGTAAAGTGTTCTTCAAAACGCATGTATCCAGATTATATTTCTGCGAAGAAAATGCGTGAGAATTATGAAGGGAATGTCTTTAGTCCTATGGGATGTCGTAGTTTCTTATCTCCATGGAAAGACGAAAATGGAAATTATAAGTTTGAAGGTCGATTTAATCAAGGTGTTGTTAGTATTAACTTACCACAAGTTGCGATTGTATCTAAGGGAGATGAGAAGGAATTCTGGCGTGTCTTAGATGAAAGACTAGATCTTTGTTTTGAAGCTTTAATGTGTCGTCATCATGCACTTCTTGGAACAACAAGTGATGTATCTCCAGTTCATTGGCAATATGGAGCGATTGCTCGTTTAGAAAAGGGAGAAAAAATTGATCCTTATTTAAAAGATGGTTATTCTACAATTTCTTTAGGATATATTGGTATTTATGAAACTGTAAAATTATTAAAAGGAATCTCTCATACGGATCCTGAAGGTAAAAAATTAGCGATTGAAATTATGAAACATTTGCGTGAAGCGTGTGAAAAATGGAAAAAAGAAACCGGATTAGGATTTGGACTTTATGGAACACCTGCGGAAAGTTTATGCTATCGTTTTGCTCGTATTGATAAAGAACGTTTTGGAACGATTAAAGATGTTACAGATAAAGGATATTATACGAATTCTTATCATGTAGATGTACGTGAAGAAATCGATGCATTTGATAAATTATCTTTTGAAAGCGAATTCCAAGTGATTTCTTCTGGGGGAGCAATTTCTTATATTGAAATTCCAAATATGCAACACAATTTAGAAGCCATGGAAGAAGTTGTTAAGTTTATTTATGATAATATTCAATATGCAGAATTTAATACAAAATCTGATTATTGCCAAGAATGTGGATTCGATGGAGAAATTATGATTAATGACGATAATGAATGGGAATGTCCAAACTGTGGAAACAAGGATCAAGCAAAAATGAATGTTACACGTAGAACGTGTGGTTATTTAGGAGAAAACTTTTGGAATGAGGGAAAAACCAAAGAAATTAAAGCACGTGTAGAACACTTATAGGAGGAATTATGCATTTTGCAGCAATTAAACCACATGATGTGGCGAATGGACCTGGTGTTAGAGTATCTTTGTTTGTAAGTGGCTGTACACATCATTGTAAAAACTGTTTTAATAAAGAGGCGTGGGATTTTCAGTATGGAACACCATTTACTGAAGAAACGATGGATGACTTAATCACATTATTAAAACGTCCTTATATTGATGGTTTGTCTCTACTTGGTGGAGAGCCTTTTGAACTTGAAAATCAACAGGCTTTAGAACCTTTTCTTGAAAGAGTAAAACAAGAATGTCCAGACAAAAGTATTTGGGCTTATTCCGGATATCTTTATGACAAACAATTATTAAAGCAAGCAGAGAAAGAAGAGGTAACAAAAAAAATGTTATCGATGATCGATGTGTTAGTGGATGGAAAATTTGTAGAAGAATTAAAAAGTCCTAAATTAAATTTTAGAGGTTCCAGCAATCAACGAATTATTATGGTTCCTGAATCTTTAAAAGCAAATAAAGTTATTTTACACAAAAAGAATAACAACGTAGAAGAGAGGGTTAAACAGTATGAAAGTAAATATTAAGAAATTAAAAGAAGGAGCGCATCTTCCTACGTATGGAAGTGAATTTGCTGCGGGGGCAGATTTATATGCATGTATCGAAGAAAATATCGTAATTGCTCCAGGTGAGACCAAAATGATTCCAACAGGGCTTGCAGTAGAAATACCTGTAGGATATGCAGGACTTATATATGCCAGAAGTGGTTTATCTGTAAAGCAAGGTTTAGCTCCAGCAAATAAAGTAGGAGTAGTAGATGCGGATTACCGTGGTGAAGTTATGGTGGCTTTATATAATCAATCAAATGAAGATAAAGTAGTGGAACCAGAGATGCGTATCGCACAACTAGTCGTTGCTCCATATCTAGCTTGCGAATTTAACGAAGTAGAAGAATTAAACGATTCTGTTCGTGGTGATGGTGGATTTGGTTCAACTGGAACGAAGTAAGAGTAAAATTTGATATAAAAATGAAAGAGTCGAAAGACTCTTTTTAGTAGAACTAATTTGCAAAAATGGTTCATTTGCCTTTTAAAATAAAATATGATAAGATAACACTCAACAACACCACCCATAATGTGAAAATGGTGAAGGAGATATTATGAAAAAAGAATTACGTGAAAAATATAAACAATATTTGATTTTAAGGAAAAGTACAGATATTCAGAGAAAGATGCAAGCTTTTGATCATTATATGAAACTAATTGAAAGCCATCAAACGGGCAGGGTAGTAATGTATGATGAAATGATTGATTTTTTTGACTATATAAATCATACACCTCATCGTTATGAAAGCTTTGCTAGAAAATTATCACGTTCTTATCCACCAAAATCTTATCCAAAGGTTTTAAACGTAGGATGTGGCATGATTTTAGAGCTTGATATTGAATTAATAAAACGTGGATATGAAGTATCTAGTATGGATCCTAAAGTGTTGGATAAAGAAGAATTGATTCAGTTAAGAAAAAAATTGAAGGAAATGAATTTATTAAAAGATATCTATAAAGAAGAAATTGATAAGTTGAGTTTATATAAGCAAACGTTTGATTATCAAGTGGACCATGTTTCTGATTATGACTTATGTATTGGCCTAGAACCTTGTGAAGCAACAGAACATATTATCAGAGCTTGTTTAAAAGAAAATAAAGATTTTATGATTGGTTTATGTGCTAGTGCACATGATGCACTTGATGGGACTAAGTTTAAAGATTTTAGGGATTGGTATAAATACCTTAGATTAATTGATCCAGAGCGTGTAGAATTACAAGAAATAGAGTTATTAGGAAATCATCATATGCTTATAAAGACAAAACAAAAAGGAAGATAGTGCATCTTCCTTTTAAAATTGCCTATATAAACCAATAACTTTTCCTAAAATCGTCACTTGATTTAAAATAATAGGATCCATGGTATCATTTTCTGGTTGTAATCTAAAGTATCCGTTTTCTTTATAGAATGTTTTTACTGTGGCTTCATTATCTTCATTCATTGCTACAACGATTTGACCATTACGAGCAGTATTGTTTTTTTCAACGATAAGAATATCTCCATCTAAGATACCGGCGTTGATCATACTTTCACCAGAAACAGTAAGTGTAAATACTTGTTTGTTTTTTGGTACTAAATACGCAGGTAATTGAAAATATTCATTAGGGTTTTCAATGGCTTCAATTGGACTCCCAGCAGTTACTTTTCCTAATAATGGAACTTCAATCGTATTTTCATCCTTATGAGCAAATTCATTTTCTACTAATAACTCAATCGCACGATTTTTTGTTTCTTTCTTTAAAATAAATCCTTTTTCTTCTAAGTTCTTTAAATGTGCATGAATCGTTGCGGGGCTAGATACCCCAAGATCTGCACCAATTTCTCTTACAGTTGGTGGATACCCATGCGCTACAATATATTCTTTAATATAATTTAAAATCTCTTCTTGTCTTTTTGTTAGTTTTTCCATAAGCCCCTCCTTTAATTACAAATTCATCATATCATACTTTACAGATGATGTCAAACATTTGTTCGAAAACGTATTGACACGAACAACTGTTCGTGATATGATAATAATGTCAAAAGGGAGGTAATAAAAATGAAAGAAATGTTAAAAAGCAAATGGATGATTGGATTTATGGTGTTGGTGTTGTCGATCACCTATATGAACGGAACAAACGAAAGAAAAATGATCGAAAGAGAGCAAAAGGAGAATGCTGTAGTATATTCGACAAATTAAAGAAAAGCGGTTTATAAATTTTTATAATTTTGGTATAATAAAATTAAGAATAAACGAGGTGGCTTATGGATACTGAAATTATTAATAATATCAAAGTATTAGGAATTGACATGATTAATGAGGCGAAAAGTGGACATCCTGGGATTGTTTTAGGAGCAGCTCCTACGATATATACGTTGTTTTCGCGTCATTTAAATATCAATTTGAATGATCCTTATTGGATTAATCGAGATCGTTTTGTGATGAGTGCAGGGCATGGTTCTGCTTTGTTGTATGCAACACTTTATATGGCTGGCTTTGATTTAACGATTGATGATTTAAAACAATTTCGTAAATTAAATTCTAAAACACCAGGACATCCAGAGTTTGGTGTAACCCCTGGTGTAGATGTTTCTACTGGACCTTTAGGACAAGGATTTGCTACTGCAGTAGGACTTGCCTTGGGAGATAAGATTTTAGAACAAAAGTATTTCTTAACAGAAAAGAGTCGTTTTGGAAAAGAATCTAAAGAACTCATTTTTGATCACCATATTTATTGTTTATGTGGGGATGGAGATTTAATGGAAGGAATTAGTAGTGAAGCTGCCTCATTTGCTGGGAGTTATGCGCTAGATAATTTAATTGTTCTTTATGATTCTAATCATATTAGTTTAGATGGTAGTACAGATTTTAGTTTTAATGAAAAAGTGTTAGAACGTTTTAAGGCCTATGGTTGGCATACAGATTATGTTGGTAATGGAAATGATGTGAATGCGATTGATAAAGCGATCAAGGAAGCAAAATCATCTAAGAAGCCATCGATCATTGAAATACGTACAACATTAGGAGAAGGTTCTTTGCTTGCAGGAACAAATGCTGTACATGGGGCTCCTTTAACTGGCGAAGATATTTTTCAGTTAAAAGAAAAGTTAGGATGGAATACCACACCATTTACAGTATCTGAACGTGCTGTTAATAACTTTAGAAGACAAATTCAGGAACATAGTAAAGCTAAATACGAAGAATGGGCAAGAGAATATCGTAGTTATGTAAATGATCATTTAGGAGGAAATACCTCGGAGTTCGATTATTTATTTGGACGAGATCAACAAATTAATATTTTAGATTTTAGAAGTAATGTCATGAAAGATGATAAAGAAGAACTTCGTGTAACCAATCAAAAAATTATGGATCAAATTAGTGATGTGATGTCATATTTTATCGGAGGAAGTGCAGACTTGCGTAGTTCTACCAAAACTTATTTATCAAAAAGAGCAGATATTACAAGAGAAAATTATACCGGATCAAATATTTGGTTTGGTGTAAGAGAACATGCGATGGGAGCTATTTTAAATGGACTGGCCTTATCTAATTTCAAAGTGTTTGGATCAACTTTTCTAGCGTTTAGTGATTATATGAAACCAGCAATTCGAATGAGTGCTTTGATGAAAATTCCAGTAACTTATATTTTTACGCATGATTCAATTAGCATTGGTAGTGATGGACCAACACATCAACCTATTGAACAATTAGCGATGCTTCGAAGTACACCTAATCTAAATGTGTATCGTCCTTGTGATGAAAACGAATTAATAGGTGCTTGGCAAGATATCTTATCCTTGAAAAGAACGCCTAGTTCTCTTATTGTTACTAAAAATGCAGTACCAGTATTAGAGTCTAGTTCTAGAGAGCTTGTAAAACAAGGCGCTTATATTATTCATAAAGAAAGAGAACACTTACATGGAATTTTACTTGCAACGGGTACAGAGGTTCATACTGCACTTCGTGTGGCAGAACAATTATATCAGGAACAATGCCTTGATATACGTGTCGTTAGTATGCCTTGTATGGAACGTTTTTTAGAACAATCTGAAGAACTTCAAAAAGAAATTTTACCAGTAGGAGTTAGGGTGATTGTCATAGAAGCCGCATCTTCCTTTGGATGGCATCGTTTTGTTTATCATGATCGCTATTTATTAACGGTAGATCAATTTGGGGCTTCTGGAACAAAGGATGAAGTATTAAAATCTTGTCAGTTTGATTATGAAACGATTAAAGAGCGTGTTATAAAACTGTTAAAGTAAAATAATCTTATATTTAAATGTTTCTACAAAACTAAAAAAAAAGTCAATATGACTTTTTTTGTTTGAATTTTATAAATTTACACATTATACCAAAAGAATGGTGTGTGAAATGATGAGAACGTATCATTTGTTTGTTATCAGGAAGGAATATTATGACTTATATAATGATAATTCCGCACTCTTATATAAAGCATTATCTTCCTTATTTAAAGTTAAATTAAATAATTATAGTTTTGGTTTGTCTATTTATAAGCAGTTATGTGAACCTATTGAAATCTCTTATTTAAGTGATTATTTAAATTATCGTTTTCGATTGAAAAAAAATAGACATAAGTATTTAGTTGTAAACGATGCAAGAAAAGAAACTTCTTTGATTTTTTTAAAACCTAGTCATATTACTGTTTATACGAATGTTAATTTTCCTCATGTCTTAAATTTGTTTTATTTGTATCAACGACGCATTTTTGTTGTTGACATCGAAAATCAAGATTATTTTTGGATTAAGGATTATAAAAAACCAATGTTCTAATAAAAAAATAGGAACATATAATATCCTAGGATTTACTTGAAAAGAACATCATTTTATAGTACAATAAGAATTGTAAGGAGGGTATTTATGAACTGGGGAGCATTTTTAATAGATGTACTACAAATCTTAGGAGGACTTGTTGTAGGACTTATTGCTGGATTCTTTTTAGCGCGTAATTATATGAAAAAGTATATGAAAAAAAATCCACCAATGAATGAACAAATGATTAGAGCTATGATGAGTGGAATGGGACGTACACCAAGTCAAAAACAAGTAAATCAAATGATGAAAACAATGAATAAGTATATGTAAAATAGGCGATGACCTATTTTTTTCTTTGGAGGGGACAAGTATGAAACCAAAAATTGGTGTTTTAGCTAGGCCTATGATAAGTGAAAGTGGAAGAAAAATTTATGGGACCTATCAAGAAATTCATGAAATGATTATAAAATTTGGAGGTATTCCTGTGCAGCTCTTTCCGCCTAATTTAGATTCTTATCATTCCGTGAAGTATGAAAATATAAACGAACTAAGTGCGGATGAGAAAGATATTTTACATCAGATGGTTGATGAATGTGATGGGATTTTATTACAGGGAGGTATGGAATTTTATCCTTATGATGTAGAAGTTGCTAGATATACTCATGAAAAAAACATACCAACGTTAGGAATTTGCCTAGGAATGCAGACCATGGGTGTAGCTATGGGTGGAATATTGGGACATGTTGAAAATAAAGAACGTCATCAAAACCATCAACCATATTCTCATGACATTTTTGTAGATAAGCGTAGTCAATTATTTCATCTTTTAAAAAACGAAAAAATACATGTCAATAGTAGACATCAAGATTGTTTAATACAGACAGATTTAATGGTTAGTGCGCTTAGTGATGATGGAATCATTGAAGCGATTGAAGACAAGAACAAAGATTTTTATATAGGAGTCCAATGGCATCCAGAATCTATGTTATCCTACGATGATTCTATGAATTCGTTATTTTTAAAGTTTATGGAGTGGGTAGTGAAAAGATATGAAAAACAAGAAAAATAAATTCTTGTTTTTTTAGATGATATGACTGTTTGAATGAAGAAGCATTAGACTTTAGAATTAATTTTTGATATAATGGATAAGTCATAAACAGAAAAAGAAAGGAGATTTTATGAGTAAAATAAAGATAGTAGCTTTAGGCGGATTAAACGAAAACGGAAAAAACATGTATGTTGTTGAAGTTGACGAAGATATTTTTGTGTTTGATGCCGGATTAAAGTATGCGGATGATAAAATGTTAGGTGTTGATTATATTATTCCTAATGTTGATTATCTAAAAGAAAATAAAAAGCGTATTAAAGGGTTCTTTATTACGCATGGTCATGATTCACAGATGGGTGCGATTCCAGAGTTGATTCAAGATTTTAAAGAAGTGCCTATTTATGGGACAAAATTTACATTAGAATTATTAAGTCAGGAACTTAGAGAAGAAAAAATTGAGGGAGCGAATTTAAAAGTTGTTGTACCACACAAAAAGGTTTCCTTTGGGAAGAATAGTATTTTTCCAATTCGCTTAACACATTCAGTTCCAGATAGTGTAGGGTATGTATTATATACTCCGGATGGAGCAATCTTTTATACAGGGAACTTTGTATTTGATCCAACATTAATTGGTGCCTATAAAACAGATATCGGGAAATTAGCCTATGTAGGGAAACAAGGAGTTTTATGTTTATTAAGTGAATCTTTATATGCAGATAAAAAAGGATATACTTCGCCAAAACATCGTATTGCTAAATTTATGAGTGAAGTATTAAATAAATGTGAAGGACGTATTTTGTGTAATGTTTCATCTAGTGGACTTACACGTATTCAAGAAATCTTTAATGAAGTTTCTAAAACAGAACGTAAAGTAGTTATTTTAGGAAAACGCTTGGAAAGTATTATTATGCGTGCGATTGATGAGAAGGCTATCTCTTTTGATAAAGAAAAAATTACAACCATTCATCATGCGAGTGATCCAGATATCTTTATCTTAGTTGCCGATGAACGTGAAAAACCTTTTTCAAATATGGGACGTATTGCCAAAGGATATGATCGTTTTGTTAAAATAACACCAGAAGATCATGTAGTGTTCACGTCTCCTGTGATGGAAGGGCAAGAACGTACTTCTACGAAATTATTTGATTTAATTGCCCGCATTGGGGCGAATCTAATTACGATTAGTGGAAAAGAGTACCTTGGGTATCACGCTTCAAGTGAAGATTTAATGATGATGCTAGATTTAATGCATCCAAAATACTATATGCCAGTGATTGGAGAATACCGTCATCAGGTAGAAAATTCACTAACAGCGACGCGTCTAGGAATGCAGGAGGATCACATTTTATTACGATTAAATGGTGAAGTTACAACTTTTCAAGATGGTACCCTTACAGAATCCATGGATAAAATTAAAATTGATGATGTATTAATCGATGGAAAACAAGCGGGTGATGTTGGTGAACTTGTCTTAAAAGATCGTGAATTATTAAGTGAAAATGGAATTGTTATCGTTAGTGCAACGATGGATCGTAAAACAAAAGAAGTTGTTTCGGGCCCTGAAATTTTAACACGTGGTTTTATTTATGTAAAAGAAAATATTGATTTAATTAAAGAGGCAGAACGCATTTCTTTAGAAATTATTCATCAAAATATTAAAGAAAACTATGTGGATTTTAATAAAATTAAATCAGGTGTTCGTGACAAACTTGGTAAATATTTATATCAAGAAACAGAATGTAAACCAATGATTTTAATTGTTTTACAGGAGGTATAATCTATTGATGAAAGAACAACATAATATTTCAATATTTTATTTAGCCGATACAATCATTCTAGAATATTATAAAAAATTTGGTGTAACACCTACGGCTTTTATTCTGGAATGTATCATGTATTATTGCCAAATTGAATATATGAAAAAAAATAATGGACAATGTTTATATGAAGAAGATCTTCTTTGTTCAAGCATAGGAGGAAGGATTGAATCTGTTGATGATCGATTTGTTCTCTGGCATATCCAACCTATACCTCTTGATTATTTAGTTGCTACTAAAAATACTGAAATATTACATCTTATTAAACATGTTTTAACCATGTTTCCAAAAGAAATTTTAACTCATTCTGTTGCTTTAAGGGATACCATTACACTAAATAAAAAAAGTGCATGGTATCTTCAAAAGGAAGAAGATCATGCAGTTAAAAATCAACCTATTAAACTAAAATATTTAAAAAAAGAGGCAAAAAAATAGTAAAAGAGAAGTAGAAAAGTAAAATTTACTTCTTTTTTTTGACAAAAATAGACGTCAAACATAGATATGATAAGTATGGTGATTCATATGAAAAAAATATTAATATCCATGTGTTGTTCTATTTTTTTAGGTTTTTTGATGGGATCTTATATTTTTCATGAGTATGATTCCAAGGTTCAAATAAAATCAACCTTTTCTGAACAAAAGGAAACGGTTTATTTTTTACAATTAGGTGTTTATTCAGACATTGAAAAGGTGAAACAACAGGCAGAAATTTTTCATAATTATATTTATACCGAGGAAAATGATAAATATCATGTATATGTTGGAATGACTTTAAATAAAAAAAATGCAGAAAAAATAAAGGAATTGCTAGAGAAAAAAGGGTATACTATTTATGTGAAGGATATGATACTAACAGAGAAAACTTTTATCGATCAATTAAAACAATATGATCTAGTTTTAGAGAAAACAACAGAAGAGGAGGCAATTTTTAAAGTGTTGGAAAAGATATTAAATGCCTATAAGGATGGGGTTATTGATGGCAGTCAGGATCAAAGAACTACCAAAAAATGATCGTCCAAGGGAACGTTTATTACAAGAAGGTGTGGATCACCTTAGTAATGAAGAATTATTAGCTATTCTTTTAAAAACGGGTGGGAAGGATTCTTCAGCGAAGGAATTGGCTTTATCACTCTTAACAAAATTAGGTCCAATAGCTAAGTTTCGAAATATTAATATTGAACAATTATTATCCTTTCGTGGAATTGGTCCTGCGAAAGCTTGTGAACTTATGGCGGCAATTGAGCTTAGTAAGCGAATTCATATTGGTAAAGAACCACTAAAAGGAAAGAAAATAGTAAATTCAGATATGGTATTTGATTATTATAAACATACATTCGCAGATGAAGAACAAGAATGTTTTTATGTATTGTATTTAAATCAACAAAAGAAAGTAATTTGTGAAAAATTATTATTTAAGGGAACGATTAATTATAGTATTGTCCATCCAAGGGAAGTATTTAAAGAAGCCTATTTAACAGGCGCTACTTCATTTATTTGTATTCACAACCATCCATCAGGTAATGTTACACCTAGTAAACAGGATATGTTACTGACAAAACAATTACAAGAAATTGGGAAAATAATGGGAATCGTTTTGGATGATCATTTAATTATTGGTTTAAAAAACTATTATAGTTTTTTTGAAAATGGACATATATAGTTGGAAAACGCTTCAAAATAGTTTATAATTAAAAAGGTGATTAGAATGTGGAATAAAAGAAATAAATTAGAAAAAAAATATGTTTTATTAGCTGGTGTAATTGGAGTTATATTATTACTTGTTGTTATTTCTAGTATAGTAACAAGTAAGCGAAAATTAACACCTGTTGAAATGGCAATCAAAGATTCTGTTTTGTTTGTTCAAAAAATAGTGTATCAACCCATTCGCTTTGTACAGGATAAAATGACAGAAATTTCTAAATTACATCATGTATATGAACAATATCAAATTCTTGAACGCAAGGTAAAGGAAAGTGACTCTATTGAGGCAAAAAAATTAGAGTTAGAAGATGAAATTGTTAAATTAAAGAAGATGTTAGAATTAAATCAAACGTTATCTTCAGATGCTTATTTAAATGCGACGGTAGTGAATCGAAATTTAGGTTATTGGTATAACACTATAACAATTGATAAGGGATCTGCGAATGGCGTTAGAGTTGATATGCCCGTCGTAGTGAGTGAGGGTCTCATTGGAAAAGTATCAAAAGTAACAAAATTTAATAGTACGGTCAAATTATTAACGAGTGAAGACATTAATAATAAGATCAGTGTAAAAATTAATATTGATGGCAAAAATGTTTATGGTTTATTGTCTGGGTATCATCAAAAACGAAATCGTTTTATTTTAGAAGGAATTGCGGATAATACCGAAATCAAAAAGGGGAGTATGGTTTTAACGACAGGTATGGGAGATGTCTTTCCAAGTGGTATCTTAGTAGGAAAAGTTACTAAAATTACAAAAGATAATTTTGATTTGGCTCGTACAGTAGAAGTTGAATCTAGTGTCGATTTTGATGATATTAGATATGTAACAATATTAAAACGTCAAGGAGAAGAACATGATGCTCGTTAGTGTAGTTGTTATTCTTTCTTTTTTTCTTGAAGGATTCGCATCGAATGTCGTTGGAATTAATACACAACTTTTTACTCCCTTATTTTCGGTTGTTTCTTTATTAATTATTTATCCATATTTCAATCATGAAGAGGGGAACCTTTTAAAGTGTTGTTTTGCACTAGGTCTTTTTTATGACCTTGTATATACAGATACCTTAATCGTTAATGCGTGCTTATTTGTCGTTGTTGGTCTTTTTATTCGGTTCCTTAATTCTTTTTTATCTAATCACATGATTAGCATTAGTATTATGATTTTTTTCACCGTTTTAATGTATCGTATTATAATGTACGCGATCCTTGTGGTTGTTGGTTTTTTACCTTTTGATTGGACTGTTTTATTAAAAAGTGTATATTCTTCATTCTTATTGAATATGATATATGGAGTCATTCTTTATATCACGACGGATTACTTTAGTAAAAAGTATCATATTAAAAAAATTGATTAAATTGAATATTTTTGTTGACAAAGATAAAATTATTCAGTATAATTAAGCTTACGCGATAAAAAAAGTTATAAAAGCAGTAAATTAAACTGCTTTTTATGCGCGATAAAAGGGAGGGAAATAAAATGAATAAAATTAGTGAAGCTTCAATATTTTTGGCTCAGGAAGAATTAAATAAATTTCAATTACCTACAGGTTACACTGCTGAGAATCTTAAAAAAAGTAAAAATTATTTACTAAAAATATTATGTTTTCTATTAACAAGTATTCGTGAAGATAACGCATTAACGCGTCCGATATTTTCATTATTATTAGAAACCATTGGTAAAATATCGAATGTACAAGGTTATGATATTATTGTAAAAGTTGTAGATGAAAATGCAGATTTAAATAGTCTAAATATTTCAGAAAATAATATTAATTCTGTTATTTTATGGGAAAATAATATTGAAAAAACAATTGAAGATTTAATGGGATTTATTTTTCAAGATAACGCTTTTATGCCACAGAATGGTGAAAGAAAAGCATATTTTCACAATGAATCTCTTGTTTTAACAAAAGTAAAATTAAGATAAACATAAAACACTTTCGCTTGAAAGTGTTTTTGTTATATCAAATAAAGAACGATAAGAATGAATAAAAGAAAGAAAGGAAGAAGTAGTAAAAGAGTTAATCCTTTTCTTGTTTTCTTTTTTTGCTTTGGTTCTTCCTTATCATAATTATAAAGAAGTTCTAAGCCGATCCCTTTTTTTACAACCTCTTGTTCTGTTTTAGGTAACGTTTTAAACTTTTCTGTCTCATTTTTTAATACCTCATCAATTTTTGTTTTATCAATAGGTACGGTTTTATCCATATCAAAAGCTTCAAGCAGTTGATCACGTGAATCTTTCTTTTCTTCTTTAAAAGAAGGGGATAAACTATTTAAATCCACATCGATTGGTTGATCACTTTCTAGTGGCTTTTTTCTTTTCTTTTTTGCTTGTTCTTTCATATCATCACCTTTTATATTATACCATGAATTTAATTTCTTCCTAACAAGAACTATGTTTTAAGACAATTACTTTACTATTTAAAAAGTAAAATTTAATGTAAAATAGTTTCTTGAAATAATCAAGAATATGGTATGATAATAATGGTGAAATATTATGAAGTTAGAAACGATATTAAAAAAAAATACATGTTACATTGTACCTAATGTTATAAGAGAAAAAGTAGAAAAACAAGTGAGTAGAAAAAAATTAGAAAATGTCAAAGTATTAACGTTTCAAGAAGTAGAAGATTATCTTTCTTTTTCATACACGGAAGATGCTCTTTATTTTTTAGTTTCAACTTGTCATTTATCCATTCCCACCGCTGAAGTTGTCTTAGATACGCTATCATATCTTGAAGATAAAAATTATCACGTCCTTCGTCTAGATAAATTTGTTGTCTATTATCGTATTTTAAAAGAATATAAAAAACTTAAGTTTAATACGTATGGGCGTGAATTTTTAAAACGTTTTCCTATTAAAATTATAGGATTTGATTTTCTAACAAAAAAAGAAAAGTATTTTTTAGAACAATTAAAGTTACTTACCAATGTTGAAGTGATTGACATGAATGAGGATGTCCGCACAAACTTTGAAGTTATGAAATATACAGAGATCCAGGATGAAGTTGAAGGACTTGCGATTAGGATATCTAAACTTTTAGAAAGTGGCGTAGAGCCTAATAAAATAAAACTGATTAATCTTAGTTCGGATTATACACCATATTTTGAAAGAATATGTACTTATTATCCTTTCCCACTTCTTTTAAATAATAAAGTTTGTTTATATGAAACCATCGTTGGAAAAACTTTTCTAGAATTATTAAAAGATCATTCTTTTGATGATGTTGTTACAAAATTAAAAGAAATGTATACTTTAAAGGATGAAATAAAATTAGTAAATGCATGTGTTGATATTTTAAATGGATATCTATGGTTTGGTGGAAAGACGGAAGACATTCTTCCATTTATTATGCGTGATACAAAAAAGAAACATGTGACGATGAAAACCAAACTTTCCCAAATAGAAAAAACAGAGCTTCTACACAATTATTTCCTAGATGATGATTATGTATTTATCATAGGAGCAAATCAAGGAAGTTTTCCTACTTTAGAAAAAGATGAACACTACATTACAGATGAAATTAGTTCTGTAACTTTGAAAGATGATAGTGTAACTATGAATAAGCAGCAAAAAAATGGTTTTATCAAAAGTTTGCATCGTATTAAAAACCTATATGTTAGTTATAAAGAAACCGGAAATGGTATGATTTATTATCCTTCTTCTTTACTAAATGAAATGAATTTCGAAGTAAAAGAAGAAGTGTTTGATTTAACTAAGAATTATGGAGGGGCATATCAAAAACTTAAAATGACGAGCTATTTAGATGCTTTAAAAAATTATAATGTATTAAACGCTAATCTAGCTCTTTTAGTAAATCACTATGGTATCGATGAATACTTAAGCTATAATCATAAGTTTGTGCCATTTACTAATTTTTCATATGTACCACGTCTTTCCTATACAAGTATGAGTACTTATTTTGAATGTGCATTTAAATATTATTTAAGTTATTTACTTAAATTAAATGACTTTGAAGAAACTTTTGCTCAAAAAGTAGGAAATATATATCACTATATGTTTTCGATTTGGGATAAAGAGAAAGAAACACTAGAAAATGAATTAAAAAGGTTAGAAGAAGAAACAACATTTGACGTAAAAGAACAAGTGTGGTGGGAACCTTTACGTAAACATCTATTCTATATTATTGAAGTTTTAAAAGAACAAAAAATTTGTACAGACTTTGATAAAGAATTTCATGAAAAAGAAATTCTTGCGACAACCACATCCAGGAGTGATATAGCCCTCAAAGGTATTATAGATAAAATTATGACTTATGAAGAGGATGGTAAGCGTTATGCGATGGTTGTTGACTATAAAACAGGGAACCCTGATATTTCTTATAAATATTTAAAATATGGCTTTGGCATGCAGCTACCGTTTTATCTTTATTTAATGCATCATGCGCCTGAATTTAAAGATGCTAAATTAGTAGGTTTTTATCTTCAAAAATGTCTAAATTATAATCTTCATACAAAACATGAAGAAACGTTAGAAAAAATAAAAAAGAATTCGCTTAAACTAGAAGGATATTCACTAGATCAAACGTCCATTTTATGTCATTTGGATAAAACATTCGAAAATAGTGAACTAATTAAAGGTTTAAAAGTTACAAAAAATGGATTTAGTTCCTATGCCAAAATGGTTACGGAAAGTGAAATGACAAGCATTTTAAATCAAATGGAAGATAATATTATTGAATCTTATAATCATATTTCTAAGGGGGACTTTACAATCAATCCTAAAGTTTTAGAAAATAAAAATCGTAGTTGTAATTTCTGTCCATTTGGGGATATTTGTTTTAAAACCAATAATGATACGATTTACTTAGGAGGTGAAGAAGATGAGTAGAAATTGGACACCAGATCAAGCACGTGCCATCGAAGAAAGTGGCACAAACATCATTGTTTCTGCGGGAGCAGGTAGTGGGAAAACAGCTGTACTTACAGAACGAGTAATAAGAAAATTACGTCATGGTATTTCGATTCGTAGTTTACTTATTTTAACGTTTACCAATGCGGCAGCTAGTGAAATGAAAGAGCGTATTCGAGCTGCACTACAAAAAGAAGAATCTTTAAAAGAAGAATTAGATGCCTTAGATTCTGCTTATATCACAACATTCGATAGTTATGCCTTATCTTTAGTTAAAAAGTATCATTATTTATTAAATATTTCTAAAGATATTAAAATTACTTCAAGTAGTATTATTTCTTTAAAACGTAAAGCTTTCTTAGATGAAATTTTAGAAGAAGAATACGTGAGACAAGATCCTAAATTTCTTCATCTTATTCATTCTTTTTGTATTAAAAATGATCAAAATATTCGTGCGGCTCTTTTAAAATTTGATGATAAATTAAATTTACGTACGGATAAACAAGCGTTTCTAAAAGAATATTTAGATACTTATTATAACGAAGAAACACTAGCGCATTATGTAGATAGCTATTTAAATCTAATAAAAGAAAAAATAAATGCCTTAAAAAGTGAATTAGATGCTTTAGAACTTATTTGTGATGGTGATTACTTTTATACACTAAAAGACGCTTTGGATCCATTTATTAATAGTGATGATTATTTCGCGTGGTGTAATCTAAGAACTGTAAAATTAAAAAGTGTTCCTAGAGGTAGTGATGAAGAAGTAAAAAAGGCAAAAAAAGAACTTACAGATACGCTAAAAGAGATTAATGAACTTTTAATTTATTCATCAACCGAAGAAATGAAAGAACAAATTTTAAAAACGAAAGATTTCATGGATGTCATTACGAATATTTTACTTCGTTTAGATGATAAAGTATGGACTTGGAAACAAGCTCATCAAGCATATGAATTTCATGATATTTCTAGAATGAGTTTAGAACTTTTAAAAAATCATGAGGACATTAGAACATCTATTAAAAATTCTTTTAGTGAAATTTTAGTGGATGAATATCAAGATACCAATGATATTCAAGAAGAATTTATTTCTTATATTGCGAATCATAATGTTTATATGGTAGGGGACATTAAACAATCGATTTATCAATTCCGTAATGCCAATCCATATATTTTTAAAAACAAATATGATCGTTACCGTGAACACTTAGATGGAGAAAAAATTGATTTAATCAAAAACTTCCGTTCTCGTAAGGAAGTACTTGCGGATATTAATACCCTTTTTATCCCTATTATGGATAATGAAATAGGTGGAGCAGACTATGAAGCTGAGCATCAAATGGTTCCAGGCAATGTTCGTTATGATGAATTAGGAACTACTGGGGAAGATTATCACATGGATATTTTAAATTATACGTATGATAAAGAATCCATGTTTAATCGTCGTGAAATAGAAATTTTTGCGATTGCGAAAGACATCAAAGAAAAAATAGAATCTAAATATCCCATTTTTAATATGGGTGAAGGTACTATAAGACCTTGTGAATATCGTGACTTTACTATTCTCCTACAAACTGGTAGTGACTATGATTTATATAAAAAAATATTCCTTTATTTAGGAATTCCAATTCAAGTATATCAAGATGAAACCATTAAAACTTCTTATGATATTCATATCATTAAAAATATTTTTATTTTACTATCAAGTTTATATCATCATAAATTAGATAACACATTCAAAAGAGCATTTATGAGTGTAGGTCGTAGTTTCTTAATGGAAATCTCGGATGAAGAATTATATGATATTTTATCTAACAATCGTTATAAGGAAACAGAACTTTATAAGAAATGTACGGAGCTACTACCTCTTTTAACAACGTCTAATTTAAGTGAAATATTATCTAGTGTACTTACAAGTTTTGATGTATGGAACAAACTTATTAAAGTAGGGGATATTAATCATACGTTAATTCGCCTGGATTATTTAAAACAAGTGGCTGGTGAAGTAAGTTCTCTAGGTTTAGATATCGACTGCTTTATCACCATTTTAGATGAAGTATTAAATGGGGAAGAAGACATTAAAATGAAAGGTATTCTAGATCACAGTAATACAGTTAAATTAATGAATATCCATAAGTCAAAAGGTCTAGAATTTCCTATTTGTTACTTTGCTTCCCTAGATAGGTCATTTAATACAGATGATGTTAAGGGGGACTTCTTATATGATAAAGCTTTAGGCTTTATCTTACCCTTTTATGAAGAGGGTCTAAAAGATACCATTATCAAAAGTCTTTATAAAGATCGTTATTTAAAAGAAATGATTAGTGAACGTATTCGTTTATTTTATGTGGCCACAACAAGAGCCAAAGAAAAGATGATTATTGTAACAGATCTTTCATTAAAAGAAAATGTGAATGAAAGAATTGTTCCAGTTCTTAAAAAACTAAATTATCGCTCACTAAATGATATGCTGTGTTCTATGAAAGACAGCCTAGACGCTTATATTAAACCCCTTTCTTTAGAAAATCTAGGTTTATCAAAAGATTATATGTTTGAATTAAAAGTAGATTTATCAAAGAAAATTCCAACGACAACTGAAGTTATAGAAGAACATTTAGTTGCTTTAAAACAAGAAGAAGTGGAAGAAACCCATTATTCTAAAGTAACTCATGAATTATGGGAAGAAGATTTAAATGAAATTTTAAGTCTAGGACGTGATGTGCACTTGATTTTAGAAACTCTAGATTTTAAAAATCCGAACTTAGACTTTATTGAAAATGATTATATGAAAGAAAAAATAGAAAATCTTTTAAAACTTCCATTGTTAAAAAACGTAAAAGATGGAAAAGTTTATCAAGAGTTTACATTCTTTGAACAAGATGCGAAAGGAATTATTGACTTATTTATTGTTTACGAAGATCATATTGATTTAATTGATTATAAACTGAAAAACATCAATGATATAGCCTATATTAATCAAGTAAAAGCTTATCAAACTTATCTTGAGCATACGTTTGATAAGCCTGTTCATGGTTATTTATATTCGATCTTTAACGAAGAACTTTTACCTGTAAATTAGAAAAAGAAGTATGAAAATATTTCTTTTTTTGCCCATTATTTGATATAATGTATAGAGTACGGAGGTATGATTATGAAAAATATAAAATTAATGTTAAAAGGATTTGTCATGGGTATTGCCAATATTATTCCAGGCGTTAGTGGTGGTACACTTGCAATTACCTTAGGTGTTTATGAAGATCTTATTAAAGCGATCAGTCATTTCTTTAGTAATATAAAGAAAAACTTACAATTTTTAATTCCAATAGGTATTGGAATGGTATTAAGTCTAGCTATTTTAAGTAATGTTATTGGATTTAGTTTAGAACATTATCCAATTCCAACGACATTGTTCTTTGTTGGTTTAATTTTAGGGGGAATTCCACTCTTATATCAAACCATTAGGCATGAACCAAAATCAGGTTCCAACCTTGGTGTATTTTTGCTTACCTTTTTGTTCGTTGCTATTTTTGCATTCTTAAAAACGGGCGATCAAATGGTTAGTTTTAGTCATATGAATGTGATGGGATATATTGTTCTTTTCTTTGTTGGGGTTATTGCAGCCGCAACCATGGTTATCCCAGGAATTAGTGGTTCATTTGTGTTAATGCTTTTAGGATATTATGAACCAATCATTAATACAATTCGTGATTTAACAAAGTTTAACCATGTGATGGATAACTTATTTATTCTTGTACCTTTTGGTATTGGTGTAGCCCTTGGAATCATTGTTATTGCCAAAATTATTGAATACTTACTTGAAAAACAACCAGTAAAAACATATTTTGGTATTATTGGTTTTGTATTAGCTTCTTTAATTTCAATTATATTGCCTTTATTTGATTTAACTTTTGATGTAGTACAAGTAATGATTGGTATTGTTTTACTACTCTTTGGTAGTATAGTTGCATATAAGTTAGGAGAAAAATAATGGGAATTTTAGATATTATTATTTTAGGGATTGTACAAGGAATTGCTGAATTTTTACCAATTAGTTCAAGTGCCCATTTAATTATTTTTAGAGATGTTTTTGGTATTGGTACAGGAATTGAACAAGATTTAGCGCTTACTTTGGATATCGCTCTACATTTAGGAACACTACTTGCGATAGGTATATATTTCTTTAACGACTTTATTCAGATGATTATCAAAGGTCTTACGAAAGGAACAAAAGATACGGAAGGTAAAATGCTATGGTATTTAATATTAGCGACCATACCAGCCGCAATTGTAGGTGTATTATTTGAAGATATTATTGAAAATGCAGTACGTAGTAATTATATTTTAATTGCGTGTGCGTTAATTTTTATGGGAATTGTTATTTACACAGTTGATAAAACGATGGGACAAGGGAATGATTTGAAAAAGATGAATATGAAAGAAGCGTTCCTTGTTGGATGTGCTCAAGTATTTGCGCTTATCCCTGGTTTTTCAAGAAGTGGAACAACCATAGCTGCCGCAAGATCTTTTAAATTAAATCGTGAAGATGCAGCCAAATTTTCATTTTACTTATCCGCACCTGTTGTATGTGGGGCTGTTATTTTAAAATTATTTGAAAGTACTACATGGACACTGATTAGTGCCAACTTAACTGTATTCTTAATTGGTATTTTAGTTGCCTTCTTATCAGGACTATTCTGTATTTCATTCTTACTAAAATATTTAAAGAAACATGATTTTAAAATATTTATGTGGTACCGTATCATCTTAGGTATCATCGTAATCTTAGTAACACTTATTTAAATAGGTGTTTTTTCTTTTAATTGGAATTTTTTGTTCCATTACAAAAAATAAATGTTATAATAGATAGTATTATGGGAGGGACATTTATGTTAGAAATGTTAAAATGTTTAGAAAAACACAAAATAAAGGAAGTAGATTATGACATTTTAAAAAGTATTAAAGAGGAGTATCCAAATATTGATCGAAAATATATTTATTATATTTATAATATGAAATTGCATAATATAAGTAAATCTGATGAAAAGTTTATATTAGATGTGATAAAACAACAAAACCACAATAGTAGAAAAGCATTAATGAACATAGTGAAAAATGCTAACTTATTAAATTATCCACATCTAACTTTAATCATAGGATTGATTGCAAATGCAACAAATGAAAGTATTATTTTTCATTTACAAAATTATGCAAAAATAGCTTATCGATCACCATATTTCGAAGAAGATATCAAACTAATTGCAGAAGCTAAAAGTGAAAAAATTGCTGAATATTTAAAGAATGTTGCATGTAATGAAGATTCATTAAAATCACCATATCATAGAGAAGATATGGAGTTAGTAGCGAACGCAAAAACTGATGAAATAGCTCTTTCTTTAAGAATAGTTGCATGTAATGAAAATTCATTAAATTCAAATTATCATGAAAAAGACATGAATTTAATTGCAAATGCTAAAAGTGATATGATAGCTCGTTCTTTGTGTAGTGCAGCCATGAATATTTATTCGTTAAGCCTTGACAATCATGAAGAAATTATGAATTTAATTGCAAATGCTACAAGTGATAAAAAAGCAAACTATTTAAACAACGTTCTTTACCATAGAAATCCAAAACCATTTCATCCGTTTGAAAATCCTGTTATTACTTTAGGTAGTATGTATATTGAAGAAAATTTATTTCAATCAAATCATTTAGAAGAAGATATGAACTTAATTGCAAAAGCTGAAAATGATAATATAGCCTGTTATTTAAGTAGTGTTGCATATAATTATAATTCACTAAAATCCCCATTCCATAGAGAAGATATGGAATTAATAGCCGATGCAAAAACAGATAAAATAGCTGAGTGTTTAAGTATAGTTGCATGTGATAAAGCTTCATTAAATTCACCATATCATAGAGAAGATATGGAATTAATAGCGAATGCAAAAACAGATAAAATAGCTTATTATTTAAGTGTTGTTGCACGCAATACAGTTTCTTTAAATTCACCTCACCATAGAGAATATATGAAATTAATAGCGAATGCAAAAACAGATGAAATAGCCGCTCGATTACATTATGTTGCATGTAATTACAATTCATTAAATTCATCACACCATAGAGAAGATATGAAATTAATAGCGAGTGCAAAAACAGATAAAATAGCTAATTGTTTAAGAAATGCTGCATGTGATTACAATTCATTAAAATCACCATATCATAGGGAAGATATGAATCGCATTGCTCAAAAATTTTTACCTGCCAATTTAGGTAAAATTAATATTAAAGAACGTGCATTATTAGATGTATTAAAAGAATATAATATTACAGACATTGATGATGTTTTAGAAATTACAAAGGTATTAGGATTAGGTAACTTAAATGAAGATACTAAAATTTCTTGTTTAGAATCAGTCAAAGTAAAACAAAAGAAGAAAAACGATTAGAAACGCAATGTGAACCTATTTAGGAAACATTAATTAAAAAGTAGTTCATAAAGATATGTTAGAAAACACTTTCGAAAGAAGGTGTCTTTTCTTTTAATTTGAATTTTTTGTTTCATTATAAAAAATAAGTGTTATAATAGATAGTATTATTGGAGGAATGTTTATGCTAGAAAAGATAAACTGGTTAAGAAAAGATAAAATAACAGATGTAGATTTTAAGATTTTACAAAGTATTGAAAAAGAATACCCTGATATAGTAGAACCAGCATTTATATGTATTTATACTATGAGAAAAAATAATATAAATGGATACGAAAAATTAGTATTAGATATGTCTAGAAATACAAACAAAGCCCAAAGCTTGTATTATATAAATGAATTTATGAAAAATAAAGCTATTTTAGATGAAGAACAATTTGAATATGTATTAAATTTAGCTTTACGTTCAGAAAATGGAAAAGCTGTATATTATTTGTTAGAGGTTTCACGCAATACAGATTCATTAAATTCACCATATCATAGAGAAGATTTGGAATTAATTGCTAAAGCAAAAACAGATAAAATAGCTTATTGTTTAAGTCTAGTTGCACGCAATACAGCTTCATTAAATTCGCCACACCATAGAGAAGATATGGAATTAATAGCGAATGCAAAAACAGATGAAATGGTTTATTGTTTAAGTAATTTTGCACGTAATAAAAATTCATTAAATTCGCCACACCATAGAGAAGCTATGAATCGCATTGTTCAAAAATTTTTACCTGTCAATTTAGGTAAAATTAATATTAAAGAACGTGCATTATTAGATGTATTAAAAGAATATAATATTACAGACATTGATGATATTTTAGAAATCACAAATATATTAGGATTAGATAATTTAAATGAAGATGCTAAAATTTCTTGTTTAGAATCTGTTAAAGTAAAGCAAAAGAAGAAAAACGATTAGAAGAGTCTAATCGTTTTTATGTATTCGTTAATTTTCTTTAATGCTTTTAATTTCCTGAAGTTCAAATCTATATTTTTGTTCTACATTTGGATATTTCTCTTTGTCGACTTCACTTAAAAACATATCTAGAGGTCTGATCCAAAGGCTATTATCTCCGTATAAACTTCTATATACTACATATTTTTCTTTTGTTTCGGAATGTTTTGCGATATCAACAATGAAATAATAATCTCCTTTAAAATGCTTATAAATACCATTTATTTTTATCTCTCTCACTTATTATACCTCCTAATACTTTTACCTTTCTTTTATATTATATCATAAAAAAATAGTATATTTTGGCTGATAAAAAAAGGAAATCTAAAATTTTTCTCGTATATATTTAATAGAGGGGGATTTTATGGATGATCAAAAGAAAAAAGCATTGGTGACGATCTTTTTTAGTTTATTATTTTTAGGGACAAGTTGTTATTTCTATTTTCAAAAAACAGAAACAAAGAATACTGAAAAAGAAGTAGTTGTTAAGAAAAAAGTGACAGAAACACTTCCAAAAGAGGATACTGTTTTTGTAGATATTAAGGGAGAAGTACAGAAACCTGGATTATATGAAGTTCCTTTAAACCAACGTGTGATGGATATTATTAACGCCGCTGGTGGGTTAACAGAACAAGCAGATACGTCAACGATTAATTTAAGTAAAAAAGTAGAGGATCAAATGGTTATTATTGTGAGCAAGGTAGGGGATAGTGAATCTACACTTGTAGAAAATGATGCGAGAATATCATCTAATGATGCTTTAGTGTCTAAGAGTGCACAAAAGGGTACAGGACCTATTTCAATTAACGGGGCATCGAAGGAAGAGTTAATGTCATTAAATGGCATTGGTGAAGCTAGGGCAAATGCCATTATCACGTATCGAAATAGTCATGGTGGTTTTAAAACAATAGAAGAATTAATGGAAGTAAAAGGTATTGGTGAAAGTTTATTTTCAAAAATTAAAGAGCATATTACACTCTAACTATTTTATTTTTTGTTTTTTTCTTTTTGTACTTTGGGTTACTTTTATTCGTAATCAAATAGGATTAAGAACAATTTATACAGAGGATGATCATGAGATCATAGGTGTTGTAAGGACTATAAAACATCAAGAAAAATATTCTACTTTAGAGGTCAAAGCAAAAGAAAAAATTCAGGTTTTTGTTTATCAAAGTGTAGATTTAAAAATTGGAGATACGATATCTATTACTGGAGAATTAAAACGTCCTCGTCGAAATCGAATGAATCATCTTTTTAATTATCGAAATTATTTAAAGAGCAAGAAAGTCTATTGGATGATGGAAGCAAGAACAATTGAAGTTATCAAACATTCTGATTGCTTTCTTGATCTTATAAAAAATAGATTATATCATTATATAGAAACAAGAAAAGAGAAAGCTTATTATAAAACGTTCCTTTTGGGTGATCAAAGTGATTTAGATGATTCTTATAAACATAATATAAGAAAGTTAGGGATTAGTCATTTATTTGCTTTATCTGGAATGCATCTATCTATTTTTAGTGTGTTTCTGATGAATCTTTTATCTTCCTTTAAACTATCAGAAAAAAAGAAATACTTTATTTTACTTTTTATTTTAATGTGTTATGTTTTATTCACGCTTCAAAGTCCATCGCTTTTACGAGCTTTCTTTTTTCTTTTGTTAAATGTGATTAATAAGAACTATCATTTAAAATATACCTCGCTTCAACTTTTTGTTTATTTGTGTTGCTTCTTTTTATTAATCAATCCTTTTATCATTTATTCAACCAGTTTTTTATATAGTTTTGTTGTTTCTTTTTTTCTTCTTTCTTTTAAAAATTTTATAAAGCAAAAACATTCAGTGTTTAGAGTTTCTATGGTCGCAGGTATTGCAAGCATTCCAATCACACTTGCAACTTCTTTTGAATTTAATTTATGTTCGATTGTTTTTAATATCTTATTATCATCACTATTTCAAGTGTTCATCTTTCCATTATGTATCTTAAGTTTTCTCTTTCCTCTGTTAGAACCTATCTTTAGTATTTGTCTTTATGGTTTAGAAAAAATATTTACGTTTATGGGAAAATATGGTTCTTGGATGATCACTTTTAAGGCTCTACCTATCGTGGTTTATGTTCTATATTTGATCTTGATTTTTCTTTGTTTTGAAGGGATTCAAAGAAATAATAAAAGATACTGTTATATTTTAGCTAGTTTGTTTTTATTTCATCTTTTTTTACCTTATTTAGATGATCAAACAAAAGTAGTGTCTTTAGATGTAGGACAGGGGGATAGTACACTAATTTCACTCGCACATCACAAAGGAAATATTTTAATTGATACTGGTGGAACACTTGATCATAAACGATGTTTTCGGGAAATTGTTCCATATTTAAAGAGTCAAGGGATTACTTCGTTAGATGCCCTCATTTTAACCCATGGTGATTATGATCATGCGGGTGACGCTAGTTGTTTAATAAGTAATATTAAGATTAAAAGAGTGATATTTAATTCGGGAGAAAATAATGATTTAGAATTAGAACTCATTGATTTATTAAATAAAAAGGATATTCCATACGATCATGATGTAGAACAGTTAAAAATTCACCATCAGACACTTTATTTTTTAAATACAAAAAAATATGATAATGAAAATGATAATTCAAATGTTGTATATTTCAAGTATTATGATTATCAATTTTTATTTATGGGAGATGCGGGGAAAAAACGGGAAAAGGATATCATGAATGAATACAATTTAAGTGATATTGATTTTTTAAAAGTAGGACATCATGGATCTGAAACATCTTCTAGTGAGGATTTTATCCATCAATTAAAACCGAAACATTGTCTTATATCTGTAGGTGAAAATAATAGATATGGTCATCCAAAAGAGAGAGTGCTTGATACTCTTGATCCTTATTGTGATATTTATCGGACAGATATTAATGGGAGTATAGAAATTAAACTAAATAAAAATAATTATAAGATTAGAGCTTATAATCCGTAAGGAGTGAGAAGATGAATTATTATGATGAGATAAAAAATAAAATAATAGATGAACAAATATATAGTAAAGCTAAAAAATGTTCGATAGAGAGGAATAAACTAAATGCGTATGTAGAAATTGGAAAATTATTATATGAAGTAAGTGGCAAATATGGTGAAAGCGTTATCAAAGATTATTCTTTTAGATTATCAATAGAATTAAATAAGAAGTATAGTATTAGGTACTTATTTGATATAAGAAAATTATATTTGTTTATAAAAGTGCACCCATTGGGTGCACAATTAACTATATCTCATTGTAGATTATTATTTAAATTAAATGATAGTAACGAAATTAATTACTATATTTCACAATCATTATTTAAAGGGTTAAGCAAAAGAGAATTGGAGTCAATTATAAAAAATAAAGAATATAAAAGATTGCCTGTTGAGTATAAAAATAAAATTTTAAAAAACGATGAATTGAAAATCAAAGATCTAGTGCCTAATCCTATTTTAATTAAGAATAAGAACAATATTGATATAGTTAGTGAAAAAGTATTACATCACTTAATATTAGAAAATATAACTGAATTTATGAAGGAACTTGGTAATGGTTTTTCATTTATAGATAGTGAATATAAAATCAAAATAGGTGATAGTTATAATTATATTGATTTACTTTTATATAATATTGAATTTAATTGTTATGTGGTTGTAGAGTTGAAGGTAATAGAATTGAAAAAGGAGCATATAGGACAAATACAAATATATATGAATTACATTGATTCAAATTTAAAAAAAATAACTCAAGATAAAACCATAGGAATAATAATTTGTAAAAAAAATAATATTACGTAGGCATCGATTTTATGAATTTTGAATATTTAGACATAAAAAATAGTATTTAATCCATCATATGATCCTAAACATTTATTAAAAAATAATAGTAGAGCAATGGCATTTGATTTATCGCATGACTTATCTTCTGTAACTAATATGAAACATCGATAGATTGCTTTTAGCGATCTTTTTTTTCTTTGTAAATAAATGGAACCCATTCGTGTTCATAAACGATAATCACCACATGGAGACTTCGATCATGCGGGAGATGCCGAAAGAGATAGAGAAAAAGATATTCTTGATGAATACAATTTAAGTGAGATAGATTTCTTAAAAGTAAGCCATCGTGGATTTAATACAAGTAGTAGTAAAGTTTTTATTGATAATATAAAGTCTAAAAATTGCTTGATATCAGTTGGTAAGAATAATAGGTATGGACATCCAAAAGAAAGTGTGATTGATACTCTTGATCCTTATTGTGATATTTACCGAACAGATATCAATGGGAGTATAGAAATTAAACTAAATAAAAATAATTATAAGATTAGAACTTATAATTCCTAAGTTCAAAAATTATTCAATAGGGAGAAACAAATTAAATATATAGAGATTGAAAAATTATTACACGAAGTTAGCAGTAAATCTTGAGAAAAGATTATATGAATCATTTTATGTAACATAACTTATATGAAAAAAATTAAGTTTTGGGGTAAAACTGAAAAACACTAATTTTATACACGAATTTTGGATTTGTGAATATACTATTTATGAAGAGATAAGTAAAAGTATCTTTTGATGCATATTTTCTTTTATATATGGATATATTAAAAGTAGGTTATCATGGTATAACTATGTTTAGTGTCCGCTAAACGTCTTGTATGTTTGGCGTTTTATATAGATAGAGGAGAATTCTCCTCTTTTAATTTGACAAAATAACGTTCTCGAGGTAGAATAAACACTATTCATTAGAAATTAGGTGATGTTATGTTTTGTCCAAAATGTTATGCGGAAATACCAGAAGGGAAAAAGGTTTGTCCAACGTGTGGAAGTGAACAAATCGTGAATGATGAAATAAGTGATCAACCCATCGTTCTTCATCCGTTTTACCATCGTTGGTATGAAGTGTTAAATTATTTAATAGGACATATTGTTTATTTTGGTCTTATTATGCTATGTGGGTACGGGATATGTCTCTGGCAAGATCTACCATTGTTATTCTTACTTATGTTATTTCCAATGTATTTTCTTACTGCCTATGTAAATACTTTATATTTAGAAAAATTATACCGTGGGGTAACGTTTACGCTTTATAAAGATCGTATTTCTTATGAAAATGATTATTATCCACGTTTAAATGGTGAATTATATTATGAAGAAGTGATTCATATGGTTGCTTATCAAAATTTTTTAGACTATTTTTTTGGAATTGGTCATATTAAAATGAAAAAAAATACAAAACCATGTCAAGTGATGTTACTTCGTAATATGGAACACCCACATGAGGTTTATGAAACCATTAAAGATTTAATGAAAGGGGAATAACATACCCTTTTTTATAAAAAATTAAAAAATTTTCACGAAAAAAAAGGAAATCAGAAAGTTTTGTCGTATATTATTAATAGGGAGTATGATATTATGGCCATGATTAGCACAGAACAAATTAATGAAATACGTAAAAATGTTGATATTGTTGACATTATTTCTAGTTATTTGCCATTAACACCTAAAGGGAAAAACTTTTTTGGCGTTTGTCCATTCCATGATGACACGAATCCTAGTATGAGTGTATCGAAAGATAAACAAATTTATACATGTTTTTCTTGTGGTGCGACTGGAAATGTTTTTCGCTTTGTGATGGATTATGAAAATATCAGTTTTCCAGAAGCAGTAAAGCTAGTCGCTGAAAAAGCTGGGTTAAATGTTCAAATTGACGTTCATACGAAACAAAAGCATACGGCACATTTAGAGCCTTTGTATGAAATGTATGAGTTGAGTGAAAAACTTTATCAGAACAATATTCATACAGCACGTGGTGTAGAAGCCAAAAAGTATTTAAGTCAGAGAGATATTAATGATGACATTATCCGTGAATTTGGGATTGGTCTAGCTTTACAACAACGTGATGTTTTAACAAAATTATTTTTAAGTAAAAACTATCGTTATGAAGAGATGTTACGTAGTGGTTTAGTAATTAAAAACGATTATGGATATTTAGATATTTATTGTGATCGTATTATGTTTCCACTATGGGATATTACTGGAAAAATCGTTGGTTATAGTGGTCGTATTTATAAAGGCGATGGAAACTTTAAATATATTAATACCAAAGAAACAGAAATTTTTAAAAAAGGTGAAATGCTTTATAATTATCATCGTGCAAAAGATGAGGCTAGAAGATTAAATACCATTCTTATTATGGAAGGTTTTATGGATGTTATTAGAGCTTATAGTGTTGGTATTAAAAATGCTGTTGCTACGATGGGTACAGCAGTTACGAAAGAACACATTGTTTTATTAAAACGTATGGCTAAAAATATTGTTTTAGTTTTTGATGGGGATGCTGCAGGGGCTAAAGCAACGTATGCTTGTGCCAATGAACTTCTTGCGGTTGGCATCACTCCGAAAATTGTTCGACTAGAGGAAAATCTAGATCCCGATGAATATATTAAAAAATATGGGAAAGAAAAATTTCTTCGTAAAGTAGATCATCCGATGAATGTGATGGATTTTAAAATTTCTTATTTAAAAGAACATCGTGATTTAACAAGTAATGAAGATTTATCTTTGTATATTCATGATGTAATCAATGAACTAGCTCCTATGAATGATGAAGTATTAAAGGAGATTACAATTCAAAAAATTAGTAAAGAGTCTGGACTAGATGAGGAATTTTTAAAAAAACAAGTAGAAGAAAAATCACTAAAAAATCGTGGACAAGCTTCTACTTCACTAAAAAAAGAGAAACAAGAAGTAAAAAGATCACACATGAGCAAATATACACTCGCAGAACAAAATTTAATTTATTATATGTTAAAATCGCCAGAGGTTATTAAGATTTATGATAAAAAAATGACTTATATGCCTACCGAAGTATATCGCTTTTTAGCGCGTAATATCAGTTATTATTATAAAACGTATCATGAAATTAATGAGGCAGATTTTATAAGTTTTTTAGGGGATAATCAAGTTTTACTTGATGCCTTAAGTCATATTTTAATGTTACCTTTAAAGGAAACATATCATTTGGAAGAAATTGAAGATTATGTGCGTGTGATTAGGGAATATAATGTAACTTACGAACAACAACGTTTAAAAAGACAAATGGAAACAGTTACCGATCCCTTAGAGAAAGCACAAATTGCACAAAAAATTATAGAATTGAAAGTAAAAGGAGAATAAATAGTATGTTACATGAGATTAAAACATTGGAAGAAAGAAAAGAAGAGTTAGTTAAATTAGGAAAAGAAAAAGGATTTATTACATATGAGCAATTAGCGAAGTCTTTAAAAGGACTTGATTTGGATGCTGATAGTTTAGATGATTTATATAATACTTTTAGTGAACATCAAATTGCGGTGGTTACAGAAGAAGAAGCAGGAAGTGATCATGCGGATGGAGACTCTACTAAAAAGTTATTGTTGGATGATGATGATTTAACGAAAGATTTAACAATTAATGACCCTGTTCGTATGTACTTAAAAGAAATTGGGCAAATTAAGTTATTAACGATGGAGGAAGAATTAGAACTTGCGGATCGTATTGTAGCAGGAGATGAGTCTGCAAAAGCAACATTAGCAGAAGCCAATCTTCGTCTTGTGGTAAGTATTGCAAAAAGATATGTTGGTCGTGGGATGTTATTTCTTGATTTAATTCAAGAGGGAAATATTGGTTTAATGAAAGCCGTAGATAAATTTGATGTTGAGAAAGGTTTCAAGTTCTCAACCTATGCAACCTGGTGGATTAGACAGGCAATTACACGTGCCATTGCTGATCAAGCACGTACCATTCGTGTTCCTGTTCATATGGTTGAAACAATCAATAAATTAACTCGTGTTCATCGTCAATTAACACTAGAGTTAAATCGTGAACCAACGGAAGAAGAATTAGCGAAAAAAATGGGAACCACTGTTGAAAAAATTCGTGATATTTATAAAATTAGTCAGGAACCAGTGAGTTTAGAAACGCCAATCGGCGAAGAAGATGATTCTCACTTAGGGGATTTTGTTCCAGATGAACGTAATATGAGCCCAGAAGAATATGCGACAAATGAAATGTTAAAAGATGAAATTTCAGAAATCTTATTAACACTAACCGAACGTGAAGAAAAAGTGATTCGTTTACGTTTTGGATTAGAAGATGGAAAATCAAGAACGTTAGAAGAAGTAGGGAAGATGTTTAATGTTACTCGTGAACGTATTCGTCAAATTGAGGCGAAAGCACTTCGTAAATTACGTCATCCATCTCGTTCACGTAAATTAAAAGATTATATGGGTGACTAATGAAATTAATGGATAGATTAGAGGCTGTAGCCTCTTTTGTTTGGGAAGATGGTAGAATTATTGATGTTGGTTCAAATCATGGTTATTTATGTATTTATTTTGCCTTAAACAAAAGAAAAAATGATATTATTGCGACAGACTGTAATCCAAAATCTTTGTGGGAGGCAGAGAAAAATTTTAAACGTTATCAAGTAGAGGATCAAATTCAAATGCTTGTAGCCGATGGTCTTTTAGAAATTGAAATTAAACCTGATGACCAAATTATTCTTGCAGGAATGGGTACAAAAACTATGATGGGAATTTTAACTCCAGAAATTTTGAAAAAAGGGAACCATTTTATTCTTCAAAGTAATAATCATTTATATCTACTTAGAACATATATGGTAAAACATGGATTTAAAATTGCACATGAGAAAGTAGTTTATGAAAGACAAAAATATTACGTGATTATAGATTTTGTTCGAGGAATGGAAGACTATTCAGAAATACAATTACGTTATGGACCATGTTTATTAAAACAAAATGAAATGGATTATTTTACGTTTTTATATGAAAAGAAAAAGGCACATATGAAACAGATGACAAAATCTTCCCTTGATTTAGATTCTTTGATAAAAGAAGAGGTGGAGCAATTAAAAAAAATTAGAGAAAATCTCTAATTTTTTATTGGAAAAACGTGGGACCGTTATGATAATTGATTTCTTGTTTTGGTGCCTGTTCTGTTTTCTTAGCAATAGTTTCTACATTCTTTGTATCTACTGTAGAAGACTGCATCAAAGGAGCATCATCTTTTTTAAATTCGTTCATAATTTGAAACATTGTTCGAGCATTACGAAACATTGGTGTTGCTTGTTTTACAAGTGGAATGGTTTGATTGATAATACCTAAAGTTCGTTGCGTATTATTTAAAATTCCTGACCATCCAATATTTCGAAGTCCCCCAGTTAAACGTGAGAATAATCCTGTCCCTGTAGCCCCTGTTCCGATAGGATAATTCGCTACCGATGGAGACATCATATAATAGTAAGGATTGTAATAGTTCATAGTACAAGACTCCTTTCTAAAATATTATATGTTTTTTTTACAATAATGTTTTCTATTTTTCCAAAATATGTTATAATTTTATAGTAAGAGAATAAAAAGAATGGTGGTGTTTAGGATGTATAAACCAGGGTATGTCATGCCGTTTATTTTTGTTTATCATATGATGCGCTATTGTTATCATGGCTTTATCGCTTGTTCTAAGCAAGTTTATCATTTTTTTCATATGATATTTTTAGGTTTTGATGTTCTATGGTATTATATAGTTCGTGGATGTTCTACCATTTTTACAGGATGGATTCCAACGAAACCAAAGACAAAGAAGTTAAAGCAGCCAACATCTAAAAATACGGATATGTTTTTAGATCATAGTGTAAGTTTTTCAAAGGAACCTTCTTCTTTAGAAAAAGTAAAACAATTTTTAACTACCGATTTAAGTTTTCATAAAACGGGAGCGAATAAAAAAATATTAAAACGAGAAAAAACACCAGATGATTTAAATTTAGAACTTTTAGAGGAAGAAAAAAACGCTGGTGAAAATAAAAACAGAAGTAGTGAAGTAAAAGAGAAGATTCTTTATGAATATGTTGCAAAAGATAAACATGGAAAACAAGTAAAAGGGTATTTTGAAGCTTTTAATAAAATGGAAGTTCGTTCATTCTTGATTAATGAGGGATTAGAAGTATATAGTATTCGAACAAATCGTTGGATTACATTGTTACATAAAGATACTGCAAGTGGAAACGTCAAAATAAAAACCAAAGATTTAGTGTTTTTCTTGACCCAACTTTCTACTTATATTAAAGCTGGAATTCCTTTGGCAGAATCATTAGAAATTTTATCACGCCAATTTAAAAATAAACATTATCAGCGCATTATGAAATCGCTTGTATATGATTTAAATTTAGGGGTTAGTTTTAGTGAAGCTATGGAAAAACAGGGAAAAGCTTTTCCTCGATTATTAATCAATATGGTTCGTGCGAGTGAGATGACAGGATCATTGCCTGAGGTCTTAGACGACCAAGCAGTGTATTTTGATGAGATGGAACAGACTAGAAAACAAATGATTACAGCTATGATGTATCCAAGTATCGTTTTCATCATTGCTTTAGGGGTATTAACCTTTGTAATGTTATTTGTTGTTCCGCAATTTGTTGACATCTTTGAAAGTATGGATGCCTCAGCGATTCCAGGAATTACTTTATTCATAATGAATATGAGTGGTTTTATGAAAGATTATATCATATGGATTATGATTAGTATTGTGATTCTTATCTTAGTAATGCGTTATTTATATCAAAATGTAACTGGAGTGCGTCGATTTATTCAAATTGTTTTAATGCATATTCCAGTATTTGGAAATGTCATCATTTATAATGAAGTTACAATGTTTACAAAAACATTTAGTTCTTTAATGGCACATAATGTATTTATTACAGATACGATGAAAATTTTAAAAAAGATTACCAATAATGAAATTTATAAAGAATTAATTAATGATACAATTAGAAACTTAGCTACTGGAGAAAGAATTTCGTTAGCTTTTAAAGATCATTGGGCATTTCCAGTTCCTGCTTATGAAATGTTAGTCACTGGGGAGCGTACTGGAGAATTACCAGAAATGATGGAAAAAGTATCTGCGTATTATCAAGATTTACATAAAAACGCTGTTGCACGTATTAAAATTTTTATTGAACCTTTATTAATTGTAATGTTAACAGCGATGGTTGGGTTAATTGTTCTTTCGATTGTTATTCCAATGTTTAAAATGTATGGAGCTATTCAAGGTGCTTAGGAGGTATATATGGAAGTTTATTATATAGGTATAACTTTTATTTTCGGACTCTTGTTCGGCTCTTTTTTTAATGTTTTAGGATACCGTTTACCAAAAGAAGAATCGATTGTATTTCCAGCCTCTCATTGTCCCTATTGCAATCATAAGTTAAGTCCTTTAGAACTTATTCCTATTTTTTCTTTTTTAGGCCTTCGTGGAAAGTGTAGGGCATGTAAAAGAAAAATTTCATGGATATATCCTTGTTTTGAATTATTTACAGGACTTTTATTTGCATTTAGTTATTACTTGTATGGTTTTAGCATTGACTTTTTTATTGCACTTACCATTGTTTCGACGTTGATGGTTGTTATTATTAGTGATCTTCGTTTTATGATTATTCCAGACGAAATTTTAATCGTTGGGACAGCACTACTTTTTATGTGTTTCTTCATCAAGGGTGGCTTATCGATGTGTCTTACTTCATTTTTTAACGGTTTTTTAGCTTTCCTTAGTATGTTTTTATTAAAGTGTTTTGGCGATTATTTATTCAAAAAAGAATCTATGGGTGGGGGAGATATTAAATTATTGTTTTTCTTTGGTTTCTTTTTAGGTTGGCCTATGGCTTTAATTAGTATTTTCCTGGCCTCTTTTATTGGATTACCAATTTCACTTTATATTCTCATAAGAAAAAAGACCAATATGATTCCTTTTGGCCCTTTTTTAAGTATTGCAGCTTTAATTTTATTTTTTAGTGGTATTGAATTTAAAACGTTATTTCAATTATTAATTTTATAAATCATATAAAAACCAGGAGCTATAAAGCTTCTGGTTTATTTTGAACTTGATTAAATTCTTGTACATAAGGAAGCGTAGAATTTTGTTCTTGTACTGTATTTTGAACCGCAATATTTGTATTATGAATCGCCGCTTTTAAATCTGCATTTTCTTCCACATGTTCATCGTCATCTAATTCGATAATTTTAAGGATTTCTTCAAAGGTTGTTAATCCTTTTAATACTTTTTGTAATCCGTCTTGAAGCATGGTTGTTACCTGAGAAGTATAAACAAGCTCTCTTAATTCTTCCTTTTTAATTCCATTACTAATCGCATCGCGAATATCTTGATCAATAAGTAAAACTTCATGAATGGCGATACGTCCATGATATCCATTTGTACATTCATCGCAACCATCTGTTGTTGGAAGTTCTGTAATATCAACCCCTAAAACACCTTTAAATAAGTTCTTTTCATAATCGTTGGCAGGACGCATATGTGTACATTTAGGGCATAATTTACGAGCTAATTTTTGAGAAACAATTCCCGTTAATGAACTCGCTAGTAAGTAACGTTCTACATTCATATCAATCAAACGTTCAATCGTTGTTAAGGAGTTATTGGTATGAAGTGTTGATAATACTAAATGCCCCGTAATAGAAGCACGAACCGCAATTTGTGCAGTTTCAGAATCACGAATTTCTCCAATCATGATAATGTTAGGATCTTGACGTAAAATGGAACGTAAAGCACTGGCGAAAGTTAATCCAATTTCACTATTTGTTTGAACTTGATTAATGCCATCAATACCCATTTCAATTGGATCTTCTACTGTAATGATATTGGTTTGCTCTTTGTTTAAACGTTGTAAAATAGAATATACTGTTGTTGATTTACCACTTCCGGTCGCCCCTGTAACTAAAACGATTCCATTAGGAACAGAAATCATTTTTAAAATTTTCTGATAGTTAGTATCACTAAATCCTAACGTCTCAATTCCTTGTAAACTACGTCGATAATCTAAAATACGAATAACCATTTTTTCTCCTTCAAGAAGAGGTAAAACAGAAACACGAAGATCTAGATCTGTATCTTTTAAATGCATTTTAATTGCGCCATCTTGTGGTAAGCGTGTTTCAGTGATATTCATTCCAGATAATATTTTAAGACGAGTAATTAAGTTTTTTTGAACTTCCTTTGGAATTTCTGCATAATTTATTAATTCACCATCAATACGAATACGTATTAACATACGATCTTCATGTGGATCAAAATGAATATCACTAGCTCCACGATGAGCCGCATCTACTAAGATATCATTTGCGACTTCAACAGGTGGTGTTTTGGTAAAATCATATTTTTTAAGCATAAAATTCATCCCCTTATTTTCTTTTACACTAGCTTTTATATCTATTTTATTATATAATATATTTATAATAAATACAAGCTAGGGGCTGGGAATTTTATGAAAAAAAAGAAGAATGAAGGGTTTATGTTAGTTGAAACACTTATTGTTTCAACGTTTATTGCGACAACGATGATTTTTATTTTTGTTCAATTTCGTCGTATTTATACAGGATATCAACGTTCTTTTTCCTATAACACAACAGAAGGTATCTATGCGACGAGAGAAATAAATCAATATATTTTAAAAAACGGATATGAAAAAATTGTAGATTACATGAGTGGACGAACAGTGGAAGGGGAAACAGCGAAACCAGAACCTTATGTTGAACTTTATAATGAAACAGATGAGTGTTCCAAGGTTTATTTATATGAAACTGATTATTGTAATCGTTTAATGAAAAATCTTAATGTTAAGCGTGTTCTTGTGACTTATGCTGATTTAACAGATTTTATTGGAAAATTAGATTCCTATGAAGAATTGGATGTTCATTTAAGGAATTTTATCAAATCCATTAAATACGATACAGATGATATAGAACTCACACGTCGTCGTACAATTATCGAATTTAAAGATGATACCTATGCTAGTTTAAAATTATATCAAAGAGAGGGATAGTATGAATAAGAAAGGGTTTACCGTTGTTGAATTAATTGTATCATTCGCACTTGTCATGATGGTCGTGATTATGCTTCTGCAAATTGTTACCATGGTAAAAACACTGTATGTAGATGCAGGGATTAAAACCGAATTATTAAGTAAGCAAGCAATTATGAATCGTAAAATTAGTGAACAATTTCATTTAAAAAGCATAAAAGCAGCAATGCGCTGTGGACGTGGATGTTTAACGTTTATTTATGAAGATGATTCATCATCTACTTTAACCATTGATAAAGAAAAAGGAATATTCTCTTTTATTAATAATGATCATGGAAGTATTAACTATACAATAAAATTATTATCTGGTAGTCAGTTTGGAAATATCGAAATTTCAAATGAGACTGTTTTAAATGTTTCGGATGGAAAAGATAATTCGATGATTCATATTAAAATTCCTGTAAAACATTCTCTGGTAGAGGGAGATTATGGGATTAATCTTGTGTATCAGTATGATTCTAGAATTACAGCAATCTCTGATATTGTTTATGATGATCAAAATACCAATGAAGGTGGAACGATTGTTTTAAAAGGATCTTCCGATATGACGCATAGTAGTGTTTTGCCATATCAAGACCCAGGTTATTATGTGATTGATTCGAAAGGAGATCTTTGTACACCAAATGGTAGTAATACTTGTGGGGTTGAAATAACTGGTGAGGTTGGAAATAACCCAAATACAACTTATACATTAAATTTTAAATTAAAAAAAGACGGTGTAGTCGTCGATGAAAAGATACGCCGTGTATTAGTGCTTAATACGTCTACAAACTTTGATTATACGAAAGAGCGTCAAATGTTTACAGTCTCTCAAAAAGGTCTTTATAAAGTAGAATTATGGGGCGCAGCAAAAGATGATCAAACCAAAGGAAGTTATACTTCTGGTGAAGTTCAGTTAGAGAAAAGCGAAAACTTATATCTTTATGTTGGTGAAAAGGGAAGTGAAAATACTTTTAACCAGGGCGCTACAGACCTTCGTGTTAAGGGTGGAGATGTAAACGATACAAACAGTACTGCTTCTCGTATCTTAGCTGCGTCCGGAGGCCTTGGTGATTCCTTTCCTCTTTCGAATGCAAAGGAATTTAATAATATCACAAGTATTTCTAATACAAAGAGCATGCCAAATCCTAGAGGATCAAGTAATATTACCGGAAATCCAGGTCATGGATTTGCGCGTATTACTTTAGTTAGTGTTACTTCATAGTAAGGTAATCCAGAAATCAAAACAGCTAAATACGAGAATGGACGCAATCGACGCATGAAGTAATCTAGCCGTTAGAAATGGAAGATAACGAATTTTAGTATCACTTAAAATACCAATCATCTGCATATGGACACTAAATCCACCAAAGGATAAAATCATCACAGAAAGCGTTGCTTTGTATTTTAAGGGAATGTGCAACAAACTAATGTATTTTAATCCTTGAGTCATTTCAAAACATCCATTTAAAATACTTTGATGGTAAGAGCTTAATTGAATGTTTTGATCAATAATAGTCGTAATGATTAAAAACATGGTCACAACACCTAAAATTAATAATAGGGTATCGATCGTATTTTTTAAGGAATTGGTAATAATTTGTCCAAAAGACTTTGTATTATCAATTCTTTTTTGATGCATTTTTAAAATAGCCTTTTTAATACTAAAGGATTCTTGTTCTATTTTTGATGGAGCATAAGAACGAACCAAAAGACCAATAATCAAATTTGAAACATAATGGCAAAGAAGAATTAAAATACCCACTTCTTTATTATTTAAAAATAAAATAGATACGGTTCCTAGAATAAATAATGGATTAGAAAAATGTGTAAACATTAATATCTTAGAAGCTTCTTGTTCGGAGAGAATTCCCTGTTCAAAGAGTTCCCTTGTATATTTTGCATTACTTGGAAATCCTGAAATTAAACTCATGATAAGGACAAATGCACATTCCCCTTTACATTTAAACAATAGTTGCATCAAAGGTTTACAAAGTTCACCAACCAGTTCAATAAATCCATATTCTGTTAAAACACTAGACAAAAGAAAGAAAGGGAAAAGGGAAGGAAAAATATTTTTTTGCCAAATGTTTAAGGAAAATAAAACACTATCTAATACGGCTTTTGAATGGTATAAAATTTGAACTCCAAAAAAGAGCAAGGTGATCATTATTGCAATACTTGTCAATATTTTTTTCATAATACCTCCCACTTTGTGATAAAATAACATTAGAAAGGTCGTGTTTCATGACTAATAAAAGATATGCGAAAATGAAACAATTCATTTCTGAAAATTATAAGTTTATGCTTTTTCTAGTGTTTTGCTGGTTCTTTTTTTTGTTTCCACTTCCATATATGATTGATATGCCAGGTGGACTATTACCCGTAGAAGATCGTGTCATGATTCAGGATAGTTTTGATTCTTCCGGAAGCTTTAATTTAAGTTATGTTAATGAAACAAGAGCGAACCCAGGGAATTATCTTCTTTCTCTTTTTCATTCTGATTGGAAAAGAATCAAGATTGATGATATTAAATATGATCATGAAACATTAAAAGATGCCGAAGTAAGATCAAAATTATTATTGGAGCAAGCAAATCAAAATGCTTTAATCGTTGGTTATACATACGCTAAAAGAAAAATAAACATCACAGATCCTGTGTTTCATGTGGCTTATCTTGATGAACAAGTAAAAGAAGATATCAATGTTGGTGATCAATTAGTAAAAATCAATGGAAAAGAAATTACTTCTTACGATGAAATTGTTTCTTTTGTGAAACAGTCTAATGTTGGAAAGAACATTGAATTAACTTTAAAAAGAGAAAACAAAGAAAGAAACATTACTATTCCCATTCTAAATCTTGATGGTGAAAAGCGTTTAGGTATTTTATTAATTCCAATCTATCAAATTACCACCACTCCCCAAATTAAATTTACGAAAAGGGCTAAAGAATCAGGTTCTTCTGGAGGACTTATGACTTCACTAGAAATATATAATCGATTAACCAAAGAAGATATTACGCATGGAAAAACGATTGTTGGTACAGGTACGATTGATATTGATGGAACAGTAGGTGAAATCGCGGGTATTGAATTTAAATTGCGCGGTGCAGAGAAAAAGAAAGCAGATATCTTTTTTGCTCCAACTGGGAAAAATTATCAAGAAGCGCTAGCCCTCAAAAAGAAGCATCATTTTAAAATTGATGTCGTTGAAGTCAAACATTTTGAAGATGCCATTCGATATTTAGAAACATTAGATTAGATACATTTTTGTATCTTTTTCTTTTTTTTGACATAAATTTTAATAGGGTGATATTGTGACAAAAGAAGAATTAAACATAAGAAAAGATGAAATCAATCGTATTGTGAATTTACTTTGTACATTTGGTGATCATCATATGAGTGAAGAGGAACTTTTACATGTTAGTGTCTCTTATGAACGTTATTATCATTTTCTATCAAAACAAGTTGATCTTAAATTTGTCTTAAATAATCTTTTTCTAACCCTAGCAACCGTTGATTTAATGAGTTTACCACAAGGTGAAATATTCTTTCAGGATTTATTCTTTATCGTTGTGACTGGAATGATTGATAAATACTTACTAGCGCATTTTATGGATGAAAGGCTAACTTTAGAAGAAGAACGGAATTGGATTAAAAGATTTAAAGAAACGAAAAATAGAGAGCCAGATGCGTCCAAAAAACTGATTGAAAAAATAGAAAGATACCAAACAGAGTTGATTGATATTAAAACGCAATTAGAATCTTTAGATGAAAAGAAAAAAAGTTATAAGTAGCGTTTGCTATATGAAAGGATTCTTCGGAATATTCATAGACTTTCCATCCTTTTTTTGATAAAATGGATATAGGTGGTTTTATGAATCGTAAAGATGTAGATTGTAATAAAGTAACGCCAATGATGCGTCAATATTTAGAAATTAAAAACGAAAATGAAGATATTATTTTATTTTTCCGCTTAGGTGATTTTTATGAAATGTTTTTTGAAGATGCGATTACGGTATCTCGCGAATTAGAATTAACGCTTACGGGAAAAAATGCCGGATTAGATGAAAAAATTCCAATGTGTGGTGTTCCACACCATGCGGCTAATCTTTACATTGAAAAATTAGTAGAGCGTGGGTATAAAGTAGGAATTTGTGAACAACTAGAAGATCCTAAAAATACAAAAGGTATTGTTAAACGTGATATTATTCAAGTGATTTCTAAGGGAACCGTGATGAACGGGGAAGCTTTAAACGAGAAAGAAAATAATTATATAGGAAATATCGTTGATTTTAATCACGGATATGGAATTAGTTATGCAGATATTTCTACTGGAGAAATTTTTACCTTTATGATGGAACATAATGTTTCTAAGGTGGCTAGTGAAATTGTTAGTTTAGGTCTTAAAGAAGTGATTGTAACATCTAAAGTAGATACACATCTTTCTAGTATGTTAAAAAACCAATTTAAATTACCTGTTTCAACGAGTGATGATATCGATGAAGTAGAGGAGTATACGTATGTTTATGAATCTTTAGGAGATGTAAGATTAATTACAACGATTAAACATTTACTTACTTATATTAAACAGACACAAAAAAGAGAACTATCACATTTACAAAAGGCACTTCTTCGTGAAAATAAAGCTTATTTAAAAATGGATGTTCATACGAAAAGAAATTTAGAGTTAACAGAAACACTTCGTTTAAAACAACGTAATTATTCACTGATTTGGTTATTAGATAAAACGAAAACAGCGATGGGATCACGCCGTTTAAAAACATTTATTGAAAATCCATTAATTGATCCCATAGAAATGAATCGTCGCTATGATATGGTAGAGACTTTGTTAGAGCAATTTATCATCAAAGAAGAGCTACAAAATGATTTGTTTGAAGTGTATGACTTAGAACGTTTAAGTGGGCGCATTGCCTTTGGAAGTGCGAATGCTAGAGATTTAATTCAGTTAAAAAATTCTTTAAAAGTTCTTCCTCATATTCAAAGTCTTTTAAAAGAAATTCATTTTTATAAAGCAATGGAAACGTTAGAAGATTTATATCTTTTATTAGAACAAAGTATTTATGAAAATCCTCCAATCTCTGTAAAAGAAGGATATTTAATTAAAGAGGGATATAGTGAAGAACTCGATGAATTAAAAAGTCTTCGTAAAGGTGGAAAAGACTTTGTTGCTAAATTTGAAACTGAAGAAAGAGAACGTACAGGAATTAAAACATTAAAAGTTGGATATAACCGTGTGTTTGGCTATTACATTGAAGTATCTAAGGGGCAAACTTCACTTGTAAAAGAAGAATATGGTTATGAAAGAAAGCAAACCTTAAGTAATTGTGAACGTTATATTAGTCCTATTTTAAAAGAAAAAGAAGCTCTTATTTTAAACGCGGAAGAAAAAATTATCGAGTTAGAATATGAATTATTTACATCGATTCGCGAACAAATTAAAACTTATATTCCACGTCTTCAAGAAATCGCTAAGGTATTAAGTGAGATTGATGTTTTACAGTCTTTCGCAACGGTTTCGGAAGAAAATAATTATGTTCGACCAACGCTTAGTACAGATCGTACATTAGAAATTATAAATGATCGTCATCCTGTCGTTGAAAAAGTGATTGATGGAGAATTTGTTCCAAATGATATTATGATGGATCCCCATACAAATATTTTACTTATTACTGGACCTAATATGGCTGGTAAGTCAACCTACATGAGACAAGTGGCTATTACCGTTATTATGGCGCAAATTGGATGTTTTGTACCTGCAGAAAGAGCTACACTACCTATTTTTGATCATATCTTTACACGCATTGGGGCAAGTGATGACTTAGTGAGTGGGGAATCTACTTTTATGGTTGAAATGATGGAAGCAAATTATGCGATTACTAGTGCAACAGAGCATAGTTTAATTTTATTTGATGAACTAGGACGTGGAACCGCAACCTTTGATGGAATGGCTTTAGCACAAGCAATTATTGAGTATATTCATGATAAAATAGGGGCAAAAACATTCTTTTCGACGCATTACCATGAACTTACTGATTTAGAGGATACCTTAAGCGGTGTGAAAAACATTCATGTATCTGCCCTAGAAGAAGATGGAAATATTATTTTCTTACATAAAATTAAACCTGGTAGTGTCGATAAAAGTTACGGAATTCATGTAGCGAAACTAGCGAATATGCCAGATGCTTTAATTAAACGCGCAGATCAGATTCTTAAAATTTATGAAAACAAAGAATTTAAACGTGATATTCGTATTCAAGAAGCTCTTCCATTAGATGACTTGATGAAAGAACCTTCCATCATAGAACAAAAATTAAAAGAGGTAAATCCTCTTGAAATGACACCCATGGAAGCGTTAAATACGCTTTATGAATTAAAAGAAGAAGTAGAAAATACACAGAGATAGGAGAATTGTATGGACTTACTAAAACAAAAAAATTGGTGGATTTGGCTTTTCATTTTACTTTTAGGGAATAGTTTTTTTGGAATTATTCTTGCGAGTATGTTAGATTTATATCAAGAAGATGCATGGTATAAAAAATGGTATGTTTGGGTACTTGGAGTTTGCCTCTGCTTCTTTCCTTTCATTATTATGCTTACTGTGTTTTCAGTCCAAAGTTTATCTATGGTCGCAAAAAAATTAAGTGTCCCAGGAGAAGAAATCTACATGTCTCCTTACACTTGGATTTTGTGTCTTATTGTTCCTATTTTAGGATGGACACTCTTATTTATTATGGTTTTATATTTAAATATTTGGTGTCTAATTTCCTTATATCGTGGAAATGGAGAAAAGTTTATAAAATAGTAATTCGACGTTACTATTTTTTTAATTTTTGGTATAATGGATGTAGGTGATAACATGGAACAATTAAATCGAAGTGAATTAAGAAAAAAAATTATGACAATTCTTTATCAAATTAATGTCTATCAAAAGAATAAAATGACTTATGATGTAGAAGAAGTAATGAAAGAAGTACTTCCTGTTGAAAATGAATTTGTTAAAGAAGTTGTATATGGTGTTTTAACGTATCAAAATGAAATTGATGCACTTGCGAATAAGTATATGAAAGATTGGACATTGGATCGTTTAGGAAATACGGATCAAGCGATTCTTCGTATTGGAATCTATGAACTTCTTTATACGGATACACCAGATATCGTATCCATTAATGAAGCCATTCTTCTAGCGAAAGATTATAGTGATGATGATGTAAGAAAAATGATTAATAGTGTCTTAGATAAAGTATATCACGAGAAAATTGGTGAATAATATGGATGTAGAAAAATATCTTACGGTTGGTGCGCTTACAAAATATTTAAAAGTTAAATTTGAACAAGATCCTCATTTACAAACTGTTTTTTTAAAAGGGGAGATTTCTAACTTTAAGGCACATACTAGAGGACATCTTTATTTTTCACTCAAAGATGAAACGAGTAAAATTAATGCGATTATGTTTTCTAGTAAAGCAAGTAAGCTAAATTTTACACCAGAAGATGGAGCCAAAGTTTTTGTGACAGGTAGAGTAAGTGTTTATGAAGCTACTGGAAATTATCAAATTTACGTAGATGAAATGATGCTAGATGGTGTAGGGAATTTATATATTGCCTTTGAAAAATTAAAAAAGCAACTAGCAAGTGAAGGTTTATTTGATGAGAAGTGGAAGAAACCTATTCCTAAAATTCCAGAACGTATTGGTATTATTACAGCGTCAACAGGAGCTGCTGTTAAAGATATTATATCCACAATAAGAAGACGCTTCCCACTTGCGGAAACTTTACTTTTCCCTTGTCTAGTTCAAGGCGAATATGCTGCTAGTGATATCGCAAAAAAGATAAAACAAGCGAGTACTTATCCTATTGATGTTTTGATCGTAGGACGTGGTGGGGGATCGATTGAAGATTTATGGCCCTTTAACGAAGAGATTGTCGCACGTGCCATCTTTGATTGTCCAATTCCAGTGATTAGTGCAGTAGGGCATGAGGTTGATTTTACGATTGCTGATTTTGTAGCCGATTTACGAGCACCAACGCCAACGGGAGCTGCAGAAATGGCTGTCCCACATCTAGATGAAATAGAACAACACCTTCAAAGTCTTTCCATTCGATTAAAGGAAACAATGCGTAATCGCTTAGAATCTAATCGTACAAAATTAAATCATTTAAAAAATAATTATTTACTAAAAAATCCTGAAAGAATTTTTGATACAAAAAAACAACAACTCATGATTTTAGATGATCATCTTAGAGAAATGATGGTAAAAAAACTTGAATTTGAAAAAATTCACTTTAATCATTTAAAAAAATCTTATATATTTAAAAATCCAGATGTTTTATTTGAAGGTTCAAAAACCAAATTAACGAATATAAAACATGAAATAAACCAAAAAATAAGATACCAAATAGAGCAGAAAAAACAACAACTGATTTCTATCAAAAAACATTATATTTTAACCAATCCATCAACGTTATATGAATCTTACCAAATAGATTTGCAACATTTCATAGAGAAGTTAGATGTAATGAATCCACTCCATCTTTTACAAAAAGGATATCATCTTGCTTATCAAGATCAACATTTAATTAAAAATATTGAAGATATCAAGAGTGATAACTTAAGATTACGTTTTTATGATGGAGAAGTTTATACCAAAATAGAAAAAATAGAGAAGGAGCATTAAACTATGTCAAAAAATGAACAAAAATTTGAAGAAAAAATGAAAGAATTAGAATCCATTGTTTCTGATTTAGAAAATGGTGAAATTGATTTAGATGAATCCATTGAAAAATATACCAAAGCTATGAAACTTGTAAAAGAATGTGATGAAAAATTAAAAAGCATTGAAGAACAAGTTAGTAAGATGGTTTCAGAAGATGATGAAGTAAAAGATTTTGATATCGCTAGTAATTAATGCCACATTGGCATTTTTTTGATGTGATAATAACTTCTTTTTAACTCATAATAATAATGTAGTCTGTAAGAGAGGAGAATTTAATGTTTTTTAAAAAAATTAAATTTAAATTAACACTTCTTTTTCTTCCTCTACTACTTATTATGCCAACTTATGTAAGTGCTTATTCTGATTATTTGATTCCTGGTGGTGAAAATGTCGGAATTGAACTAGAATCCAAAGGAATTATGATTGTTGGAACGTATCAAGTTGAAAATCATAATCCCGCCAAAGATGCAGGGTTAAAAGTTGGTGATAAGGTTACACATATTAATGATGTGGCTGTGGGTAATATTAATGAAATGATCAGAGAAATCAATAAAGTAAAAGAACAACAAGAAATTCAGATAACTTATCTCCGTAGTAACGAAACAAAAAAAACAACCTTAAAATTATATAAGGACAAAGAAAATGTTTATAAAACTGGACTTTATGTAAAGGATCGTATTACAGGGATTGGGACATTAAGCTTTATTGATCCTAATACGAAATTATATGGTGCGTTAGGTCATGAAATTATTGAAAAATCAACAGGTCAAATTTTAGAAATTAAAGATGGTAAAATTTTTGAATCCACCGTAACTAGTATCATTCCTAGTACGGATGGAACACCTGGTGAAAAAAATGCCACTTATAATTATGAAAACGTTTTTGGTCATGTTAAAGAAAATACAGAACGAGGTATTTATGGTATTTATTCTTCCACACTTCCTGATAAAAAACAATATAAAGTTGCTGTTCCTTCTTCCATAAAACTAGGAAAAGCTCACATTCGTACCGTCATAAACGGAAATACACCTGAAGAATTCGAAATCAATATTACTAAAATAAATCAAAATGATAAAACAAAAAATATCTTGTTTGAGATTACAGATCAAAAATTATTAGACCAAACTGGCGGGGTGATTGCTGGAATGAGTGGATCCCCAATTTTGCAAGGAGACAACATTATTGGATGTATCACGCATGTCGTTGTTGATCAACCAACCAAAGGTTATGGAATTTTCATTACAAACATGTTAGAGGAAGCTGAAAATTAGAGATTTTATCTCTTTTTTCTATGTTTTAATTGTGATTTTTAAACTTTTGTGTTACGATAATGCCGGAGGTAAAATCATGTCGAAAAAAGAAAATAAGAAAAATAAAACAATTAAAAAAGAACTAGGGGAATTTAAACAATTTATTATGCGTGGAAATGTCCTTGATATGGCCATTGGTGTAATTATGGGAAGTGCTTTTGGAAAAATTGTTACATCGATTGTGAATGATATTTTAATGCCATTTATTGGACTTTTATTAGGTGGACTCGATTTTTCTAACTTACATCTTCGTATTAAAGATGAGACTATAACTTATGGAATGTTTCTTCAAAATGTTCTTGATTTTTTAATTATTGCTGGATGTTTATTTATAATGATTAAATTTGTTTCTCATCTAACACATAAAGAAGAGGAGAAAAAGGATAATAAACCTAGAGAAGAAGTATTATTATTACAAGAAATCAGAGATTTATTAAGGAGAGATTATGACAAAAAATAAGATTTTATTTATTGATACAGAGACTGGTGGTTTAAATGAACAACGTCATTCTCTTTTAACGATTGGATTTGTGGTTGTAGAAGATGATCAAATTATCGATACATTAGAAATTTTATTAAAAGAAGAAAATTATCAAGTTGAAGCCGAAGCTATGTTAATTAATCAAATTGATTTAAATCAGTTATACCTAGATGGAATGACAGCACAAGAAGCTTTGTTGAAAATTCGTCATTTTATAGAAAAACATTTTGGAAACGAAAGAGCAACAGTTGCTGGGCATAATGTATATTTTGATATTGCGTTTTTAAAAAAATTCTATTACGAACATCAAGAAAGTTATGCCAAAAATTTTCACCACCGAACGGTAGATACTCATTCAATTATGTATTTTTTACAAGAAACAATGAATTTACCTACAAGTGTTCATTCTCTAACCACAGCAGCAGATTATTTTCAACTTCCTTTAGAAGATGATGCACGTCATACCGCATTATATGATGCGACGTTGACAGCAAAGGTTTATTTAAAGTTAAAAGAGTATACAAAAAACAATCAACATTGATTGTTTTTTTAGTAGTATGAAATGACTTCCCCAATCGTAACCATCAGCATTAATAAAATACCAAAGATGGCAATCCATTGATTACAATTTAACTTTAAAAATGTTTTTTTCTTTTTCATTGTTACACCTCAGATCTATTATAAACTATTTTTTTAATTTTTGGAATATTTTCTTAAATTAAAAATACAATGAAGTGAGGTGGCTTATGAACAAACTAGTGGACAAACTAAAAAAAAGAGTAACAATTAATCGAAAAATGTTTTTATTTTTATTTACTTTATTTATGGTAGGAATGATTTTTGGATCCTTATTTGTCGCAATTTTAAAAGAAAGTGATCAAACACTCATAAAAGACTCTCTGAAACAGTTTTTTACTGGGGTGACAAATCACACCATCGTTCCAGAAAAAGCGTTTATATCAAGCATTATTAGTCAAATAACTTATGTTCTTATTGTTTGGCTATTAGGAATTTCAGTGATTGGATTTCCAATTGTATTAATCTTTTATTTCTCAAAGGCATTTACGTTAGGTTTTTCGATTGGAAGTATTTTATTGCATTATAAAACAAAAGGTGTTCTATTAACATTGGGTTACATCTTCCCACATCAAATCCTAAACTTTTTTATTTATACCATTTTAGCGATCTATTCGCTAAGTCTTTCTTTAAAAATATTTAATGCATTAGTCCATAAGAAAAAAATTGATTTTCGATTTATCTTAAATAAATATTTACTTATTTTATTACTATCTATCTTGGGTATTTTAGTAAGTTCCGTTTTTGAAGTCTTCGTAATGCCTAAAATCGTTGAATTTATTATGACATTTTTATCTATTTAATCGTAATATTTTGACTTTTTTTCTAAAACTATAGTATAATAGATTTGTTTTAGAAAGGAGAAATGTCATGAAAAAAACGGTTGTATTAGGTATGAGTGGTGGCGTAGATAGTAGCGTTGCGGCCATTTTATTAAAAGAACAAGGATATCAAGTCATTGGTTTATTCATGCGTAATTGGGATAGTATGTTAAATAATGATATTCTAGGAAATCCTGATTTAAAAACTCATGATATTTGTCCGCAAGAAGAAGATTATAACGATGCGGTAAAGGTATGTGAAAAACTAGAAATTCCTCTACATCGTATTGATTTTGTAAAAGAATATTGGGATTATGTATTTACCTATTTTTTAGATGAATTGAAGCAGGGGAGAACTCCTAACCCTGACATTATGTGCAACAAATATATTAAATTTGATATGTTTGTACGTGAAGCAAAAAAATTAGGCGCAGATTATATCGCAACTGGACATTATGCTAGAATGCAAGATGGAAAATTATTGCGTGGTGTTGATCAAAATAAAGATCAAACGTACTTTTTATCGCAATTATCTCATGAACAGTTAGAGAATGTATTATTCCCTGTTGGTGATTTAGAAAAGGTAAAAGTACGTGAAATTGCTGAAAAATATGATTTAATTACTGCTAAAAAGAAAGATTCTACAGGAATTTGTTTCATTGGTGAACGTAATTTTACCAAGTTTTTAGAAAATTATTTACCAAATCAACCAGGTGATGTTGTTGAAATTGAAAGTGGTAAGATCATTGGTAAACATATTGGATTAATGTATTATACGATTGGACAACGTCGTGGTTTAAACATCGGTGGTTCTAAAGATAGAATGTTTGTGGTTGGAAAAGATTTAAAGAAAAATGTCTTATACATTTCTTATGGTAATACAGATTATTTAATCAGTGATTCTTGTATCATTGACACCGTTAATTTAAACGTTTCCCTTCATCCAGAGCGTTGTACAGCTAAATTTCGTTATCGTCAACCAGATAATGAAGTTGAGCTTACTTATTTAGATGATGGAAATATTTTAGTATCCTATCCACAAGGTGTAAAATCTGTCACGCCAGGACAAGCTTGTGTGCTTTATGTAGATGAACAATGTATTGGTGGCGGAATTATTAAAGAAGTAAGAAAACAAGGAAAGAAGTTATGGTATTTATGATAGATCAATTAAAATTTGAATTAAATCAATTATGTATAGAATACAGAGGGTTTTCAGAGGAAGAAATTTTTTGTAAACGAAAATTACAAGCATCAAATTCTCCGCAAAGGAAACAAGAATTAGAAAAAATTATGGTTTATATCCGTCAAGAAAAGTTGCATCTTTTAGACGAAATCTCTGTACTTTATACGAATATACAAGAATATTCCATAGCTCATCAAAGGGAACATAGAGTCTATAAGCCTATTCGTATGGAATCTTCAAAAACAAAATAAACGATTTCGAATGAAATCGCCTTTTTATTAACTTTTACTTTACACTTGACAATTGACAAGGAAGTGGTAAAATGATAGTAGGAGGGTAGTTAGTTATGGAAAGACTAAATGAAATATTACATGAACTTGGCATTTCTAAAGTAAAATTAGCAAAATACTTAGGTGTGTCAAGACAAATGATTTATAATTATTTAGAATTAGATGATATCAATAAATGGCCAAAGGATAAAAAGGTTTTACTATTAAACTTATTGGGGATTAAATCTGGAGAGGATTTAAAAAACATTAAAGTGGATACGGATTATATTTTAGATGTAGAAACTCGTATTAATACATTATTTGAAAATAATGAAAAAATTAATGCGATCAATGAAAGTAATGCAATTTATCAAGGACTTTCAAAACAAAATAAAACATTAATGCATGACTTAATTGAATTAATGAAGGAAAAATTAGAAGAAGATGATAAAACAGGAGAGGCATATCATATTTTCAAATATCTATATCACTTCTTACAATCTTTAGATTCAAATAAAGAACTAAAATATATCCTTGGTTATATTTCAAAAGCCGCAGGATTTACAAAACCAGAAGAATATGTCTTTGATCAAGAAGAACAATTTGTTTTTGAAAGTGTATTCTATACTGCCATGGTTTTATATGAAAATGGTGGTGCTAGTAAAACAAAATTAGCAGAAGCTCATAAACGTTTTGTAAATCAAATTGAACATAAGCGTGAAGAAAAAATGAGTCGTACCTTAGAATTAAATACGTATAAAGTACAAGCATTAAAAGAATTAGGATATACAGAAATCAGTGAGAAAAATGCATCTGAAGTGTTAGAAAAAATTGCGGAAATTCAATCTCGAAAAGTAACAAATTAAATAGAGAAGGGGAGAGTTCCCTTTTTTTTATTTGTTTGTATTTGTAAACTTAAATTTTTTAATTTTAGTAATCTCTATCAATGCTTATTATCAAACAAAGTTTTATCTTCTTCTTTTTTTAATCATCTGCTAAAAGATGATCAAAATAAATAATTTTATGATAGGATCCTTTTTAAACTAAGTTTACAAAAAAAATAATACACTTCCCCTATTTTTCTTTTCCACTTCCCCTATTCCTTTTTATCATAAAAAAAGAGGGGAGTTTAGCATTAAAAAAATAGATTTAGGTGAACACTTCATCATCTAATTTCTTTTAAATGAATTAAAATAAGTATATTAGATTAGAAAATATTTAATATTAAACTTTAAGTTTTTAAAACAACAATGATGTAAACTTATGAATTTATTTTAAAAAAATAATGATATAAAGATTATTTTAAGATATAATATAAATGTAGGTAAAATTTATCTCAAAGACTTTAACTTTATAATTAATAATTACAAAAATAAATGAAACGAATAAACTATCATTAAATATCAGATAATATACAACTTCGTATAATCTATATTATTGTTTACACTCTAATTTACATAACAAAGCCTATTAAAGGCTTTTTTTGTTATCGTACCACTCCATATTGTTCCAAAATGAAAAAGCCCTTTGAGGGCTTTTATTCCGTCCATTTTGGGACAATTTATTTTTTTCTTCTAGGATATGGTTCTTTTATATTTGTTCTTCCTAATATATAATCTGTTGATGTTCTATAATAATCTGCTAGTTTATCTAAACAATCAATAGGTATTGTTCTTTTTCCTATCTCATATAATCCATATTGTTGTCTTGTTATGTTCAAAATCTTTGCTATATCTTCTTGATATTTATCATTATCTTCTCTTAAATCTCTTAATCTTTTTAAATCCATTTTTTCACTTCCTGTTATAATTTTCTCATGCATTCAAAAAAATGCATTGACAAGCATTCATTTGAATGCTACAATGTAAATATAAGCACGCATTTGAATGCTTATTATGAAGAACACTGTCTACAATCCATACGAATAATCTGTTATTATTATCCAACAAGTGTTCTTTTATTTATATTGTTAAAGGAAAGAGGTAAAGAAAGATGAGAGAGACTAATGTAGTAGTCGTAAAATTAGAAAAAATGAATTTTAAAAATCACGAAACAGGAGAGGTTATACCTAAGACAAAAATTACGTGGGGAATGCCCGTTGAAACAACTGAATATGTTGCTGGTTTGCAATTATGGGAAAGCTATACGAATCGTACAATTGACAATTTAAAGAATTGTTTAAATAAAACTTTAAAAGGATCTATTCAAGAGATTCAAGATGGTAATAGATTACGTTTAAAACTTTCTAAAATTTCAGATATTTCGTTGTAATGTGGCTTATTATATATCAAAAAAGTGAAAAGGGGGATACTCTATGTCATCTTTTAAAATATCCCCCAATTCATAAAATTGGGTATGAGAATTCTTTTGGTTGGATTGTACTTGGGATTCAATATTTTAATAAAAATAAATTTGTTGATTATGATTCATATCGACATAATAGATATAAGAAATATATAAAAAGAAAAGAAAAAACAAAATTTAGAAAGATTTTAGATATTTTAAAAGAAAAGTAGGTGGTTATATGACTGAAATTGAGTTGTTAACTAACATATGGGAATGTTTACAAGCTTTATGTATTATTTTATTTTTTTACGGCATTGTTTGGTTATTTAAACAATGTGTACACTTCTTTTACAATTTGTTTTAGGAATAAATAGGACGGAATTTTATTCCATTAAGGAGGTGTTAATTCATGGAAACAAGCACAGTAAATGCTTTCCAAGAAATGGTTAGTAAATTAGACTTCAGTGTTTTAACAGATAATTTTATTGCTGTTTTAACATTAATTATTCCAGTTACAATCGGAATCGCTGCTATTTCTAAGGGTTATAATTGGCTTCGTGGTATGGTTTACGGAGCTTAGTTAGAGAAGGTGAGTTTATGTATAAAGTTATATATTTTAAGGATTCTTCGAAAGAAGAGGATATATTTACTTTTATTGAACTCATCTTTTTCTTATTTTATTCAAAAATATCAACGAAAGTTGATTTAAAATATATTAGCTATCATGATTTTTATGATGAAAAGGAGGTGGGATTGTATGGTACTTAGTGATATTTTAACGCTTATTTATTTATTTTGTTTAGGTTATGCAATTTATACCTTGATTTCTTCTAAAAGAAAGGATAAAGAAGGAGGTGGGAAGAGTGAAAAAAATTAATTATTTTGTATTTTCAATCAGTTTATTTTTCGTTTTAATTTTTTCTGCGAGTGCACAAGAATTAGATTTTAAGAGTCATAAAATTGATATAGATGTAGATTCTTATCCTTATTTTTTTATTGGAGAGGGAAATGGAAGAAGTTTAATTGACTATTATGTTATTACTTGTGAGAGTGATTTTTATGTAAATAATCAAACTTCTAGTTCTATTTATTTATCTTCTAATAAAGTTTGTAAGTATACTAATTATTTTACAAACGGTAATAAATATGCAAGTACTTTTTTATCATCATCTTTTGAATTTAAAGAAAATATGAAATATTTAAGTTCGTTTGATTTAAAAAATTCTAATAATGAAATTATTTTTTCAAAAAATTATATAGAGCCAAAAAAACCATTTGATTTTTATACTATGATTTCAAAATTAGACTTCAGTGTTTTAATTGATAATTTTATTGTTGTTTTAACATTGATTATCTCAATAATTATTAGTGTTTTCATGATTTTTAAAGGATATAATTGGCTTCGTGGTGTTGTTTATAAAGGGTAAGAGGTGTTTCATGAAAAAAGTTAATTATTTTATATTTTCGTTTTGTTTATTTTTTGTTTTGATTTTTTCTGCGAGTGCAAAAGAATTAAATTTTAGTGGAAATACTATTAATATTAATAATTATAAATATCCATACTTTTTTATTATAAATTCGACTAATCCTGATTTTGATTATTATGTTTTTTATTTAACAGAAGATAATATGAATGATTTTTATTTAAATAATAAAAGTATAACCACATATGAATTTAAAGCATATTCAAGATTTAGATATTGTAGTTTTAAAGATTCAAATTATTCTTGTTACGAAGATAAATTTGCTCACATAGAGACTAATGAAGCACATTATTTAGGTAATTTCGACGTTAAAGATAGTAGTGGAACTGTTGTTTTTATGAATAATTATACAGAAGTTAATAAACCATTTAAATTTCCGGTTGAAATAAAAAATTTCCCATTGAGTAAATTCGGTAAGGGTAGTTCAACTTATAATGAAATTTATACGAATGTTAAAAATTACATTAAAGAACATTCATCGGAATGTAAATATTATTCTATTGCTGGTGGTTGGGAAACTTATAATGATGAAAATGGTAATTTCCCGGCTATATATTTAACTTGCTTTGAAGATGATACTGCTTTTTATGGTTGTCCAGCTAAGCACAAAGATGGAGAAATTAATATTTATATTGATGCTAATACAAATACTAGATATGAATATATATTTGGTCCAAATAATTATATATATGATAGTTCTGATAAAGGTTATAGTTTTTTATCTTATTCTCTTTCTTCAAATAAACTTTTGTTTAGAAATGAAAATATTGTAAAAAATGATGATTATTATTTTGAAACAAACTTTGATAAATTCAGTTTTAATTGTAGTACTTTAGATGATTGGTTTGATGGTAAAATTTATGATTCTATTGTTTATAAAGGGAAAGAATATAAAGTTGGTGGTAGTGAAATTATTAATTTGAATAAGAATACTCCATCTATTTCATCAAAATTAGTAAATGAAACAAAAGATGAATTTAATACGGTTATCTCTCAAACTTACTCATTTACTTGGAATATTTATGACATAACAAAATTTGATTATTACTTTTCTAGCGATGGTAAAAATTATAGTATTTCAAGCAGAAAAGATTTGGAATTAACTTTTGTTGAAAATGGAACCGTATATTTTAAAGTTACTGATAAAAATAAATCTAATGTTCTTTATTCTTATAAACTTGATATAAATGATATTAACAAGATTAAAACTGATGGTAGTTTAAATCAAGAGGATTACTTTTTTGGAAATTTGATTGATTCCAATATGAAAGATCTTAATGATTCATTGGATAATGATACTACAATTGCACAAATATTTCAGTGGTTTAAGGATAAATTCGATTGGTTAATTGATAATAAATTTGGAATTATACGACAATTTAGTTTATTTTACAACACATATAAAGAATTAGATTTTACATCTTATGGAGATAATCGTTTCTTTTATGTTGATATTGATGATATGTATTTTGGTTGTAATTATGGGATTGATCCGAATAATTGGGGTGAAATTCAATGTATGCATTTAGATTTATCAGAATTGTCATTTTTAAAGAAATTTAACATTGATTCAGATGATATATATATATTTAATTTTACAACTAAAGAAATGCAAAATTTGTTGCGTTTATTTAGAACGTTTGTAACTTTAATAATTGGTTCATATACGTTTTTAAAATGTTATAGATTAGTTGTAAGATTTTTAGATAATTTTAATTTAGGAGGTGTGTAATGGGTACTTTATTAGCTGGTGTTGCAGGTGTTCTTATTTATGAAACTGTTTCAAATTTGACGAGTAAAGCTACAAACGTTGGTATATTGTCATTAGTTTTAGTTGCTGTTTTTGTATTACTTCCAATTAATATTTCTATACCTAGTGATATTGTTAATGTTTTAACTGCTCCTAACACTATTAAAATTTTTAATACTATGCGTTTATTATTTCCGGTATCGTTTATCATAACTTGTTTATGTAGTATTTTTCTATGTCGTCATTTAGATAGTATCTATTCTCTTATTGGTTTAGTTTATAACCATTTAATTAAGGGGTTGATTAAATAATGTTTAATATTGGAAATATTTTCCGCTCCCTGTTTATGATTTTAAAAGATATTATTTGGTTTATAGTAAAGCCAATTTTAATAATCTTTGTTATTTATATTGTTTTATTTTCATTTTGGTATCTTTATTTTCGAGTTGTGAAGAAAATTAAACCAAAACCAAATAATCGTGGTCATTTTAAGGAAGATGGTTTTTTTAGAAAAATATTTTATTTATTTCCTAAGCAATTCGCTTATGATCGCATTAATAAAGATTGGGACACGTTTGATAAATATGGAATTCATGTTTTTTGTGGTGAACAGGGTAGTGGTAAAACAATGTCTATGGTTTACATGATTAAGAAATGGCAACATATTTACCCTAAGCTTCATGTTTATACTAATTTTAATTATTTAAACGAAGAGGGAAATTTAGAGTCATGGAAAGACCTACTTCGCCATGAGAATGGAATTTATGGAATCATTAATGCGATCGATGAAATCCAAACGTGGTTTTCTAATGCTGAGAGTAAAGACGTACCACCATCAATGATTGCCGAAATTAGTCAACAACGCAAGCAACGTAAAGTTACTATGGGAACTGCTCAAGTTTTTACTCGTATTGCTAAACCGTTTAGAGAACAAGTGTCAGTCTTTTATTTTCCGCGGACATATTTAGGGTGTTTGACGGTTGTTAGATACGCTTATGGTAGGGATTATATTGAAAAATTAGATAAATTTAAGAGGTATGCAGGCATGTTTTTCTTCGTTCAGTCAAAGAAACTTCGTTCGTCTTACGACACGTACAAAAAGATTAGTAAGTATGTTGATAAAGAGTTCGCGGAAAGTAGTTTCTGGGGGGATCCGACGTCTGTGTCGGAGCCCCAGTCACCTCAACGTTGATGTTGCTATGCATGGGGTTATTTATTAACATGCGAAGCACAGGGGTAAATAGGGGAGTATCCCCTATTATAGGAGCATAGCTCCGTGGCTCATTCATCAACTAAAATTAAAGATAGTTCTTTAATTGAACGAGAATATCATGAGTATAAGTTCGGCCGATACGGCGTGAAACGCCCGGCCGCTCTATTACTTGATAGTAGTCTCATATCTCAAACTCCTACGATTAAATATAATTTAAAATTAATTAAATGTGGTGATTATTATCACATTTATAAATATTCTTCACATCATGAAAAAAAGCTAGAAAAAATGAAAGATAGTAATTTAACTACTGATGTTTTAATAAATAAAACTGTTAATATGAAGGGTAGGGAAGTGGTTACTAAAATTGAAGAGAAGAATATTATAAGAAGTAAAATTTCATTACAACGTTTGGTAAAGTGTAATGAAGCAGAATTTAAAACATTTATAACATTAACATTTAAAGATAACGTTGTAGATATATCAGAAGCTAATAAAAAGTTTAATTCTTGGCGTACTCGTATGAAACGCATAAAAAAAGATTTCAAGTATATATGTGTTCCGGAATTTCAAAAGAGGGGATCAGTTCATTACCATCTCTTGACGAACATTGATATAAATGAAATCAATCTTATTATACCACAAAATGGAAAAACTACAATGTATGATGTTTATGGTTGGATTCATGGTTTTTCATCAGTGTTTCCCCTACGCGACATCAATATTGTTGGATATATCAGTAAATATATGACTAAGGATATTGACAATCGTCTTTTTGGTAAACGACGTTATCTTTATAGTCAAAATTTGACTTCCCCTACTACTTCATTTTTGAATTTGGATAGGGTAGATGATTTTATTAAATATATTGATCTCTTTGATAATAGTATGACGGAAAATTATACAAATGAGTATCACGATGTATTTAATAATTTAATAAAATTTAGTGAATTTAAGAAAGTATGTGATTAACTATGTATAGTGTATGCGTATATGATACTTTTAAAGAAGTAAAATTTTGGAAAGAATTCAACAGTGAATATAAATATAATAAGTATATTAATAAGTTAAAATACTCAAAAAGATTTATAGTTATTATTAAAATGTGTTATAATTAGATTGTTAATTGATCACTTATTATGGTAATTACACAACTTCGTATAATCTATATTATGTTAACTTCTATATTTGATAAAAATAAAGTATAAATGTACTTCTTTTTTTATGTTTTTTTTTATTTGAATTATAAAACAAATATATATTCATTCATTTAATAACGTTACTTAGAAATATTATTTCTTACTTGTTTCATTCATAATTGATTAATATTTTGTCCATCTTATATATAAGATGTTATAAAAAAACATTCTACTTTAGTTTTAAATCAATATTGGTTTAAATTAATTGATATTAGTATGTTCATTATTCTTTTTTTGATAGTATAATATTCTTCAAGATTATGATCAAAGTATAATTATAAGAAAATATTTCATTGATAGCCTTACAGTATATAGAACTTCAGACTTACCAGTAACGGTGGTTGTCCTACGATATTAGAATATCCTACTCCCCTACTTCAAATGTCAAGTAAAAGTATATAATAAGATATCTATGTTCAATTCATCATTTATTTTTTATTAAAATTTTGTATATAAAAAGAAATATGATCCATACTAGGTAATGGGTGATTATAATGAAAAAGAATAAGATGCAAAAAAATAATTCAAATGCTAAAGCTAAAAATTCAAACAAAGTAAGCTCTAAAGCAAATGAAAATAGTAAAGTTTGCAATAGTAACGATAAAAATATCGGCTTTGATGAAAATGAAAACAATTCATTTGAATTACGATAATTGTAAACATCCGAAAGAAAAGAGACGAATTTGGTCTCTTTTTATTTTATCCCAATAATAAATGGTTTAGTAGCATAAACATTCCACCAATCACAAAAAAACACCAACTATATTTTTTATGATGATAAGAGATGGATGTTGGAAGTAATTCATAACTTGCGATATGAATCATGATTCCAGCAATACTTGCGAGTAAACATCCCATAATAAAGTTATTCATCATATCTTTTAGTAGAAATAATGCGAGTAAGGCACCAAATAATTCAGAAATTCCAGAAATAAAAGTATAGCCTAATGCCTTCCCTTTCTTTTTTGTCGCATAATATATGGGAATACTAATTGAAATTCCTTCTGGAATATTATGTAGAGCAATCGCTAAGGATAAAGAAATTCCTAGTTTAGTGTTACTTGTCGTTGATAAAAAGGTTGCGATTCCCTCTGGGATATTATGTGCCATAATCGCTAGCATAGAAACAATTCCTATGTGATATAGTTTACCACCCTGTTGTTCTGGCAGGTAATAATCAATTAACATAGAAAAAATAATTCCTAGTACAAGAAAGATTAATAAAACTAAAAGTGATGGAAATGTTTTTAAATACGCTCCTAATAATGTAAAAGACTCTGGAATGAGATCTGTCATAGATACCATAATCATCACGCCAGAAGCAAATGCTAGTGCACATGGAATAATTTTAATATTATCCTTTTTAGTAATAAAAATAATAATTCCACCAAGCATCGTTGAAAGGCCAGCAAATGTTGAACATAATAAAGCAAATAGTGTATTATTCATGGAATCACCTATTCTAATGTATGAAAAAAGAAGTTCCTTTAGAACTTCTACCTGATGCGATTAGCACTGATAAATGAATAGGTTTGATCGGCATTTCGTTTAAATGAAAAAGTATATTCATGAGCATTTTCTTCATTTTGAAGTAAATCAACATTTCCATCCCTAGAAATACGTGTAATTTCATTTTTTTCTGCTTTACTATTATATACAATTTTTTCATTATTCGCATATTCAACATATCCTGTAAGTACATTCACTTCCAGACGATCTTTATATAAAGTAGCGCTTTTTACTTTTGTTTCATAATAGGCTTGATCCACACCACCACAACCAGGTACTATTTGACTATACGTATCAGTAGTTGCGTCATAAGCAAAACCATTATAGGCACAACCTTTTCCTTTTAAGCTCACATTATTATAAGGTGTATCTCCATAAAGTTGTTTCATTACATTTGATACTTCACTTCCGGATACAACAACCGTTGGCATCGTACCTGGAGATGCGATTTCTTTCTCTTCTGCTTGTTTTTCTAAATCTTTTTCCATTGTTTTAATAGCTATAAAGATTTTTAAATCATCTGGTAAAGCATTCACTTCATTCTTTTCGTGTTCATAAAAATAACCAAAATAATCATCAGTATAACTTGAATTCATACTCTTAAATGGATTCATTACATTTACAACACGACTATCAGTAACGGATAATTCTTCTCCAGTATCTTTTTCTTCCTTTTCTTTTACTTCTTCTTTTTGATTTGGTTTTGTTTTTACTTCATTATTCGTTTGGTTCATTAAGATGACACTATAACCAACTAAACTAATTAAAACAAGTAATAGAATAATAATTACAATCCCCCACCATGGCATTTTCTTCTTCATAAATATTCCTCCTATTTTTAGTATATCAGATCTTGTTTATGAAGACAAGAATGATGATTTTTGTTTACGTAAAGCAACTTTTTCTTCTTGTGAAACCCTAGTGGAATCACAAATTTTTTGAATTGTTTTTTGATATGTCCAATCCTCTAATTGGTGATGATTAAAATAGTGTAATGTTTCTTTTGGATATTTAATATAGCACGTAGATAAAAGCCAAGCGATAGCCATATTGACATAGTATTCTTCACTTTTTAATTGATCTGTTATTTCAAAAATCAACGGCAGATAGGTGTCACTAATATAATAATCTAATAATAAGACTAAAGCAGTACGCAAGGAATAAGTGTCTTTTTTTCGCACTAATTCTTGAATAAACAGGAATCCCTCTTCCCTATTCTTTTTAAAATCTTTTAAATTAGCGCAAAAAGAGTCACATATGGCCCAATTATCGATGATTGGTATAAATTCACGGATATAGTCTAAACGTTCTTTAAAAGGGACTTTAATGCTGCCTACAACGATTCCATAGACAAACTTTTCCTCATACATCTTCTTTTGATTTAATTTTAAAAAATCTTGATAGTTTCCCTTACTAATTTCTTTTCCTATTTGTTTTAGAAAAGGAACACGACAACCATAAAATTTTTTTAAGTCTGGAACTAAAGAAGAATGAAACTGTTTATAAGTTAGATCAGCATGTTCTTCTAAAAAAAGTAAAAATTCTTGATAATCCTGTTTCTTCCAATGTTCTTTATTTAACTTCATCTTAATCCCTCGCATGTGGATGAAAATCCTTATAATTTTCTTTTAAACGTTCACTTGATATATGTGTATAAATTTGGGTCGTAGAAATATCTGAGTGCCCTAAAAGTTCTTGAATACTACGTAAATCTGCACCATTATTTAGTAAGTGTGTGGCAAAACTATGCCTCAAGGTATGTGGTGAAAATGGTGTTTTTACATCTTGTTCTTTAGCTAGTTTCTTTAATACTTTAAAAAAACCTTGTCTGGTCATTTCTGTTCCATGATTATTTAAAAATAAAGCGTCTGTATTTTTTCCCTTAAGTAGTGAACTTCGGTAATCAACGATATATTGTTTTAAATAATAAAGGGCGATTTCGCCAATGGGAATAATTCTTTCTTTACTTCCCTTCCCTATCGTTCTTACGGTTGCAGAAAGTAAGTCAACATCATGAAGTTGTAAGTGAACAAGCTCGCTTACACGAAGCCCTGTCGCATACATTAATTCAATCATTGCCTTGTTTCGGTAACTAAAACTATCATTTAGAGGGAAAGAAAGCAAACGATCGATTTCTTCTAAGGATAACACTTTTGGTAAGGTCTTTTTTCGTTTTGGAAGTTCTAATAACTCACTAGGATTGGTATCAATATACTTTTCGATTAACAAAAATTTATAGAAACTTCGAATACAACTAATATTACGTGAAATCGAGCGACTATCTAAATGTTGTTCTGATAAAAAAGCTAAATATTCTTTAATATCTTTCTTTTTAATTTGATGTAAATTCTTCTTTTTTTCTTTATTATAATTATAATAATGCATTAAATCTCTTGTATAAGATTCAATGGTATTTTCACTATATTTTTTATCAATTCTTAAATAGGTTATAAAGTCTTCAATATGATCTAAGAACTCGTTCATTTTATCACCTACTTTATTATACCATAACCTTATAAAAAGCTTAAGGAACCTAGTGTTTCTTGACAAAATTTGATATAATAAAATGAGAAAGAAGGAATACTATGAGAGAACCACTTGCCCTTTTAATGCGTCCTACATCTTTAAAAGAAGTGTTAGGACAAACACACTTGGTTGGAAAAGACAAAGTAATTTTTAATATGGTTCATCATAAACAATTATTCTCTATGATTTTATATGGAAGACCTGGATGTGGGAAAACAACCCTTGCGACAGCCATTATTCATGAATTAGGACTTCGTTATCGTATGTTAAATGCGGTAATTAATAACAAAAAAGATTTTGATGTAGTAATTGAAGAAGCTAAAATGTATGGACACATGGTTGTGATTATGGATGAGGTACATCGTTTAAATAAAGATAAACAAGATCTTCTTCTTCCCTATTTAGAAAATGGATTAATTACTTTTATTGGAATGACAACATCAAATCCTTATCATAGTATTAATCCTGCCATTCGTTCTAGATGTCAAATTTTTGAGTGTCATGAATTAGAGCTAGAAGATATTATTAAAGGATTAAAACGTGCTTGTAAAAGCGATTATTTAAAAAATATTAAAGTAAAAAAAGATGTGTTAGAATATATTGCAAAATTATCCAGTGGTGATATGCGTTTTGCCTATAACTTATTAGAAATTGCTTATTATTCTACCAGTGACTTTCATGTGACTATGGATATTGTTACATCAATTAATAATAAACCTGCATTCTTTTCAGATAAAAATGATGATGGTCATTACGATGTACTCAGTGGTTTACAAAAATCCATTCGTGGTAGTGATGTAAATGCTTCTCTACATTATTTAGCACGTCTTATTGAAGCTGGTGACTTAGATAGTATCTTTAGACGTCTTAGCGTGATTGTCTATGAAGATATAGGACTTGCGAATCCTAGTATGGGACCTAAAGTAGATGCGGCAATTCATGCGGCGGAACGTGTAGGACTCCCTGAAGCTCGTATTCCACTGGGAACAATTGTCGTAGAAATGGCTCTATCTCCTAAATCAAATAGTGGTGAGATGGCTATTGATGCCGCTTTAATGGATATTAGAAGCGGAAATACAGGAAATTTACCAGAACATTTAAGAACTAATTCTACAACTTATCTCTACCCTCATAATTATCCTAATGCCTGGGTAAAACAACAATATTTACCAGATAAATTGATTGGTAGAAAGTATTATCAACCTAAAACAACAAGTAAATATGAACAATCATTAAAAAGTGTTTATGATAAATTAAATGAATTAGAAAAACGAGATTAGTTATCTCGTTTTATTTGTTGACAAAATTTTTTAATATATTGTTTTTCATGATATATTGGTGGCATAAGTTCATTCATTTTTTCTTTAAAATAAGCATGTTTTAATTTGCTTAATATATATTTAATTTGGCGTTTTTCTTCTTCCAAATACCATAAATCATCAAATATATCATCAGATTGTTTCATAAGCATCTGATAAGCTTCCGAATCATACACTGTATTTATTGGTTTATCTGTTTTTTCATTTTTTTGTATAAGACCAAACAAATACTTTTTTGTTTCTACTTGTTCTACTGTGTAAGGTTTAAAATTTTCTTCATATATTTTTTTCTGTTTCTTAATATCTACAAGAGCTGAATAAATTTCTTTATATCTCTTTTTTGTTTTGCTTAAATTATCACTTTGTTCTTGATATTCATCAATATAAATACAGCGTAAATATTCATATAATTTTTCTTTGTTATAATTTATTTCTTCTATATCATTCTTTGTATTCATAATCTTCTCCTTTATAAACCTAAAATAAATAATTCAAGTCCAATGTTTTTATCTATTTCCCCACTTTTAATATTAATATCAAGGTCGGCTAGTTTTTCCAAACAATCAAGCAACAATTCACTAGAATAATTTCTACCACTCTGTAAAGCTAGTTTAATGCGATATGGATGAATCCCTAGTTTAGAGGCAATATTATCTCCTGTATACCCTTTTTTATATAATTCTTTTGCCTGGTAAATAATACGAAATTGATTCCCTAGCATAACAATAATCTTAATTGGCTCTTCATTTCGTTTAATCATTTCGTAATAAATTTCCATCGCTTGTTCTTTTTTCTTTGAAACAATTGCTTCAATTAGCGTGAAGATATCAATATCAATATTCTTGTGTGTTAAAGATAATATATCTTCTTTTGTAATTTGATGATTGTCTCCTTTATATATTTTAATTTTAGTGATTTCTTGTTCAAGCATTAATAAATTTTTCCCAACACGGTCAATTAAAAATTGAATATCACTTGTATTTATTTGATAGTCTCCAAAAAGTTGTTTTACAATGCCAGGAATATTTTCCGTCTTATTAAATTCTTTGATAACTCCATCTTTTTTGATGGCCTTAGTAATTTTTTTTACCGAATCAATTTTTTCATATTCGATATAAAAAATAAGAATCGTGTTAGGATTTGGATTTTTTAAATAAGCCATGAGCTTATCGATGTTATGATTTAATGGATTCTTGATAACTTTGCGTGTAAAAATATAAGCATCTTCTACTAAAATAAGTTTTTTTTGATCAAATAAAGAAATCATTGATGCATCTTCTAAAATGTCATCTAATAAATCATTTTGTAAATCATATTTACTAATTCCATAAGAATCAATCTTACTATCATGAATGATTTTTTTGATTTCTTTCTCCATTAAAAAAGTTTCTAATCCATAAAATAAATAGTTCATCCTACCACAACTTTCTTTTTATATTATAACATAAACAAAGAAAAAAAACACCACTGGTGTTAATTGTATCTAGCGCAACCAATTGTTGGTGTCATGACTTTCATACGTTCTTTATTCTTTTGGTGTAATTGATAACGGGTTTGAACTCTATGTAAAAGATTGGTATCAATAATTTTTTTACCATTATACTCCATATGGTGTAAACCACTAATAATACCGCCATCTAGGATCGTATAATCTTGAAAAATATCTTTAATAACTAAATTTTCATCGACAATCACGGCATAATCCCAAATATATTTATTTTGAAAAATATCCTTTTTTAAAATAAATAAACTATTATTCTTTGTTCTTTTTCCAAACAGCAACAACCAAGATAATTCTTTGTGTTCCAAAACATCATCTCTAGAATAATTTGCTTCTTGTAGTTCAAATTTTGGATTTTTAATATCTAGATTTTTACATAACTTACCAATGGTATAATTTTGTTCTTTTATAAATGGATGAAATAGAAATCGTTTCATACTATCCCCTCTTTTCATTGAAATTAAATTAGTTTATCATATAATGGATGTTAATGTCAATAATTTATTCTACATTTATAAAAAAATAGAAATATGGCCCATATTATCAATTTATTTTGTTACTATTAATTATCTAGATTCTTAGAATTTTAAAGATAACATTAAAAATGGTCATTTGACAGACCATTTTCTATAGTTTCAGAAAATTATCATTAATCTAGTATTATAGGTAGAAATAAAGGGAATTCCTGCAAAGAATCCCTTATACTGCTATTATATATTAAACTATTTTTTATTATTCATAAGTTTATCTTTTATCTTTTATCTTTTTAAATAATTTATAAGATCCATAACCCATTAATCCAATAAGAGCCCAGGCAATGATATCATATATTATCTCTTCAGTTTTACTATATTTATAAAAATTTAATATATATTCCTGTTCTTTTCCATTTTCAGCAATAACTTTAAATTTTATGTTCTTATCACCAGTATTTATTTTTTTATCATATTTTAAATCAATATTTGCTTTTTTATCTTCCAATTTATATTTAATGTCAAGTTCATTAATACCAGATGAAATATAAATTTTTTCACTTTTATAATTATTAAATTTTACTTTTTCACCATTAACAGTGATTATTATTCCAACGTTATCACTTAAAATTCTCTTTCTTTTAACATTTAAAATATATTCTTTTTCCGTAATGCCATCTTCTGCTAAAGTTTTAATTGATATTTTATTGTCACCAATATTTAATTTATATTCTTTATCACTTACAATTTTTGCTTTTTTATCGTTTGTTGTTGCATTGATTTTTATTTTACTATCAGTTGTAGTGAAATTCATTTCATCATTTATTTTAATTTCTTTTTTTCCAATTTTTAACCTTTTTATTGTTGCATCGTTACTTACCAAACTAATAAATAATTTATACACTTTGGTCGTTGAATCTTCAGCGGAAACTGTTATGGTTATTTCATTTAATAAATCTCTAGAAAGTTGTTCTGGTTTATCAATTCTTAAAGTGGCTTTACTGTCTACTGTTATTCCTTCTATGTTTGGCATAGCATTTGTCGTAGTGAAATTCATTGTATCGCTTATGCTAATATTTTCCCCATCTATTTTCAGAATGCTTAGATTAGCATTACTACTTTTTCTATATACAGGTGGATTTGAATTGGTTCTAGAACTATTTGAAGAATTATTAGTTGAAGCACTATTGCCAGAACTCGAATAACTATTTCCACCATGGCAATGATATTCTCCATTACTTAAACCCCATGATGCACAATTGTTCTTGCAAACATGACAACCACTACCATTAGTTCTGCCAGGATGAGCATAAATATTATCTGGAACCATCAAAAACATACTGCAAATAGCAAATAAAATCATCATTGTTTTTTTCATCAATACACACCTCATTATTATTCAAATAATCAAAATATACTTAAAGTTATTTTGTTTATAAACTTTATTATAAATAGATTTTTGAATTTGTTACTAAAGCAATTCTTTATACTCCTAATACTTCAATTTGTATAGAAATAATCTTCATTGCTTAAAAGGATTATAGCATTATTATGCTCTACATGCAACCCTTTATAGAACTTTTTAATTATGGGGTATAAAAATGCAAAATGCAAATTTTTTTTGGTACATTATTACAATAAACCCCATTTCTTGAATAAAAAGAAATGGGGTTTATTGTATTTGAACTTCTATTTTTCCATTTGAATTTTAAGTTTTTGATAGGCTTCTTTCCAATCAAAGACTCTTATAATATTCGCACCATCTAATCCCTGATTATAACTTTGATCAAAAAGGATCGTTTGGTAAGATGTGGCGACATGCTCAATATGTGAAGGATTCGCTGAAATAAAATAAGTAATATGGTTTTTTCGTGCAAGCTCTAATAAATCTTCAGATGTTATAATACACTCATGATAAGAAAGTTGATTCTTTTTTAACCATAACTTGATATTTTTTTCGTGATATTTCTCCATTTCCTTGGAAAATTCAATGGTATTTGATTGATATACAATAATAATTTTATATCCCTCTTTACGTAATTGATATAACGCTTCACGAGCAATCTTTTTGGGTGGAATCGCATGTAAAAATTGTGGTAGGAAAAGATTCCAAAATGCCTCATCGATATTATCTGGCCAATCAAACATTCTTTTTGTTTCGAAAACATTAGGGTGTTCTAATTTATATCCATATTTTTTGGCAAAACCATTTCCTTGTTGCATTTTAAATTCATGTAAATTCGTTAATACATCGTGAATATCTATAAGTAAAACACCTTGATAGTTTTTCTTAAAAAACATGTTTATTCCTCTTTCTATTTATTTTTAAGGATAAAATTCCAAGCACTCTTACACATATCATCAAGTGTTCTTTCGGCAACAAAACCTAATTCTTTTTGGGCTTTGGAAGGGTCTGCATAACAAGCTGCGATATCCCCAGGGCGACGATCTTTAATTGTGTATGGAACATCGATATTATTTACTCGTTTAAAAGTTTCAACAAGATCTAAAACACTATATCCATTCCCTGTTCCTAAATTATAATAATGAATCGCATGGTCATTTAGTTTATTTAAAGCTAATAAATGTCCATGAGCTAGATCACAAACATGAATATAATCACGAACTCCTGTTCCATCTTTTGTTTCATAATCATCACCAAAAATACCTAATTCTGGCAATTCTTTATTGGCTACTTTCACAATGTATGGCATTAAGTTATTTGGAATATTATTTGGACTTTCTCCTATAAAACCTGATTCATGAGCTCCGATAGGATTAAAGTAACGTAAAATGACAATATCCCAGGTTGGATCTGAAATATGTAGATCTTTTAAAATTTGTTCAATCATTAACTTTGTAGTCCCATAAGGGTTTGTTGTACTAAGTGGGAAATCTTCGGTAATTGGTAAATGATCTGGACTTCCATATACTGTAGCACTACTTGAAAAAACAAGCTTTTTACAATCATATTTTGCTAGTAACTCACAAAGTACAAGTGTACTAAGTAAATTATTTTGATAATACATTAAAGGCTTTTTCACGCTTTCCCCTACAGCCTTATAACCTGCAAAATGAATTGCCGCCTCGATCTGCTCTTTTTTAAATACTTCTTCTAAAGCATCTTTATCACAAAGATCTAATTCATAAAATGAAAAGTCTTTCCCTGAAATCTCTTTGATTTTATCAATAACCTCTGGTTTTGAATTCGAGAAATTATCTACAACAACAATATCATGCCCATTTTCTAATAGTTCTATGCAGGTATGGGATCCAATATAACCTGCGCCTCCTGTAACTAAAATTTTCATTTTGTTAGCCTCCTTATTTTTTTCATTATATCATAACTATCACGACTTTATCAAATAGAATTTATAAACAAAAAAAATAACCATAGGGTTATTTTTTCGGTATATCAAAATAAAACGTTGTTCCTTTGTTTAGTTTTGAAGTAACTCCATAATTAAAATGATGGTTTTCTAAGACATTTTTAACAATTGATAAACCTAGACCAGTTCCAACCGCATTTCTTTTATGTTTCTTACTTGATTTATAATAGCGATCCCAAATAAGAGCGAGTTCATCTTGTTTCATTCCTTTTCCAGTATCTTTAATGCTAACTCGAATAAAGGTCTTATTCTCTTTTATTTTAATAATCACCTTATTATCTTTTCCGGTATAATTAATCGCATTATTAATTAAGTTATAGATGACTTGTTCTAGTTTTTGTTTGTCTGCTTCTATCATCAAAGGTTTACTACGTTTAAAAATAAATTGGTATCCTTCGGTTTCCTTGAAAATATCATAACGTTTTAAAATATCTTTAATACACGTGGTTAAATCAAAGCTTTCAATATTTAATACTTCAATATTTGACTGCAACTTAGATAAGTTTAAAATATCGTTTACTAAAACATTCAAACGATCTGTTTCTTCAATAATTACGTTTAGATTCTGTTTCTTTTTTTCATCACTTTGATCTAAATCTCGATTCATCTCCGCATACGCCTTAATCATTGTTAAAGGTGTTTTTAAATCATGTCCTACATTAGCCATCAAATCACGTCTAAGCTCATCTGTTTTAATTAATTCCTCATTCATCGTATTTAATGTTGACGCTAATTCATTAATTTCGGAAATGGATGTATGAATATCAAAATGTACACTTCGATTTCCAGTTCCAATTTTTTTCGCTGAACTGTTCATTTCAACAATTGGTTTAGAAATATTCTTGGAAACAAAATAAGCAATAATAAACGATAATAGAAGAACCCCAATCGTTACATACACTAATTGACTAGCTAAAATACTTGTCGTTGCGCCTAAAGGTTCTAAAGAAGCCATGATAAAGGCATACGTATTTTCTTCTAATTTTACACCATAAAGAATTGTTTTATTATGAAAAATAGGATTTTTATAAATGTATTGGTCACGATTTTTTTTACTTTTAATAAATTTTCGTTTATACAAAACCGTTTCAATATTATTTTTTTCATTGATCGTACATCCACGATCAATACCATTTGAGGAATAAGAACTTTCTGTATTTGTAATAATTTCTACACAAACACCTCGTTCATACGAAATTTGATCTAATACCGATGATGCATCTTCTACATTATAGGATAAAAGAATGCGATCTGCAATATGAGACATATCCATAGTTTTAGACCATTCATAATATCGATTTAAAAAAATAACTTGAACGAGCCATAAGGTGGCAAGGATAATGATCGAAAAAAAGATTAAATAGCGCCACACTTTGGCATGTAGGCTTTTATTCTTCGATTTCAAATTTATACCCCATACCATGGACTGTAACGATTAGTGTACGATACTTTCCTAAATTATTACGTAACATTTTAATATGTGTATCAATAGTACGATCATCACCATAAAAATCATAACCCCATAAATTATTAAGCAATTGTTCTCTTGATAAAGCAATTCCCTTATTCTCAATAAAATAACATAAAAGTTCAAATTCTTTTGGTGTCACTTTCACATGTTCTCCATCAATTTTAACCGTATGTGCTTTAAAATTTACTTCTAACCCTTGATAAGTAAAAACATCATCTAAAGTTTTTTGAACACGTTTTAAAACCGTTTTTACGCGTGCCATTAATTCTTTTGGTGAAAATGGTTTTGTCATATAATCATCAATTCCTAGATCGAATCCCATCAATTTATCAAATTCTTCACTTCGTGCCGAAAGCATAATTACTGGAATATTCTTATTTTTAAGTTCTCGCAGTACAGAATAGCCATCTAATTTTGGCATCATAATATCCAAAATCATTAAATCAATCGTCTCATCTTCTACTATTTTTAAAGCGTCTACCCCATTTTCTGCCTCTACAATTTCATACCCTTCGTTTTCAGCATATGTTCGTATGACTTCACGAATTAATTTTTCATCATCAACCACTAATAATTTCATACCTCAACCTCCGTATTTTATCATAATAAAACTTTATGGGATTTTTGTGAAAATATCCTACACTTTAATTTAGGTATTTTAATGTTTTTTCTTTTTCTTCTTTTTGGAAATGAATAAATTGTTCAAAGACTGGATATTCTTTTTGTATCCTATCGTATAAAGTTTTATCAGCGCTTTTTATGGAATTATTGATTATTTTCATAAAATCTTCTATGGCTGAACCCTGTTTTAATGTATTCAATAATCTTGACCTTACTTCTTTTACATTTGCCATATATTCTTTTTCTATATTATATTCTGGATATTTATTATCCTTATAAATATAAGATAAAGAATATAATGAGTTCGTATTTACAAGGTATGAAGAAATTAATGAAATATCTATCATGTGATCTTTATTTTTTAAACTATATTTTAATGTTACTTCCTCATCATCATATAAATAAAGTTCTCCAATTTTGTCTTTTCCCCTCATTCCAGCTGCAAATCTACAATAATTTTTCTCCCATGGAATAATCAGTGAAGTAATATTATCTTCATCCTTAGATATTTGTACTGTTATTTTTTCTAAATCTGTGTTCATCATAGAAGTTATAGAAACTATACTATCATTTTCTCTATTATAAGTAATTTGACAACTATCCATGATTAATGGATCTGGAATACTAATGATATAAATCGTATCATCTAAATAAGTCATAAATTCTTCATCGTTTACGCGTATAAGATAATTTTTATCATCTTTCGAAGATAGTGTTAACATTTGTATATAACAACCATCAACATCAATTAATTCAACATCAATGGTAAGTTTTAAAAAGTGTAAGATATGGTTTAATTGTTCTTGTAAACGAAGATAATTATCATAAGAGCGAGGATGGAGCGAAAAAGCTTTATATTCCCTACTATTCCATTCATCTATATATTCTAATGCGAGAAAGAATTTTTCTAAATGATCCATTCTATCATCCTACCTTTTATGCCTTACTGATTTTCCTATTTTTTTTGTTTCAGTTAAATCTATTTCTAAATTTTTGATATACCAAAGAACATCTTCTACAGAATGACATATTTTATTGCCAATACAATATGTTAAAGTTATATTTGTCCTTAAACAACACTCTTTAATTTGAAAAAGAAGTGCGTGAAGAGAATCCCGTTGAAACAAATGTAACTCTTTGGGAAACCAGATAAAAAGATATTCATTACGTACATGTTGAAGAATAATGTTTCCGTAAGCCGTAGCCTTTTGTTGCCAGTCGATATCTTCCTCATTTGAAAATTCATCAAAATCTTTATATAACAAGCGATAAATGTTTTTACAAACTTGCTCATGCGATATAATGGAATATACACGAATTACTTGATCTGGTGTAATAATTCCAAGCGCTGCATCGTGTTCATTTTCATAATAATCACTTATGTTAAAATGATTATTTTCAAAAATCACTTCTTGTAAGATTTCATCCTTATTCCTTAAAAATTCAATATTTTTTATATTCGATAAGTCTTTCATCAAATCACCTTAGGGTATTATACCACAAAAAAAGATAGTCTCCTATCTTTTTAATCCTCTTTCCTGTTTTCTCTTCATCAGTTTTGCAAATTTTTGATTACTATCTATGACTCTTTGTTCTGGACTTTGTTCAAATTCATTCAAAGAATAAAATTTTAGTTCCCCTCTTAGAATGGCAAGGCTATTTCTAATATCTTTCAGAGAAAGACCCCATCCTTCATCTAGAAGCACAAGATGTCCATTACATAAGTTTGAAACAGGTACATCATCCAAAATTAAATATTGTGTAATTTCTGGATGACGATTTAAGTAATCTTTAATTTCTAAGGAACGATTCGAACCGATATACGATGTATAATCATACGGAAAAAGATTATATTGTTCTAATTTTTTCAAATATACGTTATATAGATTACTGTTTTCAAATGGAACCCCATATACTTGAACACTTTCTTTAGCGCTTGCGGTAACCACAATTTTGGCTTCTGTTTTAGCAACAATATATTTTAAAATCGCAATACATAAATCATCTACTTCAAGATTTTTATATGCACTTGTAATTACGCCATCAAAGTCTAAAAATATTACTTTCATTTTATTATCCTTTCAAATGAAGATAGTATATCACAAATGAAACAAAAATACTAGAATTTTTTATGGTTCTAAACGATCTGGATTACGATAAATAAACATGGCTTCTCTTAAATGAGGAAGTCCTAGTAATAGCATAGTCATACGGTCTACTCCTAGGGCAAATCCACCATGTGGAGGACATCCGTATTTGAAGAACTCTAAATAAAATTTAACATCTTCCCCAAGCCCTTTTTCTAAAGCTTGTTCTTTTAAAATTTCATAGCGATGTTCTCTTTGAGCCCCTGTTGTAATTTCCATTCCACGCCAGATTAAGTCATAACCTTGTGGTACATCGTTTTCTCTCATATGATAGAAGGCTCTTTTCGTTTTACTATAATCTGTAATAAATAAGAATTCACTACCATATTCTTCCATCGCAAAACGACTCGCTAGTTTTTCTGTTTCCGCATTTAAATCTCCAACATCTTCCTTAGGGATTTGATATCCATAACGTGTTTCTAATTCTTGATATAAATCATTTAATTTAATCACTGGAAAATCTTTTTCTGGAACAATAACATCAACACCAAAAACTTCTTTGATTTTTTCACCATATTTTTCAGAAATGCGTTTTAACATATGGGTCAAAAGTTTTTGTTCAAAAAGCATGACATCACGATAAGAATCAATATAACTAAATTCAATATCGAAACTTGTAAACTCTGTTGTATGACGGTTACTATTTGAATTTTCAGCACGAAAAGCAGGCGCTACTTCAAAAATTCGTTCAAATCCAGCAGCCATGGCCATTTGTTTATAAAATTGTGGACTTTGCGCTAAATAAGCTTTACGATCAAAATACTTTACTTCAAACACTTCACTTCCAGATTCGCTGGCTGTTCCAATTAATTTTGGTGTATGAATTTCCATAAAATTTTCGTTTAAAACATATTCTCTTAAAGCACTAACCATCGCACTTTGAACTTCAAAAATCAAACGATTTTTGTCATTTCTTAAATCTAACCAACGATAATCTAATCTAGTATCGCTTAATACATGTTCTAAGTCTTTATAATTAAATGGTAATTCGTGATGGCTTTCACTCGTTACTTCAATCGTTGACGGAATCAGTTCCATACCATTTAATTTCACTTTTGGACTTTCCATTAGTGTACCTGTAATTTTAATGGTACTTTCTAAAGGTAAATTCGAAATAAGTTCAACCATTTCTTTATTTTTTTCTTCGGATTTTTCAATGGTTACTTGTAACTTATCTGTAAAGTCACGAAGAATAACAAATTGTACCCATTGTAAATCACGAATATTTTCAACAAATCCCTCAATAGTAATTTCTTTTCCAAAATATTCTTTTAAATCTTTAAATGCTATTTTATTCATAAAACCTCTTCTTTCTATTCATGACAATCATCACAGTCACAAGAACTTAAATGTTCATCTAAGAAATCAATTAATTGATCAATAGTCACTTTAAATTCTTCTTTAGTATGATTGTTTTTAAGTGTTAAAATACTGTCATTTCGCTCTGTTTCACCAATAATCATGACAAAGTGTGCATGATATCGATCGGCCTGTTTAAAATTACTTTTCATCGAACGATTTAAGGAATCAATTTCTACCGTAAAACCACTAAGTCTTAAGGCATTTCCTAAACCAAACGCATATTCTTTATCTTCACTTGTAACTGGAATCACATAAACGTCTAATTGCTTTTCTTCTCCAAAACTTAAATTTTCATATTCAAGTGCGGTAATTAAACGTTCCATACCAATCGCAAAGCCTACGGCTGGCGTCGATGGTCCATCTAACATTTCAACTAAACGATCATATCTTCCCCCACCACATAGGACATTTTGACTACCAAAGCCTTCAACACTAGCCTCTACTTCAAATACTGTATGTGTATAATAATCTAAACCACGAACTAAATTAGGATTTACCGTATATTCAATATTTAGAGCATCTAAATACTCTTGTACTTTATTAAAGTGATCTTTACTTACATCATTTAAATAATCTTCCATTTTAGGAGCCTGCTTCATAATATCTTTTTCATGATCAACTTTACAATCTAAAATACGAAGTGGATTGGTATGAAAACGTTCTTTACAATCGCTACATAATTCCTCTAAATGAGGTTCAAAATAAGCTTTTAAAGCCTCACGATAAGCGTCTCTTGATTCTTTATCACCTAAGCTATTAATATGAACTTTAACACCCTTTAATCCTAGTAAACGAAGAAAATTAACTGGTATACTAATAATTTCTGCATCCATCATAGGATCACTAGAACCGAATACTTCAACACCTAGTTGGCGAAATTCACGAAATCTCCCCGCTTGTGGTCTTTCATAACGAAACATGGAACCAAAATACCATAATTTTTTAGGTAAATTAATATCTCCATACATTTTATTTTCAATATAACTTCTCACAACACCTGCAGTTCCTTCTGGACGAAGTGTCATAGCTCTTCCACCACGATCCGTAAAATCATAGGTTTCCTTACGAACAATATCCGTAGAATCCCCTACACCACGGTGAAATAAACTACTATTTTCAAATAATGGCGTCGCAATATAATCATAATGATATCGATCCATTAACGCACTAAAAACATGTTCAACATAACGAACCTTGTTTCCCATATCACCTGTAATATCATAAGTTCCCTTTGGCTTTTGTATCATTTTATCCCTCTTTTCTGTGGCTTTAAAATATATTTTTTATATTCTTTTTTATCATTGATGTTATATTTATTGATCATTTTCTCTAGTAGAGAAAACCACTCTGTTAAATTTAGTAAATCATTATTTTTGATTTTTATTCCAACAAAATATAGTTGTAATTGATCTCTAGTATCCAACGCTAATAGATTTTCTTTTAATATTTCAAAATGATCTTCTAACTTTATTCCTGTAATGGAATTTGAGTTCAAAGTAAATTTTTTAATTTCGTTCATATAAAAATTTAACATTTGCTCTAATTCTTGTTTAATAATTGGAGTATTTATTTCTAATAAATCATTGCCTAATGATTCAAAATATTTTTCTAAATAAGTTCTCTGTGCTTTCGAATATTGTGGATCATTTATAAATTTGTTGTATGACTTATATAAGATAAATAATGTATATAATTCAAATTTAGAATTGCTTTTTGGAGTAAAATTATTAAATTCTTCAATTTTTTCGCTTATAAATTTTTGATTAATATGAGATAGACTATAAGTAGAAGATTTTGTAAAATGTTCACATTTAAAATTATTCAAGTCCTGTTCGATTTGATCCATTTCTGGGAAATTTTTACCCATTTGGTTGATCATTTTAAACATGTCTAATAAATCATCTTCCATATCATCATAATATCCTACAATAAGAGATGTCGTTTCACTCATTTGGTATATCTTATATAATTCAGGATATTCTTTTTTACAGTGATTCCATAAAAATGGATTCATTATATCATTCCAACGATTTCCAAAAAAGTCTCTAAATTTATCTGGTATGATCTTAAGCAGTTCATATAAATAATCGTTCCTCCACTCTAGTCTTAGGATATTATATTTACTCTGGAAATCTTCTGCTGTATGAGTTATATAAGAATAAGTAAAAGAATGTTTTTTATGAGTTAAATCCTTTGACTTCTCTGATGAACGTAATTTAAAACTATTCCAGGAAGCTTTTTCTTCAGAACCATAAAATACCTCTAACTCTAAAAAATATAATAAGAATTGTGTTTGTTTTTCATTAAGATTGATTTCTACATTTTTCAACGAAGTTACAACATTTTCTAACAAATCTAAAACGAGTGATTTAAACTCCAATTCACTTAACACTTTCAACTTTGCAATAGCTGTAGAAGATAACATATTTTGGTGCATAAAAGGGTAGTACCATCGATATCTACTTGTTCTTTTCTTAGAATCGGTTTGTATTATAAACTTTTCAAAATCATAAAAAATAACAGAAGTAGATAAATCTGGAGTCTCTGAAGGTACAGTAAAATCAGTTAATACATCCCTCATAAACTCCAGGTACATAAGATCTCTCGATAATACTTTAATTAAATTATTTGGGGCGACTCCAACTCCGTATGCGTCCATAACACGACACATATATACATAAACTCTCTTAATTTCATCAAATTCCTTTCTTGTAAGTGAAAATATAGCATCATAAGATTTAATCTGATATGGTAAAGCTTTTTTTAATTTTTCATTAAAAAATACATTATCCTCAAAATCTAAGTTTTTCATCATAAATAACCTCCTAAATATACAAAAAAGTCTAGATATAAGGACGTAATTTACGTGGTACCACCTTATTTCATAGACTTTAGCTATCTTTAATCTTTAACGCAGACATACGATTATTGTATCATTTGATGTCTTTCTATTTAACCCTCTATGTATTTTCACCAACCATACACTCTCTAAAAGAACGGTTAAATATACTCCTTCAAACCAATAAATTCAATACTTAAATTATATAGAAAAAATTTCATAAAGTCAATAAATTATTCAATATTCATTTGTTTTCATTTTATATCTTTTTTATCAATTTTCTAATGAACCCTTATCTTTTTTAATTTCAAGTTCTACTCTGTATCAAATATTTTTTCTTTGAATAATCGATGAGCTATTCCAACGATTTCTATTTGATTATTTTTAATTCTTATAAAAGAATCATTTGGAAGTAATATTAATGGAAGTTCCTTACTAATTTCCATAGCCTCTTTCATTAGCACTTCATTATTTAATTCTATATGTGGGAAAATATTAAAATCTACAATACCTAATCCAGAATAATCTTTCATAATAAAATGATCAAAATCGTCTCGGTACATTACTCGTTTTGATTGATTCATGGATCCTGCGCTTACACCTAAAACAATATTAGCTTGTTTTATATCATCCGATAATTCATATTCATTGATTAATTTCATTTGTAGTTCTGGTGAACCACCTAACAAAAATATAAGATCCGATTCTTTTAATACTTCATGAGCTTCTTTCTTCGTTTTTCTACCATCAATCAAATCTGCTTTTTTAAACTCTATACCAATATTTCTAAATAATTCAGTATAACGCAAAACTTGAGCATCTACTCTATCATAGTCATTAAAAGATGCACTAATAAAAGTAATATTTAAGTTTGATGAAATATCTTCCTTTAGATATTTTTCTTGATCCTTAGTAAAACCCACTTCCTGATTTATTCCACTAAACAAATAATTAATCATCTTTTTAAACCTCCCACCTAAACACACAAAAACGGCCTCAAAAAGAGTTAAGCCGTTTTTACTTTCAAATTTACGTTTTTAAAGCAGCATAAGAAAAGAATGCTAATAACAGAAACATTAACATTTAATAAATATCGTAATGAAAATGATTTTCTATTTGCAATCATATAAACTCCTTTAAAAACTATTTACTACTATATTTACTCTTCTTTTAAATCAATGTCAATACTTTTTTACAAATTCTTCCATTTTTTGCAATTTTAACATATAGCAGACTCTTTTTCAACTAAAAAAACCTATTTCTTTGTTTTGAAATAGGTTTTATTTTTATATTAGGCTTCTTTTCCTTCTTTAATATCTTCCCATTTGTCTGTGATATCATTTTTAAAGTATTTAATGGTTGTGATTAGTAAGATAGCGACTGGAAGTGAAATGACGATTCCAAGAACTCCCCAAAGAATACCCCCAGCAAATACTGACATAATAACGACAATTGGATGTACTTGATTTGTTTTTCCATATACAAATGGATTGATAATATATCCATCAACATTAGATAAGACAAAGAAGGCAATTACTGTACGAATAAATAAGGCAGGACTAATCACAAATGCGGTTACGCAAGCAATACAGTTGGTAATCATTCCTCCAAAATATGGAATTAATGTTGCGACGGCTGCTAAAAACCCTAATAACAAGGCATTAGGATGCCCAATGATGTAAAAGGTAATGGTATATTCCACAAGTGTTATTAAGACGATTTTAAAGAAACCATCAAAATAATTTTCCATTTCATGATCTAAAAGACGTACATAACGGTACATTTTTTTAGAATGTTTACGTAAATATTTTTTTGTATATGTACGAATACGATCCATATCAATAAGAAAATAAATAGCTGCTGAAAAAGTAATGACAATAACAGAAATAGCATTTAATGAAACACCAATTAAACTCACTGCTCCATCAGAGATATATTTACTTAATGACTTAATAATATCATTAAAAGAATCTGAAAGATTAGCCTGTAATGGTCCAATATTTAGATCAAAATTTAGCGATAATTCTTTTAAGAAAGCAATGATATTATTGAATAAGCTACTTAATTGATTAAATAGTAATGGAGCAATTAAACCAACGGTAATGGCTGCAACCCCTAAAACTAAACCAATGACAATAAATATTGCAACACCTTTGGGAATTTTTTTTGCTTGTAAATAGCTTAAGAAAGGATATAAGGCATACGCAACGACAAAGGCAAAGAAGAATGGCCCTACAATAGACAATACGGTATTGGTAACGCCCATCCATAAATGTCCCGTTTGATACATTAAAAAGATAATTAATGTTACTAAAGCGATGTTTATTAATTTGTAATTTATTTTATTTTTAAACATTTGATTTCCTACTTTCTAACATAAAAGTTACTGGCCCATCATTTAAGATGGAAACTTTCATGTCTGCACCAAATATTCCAGTCGCAAGAGGAATATTTAAGCTTTTTATTTTTTCGTTAAATAAATCATATAATTTACTACTTTCTTCCCCTTTTAAGGCATGCATATAACTAGGTCTACGCCCTCTTGAGGTATCACCATAAAGGGTAAATTGTGAAATACTTAAGATACTTCCCTTTACATCGATAAGTGAGCGATTCATCACCCCATTTTCATCATCAAAAATACGAAGATGAATCATTTTATCAATTAAGGTATCGATATCTTTTTCGGTATCCCCTTCAGTAAAGGAAACAAGAGCAACAATCCCAAACGGAATAGAACCTACCGTTTCTCCGTTTACTTTCACAGAGGAATTTTTACTACGTTGGATTAAAAGTTTCATTATTTAATTGCCCTTTCTACATCTGTAATATCAGGAAGAGTACGGATATCTTGCATAAATTTCTCCAAGCGTTCCTTACTAGAAACCATCACCGTCACTTCATAGATAAAACATCCGCTAGAATTTAGCGTATTAATACTTTGAACAGTAATATCAGTATTTGATGTTTTCGCAATAATATCTAGAAGAAGATCTTTGTTATTGTTCGCATGAATTAATAATCCTGTAGGGTATTTTTTCACAATAGTATCATTCCATTCCACAGAAATAATACGATCTTCTACATCTCGTACATTTGGGCAAATACTACGGTGTACTGTAATTCCATTTCCTTTCGTAATAAATCCTACAATAGAATCACCTGGTACAGGTTTACAACAAGAAGCTACATTGACTTTCACTTGATCAATTCCATGAACGATAATATCTGTCTTTATCGTTGGAAGAACAACTTCTTTATTTTTTGTTCTCCTTAAGATCATATCTTCTTTACTATCAGCTTCATGATAGATTAAATTCATCAAGGTCCCAATTGGAAGTTTGTTATTACCTAAATTTGTATAAAGTTCATTAAGATCTTGATATTTGAATTCTGTTAAAATCTTTTCTACATTTTCAGTACTCAAAAATTCATTAAATGGTACTTTACGTTTTCTTAGTTCCTCTTTTAACACTTCTTCCCCACGAGCTAAATACTCTTGTTTATCAATTTTATTAAAATAAGATCGAATTTTATTTTTAGCTTGTGTGGTATAAGCAATATTCATCCATTCTTTGGAAGGTCCTTTAGAATTATTATTTGTATTGATTTTAACAACGTCATTATCTTTTAATTTATAATCTAGTGGGACAATATTCCCATTTACAATCGCCCCTACCATTTTATTTCCTACATTGGTATGAACACGATAAGCAAAATCAATCGGTGTAGATCCATTGGCAAGTTCAACAACATCTCCATTAGGTGTAAAAACATAAATAGAGAGTGATAAGACATCTTCTTTTAACGTATTTACAACTTCTTCATCCGCAGCCTCTTTATCATTTAATTCCATAATCGATTTAAAAAATTGTAACTTTTGTTCCATTGCACTTTTTAAGGACGCTTTGGTATTACTTCCCTTTTCTTTATAAGACCAGTGAGAAGCGATTCCGTTTTCGGCAATTTCATCCATTGCATACGTACGAATTTGAATTTCAAAAAGTTCCCCGTGAATTCCAAAAACAGTGGTATGTAAGGATTGATACATATTTGTTTTTGGCATGGCTATATAATCTTTAAAACGTTTTGGCATTGGCTTATACATCGCATGAATATAACCTAGTGCTTGATAACACTCTTCCTCTTTATCTACATAAACACGAAGAGCTAACAAATCGTAAATATCACTAAATTTCTTACCCTTATCAAGTTTTTTATAAATACTATAAATACTTTTAGAACGCCCCTTAATTTTATGCTTAATGCCCTTTTCATTTAAGATAGAAGACACACTATCAATCATCTCTTTAACATTACGATCGCGTTCTGCCTTCGTTTGGTTTAAACTTTCCACAATGGAAAAATATACATCTGGCTTATAATAACGTAAAGATAAATCTTCTAATTCACTTTTTAAATGTCCTATACCCAAACGATGGGCAATGGGTGTTAAAATATCCAAAGTTTCTTTGGCTTTTTCTTTTTGAGCCTTTTCTGGAATTGCCCAAAGGGTTCTCATATTGTGCAAGCGATCTGCAAGTTTAATAATAATTACACGAACATCTTCTGTAAGACCAACTAAAATTTTGCGGTTTGAGGCGATTACTGCTTGTGTGTCCCCTTCAAAATTTAGACGATTAATACGAGTAAGACCCTCTACTAAGTCAGCGATCGTCTCGCCAAAGGATTCTTTTAATAAATCATATTCTTTTTCATCATCTTCTAGCAAATCATGAAGTAACCCTGCACAAATCGTTTCATAATCTGCGCGTACACTGGTTAAAATAATGGCAACGTTTAAAGGGTGGACCATATAGTCCTCCCCTGTTAAACGGAATTGTCCAAAATGTTTTTCACTTGAATACTCATAAGCTTTCTTTATCACTTCAAGTTCTTCTGGATCGGTAATATATTTTTGTACACATTCTAATAATTGTTCGTAATATTCGGTTGTTCTTTGCTTTACCAAAAATATCACCACTTTCTTCTACTATACTTTATGCATTAACCCCTTTTACTTTCTTTTCTTCAGGACCTTTATCTTCTTCATACCATCTCTTTTTCTTTGGTTTTCCAATACTCTTTTTCTCTAAGTCATAAACAACTTGACTAGCAATAAAGATGGAAGAATAAACACCTGAAATTAAACCAAATAATAAAGCAATATTGAAATTAAAAATTTCATGGCTTCCTAGGAAAATTAAAGATACTACTGGAATTAATGTTGTTAAGGTTGTAATAATACTACGTCCTAAGGTTTGTTTTAAACTTGTATTAATGACATCGATTAAATCTTCTTTTTTCTTTAAACGATCTTTATACATCGTTTTACAGTTTTCACGGATTCGATCATATGTAACAATCGTATCATTGATGGAATATCCAATAATCGTTAAAATCGCTGCAATAAAAATACTAGTTACTTCTAAACGTAATAAACTAAATAAAATCACAATAAAGATCGCATCGTGTAATAGTGCTAGAATCGCACCTACTGCATAACTAAATTTAAAACGGAAAGAAATATAAAGAATCATTCCAAGACTCGCTAATAATAAAGACACGATGGCATTTTTTATAAGTTCTTTTTTTACAAGATTTGAAATCACACCAATATCTGTTTGTGCTTGATACTTATCTTTAAAATATTCTTCAGTTTTTAATACTTCTGATTTTGTTAATGAATCTTCAATTTTAATTTGAATCCCATCATCATTTAAACGCTCTATACTAGATAATTCATAGTTTAAATCTTTGATATCTTGTTTTACAGATGCTTCAGTTAAGTTTTGTTCTGTTTTTAAAGTAATTGATGTTCCACCTTTAAAATCAATTCCTAATTTTAAGCCTTGTGTTAGTAATGAAATAACTCCTACAACAATCACTAAAACACTTACAGCATAAAACCATGTACGATGATGAATAAAATCTAATTTTTTTTCTTTTTTCTCTTTCTTTTTATATCCAATAAAGAAATTTAATTTATCATCAAAATACCCAGTTTCTACAAATTGTTTTAATAACCATCTGACAAAAACAACCATGACCATCATTGTTGTAAAGATACTAATCATTAACATTGTTGCGAATCCACGGACACTACTTTCTCCCAAAATAAAGAGAATAATCGCAACAATAAAGGTTGTAAAGTTGGAATCAAAAATAGACATAAAGGAATGTTTGTTTCCTTCTTTATAAGCCATTCTTAATTTTGTTCCTTTTTCTAATTCATCACGGATACGACTAAAATTAATAACATTCGCATCTACAGCCATACCAATACCCATGACTACAGCGGCAATTCCTGGTAAGGTAAGTACGCCACCAAATAACCAGAAAATAAGGAAGGTAAAGAAGGTATATAAAATAACACCAACACTCGCAATAAGACCACTAAAGCGGTATAAAGAAATTAATACAACAATAATTAAAATAATTCCTACCACACCAGCGGTGAATGTTTTTTCTAATGAATTTGCCCCAAAAGAAGCTCCTACGGTTTTAGAAGAAATTTCTTCTAATTTTGTTGGTAAACTTCCAGAATTTAGGGAATTCACTAATTCTTCGGCTTCTTCTTTAGTAAAATTTCCTTGAATAATAACATCACTTGCAAATCCTTGAGATACTGTTGCTGCAGATAAACATCTGCTAGACTTCATGTTTCCACAACTAGCACTTTCACTAGTATAGGTATCTACACCATCTTCAAAATCTAACCAAATGACAATTTTAGGATCAGTACTTTCACTAATACGTTTGGTTACTTTATAAAATTTATCTTTATCAGCAACACTTAAAGCAACCGCTGGTAGTCCATTGGCATCTTGTGATACTTTAGCTCCCCCACTACGTAAGACGGTACTATCCATAAGAAGGTTATCACTCGTGTCACGGAAGGTTAAACTGGCAACACGACCTAACGTATTACGTGCGGTTTCAGGATCAGTAACACCTGCTAGACCAACACGAATTTTATCATCTCCTTCAATAGTAATTTCAGGTTCTGATACACCAAGACCATCAATACGTTTACTGATTACTTTATAAGTCCCATTCACCATCGCACTGTTTGCTTTTTTACCATCAATGCTTTTTACTTGATACAAGACTTCAAATCCGCCTTGTAAATCTAAACCAAAATTTAGGTTCTTAAATAAAGGTTGAAATAAAAAACCTACTAAAATCATAAGAACACTACATAAAAATAATTTTTTTAACACACTATTTCGTTTCTTTTTCATTTTTTTCATCTCCTACATCATCAAAATATAATGTTCGATGTTTTTTGTTTAACTTTTCTTTTAGATAAGAATCTACATATAAGTCGTCACAATTTAAAACATCATCAACCATCTCATGGAGTCCTAAATTATATGCATTCTTCCATTTCTTTTCTTTTAAATAATTCCAGATATCTTCTTCTGTAATATAAGAAAAACCTTGACGCTTCATTTCTGTGCATTTGGTACGAAGTGCTGGTCTTAACCTGGAATATAATTCTTCTAAAGAAGCAAATTCGATCTCCATATGATTCCTCCTTATAACCTACATTAAACATTATACCGAAAATTTCAGGCTTTTTAAAGTCTTCTAAGTAATTTTCTCAATTTTCTTTCGATCATAACTCATATTGAGTGACGCATAAATTCTACGGACATGCATACATTAAATCGAGGAGAATCATCATGAAAAAAAGTAAATTTATTCGATCTACCATTATTTTAATGATTGGTGGAGCTATTACAAAAATACTTGGAATGTTAATAAAAATTGTTATGACCCGTCGCATTGGAACAGAAGGTATTGGTATTTATATGCTAATATCTCCAACATTCATGTTATTTATCGCTCTAGCACAATTAGGGTTTCCCATTGCTATTTCTACCCTGGTTGCCACAGAGAAAAAAAACAACAAAAATTTAGTCTTTTCAATCATCCCTATTTCTTTACTTCTTAATAGTTTAATTTTAGGTTTGATCTTTCTAATTAGTCAACCCCTTGCGACTACTTTATTACATGAAAACAGATGCTATATTGGTTTATTATGCATTGGTTTTGTTTTACCTTTTATTAGTATTTCTAGTATCTTACGTGGTTATTTTTTCGGAAAACAAAAAATGATTCCACACGTTGTTTCCAATATTACAGAAGACCTTGTTCGCTTGCTTGTTTTAGCCATCGGAATTCCCTTTTTTATGCAATATGGACTAGAATACGCTGTTGCATTCATTATATTATCTAATATTGTTAGCGAACTTACTTCCATTCTCATTTTATTTTTCTTTCTACCAAAAAACTTTCATTTATCAAAAAAAGATCTGATACCAAAAAAAGAAAACATCAAAGATGTTTTTAGCATTAGTTTACCTGCTACCGGAAGTCGTTTAATTGGAAACATTGGAGCTTTTTTTGAACCCATTATTCTTTCTTTTATTCTACTGCGTATCGGATACTCAAATCATTTTATGGTTACAGAATATGGAATTTTAAATGGTTATGTTATGCCTTTATTACTCATGCCTTCTTTCTTTACCTTAGCGATCTCTCAGGCGTTAATTCCAACGATTAGTAAAGCCTATAGTCATGGACACTTAGTTTATGCAAAAACAAAAGTAAAACAGGCTATTTTGTTTTCACTAGCAATTGGTATTCCCATGACTATTCTTTTTGAACTTATTCCCGAATTCACTTTAAAATTTATTTATAATACAACGGAAGGTGTAACTTATTTAAGAGTTCTGGCCCCTGTCTTTTTAATTTTTTATATTCAATCTCCTTTAACAGCTACTTTACAAGCAATGGGAAAAGCGAAGGAAGCCATGAATGGAACCTTACAAGGAATGATTCTAAGAACACTACTTCTTGCTTTCTTATCTACTTTAAACATTGGTATGTATGGACTTATTATCGCTAGTAGTGTAAATATTTTATATGTAACACTTCATCAATATAAATATGTAAAAAAATTCTTAAAAATGTGATATAATAACAGGCAAAAGAAAGAGGGATTTTTTATGAAACAACAAATAACGTTACAAGAGTTAATGGAAGATCTATATCAAATTATATTACATATTAATAAATGTGTGAATTCAAGTAAAACCAAATTTTCTAAGGAAAAGTTAAAAGGATTAGAAAGTACCATTCAATTTTATATAAATAAATATCATCTTCCAAACCATCCGATCAAAAAAAACATAGAATCTGTTCACTATGATTATATTCGAGGATTCAACTTTATTAATAAGGTCATTATTTGTTCTATGGTAGAAAATTATATGAAAACAATAGAACCAATTTTTTCTGATAAAACAAACGATCTACTAAAACAAATCTATAGTACCATCTATTCTCTTATAAAAATGAATAAAAATCAGGGAATTATGCCACAAAGACAAACCAAAATCAATCAATCATTTACCCGTTTTATTTCTATAGAACAACTTGAAAAAACAGTGAACCAACCTCTTTCTATCAAAGAAATTACAAAACAGATGAAGCAAACAACGATTGGTAGTCCAGAAATGATTGAAGTTCTAAGAAAACAAACAGAACAAATTATCATTAATTTGCGTCAGACTGGCTTTTTAGAAAAATTAATTTATGATGAGGAAACAAGAGATCATATTACATTATCTAAAGAAGAATTGGAACATTCTCTTTTTAGGCCCCATACCGATTGTGCAGATGAACTGACCTTATTTATTTTTTGGATAAACAAATATATTAAACAATTCATTAGCTATCAAGAATATTTATTTCCAAACCATATTCAACGAACCATTTTATTTCACAGACAAAACTGTTATGATCCTGAATATATTAAAATTTATGAAACGTTATTTGGTGTTACCAAAGATGAATACTTTGATTCTTTAAAAAAATTCATTCATTTATCTGTTATTAATCGTGATTTATATAAATTAAAAGATTCGTGTTTGAATTTATTGCTAAGAATGCAAACAGAAAATGGAAAAAGAGATACCTTATCCCTCTCCAAACCAAATCATCAATTTATTTTGTCTTATTATAATCCTAACACCAACGTAAAAGCATCCTTCCATATTAATATGCATCGTGTGAATAGTAAATATTTACAAGGATTAGAAATGGACAATACGGAACACAAAGATCAAAGTATACCAAAACATTTACAAACGAAAAAGTATCAAAAATCAAAATTTGAAAATTATATTTAAAAAAGGCCTATAGCCTTTTTTAATTTAATTCACTGCGCTTAATAATATACGTTTTATTTTTTGTATAAAAAGCATAAAAGACATCTTCTAAATCCACCTGATGTTTTTTTAATATAGAAAGAACCCAATTCATATCTTTCTTTAACGCATTTAAAACTTCAGTGTCTACCACACCATCAATAATAAGTGGTAAAGGATAATCTTTACATTCATTAAAAACAGAAAGTTTTCCATTGTTTTCTAAAACGGCATAATCCACTTCTTCAATACTTTTTACTTGTTGTTCCCTCAATTGACTCATTAAATCATCTAAACTATAACGTAATTTACTCATTTCATTAAACTGGAGCTTCCCTTCTTTGATAATCACCCTTGGATCTCCATCAATAAATTTACGAATATGTGTACTTTTTAATGAAATAAAACTTAATACCACCTGAATAACCACCAAAGTTACAATAGGTACAATAGATACTAAAATAGAATCTTTCGTCTCTTCGATGGACATCGCCGCAAGTTCTGCGATTAAAACAGAAACAATTAAATCAACAATTCCTAATTTCCCTACTTCTTTTTTTCCCATAATACGGTAAGCTAAAATAATAAAAAAGTATAAAAAAGTTGTTTTAAAAACCATTGTTGTATACATATTATCACCTATTTTATTATGTACCTTGGACTATTTATTTATACAAAAGCATATAGTAAGTTAGGAGGTTCTTATGAGTCAACTTATCATTATTAAAAATTTTTCTAAAAGCTTAGGAATTTCTATTTTCCTATTTTTAGTGATCACCTTAGTTGCGACAACACTAAATTATTTTAACATTCTAAGTGCTGGAGGAATGGGTATTTTTAAAATGCTGATCCCCATTATTTCTATGTTAGCTGGGGGCATTTACCTTGGTAGTAAAGCAAAAAACAAAGGATGGTTAGAAGGAATAAAATTAAGTATTTTTATCATAATACTTTTACTTTTATGTCACTTTCTTTGGATGAAAGCACCTTTTGAATTAAAAAACATTTTATACTACCTTATTCTAGTGATCAGTAGTACTGTAGGAAGTATGTTAGGAATTAACCTAAAAAGAAAAGATTAGTTATTAAAACGATAAGATAAAAGTAGCACAAAAATGCTTACTTTTTCTATACTTTACATTAAGTAAAGAATTAAAAAGAAGATTAAATATTTAATCTTCTTTTAGTTTATTCAGTAGTTACTGTAACTGGTCCATAAGTTCCCGTGATCGCTGGAGTTCCTGTCCCCAAACCAAGGATATTATTCCAATCATATGGACGCCCTGTTTTATTCACAATAGTTATTAAATTTGAATTGTCCATAAAAGCATTTTCGCCAATACTTGTGACATTTTCTGGTATAACCACACTGGTTAATTGATTATTCCAAAATGCATTTTTACCTATTTCTGTTACGTTATTTGGAATCGTTATACTAGTTAATCGACTGCCCCAGAATACTTTTTCTCCAATACGTGTTACACTAGCTGGAATTACTATACTAGTTAATTGTGCTCCAAAAAATAAAGCATCGCTAATTTCTGTTATATTATTTGATAAAGTTACATTCGTTAATGGATTACCATAAAAGGCATAACCACCAATACTAGTTACACTATCAGGAATCACTACACTTGTTATTTTATTACTAGAAAATGCATTTTGTCCAATACTAGTTACACTATCTGGTATGACAACATGTGTTAATTTTTTATCCTTAAATGCATCTTTGCCGATACTTGTTACAGTAGTTCCATGAATCGTACTTGGAATTATAATAGCCTTATTCGTTCCAGTATAATCAGTAATAGTGCCTGTTTCATCAATTTCAAAGAATTCTTCTACTGGTGTAACTATATCACTTCCAGTATTTTGCTCATAATTTAGTTTTAGTGTTAAACTTTTCGTTGTTGTTGGTACGCTCGTTGAACTTACTTTCCATTCAACATCAACATGAAAGATTCTCTGTTCTCCGGCGTTTAGGGAATCACCTTCTTCAACTCCCCAAACAAAATAAGTAATATCTACAGGTTCCTTTAGGTCGCTTTCATCTACTCCCTCAATACTTTTTAGGATAGCATTCACTGTACCTTTATTTTCTACGGTTACATCATACGAAGCTATACTTCCTGGTTTTTTTAAATCTACTGTAAAGTTAGCTGTCGTTGATCCAACGACATTTTTTGTAATCGTTGTAGCATCTGACATCATACTTTCTTCGATTTTTGTGATTTCGATCTTAAAGTCACCATTAATTTTCGATGTTCCATTGATCGTTAAGATTTGGCTTAAAGCGGCATACCCCATAGCCATTCCTACAATGATCGCACATAGAGTTCCTATAATCACTTTTTGTTTTTTTCTTGTCTTCATCTTTTCACTCCTATTCTAAAACCATTATACCCCCCCCCATTTTGAATTGTCAACGTTTTTGTAATAAATATACGCCATTACAAAAAAAATACTAAGATTTAAATTATAAAACCCTAGTTGAGTATTTATCTCAACTAGGGTTTAAGCGGCTTCATTTACTACCTTTGTTTCATTACCAACCGCAACTCATTATCTTTTCTTTTTGAATGTATGATTTTCTTTTTGTTCTATAGTTTCTGTGATAAACTTTGTTGACTCCTGAAAATTGGTTTGGTTTGATAATTCTTTCATTTCTTTTAAAAAGTTTTGTTTTGATTTTGGCAAAGTTTTATAAGTAATATAAGGAACAATAATTTCAGTAGTTCTTATATTTTCGTCTTTTTCTTGATCGATGTTTTTTAATTTTTGAACTACTGTTTCATAATCTAATCCATAATAATCTACACAATACGTAATAAAGGCATCTTGTATTTCTACCATATCATGAATATACTCTATAGAAAACTTAGTAACACATGGCTCCTTAGATGTATAAATAAGATCACTAAGACATCGTTGTAAAAAGCTTTTATAAAAATAAATAACTTCTTCTAATGGTAAATTGTTCTTTTCATTGTAAGTAATTAAATTTTTACAAAATAATTTTGTTAAAGTGGTTCTAAAGTCCGTTTTTAATTCACGGGTAGTTTCTTCTGATCTCATCAAATAAGATAAATTAAGTGATTGTAACATATAATATACTTCTTTTTGTTTTTCTTTTGTATTCGCACCAAATAAATCAAATAAACTTTTAAGATCGTTGTTATATAACAGTTCATTTAAATAACCAGGAACATAATCTTCATCAAAAAGGAAAGTATAACTTAACAAATTGAGCGCTTCTCTTTCATCACTATAAGCATTAGGGGAAGTAATATCCGTTTCTGCTAAGCCTTCCCATAACGTTCTATTGTTAAAACAAAGATTCGTATCTGGGTAACATGAACAAAAATCCTGAATTACATGATTTAACTCATGTTCTAATACAGTGGTTATCATTTGATCTAGCAATTCTTGATAAGTGTATTCATATTGATGTGGATACATATAAGATACTCCCTTTTCAATTTCAGTAGAATATAATACGATCATTTTATCTTCTTTAAGATACTGTCCTTGCATTCCAGCTTTTCCCTTATATTCTACAACTTTTAATTCGCTTAAATTATGACAAAAAATTTTTTCTTTCCCTGCTGGACAATTAAAAATCGCATGTTGGATCGCATTTTCTAATAGATCAATTTTTTCTTCTGAAAGGGGTGTATACTGTCCTAACTCCGTTTTATCATCATGGTGTAGAATTTTTAACGCCACTTCTTTAGGTTCTAAATCATAAAGGTCATCTGCCTTAAATTCTATATTTTTAGATGTACAGTGATAATTCGTTAATCCTTCTTTAAGAAAATCTTCATACGAATATAAACTTTCATACAAATAATCTAAATCATAAGTAACCTCTAGTTGATCTAATTTCTTAAATAACTCTCTACCATCAATAGATATTGTCTGTTTAGATGGTTTTAAAAAAACATAAGATGTAAGCATTAAGCAGCTACCCACAATAGTAATCGTTCCTCTTTTAGTTAATTTTTTCATAAAATCCCCCCTTTTTTTGATGATTTATATTTTATCACTTTTATTTTAGATGTCAAATTGAAAAGAATAAGTCACCTTATTCTTTGGTATAATCCTTTAAAAATTTTTCTTTAAACGTTAAAAAAGTATCTGTATCAATCGAAGAACGAATATCTTCAGTTAAATGAATTAAAAATTGTAAATTATGAATGGACAGTAAACGTGCACCAAAAGTTTCACCAGCAATGATTAAATGTCTAATATAAGCTTTGGTATAATGACGGCAAGCATAACAAGTACAAGTTTCTTCTAATGGTGTAAAATCTTCTTTAAACTTTGCGTTTTTTAAATTGATTTTCCCACGATGTGTGAAGGCATTCCCATGACGGGCAATTCGGGTTGGTAAGACACAATCAAACATATCAACACCACGCTCTACACCTTCTAAAATATCGATAGGATCTCCTACTCCCATTAAATACCTTGGTTTATCTTCTGGTAAATAGCAAATGCCATCTTCAATCATTTGATACATCGTTGGTTTATCTTCACCTACACTCGTTCCACCAATACTATAACCATCAAAACCTATCTTAACAGTCTCTTTGGCACTTATTGCACGAAGATCACTGTATTCTCCACCTTGAACAATACCAAATAAAGATTGATGCTCGTTTTTATGTGCCTCTTTTCCACGACGTGCCCAACGTAAAGTACGTTCCGTACTCGCTTTTGCATATTCATAACTTGCAGGATATGGAATACATTCATCAAAACTCATCGCAATATCACTATCTAATTTATTTTGAATTTCAATGGATTTTTCAGGTGTTAATAATAGCTTTTCTCCATTAATATGACTTTTAAATAAAACACCTTCTTCGGTAATGTTTTTCTTTTCAGCTAAACTAAAAACTTGAAAACCTCCACTGTCCGTTAAAATTGGACCATCATAGTTCATAAACGTATGAAGCCCTCCAGCATGATCTACAACGTCTTCTCCAGGACGTAACCATAAATGATAGGTATTTGATAAAATAACGCCACTTCCCATTTCTTTTAGTTCTTCTGGACTTAATGTTTTTACAGTTGCCTGTGTACCTACTGGCATAAACATTGGTGTTTCAAAAGATCCATGATTCGTATGTAATATTCCATGGCGGGCTTTGGTATGCTTTTCTGATTTTAATAACTCATATTTTATTTTCATGTAACATTCACCTCTTAGACTAAGGTATTATATCATATTTTTTTTCATATAGAAATAAAAACCAGAAGAATTTCTGGTTTATTTGACACGTTCTACTTTTTCTAAATAATAATCTTTACCTTGCTTTTTAAACGTATATTCATATTGGTGTAAGTGTTTATAACGATAAAAGGCAAATTCACTTTGTGTATTAATAGTATCAATCAAAGATTCCTCTGTTGCATCCATCGTATCATAAACATTATAAACAACAGAATTTTCTTCTTCTCGTTCAGGTACGATATAAGCCATTTCTTCTGTGATAATTATTTTATCTTGATCTTTCGTTGCTTGTTTTAATCTCGTTTTAATAAATGGACGATCTTTTCCTGTGCAAGTACCTTCTCCTTCTGTTTTATATAAGTCTTGTGTCTCATCATAAATAAGTTCACCAAATTGACAGAATACGGCTTCTTCTGGTTTTAAACTTACATCTTGATATCTTGTATTTTCACCAAATAAAGTAGTAATCATTTCTCGAACAACTTCACCTTTGATTTCTAGTGATTCTGTACTTTCTTCAGAATAAGAAATCGTTTGATTCATAAATAAAGCATTTAAGGCAGTGACTAATTTTGCTTCATTAGAAATAGTGTTTGTTGTATAACTTTGATTTAAATAGTAATACCCAAAAAGTCCATCTTGTAAATAAAGAGAATGGTCCCCAATCGATGTTGTAAAAACATTATACTGGTGATATAACTCTTGAACCTTAGGATCTGTAACTGAAATTGTTACATCTTTCTTTTGATCTTTGGTTCGTTCTATATACTTTTGGTAACCAAAATAACCTCCACCTATACATCCAATCAAGATAAATAAGAGGATCCACTTTACGACACTTGTTTTATTAATATCTTCATCATAAAAATTATATTCTTCTTCGTTCATATATACGCTCCTTATATTAATAGTATAACATGGATTATATGAAACATAAAGACTTCAAGGTTAAAATTTTTGATTTCTTGAAACAAAAAAAGATTGCTTAGTAGCAATCTATAATCGCTTCACACACTTCATCTAAATGCATCGCATGGGCACCCTTTACAGCAATCACTGAATCTTTCCATGTTTCTTTCTTTAATGCTTGTATTAAATCTTCATTATTTTTAAACCATTGGAAGTTCTGATCTTGCTTTGCGATGGCCTTACATTCTTCCCCAACTAAATAAACCTTTTTATTTTCTATTTTTTTTAATTGTTTCCCTATTTTTTGATGAAATCTTTTACTATAAATACCAAGTTCTTTCATATCACCTAAAATCATTATCTTCTGTTCTGGTAATGGTTTTAGAATATCTAGTAATCCCTTCATAGATTCATAAGAGGCATTATACGTATCATTAATCAAGTAATTATGATTTTTTAAACTTATTTTTTCTAAACGTTTGTTACTTAATGATACTGTTCTAATGCTTTCTAACAAGGCATTAATATCTATATTTAAAAATAAGGCACATTCGATACTAAGTAATAAATTATCAACCATTCCTTTTCCTGGGTATAAAAATTCAATATGATAGTCTCGATTTAAATATTCAAATTGAATAATGGAGCGTTCAAAGAAACAATAAACCGCTTTTAGATTTAAAATGCTTTTACGGTTATATGTTTTATATATCTCTAGTCCTTTCTTTTTTACCTTACGAAGAAGAGGGTCATCTCCATTTAGTATTAATACCCCTTCATCCATTGTTGTAGTTAAGGATAATTTTTCTTTTAAAATCGCTTTTTTATTTTTAAAATTACCAATATGAGAAGTTCCAATGTTGGTAATTAAGACAAGATCAGGTTTCACCAAACGACCTAAAACGTCTAATTCTTTTGGATGATTCGTTCCACATTCAATCACTAAAATATCATAATCATTCGTTAACTTTAATAGGGTTAAAGGAACACCAATATGATTATTATAACTTTTTTCACTCTTTAAAACCTTATATTTCGTTTGTAGTAAGTGAGAAAGAAGATCTTTGGTTGTTGTTTTTCCGCAACTACCTGTAACCGCTACTACAATACCATCAAAATGGCGACGATGATACATCGCAAGTTTATGAAGTGAATCTAAGGTATTTTTTACATAAATCACTGGAATAGTTGCTTTAACTTTAAAATCTTCTCTTACAATAATACAAGATGGTTTCTTTTTTAAAACTTCTGCAATATAGTTATGTCCATCTTTTTCTTTTCCTTGAAGCGCTACAAAGGCATCTCCTTTTTTTACCATTCTACTATCAATTTTTATTTCTTTTATTTCATGTTCTAAACTTTTTTTAGACGATGTGGAGTGACCTTGAACAATCGTTATTAATTCACGTATTTTCATTATATTCACCTATCCTACTGTATTGTATGTAGATTTCTATTTTGAGTGCTTAAAATATGAAAATAAAAAAAAATGCGAAAATCGCATTTCTAAACTACTTGATCATCATCATTTTTAGTTATTAAATCTTTTAAATTATTTTCTAAATCATAAATATTTCTTGGACTCATAAATAAGATGGCCGCATTTTCATGTTTTAATAGTTTTTCTGGTTCATTCATCTCAATTTTATGCCCATTTTCTAGATTTTTTAAAATTAAGTTTTCATCTACGCCAGGATAGTCTTCATAGCGATCCTCACGATCTAGTGTGACTGGTAATACATAAGAAGTATCGGCAAGATTTAAAGCTTCACTAAAGTCTTTGTGAAAATCTTCTACACGAGCTAGTGTATGAGGTTGTAAGACTGCAACAATTTCTTTTTCTGGATATTTTTGACGTGCGGCACGAATGGTTGTTCGTACTTCCATTGGGTGATGTGCATAATCATCAATTAATACACGGTCTCCTAGCACGGTTTCATTAAAGCGACGTTTGGCGCCTGTAAATGTTTTTAAGGAAGCAGCCACGGCTTTCGCCTCAATTCTTTCATAATAACAAATAGCAATCACAGCCAAACTGTTTAACAACATGTGTTTTCCGTAAAAAGGTAAATCAAAGTGTCCATAATAATTTCCTTCGACTTCAACATCAAAGGTAATTCCTTTTTCGGTATATTCAACATTACGGGCTAAAATATCATTATCATCATCTATCCCATAAAAGAAAATAGGTTTCGTCGTTTCTAGTGAATGGGTATAAGGGTCATCACCACAAGCAATCACCATCTTTTCTGCTTTATTCGCATATTCTTGATAAGCAGAACGAACATCATCAATATCTTGATAATAATCTGTATGATCTAAATCAATATTCGTAATAATCGCATAGGTTGGTGTATACGCTAAAAAATGTCTTTTATATTCACAAGCCTCTAGTGCAAAATGTTTATTTTCTTTAGAAGCAAATCCATTTCCATCACCAATTAAATAATTACATCCTACAAGTTCTCCTAAAGTATGAGCAAGGAGTGATGTCGTCGTTGTTTTTCCATGACATCCGGCAACGGTAATCGTTTCAAACATACGGGTTAGCTTCCCAACCATTTCTTCATAATGATATATTTTTAAACCTAATTCTTTCGCACGAACAACTTCTTCATGATCTTCATGAATCGCATTTCCTTGAATAATATACATATCTTCCTTTATATTTTCTTTATCATAAGGAAGGATTGTAATTCCTGCTTCACGTAATTTGTCTTCCGTAAAGAAGTGTGTTTCTTTATCACTTCCCTCTACTTCATAACCCAAACTATACATAATAAGAGCGAGTGAACTCATACCAGTCCCTTTTATTCCAATCAAATGATACATATCTATTTTCCTTTCTAAACCCCTAATAATTCAATTAAAAATGGTCCTAAAATCATTAATAAAATCAGTGGCACAATAAAGATAACGGAAATAATACTAATCTTATTTGGCACTTTATTTATTTCCCCTTTTATTTCTAAAATTTGTTTATCTCGTAAAAAATCTACTTGATTATACATTGTCTCTAAAATACTATTTCCAAAAACATTGGTTTGTGTGATATTTAAAATAATATTATTTACAGTTTCCGATGGAATTCGTTTTTTCATATCTTCTAAAGCTTCAAGTAAGGATTTACCAAATTTCACTTCAAATAAAGCCTGCCTAAATTCTTTTGATATCTCAGAATCTACATTCATTACCGTAACTTCAATAGAGCTTTCAAGATCACGTCCTGATTCTAACGTTAGCGTTAAAATTTCAAAGAAGTACAAAGCTTCACGATCTAATTTTTTAATACGCAATTTTTTTGGTCGTGTAATAAATACATAATAAAACAAATAATAATAAATAATCATAGATACTGGGGCATAGACATACCCTAGTTTGGTATTGTATAAGACAAGGAGGAAAACGATAATAGTTGTTAAGTAGCGAAAATTTAAGAAAGTAACCGCATCGTATTTCACATCACTGCCTAATTTATTAATTTCCATTTGGATGGTATCGATGCGTTTTGATCGATATATTTTTCGAACAATCGTATTATTTTTCATCTGATCACATCCTTACCTTCATAATTTTACGTACAAAGTAAATATATACAATATACATAAGAATCATAATAATAGTTAATAAGAAGCCTAATTTTGTTGTATATAATGGTACAAAGTATGTTGGATTTAATACACTGACAAACAAAATAAACAAGATTGGTACCATAAATAATGCACATACAATAATTTTTGAACTTCCCGTTAAAGAAGCTAACTCTAATTTTAACTTCTTTTTATTAAATAGCGATTTTTCAATAGATGAGAACACTTTAATAATATTTCCACCTGTTTTATTTAAAATTGTTAAAGACGCTGTTAAGTATGTTACTTCTTCTAATTCTATACGTTTTGCGAATCGCTTGAAAACAACATCAATCGATAGACCAAAAGAAATTTCTAAATACATTTTTTTAAATTCTTCCGCAATAGGTCCATCTAATTCATGTGTTACTAAATCAATCGCTTGAGTAATACTTCGTCCTGATTTAAATGCATTATTCATCACAATAATAGCTTGGAGTAAATCGTTTTCTAAATGATTCCTATAACGTTTATATTTATAAATATATAAAGCATCAGGAATATAAAAACCAAACAAATATGGAAAAATCATTTCATAGGGTTCTAAAATTTGATATTGAATGGTTTTTGAGAAGATCGCAATGGCTAAGAAAATAAAACCCATGACTACTTTATTCGCCACTAAATCAATACTTTCTTTATATCTTTTATCAATAATACCTAAATATTTATCATATCGTTTTGCATATTTCATCAAAAACACCGATTTTTTTAATACATTTCCTACGTAATGAAGCATCTTATCGTAAATATGATGAAGATTATCAAAAACTGATAAACTATTATCAACCAGTGGATCAATCGCATATTTACTAATACGACGTTCCATGCGAACACTCTTGCGATAATACAAAATCATAAATAGGATTACTACTAAAATAGAAACAATTCCTGATTGAATCATGAAAAGTTCTGTATTATGATTTTCTAAAACTTGAACATGGACCGTTTTGGTAACGGTATTACCAGCACGATCACTAACGGTATAGACAAGATCCTTGATTCCGGTTGTCGTAAAATCTAATTCATCATAATTCGTCACAACACTTTTTAATAAGTCCCCATCTTGGGCATCATAGGCTTTAATTCCTTGAAGTGGATGTAATGTGGAACCCAGTTCCATTTTTAAAACACTTTCCCCTACTTCTAACACAGGTGCCTCTTTATCAATCATATAAGTTCCACTAGTAATTTCAATCGATTGATTAGCTAAATAGGCAATCACACGAATTTGATAGTTTCCTGTTTCTGACATTAAGATTGTTACAGGTCGATTGTTTTGAACCGGAATAAGGGTTCCTGCGGTTCCATCTTTAATGATTTGATATTGATACTTTACAATACCATTTTGGGGTGTAAAGATAACTCGAACATCCTCCCGCGATGGGGATTTTAATTCATAAAGATCAAAATAATTTTGATTTGTCATAGTTACCTCCTATCCAAAAATATCAGTTAATGTATTAATACCATGTGCTTTAATCATATCATAAACTTTAGGGACATAATCATGAAGCATAAATTCACCAATGACTTCGCCATTTTCAGTAATTCCAGTTTGATGGAATGCAAAAATTTCTTTTAATTCAATCATATCATTTTTAAAGCCAACTACTTCACAAATACTCGTAATTTTACGTTTTCCATCTGCAAGACGTTCTACGTTAACTACTAAATGAATGGCATTTTCAATATATTCACGAATAGCCGTAATTGGAATTTCCATTCCAGCCATTAAAATCATGGTTTCTAAACGGTTTAGTGCATCTTCTGGTGAATTCGCATGCATGGTTGTTAAGCTTCCAGTGTGTCCGGTATTCATTGCTTGTAACATATCGAATGCTTCTTTCCCACGCACCTCTCCAACAATAATACGATCAGGTCTCATACGTAAAGAGTTAATCACAAGATCACGAATCGTAATCTCTCCAGTTCCTTCATAATTTACTAAACGTGTTTCTAATGAAATCACATGATTTTGTTTTAAGCGAAGCTCTGCGGCATCTTCAATGGTAATAATACGTTCGTCTTCATGAATAAAACTAGATAATACATTTAATAGTGTTGTTTTCCCACTACCTGTACCTCCACAAATAATTATATTTAATTTAGCTTCAATACAAGCCTCTAAAAAACGAGCCATATAAGGTGTTAATGTTCCAGTACGTAAAAAGTCATCAATCGTTGCGAGTTCCTCTTTAAACTTACGAATTGTAAGTACAGGGCCTTTTAAAGATAAAGGACGAATAACGGCATTCAAACGCGATCCATCTTCTAATCTAGCATCCACCATAGGATTTGCTGTATCAATGGTACGACCTAGTGGTTGAATCATTCGTTGAATAGTACGAATAATATGATCTTCATTAATAAAAGACACGGTTTCATCCTTTAATACATGACCATCAACTTCAATATAAATTTCATCTTTTCCGTTGACCATAATTTCTGTTACATTTTTATCATCTAATAAATCCGTAATTGGTCCATACCCATTAATTTCATTATTGATTAGATTATAAATATAACTACGTTCAATATTTGATAAATCATACCCTTCTAAGGTTTGATCGATTTGTTCACGAATAAAATCATCCATCGTTCCATGATTTAAAACATTATGATCAATTAAATTTTGAATAATTTTATTTCTTAATTCATCTAACAATTCTTTATTTTGGAAAGCATCATAATCATTTTTATAAAAGTTTGCAGAAACATCTTCCTGTTTAATATCAAATTCATCTAAAAAGTTTTTCATACGTCTCACCTCACTTCTTTGATTCATTTACATCACAGAGTAGCGCATCTGCGATCTTTTTAAAATGCTTCATTGCCTTTTTTTGTGTTAATTGTAGTTTGGAATCCAACGTTAAAATTTTTCCATCTAAAACATAACGATGGATATTTTTTAAATAAAAATTTGCTGGGATCGTATAATCAATATTATCTTTCATAATATTTTTAATATCATATTTTGATAAATAATTGGTACGTCGATCAATGGATTCATTTAAAACAATTTTAAAGTTATCTTTTTTCATATCTTTTAATATAGATACCATGGATTTCATATTTTTAACATCCGTTGGATCATTGGATATAACATAGACCAGCCAATCACTATGATCCATCGCAGTTAAGGTATGTTTTCCCATATGATGTGTTGTGTCTATTAAAACAACATCATATAAAGTATTTACTTTTCCTAAAATTAAACTAAGGTATCTTGTCGCAATTTTATTTTCTAACCTTGGATCTTTTGGTGCAGCTAAAACATCAATATGTTCCTGATAAGAAATGAGATAATCCTCAATTCGATGAAAACGATTATTATTTAAATCTTCTGATAAGTAAAAAATATCTTTAGAAACATCTAAATTTAGAGAAAGTGCAACAGAGCTACTGGATAAGTCATAATCAATAATTAATACCTTTTTCCCCATCATCGCATATGTTCCTGCAAGATTTAAAAGTGTTGTTGTTTTACCAACCCCACCCTTTACTGAAGTCACTGTAATTACTTTTGCTTTTTTGATTGCCATACGATCTACTCCTTTATTATTCTTATTTTATCGTTCTCAATGTATCCCTGATAAGTAACATCAATTTCATAACGATATTTTTTTAAGACAACACTAAATGCTGTTTTTTTCTGAACAATGACATGAACATGGATACCATTATTTGTAACCATCAAATCCATCGTTTTTATTTGATCTATATTTTTTCTTAATAAGCGCTCTAACGTTGGTGTGATACTTTCATCTAAAACGTCCTGTTTTAAACCATAGGTAATCACTTGTTTCATGTTATTTTCAACGTTCCTTTTTTCAACATACATAAACCCAATATCAACAACAAAAATAAATAAAGTTAATAAAAAAGGTAATAACAAAACAAATGCCACCATCACTTGTCCTTTACGATTCATTAAGAATCACTCTTTTCGTTTCAATGGGATAAGGACTATTTAAAATACGATTAAGTCCTGGGGTATATACTTGGATTTTTTTAGAAACCTTAAGTGTTGTTTCTTCCCCAGTTTCATCAATGGTTGCTACAATATTCTCCTGTTTCGCATAATCACTAATTTTAGCTGCTTCCTCGTTTTGGTAAAAAAGCACAACGGTATCTAAATGATTCTCTAATTGATATTTTTGATAAAGAATATTCCCGAAATCAACCATTCCTGTAATTAGTAACATTAAAACAGGTAAAAGAATAATGAATTCTGTTAGGGCTTGCCCTTTGTTCTTCATATTATCACACTCGCCTATTATATAAAAATTATATCAAAAAATGGTAGTTGGTACAAGGTATTTTGAGCAAAGTATCACATTTTATTTGACAAATAGTATTTAAATTTATATGATAAATGTATGAGGAGTGTGTTTATGAAAAAAATTTTTAAAAGTGACCTGTTATATACTGGCATAACAAGCTTTCTATTTTCCATGGTGATGCTGTTACAAACACAGATTAAGTTTACCGAAACCGCTGGAAAACAATTTATTCAAGCGTTTCATTTTGATATCGTTTTCTTTATGCAAGCTATTCTATTAGCAATCCCATGTTTCTTCGCTATTCATGGACTTTTATGTTTACTAAAGAAAATAACCTTCAAGAATGATCAAACTTTATATTCTAAAAAAATCTTTTGTAGTATCACCTTTATCAGTATTTTTCTTAGTAGTATTTTGTTCTTACTTACTTTTTATCCTGGTTCAAATATGAATGACACCTTAAATATTATTTATAACCCCATTGGTGTTAGTTACCAGCACCCACTCGTTTATAATTTAGGACTTAGTTGTACGTATCGTTTATTTTTTAAACTTTTTCATTCAATGAACCTTGCTTTCTTTTGTACAGGTGTTGTTCAAATTTTAATAATGGATACCATAGTTACATCACTTTTATGGTGGTTTCATAAAACTTTTAAAAATAAAATTGGAACGATTCTATTAACCCTTTACTTTGTTTTACTTCCAATTGTTTCAAATTATCATAGCGTACTTGTCAAAGATGCGGTCTTTGCAGGTGTCCTACTCTTATATTTACCACTGCTTTATGAAATCGTTGTTTCCAAAGGAAAATGGCTAGAGCAACCTACATCAATCATTAAGGCTATTTTACTTTTCACTGCAACAGCACTTATTCGAAATAATGGACTTTATGTCATTCTACTCATCTTACTTTTATTAATCATTTTATTTAAACAATATTTTAAAAAGTTACTTTTAATATTGGCTGTAGTACTTGTGCTTTATGAAATACCAACAACATATTCCAAAGTAAGAGTCATGGAACCTTTATTCCAAGAAAAAAGTGGCGTTTTAATTCAACAAATTGGTTATCTTTTACATACAGATAAAGATATTTCTATGAAAGATCGTACTTATTTAAATCAAATTATGGATGGAGAAACATGGAAAGCAGCATATAACCCTTTTAATGTAGATTATGTAAAATGGAATCCTTCTTTTAATAGTATATACTTAACAGAAACGAAACAAGTATTTATTAAAACTTGGCTTCATTTACTACCTCGTCATTTTGAAAGTTATGTAAAAAGTTATATCTTAATGACTTATGGATTATGGTCTGTTGATCACTATATCCCTACACAGGGTACTTTCTTAGGCTTGGATTTATCAGATCAAAATTCAGCTAATCCTTTTCCAGATCTTCAACGAAAACAAATTTTTCCAACAAAGATTCAAAAATCGCTCACAACCTTTTATCTACATAATACAAAATTTTTAAGTAACGGAAGTTGCTTTTGGATTCTGATTCTACTTTTCTTATTATGTGTTTATCAGAAGAAAAAAGAACTATTACTACTTACTGTACCACTTTTAGGTGTATGGCTTACTTTAATGGTTTCTGCCCCTATTTCTTTTGCCTTAAGATATATGGTCGCTTATGTATTTTTACTTCCATTTCTTTTCTTCATTATTACAAGTTATCAAAAAAAGGATTATCAATAATCCTTTTAATTTTTGTCTACACAAGTTCCTTCCCCTGGTTTATCTCCTTCAACATACACTTTGTCTACTAATGAACAAGAAGTCTTTGTCATAGAATCTTGTAAATAACCACCTAATAACTTTACCACACTAACAACAATCACACTAATTACTGCAATAATTAATAAATACTCTACAAGTGCTTGTCCTTTATGATCTATTCTCATATTCTACCTCCATAGTATATCTATTTAAAGTGTAACCTTTTTTTAAAAATTTGTCAATTATTTTTACTTATGTTATAGTGATAATGGTGATTCTATGAAAATAAAACTAAATGGTCAACCTGTTTCTGTTGAAATATATCATACGTTTTTCAAACGTTTTTTAGGTCTTATGGGCAAACGAAATATCAAAAAGATTATTGTTTTTCCAAGGTGTAACAGTATTCATACCTTCTTTATGAAAGAGGAAATAGATGTGGTTATGACAAATAAAAGTGGAACTATTTTATATTATTATCCTTGTGTCAAACCATGGAAAATCATTCTACCCAAAAAAAACGTGTACTATACCTTTGAAGGACCTAAAAACACGTTTTCAAGTGAAGAAAAAGAGTTAACGTTTGTATAACTCTTTTCTTTTTTCCAATTTTTGATAATCCTCTAAATAATATTCTGCAACAATATAAGAAAATAAAATATCAAGTGGTGGTCGATCTAGAAATGTTTCTATCTTTTGAATATCAGAAGTAGACAAGTCTCTCTTACTTTGATAAGTATGTATAAAATTAATTTCTTCTATGATGTAATTTGCATGATCATAATTTATATCATTTAGACGACAAGTAAAATATGTTTCAAATACAGGATAACGATCTTTATAGGTTGCCATAAGAACAAATTCCATTAATAATGGAAACACTTCTTGCGTCAATTTTTCAGAATATAATTGATAACGATCTGCGATCATGTGACCAAACTCATGAACTAGAATAAAGATATCTTCAATCGTATGATTTTTAGAAACAAGCATACGATATGGCGTTTTATCTGTTTCAAGAAAACAACCACATTCTTCTCTTTGTAATCCTTCGATATATCTAAAATTGGGTGTTTTAGAAAATTCCGTTAAATAATCACACCACACTGGGTTAATTCTTTGGTAAAAAGATAAACTAAAAGCTAAAGGATCCTCAATATAAGGCCACGATTCTTCTATGGTACAAGAATCTACCACATATTTTTGAACAGTATTTAAAACGCCATTCAAATTTAAATATCGAATACGATCTAGTCTTTTTTGATATTTTTCTACTACAGCCATTATTCTGAATAATCAAATTCGTAATCTAAAATACGAATGGTATCTCCTTCTTTTGCACCTAGACGTCTTAACTCATCATCAATGCCCATACGGCGTAATTTAGAAGCAAAACGAAGAGCTGCTTCATCACTTGTAAAACGTGTCATACGAAGTAATTTTTCTACACGTTCCCCACGAATAACCCATACACCATCCTCATTATGAATCGTATATGGTTTTTCTTCTTTAAACTTATATAATACATGACTTTCAAAACGTTCAGGTTCATATAATGGCTGTTTTTCAATCGTATCCAGTAAATCAGCTAGGCGAATTAAAATCGCATCAATCCCCTCTCCAGTAATTCCAGAGAGTGGAAAAACTTCAATTTGTGAAACTTTTTCTTTAAACACTTCTAAATTTTCTTTAGCACCTGGAAGATCCATTTTATTCGCAATTACAATTTGTGGTTTATTCATTAATTCTTTGTTGAAGTTTTCTAATTCTTTATTAATTAATAGATAGTCTTCATAAGGGTCTCTTCCTTCATACCCACTCATATCGATAATATGGGCTAGTACTCTCGTTCTTTCAATGTGTTTTAAGAAACGATCTCCAAGACCTTCACCTAGAGAAGCTCCTTCAATAAGACCAGGTAAGTCCGCAATTACAAAGCTACGATGATCTTTGGTACTTGCGACACCTAAATTAGGACGTAACGTTGTAAAATGATATGCAGCAATTTTAGGTTTAGATGCACTCACCTTAGAAATAAAGGTAGATTTCCCAACACTTGGTAGCCCCACTAATCCAACATCTGCAAGTAACTTTAATTCTACTTTTACACGCTTAGACTCACCAGGTTCACCATTTTCAGCAAATGATGGAGCAGGATTCGTACGTGTTGCAAATGCCATATTCCCGCGTCCTCCACGACCACCTTTTGCAATCACCATTTGTTCTTTATGTTTGGTTAAATCCGCAACAATAAATCCCGTTTCTTCATCAGTTACAACGGTTCCAACTGGAACTTTAATAATAATATCTTCACTGTTCTTTCCATGGCGAGCTTTTCCTTCTCCATTCGCACCTTTTTTTCCATTAATATGTTTACGAAGACGCAAATCAAGTAACGTATTTAATCCTTCATCGGCTTCAAAAATAATATCGCTTCCATGACCCCCATTCCCACCAAATGGGCCACCCATTTCTATATATTTTTCACGGCGAAAAGCCATACAACCGTCCCCACCATCACCAGCGGTTACATCTATTACAACTTCATCTACAAACATAAGATTCACCTCAAAAACCATTATACACGATAATTACATAAAAAAAAAGGAAAATCCTTTATTTCTTGTTTGTAAATACTGTTGCCGCAATTAGCAATAATATAATGACAATTACAACAACAATAATAATATTCATATTTTCTGTTCCACTACTTGGTTTTTGAACTACGGCTAGAATATTGTTTAAATTTGTTAAATTAAACATATTTAAGCCCCCAATCCTGATAGCATAATAGTTAATGGTACTAAATTATAGAAAAATTTAATCATAATTACTAAACAAATATTATCTTCATGTTTTACATAAATGATATTAAGTAGAATTGCAAATAATAAATATGGAATTAAATATAGCCATGTTGTTACTAACGATAAATCACCATACATAATATTCATAAATGCATAGATAAAACTACTTACAAGTACATATAATACATTTGGTTTAATAAGATCACGAATAGATTCTTTAAATAATAATTCTTCAGCAACGGTTGCGAAAACAAGTGTTTTAAAGATTGTATAAACAGTTGTCATACTATAAATAGAATAAATCGCACTTGTATTATCGTCTTCAACCATCATTTCAGGATAAATTGTCGATAAAATAGCTCCCACTAACATATAAACTACAAATAAACCTACCGCAAATAAAAATGCTTTCCCTATTTGTTTCCATATATTTTTATCCTTTATTTTTTTAAAATCATTTGTTAAATTATCTTTATAAAGATAAACGATTCCTAATAAAAATAAAATATCTGCAAGAAATATTACTACCATACTATTTCCTAAAAGTGTTGTTGCTACAGATGTATATGATAAATAAACGATAAAAATAATAAGCGTTTTGAATAATTTGTTTCTAAGATTTAATGTCATATAATACCTACCTTTCATGTTTATTATAACACGAAAAAAAAAGAAAACCTAGGGTTTCTTTTAAATAAATTTGTTTTAACCTAAAAAGCCCTTTTTGGGCTTTTGAAACTTATTAATAGTTAGCATCTAATAAGTCGCTTAGAAAAATCTTTTTAACCATCCCCACATAGTACATGGCCTCCTTTCCCCTTTTATACTCTACACTTAAAGTATATCACTAGTTTATTAAAAAAGCAATCACTTTAGCACCAAAAAAAATAGATATTTTTTCCAATATCTATTTTGACCTTTATTTTCAAGTTATTTACAAAAATTATTTTTCTGAATAAACACTTGCCTGTTTTTTATCTCTACCTAAACGTTCAAACTTAACATATCCATCGATTTTAGCATATAATGTGTCATCTTTTCCAATTCCAACATTTTTACCAGGATAAATTTTTGTTCCACGTTGACGATATATAATTGATCCAGCAGTTACAAATTCACCATCGCTTGCTTTTGCACCTAGACGTTTTGATTCAGAATCACGACCATTCTTTGTTGAACCTTGTCCTTTTTTATGAGCGAATAATTGAATATCAAATTTCATTAATTTTAAGAAATCTTGCATGGATACACCTCCTTATTTTATGATTTTTATATTTTCTGTATATTGTGTTTCAAGTTCCTCTAATAAAGATAACATATTTTTTAATAAACAATCTGATGTTTTATCTTCTTTTACTACTTGAATCACTAACCCATCATCTTTTTGATCGAAAAGGATCGCAGATGGATTTAATTTCATAATTCCATTTACAGTTGTAATCACGGTACTACTAACAGCAGCACATACAATATCTTTTCCATACTGATCATACATCGCATGACCTAAAATAGAAATTTGTTTTAGTTTCCCTTTTTCAGAAACAACTTTAACTTTAATCATATTATTTTACTTTAATTGATTTAATTTCCACTTTAGTGTATGGTTGACGATGACCTTGTTTTTTACGTGATTTTTTCTTTGGTAAATATTTAAATACGATAACTTTTTTATTTTTACCATGTTTAATAACTTCACCAGTTACTGTGGCTCCTTTAACAGTTGGTGTTCCAACAATCCCGTTTGCTATTAATACTTCGTCAAATACTACTTCTGATCCAACTTCATTATCTAATTTTTCAACATAGATAATACTGCCTTCATCAACAGAGTATTGTTTTCCACCAGTTTTAATTACGGCTTTCATATTTTCCCTCCATTCATCTAAGACTCGCCTATTTAAGGTACTTACGTTTAAAACCTTAGTTCGTGCGGTTGTAGAGAGGCTCTACACAATATAAAATTCTATCACAATGTTCCTTATTTGTCAAACGTTTTCTTTAACATTTGGTGTTCTGTTACATAATTATTTTCTGTATAAAATAAATGTTTATAATCACGCTTCATTTCTTTTAAAGAAGTTCCGTAAATAATGTGTCTTTTTGAAAATTCAATCTTATACAAGTACCTTTCTAATAAAAATTTTTTAAAATAATAATGGTACTCTTTATACAGTTTATAAAGTTGTAAGAAAAGAAGAAGAAAACTCATGATAAGGAAGATACTTTTCTCTTTCCACCCTACTACAAATAGTAAAACTGTAGCTATGATAAATGAACATAGAAGAAGTAGTTGATAACTTTTATAGAAAGAAAAGAAACGTTGTAAAATTAAATGAATGATTTTAGACCCGTCTAATGGAACAATCGGTAATAAATTAAAGAAAAGAAGCGCATAGTGATAAAATGAAAAAAGTTGATCATTGATATGGTCTTTGAAAAGAAGATAACCCACAATTTGAAATAATGGGCCCATGATCGTAACAAAGAATTCTTCTTTCATTGGTTTATTTAAACTATCTTCAAACTTTGTTAATCCGCCAAATGGTAAGATTAATACTTCTTTTATGTTCCAATGATAATATAGTCCTGCACTAATGTGACCCATTTCATGAATAAATAATAGAATACTAAACAAGGTAAATTCATAGAAGTGACCTGTTAATACACATCCTACAATGATTACATAAAAAAAGAAATGAAAATGAATTTTATTTAAGATAATCTTTATAATTCAACACTTTTCCATCTTTTTTGAAAACCATATATAAGGATGTACTCTTTACTTCACCTAATAAACTTCCCTTTTCAATATAATCATATAACTTTAAATTATTCACGTTAATGTTAGAATACCAAACATCAATCCCATTAATTTGTTGAATAATGACTGTATTTTTATATTCATCTTTATCTCCAATAAAAACAACAAGGCCACTTTCCAGGGCTGGAACCATGTACCCTTCATTTACCTTTAATTCGGCTCCATCTTTATATAAATTAATCTCTTGAATATCTAATTTTTCATTAAAAACAGGTTTGGTTGTTTCTAAAAAGAAATCTTTAAATGGCAAAGGACTTCCCATATATTTTTGATATAAATTATTGACACTTGTAAAAGAAAAATTAGTATTATAAACATATTTATAAAAATCGGTTTTTATAGTTTCATTTTGTTTTAATAAAATCAAAGTTATTAAAGTAAGAAGAATAACTACTAAAGTTTTTAAAAGATAGCGTGTCCAAAAAGTATTTTTCTCTTTTTTTACTGGTTTCTTTTTGCTTCTAATTTCACTTCGAATACGTTCTAAATCCGCGTCCATATAATCACCTAGTATAGTTTATGAAAACTATTATTTTTTTAGAACGCTATTTCATCAATCAGATGTTTCAAATTTATCAAACAAAAAGACCAACGTGAGCTTTGGTCTACACAGATTCTTTCAAACGATTTCTTTCTTTTATTAAATCACGAGCTTGTTTAGAATAAATACATCCACAATAATCTTGACGATATAATTTATAATCATTAGATAATTCAATCGATCTTTTATACCCATTCTTCTTTTTAAAGTCTGCATATAAATAATTGACTTTATATTCTTTAGATAATTGTTCGCCTATTTCATTTAGCCACATTGCGTTTTTATATGGACTAATAGATAACGTAGTACCAAAGTAATCAAACTGATGTTCTTTGGCGAGTTCCACGGTTTTTCTTAAACGTAATTCATAACATTTATAACAACGTTTACCACCTTCTACTTCATTTTCTAAGCCCTTTGACATCTTTTCATAAACTACTCCATCATAGTCACAATGTAATATTTTAATATTATTAGCCTTAGGAAATTCGTTGATAAACTTTTCAACTTCATGAAGACGTTTTTGATATTCTTCTATTGGTGAAATATTAGGATTATAATATAATAATGTAATATCAAAGTAATCACTCAAATATTCAATCGTATAACTACTGCATGGTGCACAACAAACTTGTAATAATAGTGTTTTTCTTTCACCGTTTAAATTCTTAATTAATTCATCTAATTTTTGTTGATAATTTATTTTCATATCATCACTTCCCAAATATCAAATATATAATAACAAATCTAATTTTCAACGTCAAGAACACTTGAAATTAAGTGTTATGTGTGTTAGTATGAATATGTAGTTATTGCCCCATAGCCAAGTGGTAAGGCATCGGACTCTGACTCCGTGAGCGCTAGTTCGAATCTAGCTGGGGCAGCCAAAGAAATATAAAACTTGAGATTTTTTTCTCAAGTTTTTTTAATTAGAATCTTCTGTTTGATATAAAGCCTGATATATTTTACATGATTTCAATAATTCTTGATGTGTTCCAGAAGCAACATTTGTACCATGATCAATCACATGAATTTCATCGGCATCAACGATTGTTGAAAGACGATGGGCAATAATAATAATGGTATGATCCTTCACAAGCTTATCCATGGTCTTTTTAATATATTCTTGAGATTCATTATCAAGTGCGGATGTGGCTTCATCAAATAAAATAATTTTGGTGTTTAATAAAAGTGTTCTTGCAATAGCTAAACGTTGTTTCTGTCCACCAGATAAGTTTACCCCACCTTCTCCAATGACAGTATCATACTTATCAGGTAAACCCATAATATAGTCATCAATATATGCTTTTTTACATACATCTCGTATTTCTTCTAATGTAACATCAAATTTAACTAAACGAAAATTATCTATAATACTCATGTTAAATAAGAATGGTGATTGACGAATAACAGAAATGTTAGAACGTAAGCTTTCTTCTGTTAAGTCTTTGATATCAACACCATCTATTTTAACGATACCTCTAGTCGCATCAAAATAACGAAGCAATAGATTAAAAATTGTACTTTTCCCATTCCCACTACGTCCAACAATCGCAATTTTTTTATGAGGTTCTAATGTTAAATTTAAATCATGTAAGGTATTTTCTTCTTCTTCACGATATTTAAAATTAATATTTTCAAATGTAATTTTCCCTTTCACATCATCTAAATGAACATTTCCAAATACTTCATCTGGATATAAACGATTTTCTAAAATATCATTAATTCTACCTAAAGAAACAATAACTTTATTAAAGTTAACGCCAAAATCACTTAAACTTTCAACGACAGAGTCAATTCTCCAAATAAATGTTTCTAACATAATAAATACACTATAGGCTACATTCCCTTGAATAAAATAGTAACCACAAGTAAAAAGAATGAGAAATTGCATAATGAAATATAAAGCATTATTAATCGCATAATAATCGGCTTCTTTGTTTGATATTTCTTTGGAGTGTTTATACATTGTATCAAAATCTTTAAATAAAATAGTTTCGATATTTTCTTTTATTCCCAAAGACTTTATTTCTCGAATACCTGTAATATTTTCTGTCGCATGTTTTACTAACGTATCTGATTCTTTACGAATACTCTTTTGTATTTCTTTAATCTTTGGAAAATACTTAGCTGCAACAAATCCCATAATAAATGCGAAAATAATAATTTCAAGTCCTAAAAACCATGAAATTTTAAAGGCTAAGATTACTGCGAATACAGCCACAAAACTTCTTAAAGTTAAATTAATCAGTTTATTAAGTAAGCTAATAATTTGCTCTGGATCATGAGATAAACGATTTGTAAATTCCCCTACCCCAATTTCTTCAAAAGCACGTGCGGGTAATTTATCTATTTTTCTATATAAATCTTTTGATAAATTTTTCGTAAATTCAATTTGTAGTGTATTATAAATCTTATTGCGTGGATTTGATAAAATAGACCAGGCATTTATTGAAATAAATTGTGAAATTCCTAAATAAATGAAAAATTTAGTAAGATCTTTAGCCACTAATGCTTCTAAAGTAAGTCCCCATATAAATGCTCTTAGTACTTCTGGAAGCATAATTAATATAGATAAAATAATATAAATAACCAATCTTACTTTATGATGTTTTAAATAGTGAAAAATAGTCTTAAACTCATGTATATCATATTTTTTCTTTTCCTCTGTTTTTGTCATTTTATCCCCTCCTTTAAAGTAAATTCATTATATCACTAATTGTCGAATGAATACAAGAAAATTCAAAGAATCATAGAAAACATGCCCCCTTCGCTATATAATCAAATGAAGTTCTATAACTTAATGTAATTTTTTAAAAAAATATCAAATCAAGTATTGTCAAATAATTTGAAATATGATATTATTAGATTGTTGCAAATGGCGATGTAGCTCAGTTGGCTAGAGCACCTGGTTCATACCCAGTAGGTCGGTGGTTCGAATCCACTCGTCGCCACCATATTGATTTTAAAAGTCTTATTTCAAGGCTTTTTTTATTTTTAAAAAATTTTTTGTCAAGATAAATGATTGTCCTGAATGGAGTCGACCAATTTTATATGAAACAAGACAAAATCAATTAGCAGAAGAACAAAAAATCGAAGAAGAAAAAATGCTTCAAGAAGAAAAACGACAAAAAAGACTTGCATTAAAAAGAAAAGTACTCCCTTCTTTAAAAAAATAATTTGAATATATTATATACAAAAGAGTGTATTTTATATTACTAGATAGAAATATCTAGTTTTTATTTTTAACAAAAAAACAAACGTACTCGTTTGTCTTTTATATTACTCTAGATTTATAAATAAAAACTTCTCTTTCCATTATAATATCTATTTAACTTTTTTATATATACTTTCACAAGATTTACAAGTAATTTTCATCTCATAACTAGATACCTTTTTATCCAATATTGTAATTAATGGTTCATTATCTATTGGACAACAAAATCTATTCTTCACAAGAATTAATTCATCATTACAATTTTTACCTATTTTACTATCCTCAAAATCTAATAATGCACTACCAATACTACCACAATTACATTTATATTTTAATTCTAACTTATCATAAGTTGAATAACATAAATATCCTATATTTTCATTACATGTATCACAATACATCCAACCACCATAATTAGTTGCCAACCTTGTATTTACTAATTCTTTATTTTTTAATACTCTTGCCATAATTCTCTCTCCCTTACTTATTATAACTTAACTTTTACTTTTTCTATCAATAAAAGTCATTATATAAAATGGTTCTTTCACAATTGATATTCTTGTTGTAATTTATTATTTACAATATTTATCTATATTATCTCTATCATATTTTTGATTTTTAATTACTTTAAAAGTTTCATTATCTTCATCAACATTGCATCTAACTACATCATAGAACAGGGTATCATAATATATTATCTTATCGCCTGAAACTTTTATTGTTGAATATCTTGGTGCTTGATGAATATTAATAACGCCAATATAATCTATTGTGATTAATACTAACATAAATATTAGATAGTATCCAAAGATACATATAAGTCTTTTTATATAAGTTAATTTTTTAGTAAGTTTATTTATACCTATTAAAGATATAATAACTCCAAATACTGAGTAAATGCTCCCCCAACTACTTTCACTTGGGAATATTGATACAGCAGTAATTGAAATTAAAATACCAAAAATGAATAACATTAATCCAATGAAATTATTTTTATTTTCCATTTTCTTATTAGTATAATCGATTGTATTAATTATATTTTCCTCTAATTTTTCTTGATATTCTTTTTCATTAACTTTCTCGCCACTCATTAAATCATTAAGTGATATTTCTAATTCAATACATAATGGTTTAAATAATGACAAGTCTGGCATATTCTTTCCGTTTTCCCAATTTGAAATAGCACGATCTGTTACTCCTAACTTTTCCGCTAAATCCTGTTGTGTCATCTTTTTTTCTTTTCTACACTCAGCAATAAATTTTCCGATTTTTTCTTGATCCATATAGTTTTTTTCTCCTTTCACATTTTCATCATACAATGTAAAAGTATTTTTTAACACGAAGTAATACTTGAATTATATAAATTTCTGATTATATTTTATTGAAAATTATTGTTTTATCTTTCATTGATATTTTACCAACTTCATAGACAAATTCTTTTGATTCTTTCTTATAATCAAAAGCTATATTTAAATCTCCAATCTTCTTTACACCCTTACTATTCATCGTTATTATTTACAATTAAATTTAATATAATGTTTTTAATCTTTCCAATACCACCATTTTAACTTTTCAGGCTCTGGATTTTCTGTTTCAGCATAATATACCGCACAGCGATACACATAAAGTTGACAGCGATCAATTAAAACACCTTTTTGCTCACATTCTTGTTTATATAAATCTTCTGGATTTTTACCCTTTAGGTCTTCTACACAAGTAATTCCTAAATCGTTCATACTCTGTTTCGTCGCAATTCCTACACCAGGAATTTGTAATAAGTTTGTTTTCATTTTAACACCTGTTTTCTTTTTATTAATTTTATTATAACACACAAAAAGTAAATCTTAACGATTTACCTTTTTCTAATTTTGCATTTTGATTTGTTCTTCTTTTATTAATGGATAACAAATTAGAGTACTACCATCTAAATCCTCTTGATGCATATCAACTGCAGTGATTTGATGATTATCATATGTTGTATAGTAATAAATTCCTTTATTTAAATTGGCACAAGATGTATAAATAGTTATTTCATATTTATCATTATCGATGATACAACATCCTCTAGGTTGTTCTACAGCGTTTAAAATATGAAAGAATTGACTAACACTTTCCTTTTCACTAGTTCCTGATACAGCATTCATTTTAGTAAATGTAGCTCGAACAAAACGAGACATAGAAGATAAATCGCCAGGAAGTCCAAGTGCGCCCATTCCCCTACTATAAGTTTTTAAATCTAAATCGGAAGCAAAAAGATTCTCAGGTTCTTTGGCAGATAAACCCATATAATTATTTAAGTTAAATAACTGTTCCCCAAATGGCGGATTGTTAGTTAAAACACCAATGGGGTTATCATAAATGTTTAATCCCTCTTCCACTGCCTCAACCGTAATTGATTCTATACTATCTGAAATCATCCAATGTAGCTGAGCTGGTGGTAATGATTTAGAAAATTCAGTATTTACTATATTAATATTTGAAAGAAGATTGCGTGCTTCTTTTACTGTTTTACATTGGCTTAAAATCCATGGGATCAGTTCAAAAGTAGCAATGTTATCTTTACCTTCTACTGGTTTTTGGTAAACTGCGTTTCCAACAAAATTAAGACCACACATTCCTAAACCTTCTTCATTAATAGCGTCATAATATAAAGGATAATCACTTTCTACATGGGCCATACCAATCATCGCATAATGACTTTTTACTTCATGAACATGTTTAAACTGAAAGGAATAATGGCGTGGTGTAATGGTTACTTCTTCTTGATAGGAATAGTCGTAGTCTAATGTACGACCAAAATAACAATCTTTCGTTTTATAAGTTGTAGCTGTACACATAAGTCTCCTTCCTAGAATAAAATCTTTTATAACTTTATTTTGTTCATTATATTCTTAATTATTCACTTTTTTAATAGGATGCCTTATTACTGTTTTTAATTTACTTGTATCACATTTACGTGGATCACTTAAATAGATTTCATGATGATACCTTGTATCTGTGATGTCTAATTCATACCCTTCTTCTTTCATATACTTGTGCATCGCTTCTACTGTTTTCGGTTCATCATCATAAGAACCTATATGCATACATTGTACACAAGTGCCTTCATCATAAGTGAAAAATTCAACCCTTGAAAAATCTTGTTTCTTCTTTTTTGTTGCTTCAGTAATAGCCCAAAGAAAATCTTCTTTTGTCACAAAATCAGGTAATCTTATGATGGATATAAACTGTAAATCATCTTTTCTATTGTAATCCATACCCTTGGTATTCTCCTGCCACCAAAAACCTTCTAATGGTGGTACTACATACTCGAAAAATCCATCAATTTGATGATCACCTTTATAACTCATTTTAATTGTATAAGCAACACCATATAATAAACCTATCGTATTTTTATAATCCCCATTTTCATCATTAGGATTCCCTTTTCCTCTTACTGCAAGATAATTCATTTTAGGAATATCTACAATACTAGGTTTATTCTTAGGCATATAAAATTCTTTATATTCTTTTTTATAATCAAATGCCATATTTATCCTCCTTATTAAACTAACTCTATTATAACAAAATTAGTAGATGAATTCATCTACTAATTTTCTTCAATAATATTTTTACTGCATATATAAGTTAGTATAAAATATCCTCCATAAATAAGTACTAAGAAAATAGAAGTCATAATAATGGATGATAAAAGTCCTTTTCTACCGAAAGTTTCTAAAATAAAGATGCAGAATTTAATTCCAAAAATAGAATGAATGATAGCTAAGATTAAAGGAGCCATAAAGAAAATAGCAATTTGACTAAATAAAGCTTTATGAATCATTTTTTCATCCGCACCCAAGCGTCTTAACATTTGGAAACGTTCTTTATTATCTGTACTTTCTGATAATTCCTTAAGCGCTAGAATAGCTGCACTAGAAATTAAGAAGATGATTCCTAAATAAAGTCCAATGAATGTAACTAGTCCACCTAACCCAACACTTGCGTCTGTAATTTCAATTTTAGTATTTACAGAAGTTAGTGTTGTTTCATTCCAAGCGGAGTTAATTTTTTTATTAATCATATCATTAACTCTATTTTTTCCTTCTCTTGAAGTTTCTTTAAAATTGGCAACCATTAGTTCATGAAAAGGTATCTGTCCTTCTACTGCATGATCTGGAACAATAAATATACCATCATTTATATGGTTTGAAGATATTTCAACAAATCCATCTTTACATTCTGTATATTTAGGATGATAAGTTTTATCATTAATTGTAATAGATACTCCCTCATTTAATGCCATATTTCTAATTTCAACCATACTATCGAAATCAGCAATAATCATATATTCATCATCATTTAAAGAATAAGTTTCATTCCCATATAGTTTAGCAATTTTATTGTAATCACTAACGGTAATAATTGTTTCTTCGTTATCATAATTTAAATATTTAAATTTCTTTGATATTTCATCTAGCTGTTCTCCTAGCGTAGCTCTCATCGTAAGTTCCTCTATTCGATAAACAGGAATCTCAACAACATCTTTAAATGTTTCATTGATATCAATTCCATGATTTTTAAGTGTTTCTTTTAAACTTACTTTAGCGTCATCTAAAACAGCTTGTGGTGTGTTAACATCAAAAACAGAATTTTCATGGTAAAGATATTTACTAAAACTAACATCTACAGGTGCTAGCTCACGAATATTGGCTGTCATTGCATTTTTAATTGATAAGGCACTAGAAAGTACACATACTGTAACAAATAACATTAAACAAATAACAGTCATAGAAAAAACAGTGGTGTTAATTTTACTACTTATTTGTCTTAAAGTGAAACTATTTAATCCTTTATAATAAAGTCCTTTTATACTCATACATGCTTTTAAAAGTAAACCAGATAAAGACCAGAATATAAAGAATGTTGAGATAATACCCATAGCAATTGGAATGAAAATTTTATTAGCATTATCTAAATGGTCAATTCCTCCAGTTACTAAGTAGTAAGCAGTTCCTAAAGTAAATGTTGATAGGATAAAAATAATTGTACATAATACTGGATTTTTAAGACGAATTTTTTCCGTCTTTTTATTTGATTGTAATAGTTCAATTAACTTACATTTACTAATATTTATGGTATTAAAAATCATAACTAAAAGGTACATTATACCAAAGTATAGTAATGTTTTTTCACATGCACTAGTTGAAAATACGAATGCAAAATCAGTCATGTTGGCTTCAAATAAATTGGCGACTAATAAACTCATAGCTTGAGATAACATAACACCTACTCCAAGGCCTACAACTAAAGAAATTAGTCCTACAAAAAGTGTTTCAAAGAAAAGTAATAAAGAAATTTTCTTTTTACTCATTCCAAGAGTTAAATAAACGCCAAATTCTTTATTTCGTCGTTTGATTAAGAAACGATTCGCATAAATGATTAAAAAGCCTAAAACAAATGAGACAAATACACTAACACCAGATAACATACTGGTCATCAATTTAATAATTTCAGCCATGTTAGAAGTAACATCCATATATATAGTTTGGCTATCAATAGCATTAAACACATAAAAGATTGCTACTCCTAAAACAAGTGTGAAAAAATAAATTGTATAATCTTTAAAACTTTTTTTAATATTTTTTAGGGATAGTTTAAAGAGCATCATTTAAATCCCCTCCAAGTAAGGTTACAACATCGATAATTTTATTAAAGAATTCTTTTCTATCGTCATCTCCACGTTCAATTTCCGAGAAGATTTTACCATCTTTAATGAAAATTACTCTACTTGCGTAACTTGCGGTAAAGGCATCGTGGGTAACCATAAGAATAGTTGCGCCTAATTCTTTATTTAAATAATTAAATCTTTCCAATAACATTTTTGAAGATTTTGAATCAAGTGCTCCGGTTGGTTCATCCGCAAGGACTAATTTGGGATTTGTAATAATAGCTCTTGCTGAAGCTACCCTTTGTTTTTGTCCACCACTCATTTGATATGGATATTTAGATAAAATATCTTTAATAGAAAGCTCTTTCGCTACTTTTTTTATACGTTCATCAATTTCCTTTGGTGAAACATTTTGAATAGAAAGTGCTAGTGCAATATTTTCATAAGCTGTTAGGGTATCTAACAAATTAAAATCTTGAAAGATAAAACCTAATTCTTCTCTACGAAAACGATTTAACTCATTTCCTTTTAATTTTGTAATATCTTTATCAGCTACATAAATATGGCCACTGGTTACACGATCAATGGTAGAAATGACATTTAATAATGTTGTCTTACCACTCCCACTGGCTCCCATGATTGCTACATATTCACCAGCATTCACATCCATAGAAATACCATCAAGTGCTTTGGTTAAACTTGACCTACTTCCATAATATTTTTCAATATTTTGTATTTTTAAAATTGGTTCCATAATTTCTCTCCCTTCAAATTCATTATAGTTAATATCCATTTTTTCAACAATTGAACTTTATAACAAAAACTTACAATATTGTAAGTTTAATGTCCATTCATTTTATAATAGTCTTCTTTGGCAAATGAAATATAGACTTTTGTATACTTTGAAACACTTGATTTTAAATAGAAGTGATGTCCTAATTTATCACATAGTTTCTTACACAAATAAAGTCCCATTCCAGTAGAACCCGCACCTTTTCTACCATTTTCACCAGTAAAACTTTTCTCAAATACTCTAGGTACATCTTGGGGTGGAATGCCAATTCCATTATCCATAATCATTAGCGTTGTTTCTTTTTCATTTTCTGTTACTTCAAAAGAAAGAACAGCGTTTTTATCTTTACTATATTTAATACTATTGGAAACAATTTGTTCAATCATAAATTCTAACCATTTAGAATCTGTAAGAACCATGTGATCAAGATTATTTAAATTTACACGAATATTTTTTAGGAGTAAACTATCTTTGTTATTACGAATTACAGAAGAAACAATACGTTCTAAGGAACACTCTTTAATTAAATAATCTTTTTCTGTATTCTCACTTCTTGCATAATAAAGTACTTGGTCTACCTGGCGTTCTAAACGATGAATTTCATCTATCATTGTTTTTAATTCGGGATGATTATGAATTTTTAATAAAGCACTCGCAATAGGAATTTTAACATCATGAACCCAAAGTTCAATGTACTCTTTAAATTCTAAAATATGATCTCTAGACGCTTTTACTTCCTCTGTCATACTTTTATTTGTTTCATATAATGCATCAGCTAAGATTTTACCATCTAAAAAATGTGGTTTATCTAACACTTCAGATAGCAAATATTTTTGGTCTAATTTATCTAAGGAAAAAATAAGCTTATCATAAAATTTCTTTCTTCTGAAAAACTCGTAACATAAAATAAAGATAAAAAGGCAAATCCCTAAAAGACAGATGAAAAAAGCAAGATCTTTATTTAATGATGCGAGTAAAGGTGTAGTAAAAAGCATGAATACTACACATAGAAAAATAGAAATGATATGGTCTTTTAAGAAAGCTCTAAAGGTCATAGTAAAATATACCCTTGCCCTCTTCTTGTTTCAATAACATCAATAAGACCAATATCTTCTAGGCGTTTACGTAAGCGATTAATATTTACAGTTAGTGTATTATCATCGACAAATACATTAGTATCCCATAAATAATCCATTAAAGAATCACGTGAAACAATCGTTCCAACATGTTTTAAAAGATAGTAAAAAATACTCATTTCATTTTTGGATAATAATAACGTTTGATTTTCTTTTTCTAAGGTTCCTTTGGATAAATTTACAAAAACATCTTGATATTTTAATACTTCTTCTGTTTTATTTCTTCGTTTTAATACGGATTCAATGTGTAAAAGTAAAATGGTTGGATGATATGGTTTGGTAATATAATCATCCGCACCATAACTTAAACTTAACACTTCATCCATCTCTGTATTTTTACTTGTAAGCATAATCACAAAAACATCTGTTTTTTTACGAAGTTCTTTTAAAATATGTTCTCCATTTTCACCAGGTAAAGTAATATCTAATAAAACAAGATCAGGTTGATTCTTTAAAATATCTTCTACGACATTATCAAAGTTTTTAATACTACATGTTTCGTATCCATTATTTTTTAGGAGTGCTTCTACTTCCGTTCTTAGTGAAACATCATCTTCAACAATCATAATTTTTGCCATAATATCACCAAATTCATTATATCGTTATCAAGAAAAAAAGACAAGTACGAACCAAAGTCAATTCCTTTTATCAAAGAAAAAAAGTAACAAGAGTTACTTTAAATCATTTTATTTTTCAAAAGTAAGGGATAAACTTCCTACTCCTCCATCAACATCAATATAATGATCTCCACTTCCATAAGTAGTATCATTTTTTATTGATTTATCGTTTAAGTGAATAGTTCCAAGGCCTTTACTAACTTTTACACGATAATCTTCTTCAACACCAAGCACGTGAATATCAACTTCTCCTACACCAGCATCAATTTTAGTGTTTCCAGTTAATGATGAGCGTAAGAAAAATCTACCAACACCAAGGTCTAAATCTAGATTATGAATCGAACCAGATAAAATTTGCACTTCGCCAGCTCCACCATCAAAGTCAGCTTCATGAGATACATTTAATTTTTTTATATCTGCTTTACCTGCACCTAAGTCAAAGTCTAGTCTTTTCGTATTGATTTCCTCTACTAAGATTTTTCCAGCACCAGTTTCAATAATAACTTCATCAAATAAAACTTCTGGAAGATATACAATAAGTTCTTTATTTTTGACTCTATTAAACCAATGCATTTCTTTTTCTTTAATGAGTAAACTATTCCCTCGTTCTTTACATGTAATATCATTACTATTTGTTTGAACTTTAATATCATTTCCTTTTTTTATTGTTACATTTGCTGAAGCAAGATCTAACTTTAAAATAGAAAAATCTTTATTTCTTAATTCTACATTATGAAGATCCTTTATTTCAGTTGAAGAATGATGCAAACCTAAAACCCCTGAAAATGTAGATAATCCAAAATAAATAGCACCAATAATATTTATAATTATAAATATAGCAAATACGATTGCTCCATATTTAATAAGTTTTTGTGCTGTACTCATTTAATATCAACTCCTCCAAAAAGACAAGTAGCGTTAATATAAATTGTTTTTTTCTTTTCTTTTTTAGAAGAATTTGTCTTATTATCTACATCACCAAATATTGCAGTAGATGTTACTTTCACATTGATATCTTCTGGTACTAAAATATCAATAGAACCAAATATAGCCGAAGCATTAATTACGACATCATCTTTAAAAATACTATCTCTTAAATCACAGCGAACACCACCAAATACAGCAGTTAAATCACACCCTTTAAATTCTTCTTCACTAAAGTCTAATTTTTGTTCACTGAAAGTAGCACAATACTCTTGTTTATCTACGTTTTTCTTATTTAACTTTCTAATTTCTTTTTTTATTTTTCCATGAAAGATATCTTTAAAGATAAATGATAATCCAATAATTATTAAAATCATTGGAAAAGTCAATTTCCATAGAAGATTAAATTCTAAAAGACCTTGACAACATAATAATAAAGCAATACCAATGAGTAAACCAATCATATTTCCTGTTTTATCGTTGTCTTTAAATAAATCAATAAAACATGGAACAATAATAAATAATGTCCACCATCCATTAAAGAATATATCAATATCGGTAATCTCTAGAGCATTTAATCCAAAAATAACACCTAGAGCAACAAACACAAGCCCCCATAACACATTTCCTATACTTTTCATTTTTTCTTTCCTCCTCTTTTCTAATTTCATTGTAACAAAAATACATCTATTTTTCAAATTATTTCATTATTTTTTAATTTATCTATGTATACAAAAAGAAAGCATAATAATTTAAGATGCTTTCTTTTTATTTTCTATAAATTTGTGTTATCGTTTGAATTTGATTTAATTTGTTCTTCCATCCATTTTTTGTTTTCTTGTAAACGTGCTTCATCTGGATTTTTTTTGATCGCTTCATCTATGTAGTATAAAGCTTTTTCAAAGTCCCCTAATCTGGAATAAGCAATACTCATTAAGTCTTCAATCGTCCCATCCCAACAAAATTGTTCATTGATATAGTGGGGATTTTTTTCTGGTATTTTTAACGCTTCTTCTAAGGCGTCTAAAACAGCTTGATCATTTCCTTCTTGATAGTCTAAAAACGCTAACTCAACCCATGGTTCTCTTGTATTTGGTGCTTCTAGGGTAGCTAACGATAACCACATTCTAGCCTCTCTTTTTCGATTTAATGCAAGATATGCACGAGAAATAAAACGCATTGATGCACACCTTTCATCTTTCCATGTCGCACTTTTTAAATCTAAATGACGAATTAATGTATCAATACATTCGTTCCATTTATGATAATACATATATTCTCTCCCAAGGTAATGCATATTTCTATCATCTAGTGGATCTTCTTTTACGCTAAGTTCTAAAAGTGGTAAATAGGACCCACGTGATTTTGTATCATCTGGATAATGTGTAACAAGAAGTTCTTCGCACACTGTAATATGTTCTTCTTTTAATGGTGTTAAAACTTCATGTACTGGATGCGTCCATGTATACCCTTCTCGTGTATGAATTTTTGTAATATTGAATGATACCAGTGGTGTTCCATCCTCACGGACACGCCAAATATAAGGATAGCTAAGCCTCGTTGTATCTTCTTCCCATGCCTTTAAAATAATTTCTTTAAACCCTGGTTTAATAATTTCATCTAAATCTAAACTAATACAAATATCAATATCTTCTGGCATACACTTTAGCACTTCATTTCGTGCTTTATCAAATCGCCATGGATTTATTTTTATTTCTCTCACATCTATGGGATATTTTTTTAATTCCTCTACCGTTTTATCTGTACTTCCAGTATCACCAATTAATATATAATCTGCTTCTTTTACGGCTTCATAGAATCGTTTCACAAATTGACACTCATTTTTACAGATCGCATATACTCCAATTTTCTTCTTCTTCATTTTATCACCTATTCTACTATATGAGAAAGAAAAGAAAAAGGAAACTACGTTTGTAATACTTCATCCTACATTTATTTTTTTCATATCAACTTTATTTTTGAAATACATCATAATTTCCTGATGAAATTTAAGAAATAAAATCAAAATTTTCTGTATATTTTTTTCGTTATAACATATACTCATAATACGGGTTAAACACATATTGTCAATACGTGTTTGCTACATTAAAATCCAATTTTATATTATACTTCAACTAAGGTGATGTTATGAAGTTAGTGATAAAAAACAAAAATTATACGAAGGGTGAAATTATTAAGATTTTAAGAGAATGGACTGGCAAAACTCAAAAAGAGTTTGGTAAAGATATTCATCGTGGTGAAAATACAATTCAAAAGTATGAATCAGATACCATTAATTATAGTATGGAAGTTTTATTAGATATTCTAAAAGAAAATGGCATTACTGTAACATTTGAAAAGAAATAAAAAAAAACACTTAAACTAGTGTTTTTTTATTTTAATAATTTTCTGCACGTAATTCAAAATATGCTTGTGGATGAGCACATACAGGACATACTTCAGGAGCTTCTACCCCATAATGTACATGTCCACAGTTACGACAAATCCAGAAATGTTCTTCATCTTTTTTGAAAACTTTTTGTTCATTGATGTTTTCAATGAAGGCACGATATCTTTCTTCATGTAATTTTTCAATTTTTGCTACTTCTTCAAATTGGAAAGCAATATGATCAAAACCTTCTTCACGAGCTACTTTTGCAAATTCAGCATACATATCTGTCCATTCATAATTTTCACCAGCAGCTGCATCTTCTAAGTTTTCTAATGTTCCTGGAATATTTCCACCATGAAGATGTTTAAACCACATTTTTGCATGTTCTTTTTCATTGTTTGCAGTTTCCGTAAAAATTGCTGCAAGTTGTTCATATCCATCTTTTTTTGCCTTGCTTGCATAATAAGTATATTTATTACGCGCCTGACTTTCTCCAGCAAATGCTGTCATTAAATTTTGTTCTGTTTTTGAACCTTTTAAATCCATACTTAACCTTCTTTCCTTCCATGACACTTGTGACATACTCCTTTAAATACTACATTGGTATTTGTAATTTCATACCCTGTAGTTTCTTCTACTACCTGTTTCATTTTTTGATCAATATGAGCTTCTAAATCATAAAGACTTTCACACTTTGTACAAAAGAAATGTGAATGTTCTGTAGGGTTATAATCAAATTCATCACACCCATAAGGAACTACAATTCTTCGAATCAAATTTTGCTCATCTAAAACATTTAAATTACGGTATATAGTACCTAAACTAATTGTGGGCAATTCTTCTTTTACTCTTTGATAGACTTGCCTTGCTGTTAAATGACCTAAAGATTGTTTCATCACTTGTAAAATAAGCTCTCGTTGATGGGAATATTTCATGTGTCACCTCAAAATAGTAATAATTACTATTTCTATATTAAGTATAACGTGATTATCAAAAAAAGTCAATCAAAAAAAGAAGAGAAAAGTATGTTTTCCTTTTCTCTTTTTCTAATAAAAACAAATTTTTTAATCTTATATCAACTTTGCTTATAGCAACTTTATCGGCAAGTTTTTTTTACTTTCCTGGATGATAAACAATCGATACAATTTTTGAAAATTCATAAAGAATCATATTACATTTTGTCATCGCTAAACTTTTTCCTAGAGCTTTTCCACCAATGGTTAATGCGGCAATAAAAGCAGTAATGGATAAAGTAATTATAAAGGTATTTAAATGCAGTGTACTAGATATGTTAGTGCTAACAATCACACCTGCAGAACCAGAAATAATACCACAAATATCTCCAATAACATCACAACAAAAGCTTGCAACTTTATCGGCATTTTTTTTAAACATAATCGCTACTTTAGCACCATGAACTTTATGGGCACTCATAGAATGAAAGGGTTTTTCATCTGCTGCTGTTACAGCAACACCTACCATATCAAAAATAATTCCTAATCCAATAAATACAAAGACGAGTAAAATTCCAATTAAAACATGGGCATTTGGTAAAATGGTTTCTGAAAAGAATGAAAAGCAAAAGGAAATAACAAATGCCATAAGTGTTAAGGTAGTAACCCAACGAATATTTGCCTTTTGTTTATTCTTTTTTTCATATTTTTTATTTTGTTTTTTAAACTGTTCTATTTCTTTTTTTTCTTCCTTTTTCATAATTCTCCTATATATTTTATAACAAAAAAAAGATGGCATGCCATACAGTAAACCTTGCGCCTTTAGGTCAAGTAGGATTTCCCCTAGTTTTACACCACGTTACCATGTTGCGGTTCCCCTTTAAAAAACTAGATATATTGTCACCAAATATATGACTTGATTGCCACTTAGTGCACACTGCAATCCTGCAGACTTAACACTCTAGGAGTTTTCCTCAAACAATATTTATTATTAATTCTTTTTTGCAATCATAGTTTCAAGATGCGATACCAAATAATTTTGGCCATAGACTACTTGGCTGGTCATCTATCCCCTATCATCACTCAAGACAAGCTACACTACTCATAACTTGCGCCACAAAGTAGGTTTAATCCTAAGTCGTCACAAATCTTCGCGTTTATAACAAGCTTAGGTCTCCACAGATGGTGGGTCGGAGTCGTATGCCATTACGAGCGCCCAACACCCTACCTTTCAGCACTCACCCCAAACTGGGCGTATGAAGCAAGCACCAAAAGTTTCACAGATATGCTCTTTAGCGGATTTTTAGCCCCGCCTTCATAATAAATTAATTGACTAGAATAATGCGCCATCAATTTATGTAATTCATTATATCATATTCTAAAATTTTGTCAAATTGACTGTTTTTAACTATTTTTTCTTTTCATACAATAATTGATTATTATAGAAATGGGATTTTTTCTGTAATTCTTTATTAAATTTTTCGTATCCTAATTCTTCAGCCAATGTTTTCTTTGTAGAAAATAAATTTGTTCCAAGACCTAAACGATCTCCTTCAATATCTACACCCATGGCAGCTAAAGTCGTTGGGAACATATCAAGGGTTGTAAATGTTCTATTTTTCGCGTTTTCTGGTTGAACACGAGAATTGATAATTGCATTATATACGGTATGATTCTCTTGATCATTAGCATCAAATAGAAAGTTTCCCATTAATAAATGATCACCAGAAATAACGATGGTTGTATTATCATAAAAATCTTGTTCTTGAATCCAACGAATAAAATCATAAACTTTTTGATCTGAGCAGATAACCGCATTAGCATATTTACTGTTCGTTATTTCTTGACAAGTATCATCCCTATAACCATCCGCTGCATGTGTATCAGCTGTTAATAAAGTAAAATTAAATGGCTGATCTTTTTTGGAAAGATTTAGAAGTTGTTCTTTGGCATAATCAAATAATTTTAAATCCTCATAACCCCACCATACATAATAATCTTTTGGAATTCTATGATCTTTAATCGCACTATAGTAATCATAAATTTGATACTTTCCATGTTGTTCAAAATAGTTAGATCGTCCGCCAAAGGCCTTATCTGAACCAATGATCATAAACTGATTATAACCTTCACGATCTAAAATATCACCCAAATTATATACTCCTGGTAAAAAAGAAGAATAACTATTTAATGAGTTTCCATCAATAGGTATAGTTAAAGGAATCCCTGCCGTTTGTGCAACCATACCAGCAATCGTCCAGGTAGTTCCATACGTTGTATAACCCCCACCTAAATCTTCTGTATTCGAAAAAGAAATATTATTCAAAGCTAGTGATTTTAAATTAGGAATAAGATTGATCTCACCAGTTTCTTTCTCATGAAGATTCTGAAATGTACTTTCCATAGATTCCAAATAAATATAGATTAAATTTTGTTTTTGTTTTGGAAATAACAATGTTACATTTTTAGGATCTACATAAGAATCTTCATAAATAGTAGAGACATTTATGATATTAGAAATATATTGCCTAATATTTAATTGTATAAAGCAATAAATTAATGAAATGATAAATAAAATAATGTTTAGTATGTATAAAATCTTTACATAATCTCTAACAGTGATCAAGAAATTTTTTGACTCGTTTTGAATCACCATATTCACTTTTATTTGAAAAGAATGGTTAAACCAATGACTACAAAAAAGTATTACGATAAAGAATACTATCACTATGAATGGTATCCATGTTTTAAAGTAGTAAAGATATTGCATAAAAAAATCATCATTACTTCCATTAAGTGGTACTTTTAAGTGAAAAATAAGTTGTTCTAAAGTGACATCCGAAAAAGTTAATTTAAACCATTTTATACTAATGATAAGTATTATACTTAATAATAATAACAATAAATGAAAACTATTTTTTAAGAATTTTTTATTTCTTGCCATTTCTTTTCTTCCTTACATCTTGATTATTTACCTGTTCAATAAATAAATTTAATTGAAAATTATTTCTTAAAATAGTAAATAATACTGGTAAAACAAATGATAAAATCATTGACAAACCTAAATACTTAACAATTAATGAATGTGTAAAATGTCCCATAGACAAATATACATCTGCACCAGTAAATACAGTCGACAAAAGTAATGAAATTAAAAAATTAATACTTATCACATAAATAAAATAGTGATATACCCACTCTTTTAATTGATATTGTTGTTTCCTGATAGATTCCGTAACCCATACTGCAACTACAGCTGGAAAAATATAACATATAATTTGCATCATAATAAAACCTCAATTCTTAAAATTAAAAACACCCTTTTTATCTATCATTATTTTATCAATTTACAAAATGTAAGTCAAATATAGTGTAACATAACATTTCCTATTTATTCTTTTTTTACTTCTATTTTTTATGTGAATGTTTACCTCAAATGAGGAAACGAAATTAATCCAGTATGGATAATTTCTTCTTCTCTTTCTAAGTCTTTTTGATATGGTTGAATTTGTTCTATAAACGCTAAAAGATATGGACTTATTTTTTGATATCCTAAATTATTAAGATGTAAACCATCTTTTAATTCAGAAGTACTAATAACTGTTTTTAATTTTCCCTTAGAAAAATCAATCATTGGAATTTCCCATTTTTCACAAGTCTTTCGTAAAGCTTCATAATAGACCTCTGGTTCTGAAGTCTTTCCTCGCCAACCATGATCCTTTGCTGTGGGTGTTGGGTACGTGATAATTACCCCGATGGCTGAGTTATTATAATATTTTGTTACATAATAAAAGGTAAGATCTAACATTCCAAAGTAGGTATCATCATCAAAAGATTCTGGCTGAAATGAAGGATTAAAAACGCCCAATGGTGCTTCATCCATTGCATCATTCACCCCACCTTGTAATAAAACATAATCATAATTCTCTTTCTTATGTCTTAACACTTGCGAAATGATCATATTATTTTTTCTTACTTTAGAAAAAGTAGCTCCACTTTTTGCAACATTTACGCTTTTCTTAAAAGAGGCTTGTTCCTGTATATAGTCAGACCAAGAAATATAATTATTAGCACTTCCCTCCGCAATTGAATCCCCAAAATAAATGATACTTTGAGATTCTATAGAAGGGATTTCATCTTTAGCGGAAAAAGTATTTGTAACAAAAATCAAAAATAATAGAAGAACAAAAAAAGAAATTATCTTTTTCATCAAAATCACCTTTTTTATTATAACACAAACAAAGGGAATGAAGAAGATAATTTCCTTAGACAACAAACCTTAAGCTATGAAGCCACTGATTATATTTATCACGCATTTTTTTTGATATTTTTCGTTGATAGACAAATTTAAATAATAACTGTCTGATATATTCAATAAACAAACAGCCTATAAAAATAGCTAATGCTACACCCAATCCATATAAAACAAAACGATACGTCACTTCTACACCAGGAACATTTAATTTCGTAACTTCATATAATACAGATTTTACAAAGCTATTTTCATGTATAAAATATACACCTAAGGTACATCCGGAAATACGATTTACCCATTTGTTCGTAAAATTAAAACTACCAAAGAATAGAAAATAAGCAATCGCTTGCACCACAACCCATGGATTTCCATAAGTAACTGTCATATCAATAATACTAGAAGCAACATTCACTACAACGCTATGTGCATCCATATAATATGTAGCTGTAGTTTTTACACAAAAATTTCCAAATAAACAGAAGAAGAAAATGGCTAAACAACAAACACGAAATAGATTTTTAGACATCGTTTTGCAAATATAACTTTTTTCTATTGGATATTTACGTAAATAAGCGCCCATCAAATACATATAAACAAATTGAATAATACCATATCCATCATTTGAAATAGCTTGATATCCTGTAAAATAAGGAATCAAAGAATAGAAAAAGAAGAAAACTAATAATAGTTTAACATGTTGTTTTTGATTCATGTGTTTAATTCCAATATTAATAAATGGACTAAAGCAATATAGTAAAATATAAAATTTAACAAACCAATATTCATTCATTTCTATTGGAAAGACTTCTTTATAAACAGTTATTCCACTAATACTCACTCCAAAAATTAAACTGGCAATAAGCATAATCACAATTTTATAAAATAAAGAAGAATTAATTAACTTCCATACTTTTGACATACGGAATTCCTTATCACATTGAAAATACCCTGTGACTAAAATAAAAGAATTAACATGGACAATAGTAAATAACAACAATAAATCTAGCAACAATTTAATTGTAGGATTGGTTGCATGAGCAATTAATCGTCCATGTCCCAAAATATGACATACAACAATCAAAAACATCGATAAAATTTTCATCAGATCGTAAGCTGAATTTCTTTTCATAAAACACTCCTTTTCTTCAGCCCCTACCTTTATTCTCTATATATATCATACTAAAAAAATAGTAATAAAACAACCTTTTATTACTATTTTAGCTTTATATTCCTATAAAATCACGTAATATTTTCATCATTTTATAATTATTACTATGATATTTTTTAGGTTCGAATTTTTCAATTTCCTTTAGTGTTTGATCTAAATAATTCAAATCCTTACACTCCAAAATATATCCTTGCTTAACAAACTCTGAAATAATTTGTTTTTGATGATCGTTTGTATGTTCAAAATATTGTGCCTCACGTGCCACGGCAATTATTTTTTTTTGATGACGTAAGCCACTCATGATAGATCCTACTCCACCATGTGTAATAATAAGATCAGATTGATCAATAAGATCATCAAATTTTTTCATTGGTATTAAATCAAAAATTTTCATATGATTCGATTGATACTTAGTATATCCTGCTTGGACTATCACTTGATCTTTAATATGCCCTTCTGTAATTTCACGTTCCACAGCATCTAACAACCTATGGAAGCTTTTGTCTTGGGTTCCTAAAATTACTAAAATCATTTAAATATCCACCCTCCATATACTGCTTTTGGATAAAATTTTAACATACTTTCCCATTGAACAATAAATAAATCTGCAATAGGATATACTAATCTACCAGATAATGTTTTACTCTCTATATTTGCAAATGTCTCAATATAAATTATTTTTCTTCGAAAGAATTTTGCAATATAGCACATTGGTACTGCTGTATGGGCGCCTGTTGTAATCACATACTCTGGAGAAAAACGAAAAAAATAATATAAACTCTTCAAGCAGTTCCAAGGAAAAATAAAAAGATAAGATAACAAATGATCTTTGGTTCCATAAGTCATATAATTTACTCTTCCAGGGTATTTTTCTTGTAACGAAAATGTCGATTTCGTTTTTTCAGTAATCAAGTGAAAATCAACTTTTGAAAATAATTTTTTTAATTCTAACATCTCTGTTAAATGGCCACCTGTACTAGAAATAAATAATACTTTTTTCTTCATGAATTCACGCATCCTAACACCTACATTATAACATGTCTATTCTTTCTTGTAAAATAAAAAGATGAAAATTCATCTTTTATAAAACAATAACTAAAGCACCTAATACAATGCAAACAACACCAATAATTTTCTTTATTGAAATATGTTCTTTTAAACAAAGATAAGAAATCACCATCGTCCAAACATAAGTAAAAGATGTCAGTGGTAAAACAACAGAATAATCCATTTTTCTTAATACTACAATATTTAAAATGGCAGCTGCTAAATAAAGAAATCCACCCAAATACAAATTGTAATTAAATAGTAATTCTTTTATATTTTTAAATCCCGAAGCTTTTTTTAAAAATAAACTTGCAATACTTCCCATAATAGTCATTACTAAAATAAGTAAATACATCATTCTGAATCACCACCTGCTATTAAAGTTACACCAATCATAATGATGATAATACCAATGATTTTATTGATGGTAATTATTTCATTTAAAAAGAAATAACCAAAAAGAATACTTAAAATATAATTAAGACTTAAAAACGGTTGAATTACAGATAAACTACCAAATTTATAAGCAATTAACATGACAAGAGCACCTATTCCATAAAATCCAAACCCGAAAATTAAATACAAAATATTCCCATCACCAGATAACTTCCACAATAATTGTCCGATACAAGCCAGAATCGAGGAAATACAAATAAAGTAAATCCCCTTTCTGTTTTTTTTAAAAGATGCGATCATTTGTGATTTCTTTCTAAATTATTCAAATATAATTCATATAATTGATCTTGTTTTTTACAAATGACTTGTAGGATAATTCCAGTAATCCATAGCAAAATCGCAATCAATAGCATCACTAAAGCAAAAATTAAGGTTGGAAAACGTGGTACGAAACCTGTTTTAAAATATTCAATAAAGACTGGTGTTGCAAAAACAGTTGCAAGTAATAAAAATAACAATCCAAACAAATTGAAGAAAAAAGTTGGCTTATATTCTTTACATAGCGTAAAAATAGTTTTTAATACTTTAATTCCATCACTAAATGTATTTAATTTGCTCTCGCTACCTGCTGGACGATCACGATAATTTGTTGGAACTTCAACCATTTTAAAATTATGGGCTGCCGCATGAATGGTCATTTCTGTTTCAATCTCAAACCCTTTTGATAAAATAGGAAAAGACTTCACAAATTCATAACTAAATGCACGACTTCCAGTCATAATATCTTTTACATTTACTTGGAATAATTTGTTAATTAAGAAACGTACCATACGATTTCCAGTATTGTGGAATGGACGTTTATTCTCTGTAAAATACGTTGAAGATAAACGATCTCCAATAACCATGTCAGCTTTCCCTTCCAAAATCAAATCTGCCATTTTAGGAACTGGTGGATTGGTATCATCTCCATCAGCCATAATATAACAATCAGCTTCAATTTCGCGGAACATACTACGAATTACATTTCCTTTTCCTTGTTTATATTCATATTTTACAATCGCACCTGCCTTACGTGCCATTTCATCTGTTCCGTCTGTAGAATTGTTATCATAAACATAAATATCTGCGGTTGGAAAAGCTTCCTTATAATCTTTAATAACCTTTGCTACGGTTTGACTTTCATTCCAACATGGAAGTAAAACTGCTATTTTTTTCTTATTTTTACTATCTTTCATTTTCATTCATCCTTTACTAATTAAACCATACATTCCCATCAACTCTATCATTGATTCCGGAAACATATTCATTACTTGAATATTGCCACATAAAATAATCCCCTGTATAAGTACAAGTATGATTATATTGTGCTACCCAACGTACATAAGATCTCATTGCTGGGCTTAAACGAGTACGTATATAATTTAAATCTGCATATACATAACTTGTATAACCATTACTCTTTAATCTTTGAATAAAAGTCGTAATAATGGTATCATACGTTGATACCGAAATGTTATTTGAATTTGCATAACCTAAATCCCAAGATTCTATGTCATAATAAATTCCTAAAGTTGGATTCAAATTATATTTACGAATCATTTCTACTACTGCACTAGCCTCATTAGAAGCTTCTGTTCCGTTTTCGGCATAACTAAATATATAAATGCCATAAGGAATACCTAAGCGTTTTAATTCGGCAATATTTCTTGCAAACATAGGATCTTCTGTGAAACTACCAAATCCCACACGTAAGATCACACCGTCTACTAATCCTTGATTTTTTACTGCATTCCAATCAATCGTGCCTTGATGTTTAGATACATCAATAACATATTTTGCATCACGGCTAATTAATTCTCCCAAGGAATTAAAGAAACACTTTTTACCATCAATGATATGCCAATCCGTAACAAAATTACCATGAATATCAACAAAATACGTTTTTCCATGACCTTCTACCCATCCAGATTGTAATTGTCCTAAATTATTAAAACGATAAGCAATTCCATCAATTTCTTTAATACCAGTAGCAACCACACCAGCAGAATCACTATAATACTTATGGTCTCCAACCCAATACCACATACTCGTTTTCACAATTCCGTCAATTCGGCTAAAAAAGTACAGTTTATTATCAATCGTTTTAAAGCCACGATGTTGTGTTCCATCTGTATTAAAATAATACGTTTTTCCATGATAAATAGACAATCCACGCATCATGACACCACTATCTTGAAATCCATAAACTTTCCCATCAATATTAAATAGTCCAGTTCGCATGGCTCCGCCCCAGCGACTAAAGAAATAAGTCTTTCCATTAATTACTTGGAAACCTGTTTGTATCTTTCCATCTAAGGCATAATAAGTATTTCCCTGATAAGTAA
>JAETPN010000023.1 GCA_021771185.1 Bacillota bacterium | reverse complement strand
AAGAAACTCTTAGAAGAGGTAAGTAAAGGAGATAGAGTGATGGAAGAGGCGAAAGAAAAGATCACGAAATTAACAGAAGATAGAGAGTTTATAGGATTATATGATGAGGAGTTAGCAAAAGAAAGAGAATATAAAGATCGAATGGCATATGCGGAGAAGGTAGGATTAGAAAAAGGAATAGAAAAAGGAATGGAAAAAGGCCTTGAAAAAGGATTAGAAGAAGGAATAGAGAAGGGAATGAAACAGGGGCTAGAGAAAGGTCTTGAGCAAGGAATTAAACAAGGAATTGAACAAGGAATTGAACAAGGATCTCTAGAAACAAAACGCGAGACTGCAAAAAAGATGAAAGATGAAGGACTTCCCCTTGAGATGATTGCTAGAGTTACCTCTTTATCTTTAGAAAAAATTGAACAGCTTTAAAATGTAAAATAATTGTTATATATATCATTAATTGACACATCTAGTGTCAATTTCTGTATTTTATGAAAAAATGTAGTATAATAAAGGTAGGTGATAAGATGCAAGAACAAATTTTAAAATTATTAGAGGAATATGGGAAAGCTCTTTCTGTGGATGAAATTAGCGATGCACTAAAAGTAGAAACCGTAGAGGATTTTAAACAGCTTTTGAAAGATTTAAATTATTTAGAAGATGAATTAAAATTATATCGAACGAATAAAAATAAATTTATGATTTTTAATAATAGTAATTTAAAACTAGGACGTTTTATTGGAAATAAACGTGGTTTTGGATTTGTTGATGTTGAAGGTGCGAGTGAGGATGTATTTATCCCACCTACTTGTATCAATAATGCAATTAATGGAGACCGGGTAGTGGTAGAAATTACATCTAAAAAATCTGTGGATAAGCAAGAAGGACGTATTGTTAAAATTGTAGATCGTAAATTTAAAACAATGGTTGGTGAATATTATCAAAAAGATCATAAAAACTATGTTAAATTAGATGATGAAAAGGTTCACTTGACGATCGAGATTCGTGATAAGCATACCCTAGGTGCGATGCCTGGTCATAAAGTTTTAGTAAAAATTACTGATAAGATAAAGAATAATTATTATCATGGAGAAATTTTACAAATTTTAGGGCATAAAAATGACCCTGGTGTTGATATTTTATCGATTGTTGGAAAATATGGAATCCGTTCAGAGTTTCCAGAAGAGGTTTTAGAACAATTAGATTCTATCCCAGATCAAGTAACGCCTGAAGATCTTTATGGACGTAGGGATCTTAGAGATCAACTCATTTTTACGATTGATGGAGCGGATGCGAAAGATTTAGATGATGCTGTTTCTTGTAAAAAATTAGAAAATGGTCATTATTACCTTGGTGTTCATATCGCAGATGTTAGTTATTATGTGAAAGAAAATACTCCAATTGATAAAGAAGCCTATGAGCGTGGAACTAGTGTATATCTTACAGATCGTGTGATTCCTATGTTACCACATAAATTATCCAATGGGATTTGTTCTTTAAATGGTGGTGTAGATCGTTTAACGATTTCTTGCGAAATGGAAATTGATGAAAAAGGAAAAGTTGTTTCGTATGATATTTTTGAAAGTGTTATTAATTCAAAAAAGAGAATGACTTATACAGCAGTAAATGAAATTTTAGAAAAAAATCATACTCCAGAGGGGTATGAACCTTTTGTAGAGACCTTAACTTTAATGAGTGAACTTGCACATATACTAAGAAAACATAAGGAAAATCGTGGATATATTGATTTTGAAATTGATGAATCAAAAATTCTTGTAGACGAACAAGGTATTCCTACGGATGTTGTTTTAAGAGAACGTGGTACAGGTGAAAAATTAATTGAAGATTTCATGATTGCGGCCAATGAAACCGTTGCAACTCATATTTTCTTCTTAGAACTACCATTTTTATATCGTATTCACGGAGAACCAAACCCAGAAAAAATTCAAAAATTTGTTCAATTTGTTCGAATTTTAGGATATCCACTTCATGGAAAAGTAGAAGATATGCATCCAAAAACAATGCAAAAAATTCTGGAAAGTTTAAGGGATAAAAAAGAATATCATATTTTATCTAGTATGTTATTACGTAGTATGCAAAAGGCTGTGTATAGTAAAGATAATATTGGTCATTTTGGTCTTGCTAGTAAGTATTATTGCCATTTTACTTCTCCAATTCGACGCTATCCTGATACTACAGTACATCGTTTATTACGTACTTATTTATTCCAAGGGGATATGTCCCATCATACCGTAAATTATTGGGATGAAAAGTTGATACTTTTAGGTGATCAAACCAGTGAATGTGAGCGTGCAGCAATTGAATGTGAACGTGAAGTAGATGATATGAAGAAAGCAGAATATATGGAACAACACATTGGTGAAGTATATACTGGGATGATTGATAGTGTACTTAGTTTTGGAATGTTTGTCACTTTACCGAATTTAATTGATGGATTAGTTCGTTTGGATTCCATGAAAGATGATACTTATAGCTATGATGAGTCTACATTCACAATTCGAGGAAACCATAATAAACGAGGATATCGTATTGGTGATGAGGTACTTGTGCGTGTGGTTGCTGCAAGTAAAGAAGCTCATACGGTAGACTTCGAAATTGTAAAAGAAGATGAAAAGAAATCAGAAGAATGATTTCTTTTTTTATTATTTTAGTTTATAATGAAAGTAGGTGGTACTATGGAAAATAAAAATCAATTACTAAACTTACTACAAAAAAGAGCGTATTCTTTTCAAGAATTAAAAGAAGAGTTAGATATCGATGAAAAGTCGTTATATCAGCTTTTAAAAGATCTTGTTCAAAAATATGAAGTGTTAAAAACAACAAAGGATCATTATATCATGATGGAAAAAAGTGATTATCGTATTGGGCAAGTAGAAAAGAATTATAATGGAACGGCTTTTATTCGTGTCAGTGATGGTGTTGTTCGTATTGCCCCAGAATTTGCGAAAAGTTTAACACGTGGTGATGTTATTAAATTAAAACTAGTCGCACATGAACCTAAAGTAGGATTACCAATGGAAGTATTATCGAAGACAGATGATTTACTTACAGGAACTGTGTATTTTGAAGATGGCCGCAAATTTATAAAAGTAGATGGTTCAAAATATCGTCGTTTAAAAATTCAGGTAACTGAAGAAGATAAAATTTTAGAAAATAAAAAAGTATTATTTAAACTAGGAAAACAATTTGG
>JAETPN010000014.1 GCA_021771185.1 Bacillota bacterium | reverse complement strand
ATATTATATTCAATGATTTTGAAGTTTTCTACATACTTTTCTCCTCTATGATTCATTACTTCATATTCTTCTTTTTCTTCCTTACTATTTCCTAATCCATAGGTTAAATCAATATGAATAAATGTTTCTAAATTTAGATAATCTTCTCTTGTTTTGGTTTTCTTGGAATAGATCTCTGTGAAAAAGACAAAGTTTCGATTTCTTAAATAACTGTGGTTTGACTATTTAGTTCGATATGAATATATTCTTCATCTACTTTGACTAACGCATCAATCATCTTTTTCCTTTCTTTTTGATGTCTTACATTTTGTTCCGTTCCTAGTAATGTAATTTCATGAATCGTTATGTCTAAGAGTTGTTCTAGAAACTCTTTTAACAAACTTAAATCATCTTCATCACACATGACTGCTTTAAATACTTTATCATTTTTTGCGGTATAAAATCTCTTTTTTTCTAGTAAAATCATAAAGTATATACCTGGTCTTTTTCCTCTTTTCCTTCTTTTTTACAAAAAAAATACGAATAATTCGTATTTTAATATTTATTTTTCCTTTTTCTCTAAAATAAAATAAGCCGCATCCTCCGCACAATATTCTTTTAAATAGACCTCTTTCAAAGAATAAGCATTATATTCCTTTTTTTTCTTATGATTTTCTTTATAAAACCCTTTCAGTCTTAACTTTCCATAAGACCAATCCCCAAGGACATAATCAAAATCATTAAAATAATCCGTCATTTTTTCTTTTACAATCGCTTCATCAAACGCGTTTTTATAGTTTTCTATTACTTGATAGTTCAAATTATTAAATTGGTACATAACAACCTCCTATTTTTATTTTATCAAATTACTTTTACAAAATCTAGAACTTTTCTAAGATAATTTAATTTGTAGGTGATACAATTGGTGAATTTTCTTTGATTCCTGTTGAATAATAATTAGGTACATCCCCATTCGTAATCTTAACCGCAAGGGGGACATCGGATGTTATTTTTATTCTTTTTGAAGTAAAGGGAAGTAAAATCTGTTCCTCAACTTCAATATGAATCATTACCTCAATCATCGCATTATTAATTCCATAATCTTTAACATTTGTTTTTACATAACTATTCATATTACCACTAAAAATTAATTTGACTGGAATTTTAGGACCTGTATTTGAAAGTAAGGTATTATGGAAAACAATCCCCATAGGAACTTCATAAATTACTCCTCTTTCTAATTTTGATTTTGTCGTATTTTGAAAAACAGAATCATGTTCATTTAATATATTCATATTTCCATTCTGTAATGCTGAAAGATTATCCCAAACCTTCTTATTTATTTTTTGTAACAATTGGTTTACTCTTAATGTATTAAAATCTACGGATTGAATGGTATTATTTACTTTATTCATCACAAAAAGATCATCGACATCAAGTGAATTTACTACTTCATCATCAATAGATTCATTAATCATATAAAGTGAAACTTTTTTAATCTCTGATTCTGCATGTTCCATTAAAATAGGCGTTAATCGTTTATTAAAAAAAGATAAGCAAAAAAAGATCATAAGAAAAAGAAAACCTATGATACCAATCCACTTATACCGTTTCAAGGAAATATGTTTTATATATTTTTTTCTAAGATGAGCTCGTCTCACTAGATATCACCTACTTTACTATATGTATAAAAGTAGAAAATTTTGTAAAAATAATAATAGGTGATAATGTGCAAGCAAAAGAAATTATGTGTAAAACCATTGTTTATGCTTCCTATAATGACTCAATGATATGTTGTGCCTCTCTTTTAAAGGAAAACAATATTGGCTTTTTACCTATTGTAAAAAAAGGAAAAGTCATAGGTGTTCTTACAGATCGTGATTTATGTATCCGTGGAATGATAGAAAAAAACAATTTTCATCAACCTGTGGAAAACATCATATCCAAACAACTCATCACTGTAGAGCAAGATTCACTAGTAGTTGATGTTTTAAAAACAATGGAAATGTATCGTATAAAAAGAGTTTTAGTTCATGAAAACAAAAAAATTGTTGGTGTTATTTCTTTAAGTGATCTATTACATATAAATTCAGAAGAAACAAATATTTTAAAAACAATTCAAGAAATTTATGCATTAGATCAACTAAAAATGATAATAGAACCAAAAGTGAATGAATTTTATTTATAACTTTTTTGCCATAAAAAAAATAAAGATAAAATTCTTTATTTTTTATATTTAAATGTATAAGTAACCTCTAAAGCTATTTTTGGATCTTTAGAAATATCCGCTAAAGAACGTCCCAATTTCTTTTCAAACTCTTCTTTTGATAATGGTTGTTCTAACTTAAGTAGTGAATAAATATCATACTTAATACGATATCTTGAATGCATATCAACTTGTTGTTCACGGTAATAACTATTCGAATTATCTAAAGTGCTTTCAGGATCCCAATAGGTCCATTCCGTATATTCTAGTGTTTCCTCATCACGATATGGATATCCTTCATAGGTTTCACTCATCAGTGATGTATAATCACGATCACAACCGTTCATCCAACGATATAATTCATCACGATAACGATACATAGTTACTGACTTAGAATCACGTTGATTATATTTTTTATTTGGTTGATCTGGCAAATACTCTCCACTATTATAATAAACCTTTTTACGTCCATCCTTATAATACCAGCGATATCCTGTTTCTTGTTCAATCACACGATATTCTTTTTCTTCAGGATAATTAATAGACCACTTAGACCATGCAGATTCTTTATAAGTATTTGTATCTTTTTCAGTATAACCGTTTGGTCTTTCACTAGCAAATCCACTATAATTACATGCATTCGCATAATAACGCCACATCTTATCACGATAAGAATAATATGGTTTTTGTTCTTGCTCAATACTTACAATAATTCCTGGGGAAGGTACCTCAGGTAATAAACTCTCATCTTTTGGTAAATACGTTCCATATTTTGACTTCTTTTTACTAATATCTTTACTTTCAAAATAATCTGTATATGGTGTGTAATATGTTTCCTTATCATAATAATTATACGTTGGAATCACTTCTACAACATTTTTCTTCGGCTTATAAGTTGTCGTTTCTTTTCCCCAGGTACTATAACGATCACTACAATATCCACAATCTTCTATTTCAACCGATTTAATATATTCTTCTTTATACTTTGTAATTGTAACTGTAGCCTTCCCTACTTGTTCTTTATAGGTTAAATCTTCTGATGAAATATATTTACTATCCAATAATTGCTTACTAGAAATTTTAACTTGCTCTCCCTCAATTACTGGCAGTTGTTGTTTTTCATGGGCATACTTATACCCTGCCTCTAACAACGTATTTTCCATGTTATTACAAGCACCATTTTTTCTTGCCTTAGAAACTAAATTCCATAAAACTAAAACAACAAAAAGAATACTCAATGCGACTGCACCAATCTTCATATATTTTTTCTTATCTATTTCAGGTTTCACATAGGGTGTACCATCTTCATTAACATATTTATCTGAATGTAACATACTTTCACCTCAAGTCATTAATATCATAACATAGAACCATAAAAAAAGAAAGATTTTCACCTTTCTTTCCCGTATTTATTTGACAAATTTTAGGATCCATGCCATAATTTAAGTGGCGATGATATTATTATAAATGATACTTAGTTTTCGTTACACGATAACTATCAAACCTAGGTGGTAATGAATGATGGTTGATATTTTCTTCAAATAGTTTATGCGCAGGTATTTCTAATACTTTGGCAAACATTTCAATCTTTTCAAAAGAAGCACTATATTTACCATTTTCTAAATCACTAATATAACGACTATCTGATTTTGTTTTTTCAGCAAATTTCTCTTGCGAATAACCTTTTTGATAGCGATAGTATTTAAGATTTTTACCAAATGTATCCTTCAGATTCATTTCAACCACCTGCTACTATAATGATACATTTTTTTAATATTAATCACTAGTGTGTGAGACACGGAGAAAGGGAAGAAAATGAAAGAAAAACGATACCAACATTTAACAAAATTACGAAAAGAAAAACATCTTTCTATGACAACGATGGCAGAACGCCTAAACATCAGTGCCGCCTACTATTGTCAATTAGAAACTAAAAGAAAACGATTATCCTATGATATGGCAATTCAAATTGCCAAAGTCTTAGACTTAAAACCCGACGAGGTTTTTTATGAGGATGAAAGAAAAGCTTTAATGGAAGAAGATCTAAAACAAATAAGATTGATGCAAAAAAAGGACAAAGTGTTATAAAAATTTCTTTGTCTTTTTTCTATATCATAAAATTACTTAAACATCGTTTTACTATAAAAAGTGTAAACCCATAAAATCCGAATTATTCCTCTTCATATTTACACTTATCTTGACGATAGAATATGTAACATTTTACATATTTAATATAAAAATCGACAAAAGTGTAAAAAAAAAACTATAATTGTTCTTTATAGTTTTTACACACTTCATTTACTTCTTCGACCAGTTGATCAACCTCGTCAAAATCTTTTAAACGAACCCCACTCGCATAAATATGTCCTCCACCATTAAAGTGTGTTGCAACTTCATTAATAATAGGACCACGAGAACGTAAGGAACCTCGAATTAAAGACCTATTTTTATCATAAGTAAATACACCCCAAGCAATAACTTCATTAATATAATTAAAATTATTGACCATATTTCCGGCTGTCGCTGGGTCTACATCATATTCTTTTAAAATATCTTCGGTGATTTTTATATAAGCAAATCCATGTTCTGTAACAGTCAAATGATTACTAATATATCCTTGAAATTTAATTTCTTTTAATGGTCTTAAATATAAATTTTCATATAAAGAAGTAAAATCGATCCCCGTTTCTTTAATCAGTCTAGAAACTAAATCAAAGGTCTTAGGTGTCGTATAAGCAAATAAGAAACGATTGGTATCAGATACGAGACCTAAATATAGACATTCTGCTGCAGTATTTGTCATTTTTAATTTTGTATGAAAGACAAGCTCCATAATCATTTGCGAAGTACTACTAGCTTGATCATCAATCCATTCATAATCACAAAAAGTTTCAATATATGGATGGTGATCTATTTTGATACGATAACTAAATTTCGTAGGATCTACCCCATCAATTCGTTTTTGATCCGGAAGATCGACAACAATAAGTAAAGAATTTTCATAATATTCTTCCTGCATTTTATCTAAACGTCCCAAAAAAGAAAATCGACTTGCAGGATAACCTACTGCATACACTTCTTTGTTTGGAAATGTCGCCTTAATAATATCCCTTAAAGCAAGTTGACTTCCCAAAGCATCGGGATCTGCCCCTACATGACGTGCAATCACAATACGATCATATTTTTTAATTAATTGATAAATCTTTTTATACTTATTTGGAAACATACTATTCCTTCTCTCTAGTCTTATTTTATAAAATATTTGATTGAAATGCAAGAAAAAAAGATACCGAAGTATCTATTTTGAAAGTTCATAAGTATCTCTTGCGATCATAACTTCTTCATCCGTTGGAATCACATATACTGGAATACTTGAGTCATCCCCAGAAATTTTAATTTCTTTTCCTCTAGTATTATTATTTTCAGGATCTAAGGTAACACCTAATACTTTTAATCCATCCATAATTTGTTCACGTGTTGAAATAGAGTTTTCTCCTACGCCAGCCGTAAAAATGATGGCATCACATCCAGACATTTCTACATAATATTTTGCGATAAAGTCTAAAACACGACGTACATACATTTTTTGGACTAATTCACAACGATGGTTTCCATCCTTAATACCATCTTCGATATCTCTAGAATCACTACTTACACCAGATACACCTAGAAGTCCAGACTTTTTATTTAAAATGGTATCCATTTCACGTGCACTTACACCTAATTTATCCATCATATAAGTAACAATTGTCGCATCCATATCACCACAACGAGATCCCATAATAAGACCAGCATTTGGTGTAAGTCCCATCGAAGTATTTAAACATTTACCATTAACAACGGCACTAATACTTCCACCGTTTCCAATATGACATGTGATAAGTTTCGTATCTGTACGACCTAAAATTTCATTCATACGACGAGATACATATTTATGGCTTGTACCATGAGCTCCATAACGACGAACTTTATGTTCTGTATACCATTCGTAAGGTACTGCATAAATATAATTTTCTTCTGGCATCGTTTGATGGAAGGCTGTATCAAAAACAACCGTTTGAACAGCATTAGGTACAACTTCCATTGCGGCACGAATTCCTGTAATAGCGGCTGGATTATGAAGAGGCGCTAAAACGCTTAATTCATCAATCTTTTCTATTACATCTTCTGTTGCAACCACCGTTTTATCAAAATAAGTTCCACCTTGTACAACACGATGTCCAATACCTTTAATTTCATCTAAACTTTCAACAACTTTATTTTCTTCTAATTCTTTAACAAGTTTTTCAAAAGCAACCTTGTGATTTGGTAAATCTACATGTTTCTCTTGTTTTTCACCATTTAATTTAATGGTATAAAAGCTATCATTAATTCCAATTCTTTCAAATACTCCTGAAATTAATACTTTTTCTTCTGGCATTTCATATAATTGAAATTTTAATGATGAACTTCCAGCATTTACTGATAATATTTTCATAAATTTCCTCTTTCTAATATTCATATACTTCTAAAGAAGCATTCGTTGATTCATATTCAAGTAAATCCCCATCTTCTGGGATTCCATGAAAATAATAATATAAAATACGTACAATTCCACTATGTGTTACAATTAATACTTTTTTATCATCATAATTTTCTTTTAAAAACTTTAAGAAATCAACCACACGATTCATTAAATCCCCGACAGATTCGGCGCGTTCATATTGCATATTTTTCTTAATATTCCAATAGTCATGTAAATTAATTTCGTGTCGACTCATCCCTTGAAATTCTCCGTGATCTCTACTTTTCAATCGATCATCAAAGTGAATTTTCGCGTTTGGACAAGCTAGAATCGCTGTTTCTGTGGTTCTTTTCTTTGGGGAACAAAAGATGATATCAATATCCATTTCTTTTAATACCGGTTGCAAGGATAAGGCTTGTTCTTTTCCCTTTTTATCCAATACTGTATCCATTTCTCCTTGCATCATACCCGTTTGATTTTCTTTCGTTTCCCCATGTCTTAATACATACAACTTCATTATTTTTTATTTTTCATATGTGGGAAAAGAATAACTTCACGAATGGTTTCACTACCTGTTAGTAACATAACTAAACGGTCAATCCCCATTCCCATTCCACCAGCAGGTGGCATACCATATTCTAAGGCTTCAACGAAATCCATATCCATCTCATTTGCTTCATCATTTCCAAGTTCACGTTCTTTTAACTGACTAAGGAAACGTTCGTATTGATCGATTGGATCATTTAACTCTGTAAACGCATTCGCATACTCATTTCCACAGATGAATAATTCAAAACGTTGTGTAAAACGTGGATCTTTTTCATCTTTTTTAGCAAGTGGACTAATTTCTACTGGGTGACCAAATATGAATGTTGGTTCTACAATTGTTTCTTCTACATATTTTTCGAAGAACGCATTCACAATATGTCCAAAACCGAAATGATTTTCAACCTCGATATCGTGTTTTTCCGCTAAATCTTTAGCTTCTTCAAAACTTGTAACTTCAAAGAAATTAATGCCAGTTTTTTCTTTAATCGCATCTACCATATGAATTTTCTTAAATCCAGGAGCTAAACTAATATGATGTCCTTTATAATCAACTTCATACGTTCCAAGGACTTCCATAGCCGCATTACTAATAATTCCTTCGGTTAAGTCCATCATTCCAGCTAAATCACTATAAGCTTTATAAACTTCAATCGTTGTAAATTCTGGATTATGACTACGATCCATTCCTTCATTACGGAAAAGACGTCCAATTTCATACACCGCATCCATACCACCAACTAATAAACGTTTTAATGATAATTCTGTTGCGATACGTAAATAGAAATTCATGTCAAGTGTATTATGATGTGTAACAAATGGACGAGCAGCTGCTCCACCTAAAATTGGATTTAAAACAGGTGTCTCTACTTCAACATAACCTAATTGATCTAAATAATGTTGAATTGAACGAATAATTTTAGGGCGTGTAAATGCAACTTTACGTGCTTGTTCATTCACAATTAAATCAACATAACGACGGCGATATCTTTCTTCCACATCATTTAAGCCATGATATTTTTCTGGAAGTGGACGAAGTGCTTTTACTAAGTGTTCGTAATGTGTTGCTTTAATACTAAGTTCACCAGTATCTGTACGCATTACTGTTCCTGTAATACCAATAATATCTCCTAAATCGGCTTTCTTAAATACTTCGTATTCTTCTTCCCCTACCACATCTTTTCGAATATAAATTTGAATTTGTCCATATTTATCTTGAATATGCATAAATCCAACTTTTCCTTTACGACGACGTGTGATAATACGACCAGCAATAACAACTGGAATATTCATTTCTGCTAATTCTTCTTTACTTTTTTCAAGAAACTCTTCCTTTATTTTTTTAGAATCACTTGTAACATCAAAACGATGTCCAAAAGGGTCAATTCCTAATTCTTTTAACTCTTCGACTTTTCCACGTCGAACAAGTTCTTGTTCACTAAATTCTCTCATTTTTTCACCTCAATTTTATCTGCTACAATCAGTGTATGGCTCCACAAATCATGTAAGCCCTTGTTGTCATGTCTATATATTACCATAAAAATGCTAAGAATGACCAAAGAAATTTGGATAATCGCAAAAAATACACTAATTATAAAATATGGAATGGCTGGTAATAAGTAAATGGTTACTAAAGTAACTAAAAGATAAAGGAGACCACAAGTAACCATACTACGGATTAATAAGTCATCTAAAGTAACTTTACCATCCTTTTTATCATAATGAATCTTCATCACATACATTCCTAGAGTTTTCTTTGTTTTATATGGAATAAAAACAAAGGTAACCATAATATAAATTGCATTTAAGATACTATATAACACTCGTTCTTTATCTAAATCTTGCATCACTGTTGCGATACGATTTACATAGTGCATAAAAGTTAACTTATGACTAAAAAATAAATCATTAATTTCATCAAATTCTTGATTTAAGATAGTAACATTAGGATTTTTAGGAAGAAGATACATTAGAACATATAAGAATAAACATAAAATAAAGATATCAATGCCATAAGCAATCATTCTCTTTTTTAATCCAACACTATGCATCTTTACCCCTCCTTAAAAAATCATCCAAAGCGTCATAAAATTCTTTCTTAGACGTGACTTTACACAATTGCTGTTTTAACGGAGCTGCACCTGAAATTCCTTTCAAATACCAGGCAGCATGGCTACGAATTTCAAGGAGTGCAAGTTTTTCTCCTTTGGTCTTTAATAACAACGTAAAATGACGTTTTAACATGTCAAACTTTTCTTCCACTGAAATCTGTTTAGGGAGTGTTCCATCTTCTAAATAATCAACAACTTCCTTAATTAACCAAGGATTTCCTAATACTCCACGACCAATCATAATGGCATCGCAACCCGTGTATTCTAACATATTGACAGCATCTTGATAACTTTTAATGTCACCATTTCCAATCACGGGAATAGAAACATGCTCCTTAACTTCTTTGATAATATCTAAATTTACTTGTCCACTATATCCTTGTGCTCTTGTTCTTCCATGAACAGCAATCGCTTGAGCTCCTGCTTCTTCACATACCTTGGCTATACGTGTGGCATTGATATGTAATTCATCCCATCCACTACGAATTTTAACGGTTACAGGAATAGGTACAGCATCTACTACAGCCTCTACGATTTCACGTACCTTCGCTGGGTTTTTAAGAAGTGCACTACCCGCTTGTGCACGAAGTGCAACTTTAGGGACTGGACAACCCATATTAATATCAATAATATCAGGGTTCATTGTTTCATAAATATATTTAGCAGCTGTGACAAAAGACTCTTTATCACTACCAAAAATTTGTTGTACAATAGGTCTTTCCATCTCTGTCATATAAAGCATATCTACTGTTTTTTTACTACCATATGTAATAGCCTTATCACTTACCATTTCAGCATAAATAAGTCCTGCACCCATTTCTTTAATAATCGTACGATAGGCACTATTACTAATCCCTGCCATAGGTGCTAAAACGACTTGATTTTTAATCTTTATGTTACCAATACACCACATAAAATCACCACTTAACATTATACTAAAAAAAAGAATAGATGACAAATAGAAAAAGAAAAACAGGACTACATTTCCTGTTCTCCTTTGTTTTTAAATTGTAAGACTATTGGTGTTCCTTCAAAGTCAAAGGATTCTCTTAATTTATTTTCTAAATAACGTTCATAAGAAAAATGAATTAATCCTTTACTATTTACTTGAATATTAAATGTTGGTGGTTGATTAGACACCTGATTTGAAAAGTAAATTTTTAAACGTTTCCCTTTATAACTAGGTGGTAAATTTAACATATAAGCATCCGTTAAAACATCATTTAATACACTTGTTTTAATTTCTTTACGACTATTCTCATACACTTTTAAAATTTCTGGCATCAATGTATGAATTCGTTTTTTCGTTCGTGCAGATAAAAAGACCATTGGTGCCCAAGGCATAAATTGAAAATGAGCACGAATATCTTCTTTAAATTTCTTCATCTCTGCATCTTTATCTTCAATCATATCCCACTTATTTACAACAATAATAACAGCTTTTCCAGCTTCTAGGGCATATCCAGCAATATGTTTATCTTGTTCAACAATTCCTTCTTCAGCATTCAACACTAAAAGACATACATCACTACGATCAATCGCACGCATCGCACGTAGCAAACTATATTTTTCTACACTTTCATAAACTTTCCCACGTTTACGCATTCCAGCCGTATCAATAACCACATATTCATCTCCATGATATGTAAAAATAGTGTCTGTAGCGTCTCTAGTTGTTCCTGCTTCATCTGAAACAATGACACGTTCTTCACCAATTAAAGCATTGACTAAACTACTTTTCCCTACATTTGGTCTTCCAATCACACTAAATTTAATCATACCATCTTCATATTCTTCTTCTGGCATTTCACTAAAATCTTTCGTAATTTCATCTAATAAATCATAAATACCTTCTTTTTGTTCCCCAGAAACAGGAAGATATGTATCAAATCCTAATTCATAAAAATCATAAATATTTTCACGTGCCATTTTACTATCTGTTTTATTAATAGCTACGATCACTTTTTTCCCTGCATTCATTAGCATTTGTCTTACTTCACGGTCATTCGCTGTAATACCTTCTTTTCCGTCTACAACAAAAACTACTACATCAGCTTCATTAATAGCGATTTCAGCTTGCATTTTAATTTCATCATTAAATCCTTCTTTCGCAAGATCAATTCCACCAGTATCAATTAAATGAAAAGAATAATTACGATAAGTAACCGCCCCATACAATCGATCACGGGTAACTCCTGGAGTATCTTCAATAATGGCTTGTTTTTTTCCAACAAGACAGTTAAATAACGTAGATTTTCCTACATTTGGTCTTCCTACTAACGCTACTACTGGTTTTTTCATGTCGCACCTCCTATAAATTTTACAATAACATAACAACATGCATTAATTTGTCTTTTCTTATTCTTTTTGCTTGTTCTAAAATAGAACCAGTATCAATCACTAAATGTGTATATTCCTCTAACATTCCTAAAAGGGAATAAGACACTTCTTCTTCTAATTTATAATAAAGATGATGTTTGTCTTTCCAAAAACTACCAAAAGGTATTAATTGTTTTAAAAACATCTCATCTTTTAATTCATAAAGTACATGAATATCTTTAATTCGTAACTTCATATCAATCATTTCATCATCAAAATAATCAAAATCTTCCCTTTTTATTTTTAAAATCATACCATAATACTTATCTTTATACACATCAATCGTATAAAAACCTTCCATCGTAATACCATAGCAATTTTTTAACTTTAAAAAGAAAGACTTAAAATATAATTCTAAGTCTATTTTATTTTGAAATGAAACTTCTTTTAAATAGAACTTATTTAAATAAATCATAAAACACTGTTCACTTAGATATTCTATTTTCACGTAAATCACCAATATTAGTATATGTGATAACTTTTATTTTGATATTATTCAAGTATCGTACGTGAAATTTTTTCGTGAATTAAATCTTTTCCAGTTTTATCTACATTGGAAAACATAATAAAGTCATTTCCTAAAGTAAGCTCTAATTCATTTAAAATTAAATTACGTTGGCGTTGATGATGCGTAATACCAACTTTATCTACCTTCGTCGCAACAATTGTTACTGGAATATGATAATGTTGCAAAAATTGATACATTAGTAAATCATCTGCCGTTGGTTTATTTCGAAAATCAATAAGCATAAAAACTTGTTTTAAATTTTTACGATTTGTTAAATAATCTTCCATCATTAAACCAAATTTTTTCTTTTCTTTTTTTCCAAGTTTCGCAAAACCATACCCTGGCGCATCTACTAAATAAAAGGCATCATTCACCAAATAAAAATTAATTGTTTGTGTTTTCCCTGGGGTTGATGAAGTACGCGCTAAACTTTTACGATTAATAATCGTATTAATAAAACTACTTTTTCCTACATTAGAGCGTCCAACTAATAAAAATTCTGGTTTATTATCTGTTGGATACTGACTTTCTCTTACTGCACTAATTGTTAGCTCCACACTTTGAATTCTCATGTGCTCACTCTCCCGTTTTTTAAAACTGTATCATTATAACATTATTTTATCTGCTTTGTCAAAAAAAGATGGAAAAAATAAACACTTTATAGTATAATGAAATATAGGTGATGTTATGTTTTATCCTGGTGGTTTAAAAAGAAAATATCAGACAACGGTACAATACGGAAACCGTGGGATGACACTAGAGGAAGATATTAATGAAACAAATACCTTTTACCTTACACATGACCGTGGTGTTATTTATAAAAAACCAACACCACTAACGATTACCAAAGTCGATTATCCTTCTAGAAAAGAAGCTGTCGTTAAAGAAGCCTATTTTAAAACCCCATCAACAACAGATTACAATGGAATTTATAAAGGACGTTATATCGATTTTGATGCAAAGGAAAGTAAAAGTACAACATCTTTTCCCATTCGTAACATTCATCCACATCAAATAGATCATTTAAAAGCAGTCATACATCATGGTGGAATTGCTTTTCTCATTGTTCGTTTTACAACATTAGATGAAACTTATTATCTAAAAGCGGAAGACTTATTTGATTTTATGAAGTGTTCAACAAGAAAATCAATACCTATTTCTTACTTCCGTGAACAAGCGACGAAAATTCAAAACAGAATTCATCCAAGAATAGACTATTTAAAAGTAATTGATGAATTATATTTTTAAGGAGGTCCCTGTGAACAAAAGAGAGATAATACATTTTATAAAAAAATATCAAGAATCAATCGCTTTATTAATCATTAGTTTGATTGCGATTATTATTGGCGGCATAACTATTGGTTGGTTAAAATCCATTCTAATTATCGGAGTGATTGATGTCCTCTTGTTCTTACCAAATCAAGAGCAATGGTTAAAAAAAGAAAAAAAGAGTAAAGGTGGTCCAAACGTGAAAATTGATAACTACACAAAAAACACAAGAAGTGCAAAAAATATTAATGCTGTGTCAACGGCAAAAAAAGATACAAAAAAGAAGAAAAACAAGAAAAAAAGAAAAGGATGGAAAATTGCACTTACAATTTTATTAGTCTTAGGAATTCTTAGTATTGTCGCTTTTATTATATTTATGGCGATGATTATTAAAGAGGCTCCAAAATTTGATCCTAAAAATTTATATCATCAGGAATCTAGTATTTTGTATGCTTCCAACGGAAAACAAGTAGCAAAATTAGGTGCTGAAAATCGTGAAAAAGTAACTTACGATCAACTTCCTGAAGTTTTAATTGATGCTATTGTTGCAACCGAAGATTCCAGGTTCTTTGAACATAATGGATTTGACTTACCACGTTTCTTAAAAGCAAGTGCTGGTCAACTCCTTGGTAGAAATGCGGGAGGAGCTTCTACCTTAACGATGCAAATTGTTAAGAATCACTTCACTTCAACTACCGCTTCAGGTTTTGAAGGAATCAAACGTAAATTTACAGATATTTATATGTCTATCTTCCAGGTAGAACAACATTATTCTAAAAAAGAAATCATGGAATTCTATGTGAATGCTCCTTATTTAGGTGGCGGATCATGGGGTGTAGAACAAGCTTGTCTTACCTATTTTGGTAAATCTGCGAAAGACCTTAATCTTGCAGAAGCAGCGATGATTGCTGGTCTTTTCCAAGCACCAAATTCATATGATCCAACCTTACATCCAGAACTTACAGAAAAACGTCGTAAAACCGTTTTATACTTAATGGAACGACATGGATATATTACTTCTAAAGAACGTAAAGCTGCTGAAAAATTAACCGTAGATAAAATTGTAAAAGAACGTAACAAAGATGAAGCTGGATCTACAAACTCAAATAAATATCAAGCATTCATTGATACCGTTGTAGAAGAAGTTGCAGAAGACACAGGATTAGATCCTTATACTACATCTATGGAAATTTATACAACCTTAGATACTGAGAAACAAGAACACATTTCAAATATTATGGATGGCGATGGATTCCAATGGGAAAATGAAGCTGTAGATGCCGGAGTTATGGTTCTAAATAATCAAACTGGTGAAATCGTTGCCGTGGGAGCAGGACGTAATCGTTCTGGTCAACGTGGATTTAATAATGCAACCATGATGAGTAAACAAATTGGGTCTACGGCAAAACCACTTTATGATTATGCACCAGGAATTGAATATGAAAACTGGAATACTTATACACCATTCGTCGATGAAAAACATAGTTATTCAAATGGTGTCGAAATTTACAACTGGGATCGTGGATATCATGGATGGCAAACACTACGTGATGCCCTAGCAGAATCACGTAATATCCCTGCATTAAAAGCTTTCCAACAAAACAAAAATAAGAATATAAAAGAATTTGTTACAAACCTAGGACTAAGTCCTGAAGTAAGTGATGATGGCATTGTTCATGAAGCACATGCTTTAGGAGGATATAATGGAGAAAGTCCATTAACTATGGCTGGTGCTTATGCCGCATTTGGAAATGGTGGATATTACATTAAACCACATAGTTATACAAAAATTGTTTATAAACAAACTGGTGAAACAAAAGAAAATAAACCTGAAAAGAAACGTGTAATGAGCGAAGAAACAGCTTATATTATGACGAGTCTACTTCAATCTAGTGCACAACAAGGATTAGGAAATCAAGCAAATTTAGGTAATGGCGCTGTATTCGGTGCAAAAACAGGTACATCAAACTTTGATGAAGTCACGATTAAAAAATGGGGATTTGGTCCTAATGCTGTCAATGATCTTTGGGTCAATTCAACTTCTCCAGATTATGCCATTTCGATTTGGTATGGATATACAAAGATTAATCCAAATTATGTAAGTACTTCTTATAGCATTGGACATCGTCGTTTGTTCCAAGCCGTTGCAAAAGGAATTTATAAAGCTGGAAGCAATTGGACACGACCAAATGGTGTTGTGGAAGTAGCCATTGAACGAGATAGTTATCCTGCACAACTTCCAAGTGAATTTACCCCAGATAATTTAAAAACAACAGAATTATTTAAAAAAGGAACAGAACCAACAGAAACATCGAAACGCTTTGCTCGCTTAGATGATCCAACCAATGTAAAAGCAACCGTTAGTGGAAATACAGCTACGATTACATGGAATGCAATTAAAACACCATTCGCTCTAGACCAGGGTGCTCTTGCTGGATCATGGGCTAAAGTTTATGGGGATGCTAATTATGGAGCATCAATCATCTTAGGAAAAAATCAAGGTATTTTAGGAAGTTTAACTTATGATATTTATAGTAAAACAAATGGAAACCTTGTTTATGTTGGTACAACAGCTAGTACAAAATATACAATGAAATTAAAAGCCTCTTCCCCTACTACTTATGTTGTAAAAGCAACTTATACAAACTTTAAAGCAAACGCTAGTAATGGAGTTGAAGTAAAAATTTCAACAAGTAACATCAAAGAAGAAGTAACGGCTGAATTAGTTGGTGAAAAAACAATCACTATTGATACAGCAAACAATGAAACATATAAAGAATTAGGTATTATCGTAAAAGTAGATGGAACACCTATCAGTGGTGCTTATACGATTAAAATTGAAGGTCCTACAGATAGTTTAGAAAATCCTATTCCAGGAGTATATACAGTTACATATACCGTAACTAACGATAGCTATCATGGAGAGACTTTAAAACGAACAGTTATTGTAAAATAACAAACTAAAAACAATTGTGATGAATAATCACAATTGTTTTTATTATATTTTAATTTTTGATTAATATAATATTTAAAAATCTACACTTTTTATTTTGTGTAGATTTTTTTAAATCAACTTCACTCTATTTACTTCTGAACGAATTGTAAATGAACAAATAAGGTACTATAAGCATGTTCTATTTCTTCTTGAACTGCTGGATCCCATTCTACTTTAACCTGTATTTTTTTTGTATCTCCAGAGTTTAAACTACTTCCCTTTTCAATTCCAGTTACCGTAAAACGAATTGCATTCTTCGTATTTTCCTTATGATCAATACTTGTTGAAACTTGTTCTAATACAGCATCAAGTACACCTTTATTAGAAACCTCAATATCATAAAGAACATAATCTCCAGGAGATTTCAATAACACATCAAAGTAAAAGGTATTTCCGACCAATCGTGGTTTACTTTTTTCCTCTGCGTTTCCGTACACTTTTCCATTACCAACAATTGTACTTTGAATATCCCACTGTTTGGATGGACGTGATGGAGTTACTGGCTTTGTTGGGGTTGTTGGATTTGTAGGATTCGTTGGTGTTGATGGATCTGATGGTGTAGAAGAATCTGGTGGTGTTATTGGATCTAATGGCTTTGGTATCAACGGAAAGCCAAACTTTGCTCGATATGCTAATGGGATATAAACAATAGACATCACAATAAAGACAACAAATAAGCCAATCAATATTCTAGTTTTATAAGATTTTATCTCATTTTGTTCCTTCATAATATCACCTACTATACATTACTATTTTATAAAATATTTTAATTTTAGTCAAGAAAAGAACAAAGTTTAACTTTGTTCTTCATCTCTTAGTATAAAGCGATACAAATGTTGATCATGACTAATTAAGAACCACGCATCACTACCATTCTCGTAATATAAAATTGGAATACGTAATTCAGCCTCTAAATCCATCAATTCATTAAACGACTTGACTTCAACAATAGAAAGTTGTGAAATATCCATTAGGGTATTAATTTCTACAATAATATCTCCGTATTCTTTTAAGATACGTTGTACCTTCTTACGATATGGACTTTCATTACTTGCGAAAGTTTTTTGACAATACTTAAAGAATAGAAGCGCTGTCACGACAAATGCCGCACCTGCAAGTAACATTGTTAAACTATTTATGGTTTTGGTTGCTGCCGTAATTTTTGAAATCGTTTGATTATCATTTGTCTTTGATTTCGTTGTGATTTGGAAAGCTTGTTCATCTAACGGTATTTTTAACTCATAGGTACTTTCTTCACTAACTGTACCAACATTTGATTTTGGTACTCCACGTACATTTACTTTAAATGTTACTAATAAATAAGCATCCATAGGAATGTTAATTTCTTTTGCAAAACTACTTGCGATATTATTATATTGTTCAAAATTAATATTTACATCTTGTGCGAATGAAAATCCCTTTTCATTCGTAACTGTTTTGGTATTGTATGGAACTAAAGTAAACTTTTTATTCCAGATACGTTTATTATCTAATTCATTCGTTGTTTGATACTCTCCGATGATTTCAGCTTCTACACCATAAGTATACGTTAAATTTGCTGTTTCACTACCACTATATTGATAATTAAAACGACTCACAATGTTATTTACTAATTTTGAAATATAAAGTTGATTCATTCCCAATTGTTTTGCATCAATATAACTATTTTGCTTTAAGCCAACATGATACATCCCACTTGGTGTTGCCTTATAAGAATAAAGAATATCACTCTTACCCTTTGTGACTTTGATGGATCCAAATACCACACTTGCCTCTAAACAAAATATAATCAAAAATATTAATGGAATAATGATCTTTTTAATCACATGATTATCCTTCTTCATTTTTACCCTCTTTTCTTCTATTTATCGTTTTGAAAATATATCATTAAGCCAAACAGATGGATATCCAATTTTTGGTATAACATATTTTACAACACCACGGATTTGTGATTCACTTACCGGTTTCAAATCAGGTGCATTATTATTATCACCCTTTGTAATAAATGTTCTTTGGCCTTGGTCATCTTCTTTAATACGAAGAATACGATGAACAATCATTCGACCATCCAATTCATACTGTAAAACATCATCTTTCTTTAAGAGTTCTGCTTCACTAATTTTAAATTTACGAACAACAACGACATCACCACGACTAAAGGCTGGCACCATACTATCAGAAACAATAGCTACTGGTGCATTTCTAAATAACCCAAGGACAAATCCAACAAACATAAGTAGTGCCGCGTAAACTGGCAAAATATTTAATGGGTTGTCTCGATTAATACGTTTACGTGAAATCCGTTCTTCTGTTTTCATTTGTGCAAAATTCATATAGAAATAAATAACAGATGGTGTTACAATTTCAAATATTGCAATTCCAAACCAATCAAGATTTGGAAAAATAGGTGTAATAAAGTACACCGCTTGAATAACCATACGGTAAATCATATTTGGTACATACCCTGCAATCGATGCAATATATGTAAATAAACTATTTTTAACAACGGATGGAATTAAAACCGATGACATATATTCAAATGCAGTTGCCATACTACTAAAATTCTTATCAATTTCTGTATAATTTAACTCTACCGCTACAAATAATACGGTGATAATAGCTAAAATATACTTTTTACGACTACTGTAATTAACTAAAATTGATCTAATATATTCTTGACATGCAAATACTGGTAAATAAGCCCACACATTTCCTAAAATCTTAAAAAAGTTATGGGAATATGGACTATATTGGTAACCAAAAATGAGACCAGATAAAAAATAAACAATCAAATAAACAATTACTGCTATAATAATTGTTTGTATCTTATCGATTTTATTTTTATACCTTGGCTTTTCATTACCCGAAAAAATAAACACTAAAACAGCAATGCAAAACCAGAATAAGGGATTGACAATATTATAATAAATTTTACCTGGGCAAAAAACATTCAATGCTGGATACATCGTCAAATATAAAAAGATCAATACGTAGACACTAATAATTTTTGCATTAATACGTTTCATACGATATCTCCTATTTTACCTATTCTAAATATAGTTTATCAGAAATAAGAAAAGATTGCAAGAAAAAAACAACGATATCACAAGATATCATTGTTTTTAATTATGCTTGAACATATTCTAATGTTAAGTTTAATTTTTTTACTGTATTTGTTGGAATTGTTGTAGCTGCAGCATCCCACCATACTTTAACATGAACTGTTGCAGTATCCGTAGTATCTCCATCTTTTCCATTAAGTACAGAATTTAGAGCATCTGTTGTTGATTTACCATCAATTGTAATTTCATAATTAATTCCGTTTGCCTCAGTTAATGTTGTACTAGAATTATTTCCATCAGCATCTGTTGTTGTAGCAACAACATTATTTAATTTAGCATCTAATGATCCTAAATTAGAAACAACAATATCATACTCCATAGTATCACCAGGTGTTTTGAATAAAACATCAAATGTTGCAGTCGTTTTTCCTTCGATTGCAGCTGGTGTAGCATTAGATGCAGTTGAAGTAATTCCAGTTGAGTTACTTGCTGTACCTTCACTAATAGATGTCATAGCAACATCCCAAGTACTTGTTACTTGAGCCGTACCATTAATCGTTAATTGTTGAGCTAATGCCGCATATCCTACAGCCATCGCAATAATCGCAACTAATAATCCACCAATAAGAATGTTCTTCTTCTCTTTCTTATCTGTCATAATATCCTCCTCTATTTTTCTACATTCTTATTGTATCATCTATATTTTAAATTTGCAACAAAAAAAAGTAATCTTTTAATTACTTTTCTTTCACTTTTTTTATTAACCATAAAATTAAAAGGAAAACAAAGATGCCACCACCTATAAAAACCACTTTATAATCTTCAAGGTGAATTTCTTGATCTTGTTTTTTCTTATTCTCTAAATCATTCATTTTTATAATATATTCTCCATCTTTAGAGTATAAATAATTTTCACGAGCATATCGGGCTAAATAATCAGGATCTTTTAATTTTTGTATTTCTACATTTAAATCCGTTTCATCCTTCTTTAACATTTTCAATTCCGCTTGTAAGCCCTTTTGTTCATTTGATAACTGCATCATTCGAACAACAGCTACGGTTGATGAGAAAATACAATACGCAATCATAAAACAAGAAAGTGTCCCAAAAACCATTAAACGTCTTTTGGCTTTTTTCTTCATACTTCGTTTTCCTTTGGCCATACCGATCATCCTTTATGATCATAAGTATATCATTTTTTTATTAATTTTTCAATTCCATGCTCCGCTAAAACTCCCAAAATAATCATAATAAAGTAATAAGAATGTAAAATTCCATAATTAATTTTTTCTAAACCAATAAAATAAATCAATGTAAAAAGTAAGACAAAAGCAAACGTAAATAATAATTTAATCATACGGTTACTATGATAAATAAAACGATAGTTTAATCTTAAAAAAAATGAAAAAATACCCCCAAAGAAAAAAGAAAACAGTAACGTTTTAAGTTGAAGACTTAAGATCATTTAAATAATTTATTAAATAAACTATCTGTTTCTTCTTTCTTTTTTCCTTTTTCCATATAAGATAAACTATCTACTTTCCCTTTAATTGATACATTCCCTTGATACGTATCTAATTTAATAATTTCTAATTCATGTCCTTTAATTACAATATACCCCATGGTTGTATCCATTAAAAATTCTTCATTATCAAAACTATCAATTTTCTTTACACCTGTAATTACTAACATTTTTCGTTCATTAATACTAACACTATGATTGGATGTTGATAAATTTATTTCATTTTCCATGTTTACCCTCCTAACAGAGTATATTCATAAAAAATCAAAATATGAAAAAAAGCCTATTCGGCTTTTTGATACGCATCTAAAATGGCTTCATCAAACATTTTTCTTGTTTCTTGATTTAATGGATGTGCTACATCACGATATCCATCTTCGCCTACTTTACGGCTTGGCATAGCTACAAATAATCCCTTATCACCATCAATAACACGAATATCTTTTACAATAAAACAATTGTCTAAAACAACACTAGCTAAAGCTTTCATTTTAGAACCATCATCATATTTACGAATATCCACTTTTGTGATTTCCATGCGAACATCTCCCTTCAAAGTAGTATATCTACAATTTCATTATAACCTAAATTAAATTTATTTGCAAATAATAAATTTAATCATAAGAAATACGAATGGTTTTTGTAATCACATCAGTATAAGAAAATGACTTAATTTCTTGATTTTCTAATAGTTCGACTAAAAAAATATGATTGTATAATTCCTTAATACGAACCTCATACTCTTCGATCTTATTTCTACCCAAATGGTATTTCAGATGAACCTCTTCCCCTAAATGATTATGTAATGTTTTTTTGATTTCTGTAACCGTCATTAAATCCCCCTATCTTGGATAACCTACATACATCATACCTGTTGTTTGTAAACCACCTATTCCCTCCGGACCATATTTTGTTTTTTCTAGTAGTTCTTTCAAATTAATACTTTCTGTTGTACAGGTTAAACTTATTTTGGTCGCAATAATGGCTGGATCTAGCGCATGAATATTAATTCGTTTTGGACTAGAAGCGAAGGTTGCTCCTGCCTTAATTAATTCCTCATAGTTGGACTGACAAGCACCTGCAATAATGATTAATTTTTGATGAGAATTTTCAAATCTACGTGCTTCTTTTACGGCATCAATAAAATACCTACTATTCTTATATTTTTCTTTACTTTTATAATACGCATCATGTCCAGTAATTACCACAATACTAGGATGATACTGTTCTACTAAAGATAAAATTTCAGAAGATATCTCTGTTTCCTTTAATACCACACCAACTGCTTCTAATGAAGCATTATGATAATAATCTAAACATCTCGTTAAATAATCTTGATCCGCATCAATATGTAAAATTTTGCCCGGCAAATAAAAATAATCATCACGATTTAAGGTACATTCAAAACGAGCGCGCTTTAAAAAATTTCGTTCGTCTTCAATATCCTCTTCTTGATTAAATAACGCTAAATCATCCATAGGACTATCCGCAATTAGACGAATATTAACCCCTTTTAAATAGCAAATATCCCCTTCAATACGAATGATTTCAAACGTCATGTCATGTCCATGTGAGGTTCTTGTTACAACATCCCCAATCTTATATTTCATCTTACCACCCACACCATTCTATGCATATAAATAAAAAAATAAAACCATTCAATGAATGATTTTATTTATGTTTTCTAAAAAATTTAAATAGTTCTGATACTATAAAAGGTGAAATAGATAAACCTAAAACAACACACCACTCTGTAAAGTTAAGAGAAACAAGATGAAAGAAAACAGATAAAGGTTTAATCACAAAAAGAGGAACTAAAAATAAGACAGAAAGAGCCATGGCCCCATATAAATATTTATTTTTAGCATGCTCTTTCGAGAATACTGAAATCGTTGTTGAATGCTGATTTAATGCATGCACAATTTGTGATAAACAAAGAACTAAAAAGGTCATCGTTAGTGCGACATCATAACTTCTTTGTAAGCCAATCATATAAGCACTTAACGATAAGATTGCAATATAACATCCATAAAATAAAACTTGGAAAACAAGACTACGCTCAAATAATGTTCCTTGTTTTACTGGGGGATACTTCATAATATTCTTATTCGCAGGATCTACACCCAAAGCTAAGGATGGAAGCGTATCTGTTACTAAATTCACAAATAAAATATGAATCGCTAATAATGGAGATTTTAAGTTAAGAATCATCGCTATAAAGATCGTTAGAACCTCAGAAATATTTCCAGCTAATAAATATTGAATCACTTTTTGAATATTACGATATACTCGTCTTCCCTCACGAATAGCAACTTCAATGGTTGTAAAGTTATCATCTAACAGTAACATATCAGCTGCTTGTTTTGCAACATCTGTTCCACTACTTCCCATAGCTACACCAATATCGGCAGCTTTTAAAGCAGGTGAATCATTCACTCCATCGCCTGTCATGGCAACAATCTCACCATTTTTCTTTAAAGCATTCACGATTCTTAATTTATCCTCTGGTGTAACACGTGCAAAAACAGAAATATTTTGAACTCTTTGTTGTAATTCTTGATCAGACATTTTTTGTAGTTCATCCCCAGATACTGCCTGATCACCACTTTTAAAAATATGTAATTGTTTTGCAATCGAAATCGCTGTTAATTTATGATCACCAGTAATCATCTTTACCTTAATTCCTGCATGATGACACGTTTGAATTGCCTTCATCACTTGATTCCTTGGGGGATCAATCATCCCAGTAATACCTAAAAAGGTTAATTCAAACTCAATTTCATCCCCTTCCTTTGGAAGTTCACTAAAAGTTCTTTTCGCAAAGCCTAAAACTCTTAAAGCTTTTGAAGACAAGACCGAACAAGTTTCAATAATTTGTTCCTTGTCCGCATATGTTAACTTCTTTTGTTCTGTACCAACCATAATATACGTACATAACTCTAATAACTCTTCAACAGCTCCTTTGGTATAACAAATATAATGATCTTCTTCTTTACAAATAATAGACATACGTTTACGTGTGGAATCAAAGGGTTGTTCAAATAATTTAGGATGTTCTTTTTGTACCCTAGCACTATCAAAACCATGTTCCGCAGCAAATGTTAATAATGCGACTTCGGTAGGATCTCCAAGGATCACACCATCTTCTAATGATGCATTATTACAAAGCATACAAGCATACATAAAATCTTTCGGAAAAATAGCATTTTTAACTTCTTTTTTTAACACTAGTTCATCATATAGCAAAGATGTTGTTACGGTCATTTTATTTTGTGTTAGGGTTCCTGTTTTATCACTACAAATAACACTAGCACTCCCCAAAGTTTCTACTGCAGGCAATTTTTTTACTAAGGCATTTTTCTTTGCCATACGCTCTACCCCTAAGGCCATGACAATGGTTGCAGTAGCTGGTAAGCCTTCAGGAATCACTGAAATTGCTAAAGAAATCGAGGTCATAAATAAACTAGTAATATCTCTACCATAACACAATCCAACAATAAAAATAACAATACTAATTAAAATACCAGCAATGCTTAGTCTCTGTCCAACATAATTAAGTTTATGCTTTAATGGTGTTTCAGCATCTGGTTCATTTTCTAACATACGAGCAATTTTTCCTACTTCCGTATCCATGCCAGTCGCAACGACAATACCAAGGGCTGTTCCATACGTCACAATACTAGAAGAAAAAACCATATTTACTTGTTCAACTAAGGGTGTATTTTCTTTTAACACAGCCTCTGCATTTTTTTCTACAGAAACACTCTCTCCCGTTAAAGCGGACTCATCAACCATTAAACGATATTCTTCAATTAAACGAAGATCTGCAGGAACAATTCCACCATCCTCTAAAACAACAAGATCTCCAACAACTAAATCCAAAGATAAAATTGTTTTACGAATTCCATTCCTTATAACAGTCGCATGAGGTGCATTCATTTGATTTAATGCATTAATCGCATCCGCAGCCTTCTTCTCCTGTAAAATACTTACAAGGGCATTAATACCAACAATAATTAAAATAACAACACATTCTACATACTCTCCTAAAAAGAAAGATAGTAAAGAGGCAGCTAATAAAAGTAAAATCATTTTATCCGTAAGTTGTTCTAGAAACATATGAACTAAAGTAATCTTTTTCTTTCCCTTTAGTTCATTTTTTCCATACTTCTTCTGTCTTTGATGGACTTCCTCTTCAGATAAACCATTTCTATTTGTTTGATATATATTCATTATTTGTCTTATAGATGTACTATAGTTTTTCATTAGGATCACCTTATTTATTATAACACGATTCTCATATCTTCCCACATTTTAACATATAAAAAATTAGAAAGAAGGTATATATGAATCACATAGATCAAAAATTTTATAAGCTCATTCGCCATTTAAACAAACAGACAAAAGAAGAATTGTTTCATCAAATGAAAGATCATTATCTTGGATTATCTAAAGAATTAAAACAATCCTTTGAAGACTATTTTGAAAAATTTCCTTACTGGGGAACATTAAAAGAAGATCAAAATGAATTTGAACATATCAAACAAAAAGTAGATACATTTACTAATCATTTAGAAGATCTCTTCTGGCTTTATCATCGTCTAGAAGATTATCGTTCCAAACAACTTTTATTTGCTATTTTAAATAATTGGTATCAATATGATTTTTCTACATTACATGATTCATTAGAATATAACTATCACCCCTATTTTGATTTAGACATCATACCAATGGCTGAAAAAGAAGTTCTTGTAGATTTAGGGGCTTATACTGGAGACAATATCTTAGACTATCTAGACTTATATGGGAGTGAGTCTTATCAAAAAATTTATGCCTATGATATTACGGATGAAACATTCAAACAATTAAAGAAAAACTTAGCTTTTTATCCTAATATCATTTGTAAAAAGAAAGCCGTGTTAGATGAAAATAAAATGGTATCTTTTAAGGAAAGTAACGTCGATGCTTCTGCGAATATGATTGAAGAAGAAGGAACCAACAAAATAGAAGCTGTAACCTTAGATCATGATATTCAAGAGCCTATTAGTATGTTAAAAATGGATATTGAAGGAAGTGAACAACGAGCACTTATAGGAGCTAGAAAACATATCAAAAATGATGCACCTAAACTATTATTGTCAGTATATCATTCTTTTGAGGATTTATGGAAAATCCCAAAAATGATTGAAGAAATGAAACCAGGATATCATTTTTACTTAAGAAGTCATGGGGGATATATTTTTCCTACTGAAATTACATTACTCGCTATTTATGATAAAAAAACGGATGAATAAATTCATCCGTTTATTTTGTCTTTGCCTTTACAATAGAACTAATTTATTTTTTTAAAGATAAAATGTGTTCTAATTTTTCAATATCATCCGCCAAGACACGAAAGCCATGATTAATAATATCTGCATCTGTACAATCTATTTGGAGCATTTTTAATAAATCTAGAGAGTATAAACTACTTCCAGCAGATAAAAATTCTAAATATTTTTCTTTAGATAAAGATTGCTCATCTACTAAAGAATTTACTACTACACTAGCATTGATTAAACCAGTTGCATATTTGTAAGGATAATAACTCCAACGATATATGTGACCTAAACGCATCCATTCCATAGCGGAAATTTCATCATAAAGAATATCTGATCCATAATATTTCTTGATAAGTTTATCATATAACATGGATATTTTTTCTGAAGTTAAAGGATTAGACTCTTTTGTATGATACAATTCATTTTCAAATTCTGTATACATCGTTTGTTTAAATACAGAAGTAAAATAGTTTTCTATTTCTTTACTTAAATAAAAGATCTTTTCCTCTATAGAACCAGCTGTCTGATATAAATATCTATTTAGCAAAATTTCATTTACAATAGATGCGGTTTCTCCTACAAAAATAGTACTATCTTCATATATAAAAGGTACATTTCCTTTAGATAGACTATAATTCACAATATGACCAAGTTCATGAATCATATTTTTTAAATCAATATAACTACCTCTAAAATTCATAAATGAATACGTATGCCATGAGAAAATAATAGATTGATGTTTATGATCATCTGGCTCTATATCCATATGTCCATCTAAAAGATCATCAACTACTTTAAGATATTCCTCCCCTAAAGGTTTTAATGCCTCTTTAATAATTTGAACGGCCTCTTCAAACGTATATTTAAATTTTAAATGATGATCTAAGGGAACCCCAAAGTCATATAAATGTGGATTGTTTATTTGTAAGAATTCTGATTTTATTTTTAAATATCGTTGAATTAAATGTAAGTTTTTATGAACAGCCTCTATCAAGGTATCAATGATCTTACAGTCAATATTTTCCTCAAATAAAACTTTTTCTAAAACAGAAGGATAATGTTCAAGCGTAGCATTTTGAATTCTACATTCAAAAATAGAATCCAATAAATCAGAAAATATTTCTTTTTTATCTTGAAATGCTTGATTTACAATAAAGTATGTTTGTTTCCTCGTTTCTCGATCTCTTGATGCAAGAAATTTTCCAAAATTAGATGAGGTTACTTCCATCTTTTTACCATCAATATCAATCTCACCAAAATTCATATCTCTTAGTTCATTATTATAAGAACTAAGACAAGTATTAATATGATCCAGATTTTCTTGAGTTTTCTCTTTCATATCATCTTCTAATACATGTTCTTGTCTTCTAAATAAATTTTCCAAAGAATGACGATAAACTTCTAATTGAGAATTTTTACGGAGAAAAGAATGTACTTTAAGTTTTCCTAACTCAATAATCTTTTGGTCAATAAAATTTAAATAAGCATCTACTTCATGATTAAGTTTTTCTGAAGTAGACTTAAGTTTGGTACATAGTTCAGAAGTTACATCTTTATAGTACCTTAAAGATCCATAAATCAAAACATTATTTGCACGTTCTTTAATATCCCATTTTTGATTTAGTACTTCATATAAAATATCTTCATCCCAATCCTTATCTTCATAAATTTTTATCTCAGATAACAATTCTTTGATATTCATAATTTCTTGATAAAAAGCATCTTCATTTTCAAATAACTCTGTTAAATCCCATTTAAAATTCATTTAAATCACCTAATTCTATTATATCTTAAAACCAAAAAATTGTATATATCTTTGTTTTATACGTATAGTAATAATAGAAAGGAACGATTATGAAAAGAACATTACATCCACTGTTTTATCTATTCTTCCCACTTGTGGTAGGATCTATTGTGGGATTTATCATTTCAGGGAGTATTGATTATACGAATTTAAATCTTCCACCGCTTGCACCACCAAAAATTATTTTTCCAATTGCCTGGACCATCATTTATCTTCTCATGGGATTATCCTATTTGATCCTTCAAAAAAATGATGATCATCATACTCTAGCATCCATCATCTATTACATTCAACTATTTGTAAATGCGATGTGGTCAATTATTTTCTTTCTTTGGAAATGGCGTTTTATCGCAATCCTTTGGATCATTTTATTAGATTTTCTTGTGATTTACCTCATCTATCTCTTTTACAAAAAAGTAAGACTTTCCGCTTATTTAAATATTCCCTATATCCTATGGATTTTATTTGCTACTTATCTTACCATTGGAATTTATCTTTTAAACTAAAAGTATTAAAATAAATTTAATACTTTTTCTTTTATTTTCTCCTCAATTTGAATATAGTTTAAAGAGGTGATATCATGTCCAATATCATTACCATCAACAAAATTAATAAAGTATATAAACAAAAACGAGTGTTAAAAGATGTTTCTATCGAAATACCAAGTGGCAGTATTTTTGCTTTTTTAGGTTCGAATGGTGCTGGGAAAAGTACTTTGTTAAATATTATTACAACTATTTTAATGCCAACTTCAGGTGAGGTATTTCTAAACCAAAAGTCTCTTTTTAAAAATAAATATTTAAAGGGAAAAATTGGGATCGTATTCCAAGAAAATACTTTCGACGATGAATTTTCTATTTATGAAAACTTAATGATTCGTGGTAAATTATATCACTATTCCAAACAAAAACTAAACGAACGGATTAAAGAACTAGTAGACCTTTTTGATATGCATGACTTTTTATATCATCCATATAAAATTTGTTCTGGTGGACAAAAAAGAATCGCAATGATCGCAAGAGCTTTACTAATCAACCCTAAAATTATTATAATGGACGAACCAACAACAGCCTTAGATATCGAAACAAGAAAGAAAGTGTGGAACGTTTTACTAAAATTAAATCGTGAACGAAAATTAACAATTTTCTTTTCTTCACATTATATTGAAGAGGCAAATCTGGCAAACTATCTTTGTATTTTAAAATCTGGATCCATTATCTTTCACGGAACGTATGACCAGTTAATGTCCAAATATAATAATAAAATATTAAATGTTGAATTTACTGATTCATTAAAAAAAATCGAAGTGGATACCATGAGCGAGGCATTGACGTACTTAAATAAACAAAATATAAATCAAATTAAAACGTTTAGTGTATCAAATAATAGTTTAGAAGAAATTTTTTTAAAGGTTATCAAACATGAAAACATTAATTTATAGACATCTAAAAATATTCATTAAAAATCCAATGAATGTGGTATTAAGTTTTCTTTCCTCTGGTGTTATTTTATCTTTATACTTTTTGTTTATTCGTGATTTTACTATGAAAGCTGTTCATGATTATGGTTTTATCAGTAACTATACAAATCTTTTTGTCGATCGCTTAATGACCTCTGGATTATTAATTGTTATTGGGGCCACAAGTGCATTATCCATCATACTTATTTTTATTAAAGATCAAGCATGTATTATGAAAGACTTTCTTGTTACCCCAATTTCCAAACTAAAAATTATATACTCCTATCTATTTACCTCTATTTTAATATCCATCTTTATTACCTTAATTACATACATTCTTATTGAATTCTTCTTTATTCTCCACTATGATTCTTATAGTTCCCTTCAAACCATCATATCATCGATTTTAACTATTGTTCTTTCCAACACCATCGCTTGTACCCTCATCTTACTCATTGCTTTATTTATAAATAACTTTACTTCATTCACGACCTTTGAAACTTTATATGGAGTTGTCATTGGGTTCTTTACGGGTGTCTATATTCCCATAGGTTATTATCCAACCATTATAAGAAATATTTTCTTTTACTTTCCCTTATGTCAAACAACTAGTTTATTAAGATGGATTAACACAAAAGAGATTACAGAAAAAATTTTAGCTTCTTACCCCACCAACATTCATCATATTTTATATGAAACCTTTGGTATAAAATTATCTATTAACAATTATACCTTTCACATTGATGAACAACTTCTATTCATTTTCATCTCATTTATCTTATTACAACTCATCCTTCTTTTTACATTAAAAGTTATTAAAAAATAACATAGATATCTTTAAAGATTATATCATATGAATACTCTATATTATGAAACCATAAAACATTACTCATTTCTATAAAGTTGTATTATATTTATTAAAAATATGTTATAATAATACTCACATAAGGAGGATTTTATGGCATATTTATGTATTGGATATTTATTAAAAAAGAAACATATAACATATGAGAAAAGGAAATATGAAATTTTTGAATTTATAGATTATGTTGCTGGTATTAACTTTACTAATACGGAGCATAAAGAACTATGCAATATATTAAGTGGAACAAATGTTGGAATATACGCTGATGCACTTAATGAGAAAGCAGATGAAGATGAATATGTTTTCTTAGAAAATGACTTAATTAAAGATATAGAGTCTATTGATAATCATGTTAATTTCACGAAAATTAGAGAAAAGAAATTAGCTGAGACCGCACAATACTATTTAAGAAATGATACTGGAAATGGTCTAATAAAATTAAAAAATGAAGGTTTAATATCCTATTTACAAAAGTCGGAAAAAGATTTTGATGAAGATGAATTTGAAAAAAATACTGATATATCTACTATGTACTCATCGATAAAGAAAACTATTATTTCTCAAGATGAGCAAATAATGCAGATTTTAACAGCTTTATTTAAGAATCAAAAAGTTATAAATTCTGATTTAAACATGGATTTAATTGCTAAACTAAAAGAAAATATTTTAATTTATGGCTCTACCGGTACAGGGAAAACTGAAATATTGAAAAGAATATCTAAGCTTTATAAAATTCCAATAGTTATAGAAGATGCTACTTCGCTATCTGAAACTGGATATGTAGGAAGAAAAATAACTGATATGCTTGAAGATCTATGTCTTGCAGCAGACAATGATATAAAACTAGCTGAAAAAGGAATTCTAGTTATAGACGAATTTGATAAATTAGCTGAAAAATCAGGGGATAACCAGTCTCATGTATCTAGAATTGGTGTTCAAAGATCTTTATTAAAATTACTTGATGGAACCTTATTTTATTTTGATAATAAAAAATTTGACACATCAAAACTAACCGTTGTAGGTCTAGGAGCTTTTACTGGAATTACCGATGGTGATGATTACAAACACATTACAACAGATGATTTTATGAAATATGGAATTATGAGAGAATTAATTGGTAGATTTTCTAAAACGATTCCCATGAATCCATTAAAAAAAGATGATATTATAAAAATATTAAAAGAATCAGATTTTAGTCCGATAAATACATATCAAAAGTTATTTGAAATGTTGGAAGTAAAGTTTGAATTTACCGATGATTTTATAGAATATATAGCAGAATTAGCTATCGCCAAACACAGTGGAGCAAGAAGTTTAAAAACTGTTTTTGATGATTGTATTAGTAGTGCTTTATTTAGAATTTTTGCTGGTGAGTATTCTAGTATTTCTTTAGTTAGACCCGATATAGAAAACAATAAACCTTATATTTTAACCAAAACCAAAAAATAAAAAAATATAGATAAAAAAAAGATGATTAATATTTACTATTATAATCATCTTTTTCTTTGTAATTGTAATTGCTTAGTTTCCTCACTTCTCAAACCTTCTGGCTCTTTGGCTAATTCCTCTTGATTAATTAAATTTGCAATTGCATTTACTAATCTTTGGTGTAGTTCATCTTCTTCTGGTGTATATTTAGTAACACAATCATTCCAAGTTGTTTGAATTAACTCTTGCAATGTTATTATTTCAAGTTTTTCATATTTGCTGGATCTTGAAAAATAGCCACTATAACAAACTAAATCTTTTGAACCTCCGGCTTTTAGATATTCATTCATAAAGCTTCTTAGTCCTGGGTCTGAACGGTCAACTCCATATATCATAGGAATATCAATATTTCTTCCAAATTCTTTAGCAAATTGAAATGCTCTGCGAGGACCAAATCTATTTCCACCTCGTTCAATAATTCTATACATTACACAATTAAGCATTTCTTCTTTTTGATAAATACGATTATCATATTCTTTTATTGCATTTTCTAATTCACTTTCAATCGGTATTTCAATGCCATTATTTTTTAGTTCTTCCACTAATGTTTTAATATTAATACCTCTTAAATTTTCATCTGGTATTCCAGTTATATTTTCCATCAATTCTGCTTCTGTAATAATTCCTTTTGCAGATAAATGTAAATGTGAACTACGATGATGACAATTCCAATATACGATATCACGATATTTAGGTTCTTGTAATAACCATCTTTCACTCCAAGGCAATGAGTTAATAAAAGCCTTTGTATTATAAAATTGATCCCAATCTAAATCTCTAACATCAGAATCTTCATCTAATAAATCGTTTGTATACCAATTTTTTCTAAACATTACATCATTTATATCTATCATTTCCTGACCAGAACCAGGCATCAATCTATTTATTACATAATCAGGATATCTTAACTCATACCATACTGCCATTTTTTCAATAAAATTTCTCATATCATTTGGTTTATGAAATTCTCCTATGTCAGAATAATTTCCTTTAACCATATTTTCTGTATACCAATTGATAAATTCATCTACTTTATCATCTAATATAATTGGTTTTGTTTGTTGTTCTTGTTCATATTTCAACAAATTTTCACGTAGTATTTTTAAATTAACTTTTCCCTTTGATAATGCCATAAATTAAACCCTCCTGTAAATTTAATATTACAACTATTATAACACATATTGTCTAAATTTTATTACTAAAGTTCCATATCATCATATTTTTTATCTTTTTCATAAAATGCTTCAGCCAGTTCATCCATTTCTTTATTTATTTTACTCATTACTTGATTAATTTCTCTATTCTTATTTCTATTAAATAGTTTTCTATACTGCATTTCTTTTTCTAATTCTTCTTTTGGATTTTCTATTTCTATACTACTATTACAAAAACTTCCTATAAATGATAGTTTCTTCTTTAAGTCTTCTTCAATTCCTATTTCTTACTTAATTATTTTTACCATTTCATCAATTCCTTCTTTAAACAAAAAAATCAATTCCATTTCTAGAATTGATATTTATCATTAAATTGAACAAGTGTCCAACTGAATTACATTATGGTGCCCTAAAGGAGGACGTTCAACAACTTTTATACATTTAATTTTAATTCAATTAGTTTCATTTCTTCTAGACTTATTAAATTGGGATTATATTTTATATTTATTATAACTTTTTCACGTTCTTCATATTTTTTAAATAAATAGTCCTCATTAAAATTGCCTTTAACCATTTCTATTCCTTCTGTTTCAAACAAATCATCTATAGCACCTTTGTAACAGTATTCACAGCAAAGATCATCTCTCGTTATTGTATAATTAGATGTTTCAAATTTTGGATACTTACTAAAAGAAAGTAAAGAAGGAATTTTTGTAATATTTAAAAACAATGCGATTTCCATTTTTATTATTTTAGGAGTTATTAAACTGGAATCATATTTTAAATAAATGTCTAGATGTTCATCATTTTTAATTTCAACATCTAAAATTCCTTTTAAAGACATTAAATATTCTTTTAGTTCCTTATGTCCCCAATTATCAATTACAATAGTTAATTCCGACATACTTATAATCCTTCCTATATTGACTACATGTCAATATACAAGTGTGTTTATTAAATTGACATAATCAATTTTATTTCTAAAATATTTTACCATAAATTTAAGTATGTTAAAACTCGAACTATTTGTTTTTTCAAAAAGTTCGAGTTTGGTATCAATCTGGTGGAGATGAGCAGAATTGAACTGCTGTCCAATAATAAACAAACGATAACATCTACAAGTTTAGTTCATTAAATATTGTCCTATAAAGTGAAAGTAATGAACAACCCGCTTTATAGTTAGCTTATAAATTTCATTCTTACTTCTAAGCTAAGTAAGAATATATCCCATGAAATTGAACCCTTGCTTACAGATATGGGAGATCTATAAGAAGAGCCGTACTTGCCGTTATTTAGGCATATACTGGAGTGTTAAACATTCCAGCGAATACGTTACTTAATTTATTTTTTCCAGTTATTTTCTGTTTTGTACGTAACGTGTACCTCCGACTTGCCGTTAGGGTCTACATATTACTGTCGAAACCGTGACATCCCCAGGTGTTTCTATTATAACACTAAAATGTATGTAAAACAACTAAAATATATACGTTTAGAAAAAGGCAATGATTAATATTGTTTCATTGCCTTTCTAATTTCTCTTTCAGTATCACGTTTTTTTATGGTTTCACGTTTATCATAGTCTTTCTTTCCCTTCGCAACACCAATTAAGACTTTGGCATAATCACCTTTAAAATAAAGTTTTAAAGGTACTAAAGTAAAGCCTTCTAAACGAATTTTATCATGTAATTTATAAATTTCTTTTTTATGTAACAATAACTTTCTAGTTCTTGTTTCTTCATGATTAAAAATATTTCCTTCTTTATAATGACTAATATGCATATTTAATAGAAACACTTCCCCATGACGAATGATCGCATAGCTATCTTTTAAATTAGCTGCTCCATTACGAATAGATTTTACTTCAGTTCCTTTTAAAACAATACCAGCTTCTATGGTTGAATCAATATAATAATCATGTTTTGCTTTTCTATTAACGATTTCCATAAGACTCCTTTCGTAATATTTTTTGTTTTTGTATCATACCATAAATCATTCCTTTTTCTACAGAAATTTCAGTGATTTTAAACGTCATTTCTTCTCCTAACGTATGAATTCCACTCGTGTCTTGATAAGATATACCAGGAACTAACACTTCAAAAGCTGGAAGTGTATGAAGTGGGATAAAAGCACGAAATAAACCACCTACGTCTAAAGTAATATGCTTCTCATGAATCTCCATTAAGTGCCCTGTGAATAATTCGCCTTTATGATTTTCTAAATATTCACACTTTTTCATTTGTTCTACTTCACGTTCTAAGTCCATCGCACGACGTTCTGTCACAGAGGCTGTCGTAGCCCAAAGTGGTAATTTTTCTTCCAATTCTTCTATTCTCTCTATGGAGTAATTTTTACCTAATACTAAATCCTTTACAACACGGTGAACAACAAAGTCATTCCATCTACGAATAGGCGATGTAAAATGAGTATAATACATATCTTTATACATACCGATACCTAAGCCAAAATGTGGGGTTGGAACGGAATAATATTCTGCTTTACACATACTACGTAGCATATGATAACTAACGACAGGATACGCGGGATATTCTTGAGCTATGCTTAAAGCTTTTGCGACCCATTTAGGATGACTTCCCTTTTCTTGAAGTGAATAACCTAAAGGAATTTGGAGTGCTTCAAGAAGTGTATCTATTTTCTCTAAAGATTCTTCCTCTGGAGCATGATGCCCACGATAAGCTCCTGGCAAATTTAAATTAAATAAATGCGTAGCAATTACTTTGTTATTTAAAATCATCATCTCTTCAATTAATTTTTCAGCAGCACCACGATTTCTTAATACAATATCTGAAACTTTACTTCCATCCATCACTACATAACTCTCTTCATGATCAAAATCAACTCTTCCTTGTTGATTACTTTTTTTACGTAAAATTGTGGATAACTTTTCTAATAATTTTAATTCTGTGGAAAAGTCTTCATATCCTGGCACCTTTTCACCAGAAAGTACACGATTTACATCTGTATAATTCATTCGCTTTTTAGAATGAATTACACCTTCATGAATATGATAATCAACAATTTCTCCATCCGGAGAAAGTTCTATTTCCGTAGACATTGTTAAACGATCTACACCCTCATTTAAAGAACAGATTCCATTCGATAACTTTTCATGTAACATTGGAATTACACGGTCTGTTAAGTAAATACTTGTTCCACGTTTTAAGGCTTCTTCAAAAATCGCACTTCCTTCTTTCACGTAATGACTAACATCTGCAATATGAACCCCCACTACATAATTACCACATTCATTGATTTCAATCGATACAGCATCATCAAAATCTTTTGCATCCACACCATCAATTGTAAAAATCTTCTTATCACGATAATCCTTACGATCTACAAGATCTTTTTCGGTAACAAGGGTTGGTAAAGTCTCTACTTCATCTAACACTTCCTGTGGAAAAGTATAAGGAATTTTTTTCTTTTCCAATAAACATATCATATCAATATCAGGATCAGTAACATTTCCTAATATTTTTAAAATAACAGCATCATAACAACGATTTCCAAATTGTTTTCCTAGTTTAAATAATACTTTTTTATTTTCTAAAATTTTATCTTCTTCAGTTACCTGAATTTTTAAACGACGATATTTTGAACCATCTACTTTTATAAATTTGCG
>JAETPN010000013.1 GCA_021771185.1 Bacillota bacterium | reverse complement strand
AATTATTTACACCAGAAGAATAAATAACAATACTGTCTTTAGCGTTTGCTAGTGCATTTGTAACAAAAATACGATCGTCACCTGGCTCTACGTGATAGTTGATTTTATAGATATTTGCCGCATTACCAAAGACCGAAGGTAAATGAAAATCTCGTAAAGCTTTTTTAGCCGCTTCAACCGCAGAATATTGCTGTGAAAGTTTTACTTGTTCTAAACTTATATTACCATCTAAAAAATAATTAATGTGTTCTGTTTTGTTCATTGTAAGTGATGATAAATCTAGGACAGTCGCATCTTTTTTTATTTTATATGCCACATTATGAATAATTCCCTTTTTATAAAAAGTCTTTGTTAAATTTACCCCTTGTGAATCATTTAGTCCCATGATCGTTAGTTGTTTATTTTGATAGTATTTTTGGAGTACTACTGTTTTTTCTTGTAAGGAAAGTTCCTTTAATTTTTTACTATTAACCATAAATATCACTCTTTCAAAATAGATGATTGTATTATAATTGTTTCATTTGTTTTTGTCAAATTTTAATTCTATAGATTTCTTTAAAATTTCATTGTCAACCCTTTAAAAATATATTATAATAATAAGTATTGTGTGAGGTGGTAGTATGAAAGATGAATTTGTAATTTCTGGAAACTTTGATACTGTCACCTTCTCTAAATTTAAATGGAATGCCTTTTTAGGACCTATTGGTTGTGGAAAAACTACCTTTTTAAAAAAAATAACGTCTTCAATGTCTTTTGATTTTTTTCCACAGGAAAAAGTTATTTATTTATCTGATAAAGAAAGTTATCCACAGGATAAAATGATGGAACGATTACTTATGGATTTAGATCATCAAGATATGGTAAAAGAAGTATTATCTCTATTTGGGGTTAAAGAGATTTCAAGTTTTTTAGATCATATACATAGTAGAGGAATGGAACAGGTATTAGTTTTTCTATATCGATATATGGAGGATCCAACGGTTTTCATTTTAGATGAAGCTTTATCGATGGTGGATCATTTTCATAAACATGCTCTTTTGGAATGGCTAAAAAAGGATGCGAAAAAGAAAAAAAGAACAATTATTTATGTTAGTTTAGACCCCGAAGACTTAATGTATGCGGATATTGTGATGTTGTGGTATCAAAATAAAGTCTTTTTAACAGGAACGAGAAAAAAAGTATTAAAAGAAGATGAACTATTTCGTAGATTAGGTTTAGAAATGCCTTTTGTTATGGAACTCTATCATAAATTAAAGTATTATGAAGTTGTAGATCATCCAGTGGACACAATAGAAAAGATGGTAGATGAATTGTGGAAATAAAAAAGAAACAAATCAATGTTGTACTAGGACCTAGTGGAAGTGGGAAAAAGGAATTGATTTTAAAGGAACTAAAACTTGAAAATTATCCTGATTTATATGAAGAAAAATATATGGATAAAACATTGGATGAAGTATTATCAGAAAAAACAAAACATAAAAAGAAAAAAGAAGAAGCTCTTCAAATGATTCACTTATCACTCGATGCTTTAACTAAAAAAATGACGGAATTTAGTTTGGGAGAGATGAAAAAGATTTCGATCGCATATACTTTATGTGGGAGAGAATCAACCTATGTGTTTTTGTATCCAGATGTTGGCTTGGATGCGAAAAGCAAGAATAGTTTAATAAAGGTTTTTCGTTTATTAAAAACAAGATATCATAAAACAATTGTAATTGTTAGTACAGATACCAATTGGGTTCATCAATTTGCGGATTTTGTATTTGTGGTTTATAATAGAAATGTTGTATTAGAAGGATCAACTTATGATGTCTTTTGTAATACAAGAAATTGTAAAAAATATCAAATTGAGATTCCTAAAATTATAGAATTTGAAAAAATGGTTCTTAAGAAAAAAAGAAAAAAAATTGGATATCGAAATGATATTAAAGATTTAATTAAAGATATTTATCGTCATATCTAGAAGAGGTGGTACTATGCGTTATTTAATAACATTTGCTTATGATGGTTCAGGATATAAGGGGTATCAAAAACAACCAAAGAAAAAAACGGTTCAGGGTGAATTAGAGAAAGCGTTAAAGAAGATTAATGATAATCAAAAGGTGGATGTGCATGCTTCTGGTAGAACGGATGCTGGTGTACATGCAAATAATCAGAAAGCCCATTTTGATTTAGATATGAATATTACAGTGGAAAAACTTTATAAAGCTTTAAACTCTTTAGTACCTGACGATATTTATATAAAAAGAGTAGAAGAGGTTAGCGATACATTTCATGCTAGGTTTAATGTAAAGGCTAAAGAATATATTTATAAAATTAATATGGGTGAATATGACCCTATTGAGAGAAATTATGTATACCAGTATAATAAAAAATTAGATGTTGTAGAGATGGAACGTGCATTAAAATATTTAGAGGGGGAGCATGATTTTAAATCTTTTTCAAAGGCAGATGACGAACGCGAAGATTATACAAGAAGAATTGTTCAAACAAATTTAGTTCGTAGTATTAAGAATGTTAATAAAATTAAGATTGTTTTTTTGGGAACTGGTTTTTTGCGTTATCAAGTAAGAAATATGGTTGGAACCCTTATCGAGATTGGTGAGGGAAAAAGAAAAAGTGAGGATATTATAGATATCCTACAGATGAAAGATCGTCGTAAAGCTGGTAAAACGGCGAATCCAGAAGGATTGTATTTAAATGATGTGTTTTATAATTAAGGAGAAAATAAATGGAAAATAATCAAACAATGAGTATTTCACAATCTGTACTTCGTAAGGAATTTCGTACATTAACAGAACTTTTTCGTACGGGTGATTTTAGTTTAGAATTTATTGCAAAATATGAACAATTAAAAAATAAGGTTGCGGTTGCGAACCCTTATGATTTAGAGGAATTAACTTATCTATATGAAGAAGTATTAGGTTTAGAAAATGCCATTAAGGAATCTATAACTTCTACAAAAAACATTAGAACTACTTTATAAAGTAGTTTTTTTATTTTGAATATCAGCCTTTATATTTTCTATTTCTGTTTGTAGAGCATTCATCATTTTTTGTAACATGAGTAGTGTTTCTTCATTGGTAGGAGCTTGATAGGTATTTTCTTGCCTACCACGTTCCATTTCTACTTGCTGATAAAAGGCATTGGTACATAAAACTTGAGCTGTTAACATTAACCAATTTCCTAAAGCATTTTGTTCATTTGCGGTCAAGTCATCAATTAATAAATATCCCACAATAATGGCACTAAGTGTAAATAATTTTGCTGGTATATTTGGGATTAAATTCATAAAATCACCTTTATTTAATTATATTAATTTGGTATAATAAATAGTAATGATAGATTCTTTGTCGATAAGGCATGATATATAAAGGGAGAAAAACTATGGAAAAAAAGAAATTATTTAAAGTAATTTTAGGTGGAGTTGTTTCAAGTTTTGTTTTTAGTGGATGTCAGGTTGAGGAACAAGAGAATAATAAATCCCAAATGGAACAAATATTAGCAGAAACGTTTTCTGAACAGGAAAAAGCCGAAAGAAACAAATTGATTCAATCATTAGATACAGCAAAAAAAGTAGAAATAGAGGCCTATAATGGCGAAAGCTTAGAAACTTTGGTAGATAAGGATAGTATAGATCTTCTTTTACTGATCGCTTATTATGATGCGTTGGAGACAAAATTATGTGGAAATCCAGTAAAAAATTATATGGGTGAAGGTGAAACTGAATCTTATTATAAGTTAAACTATCAGGCGATTATGAATGCGTTTAATAAAAAAGCGGGAAGTAATCCAACAAAGGAAAAATTAATAGAAGTTTATGATGAATTGTTAAATGAATGGAATCTATGGAACTTATCTTATTGCGCAGAAGAAGTACAACAATCTATTGGTTCAAAAATGGTAGAAATCCAAAATAAGAAGTATCAAAATTATTCCTTTGAGTACATTGATCATCTGGTAAAGTATGAAGATTGTGAGTACCAAGATACTAAAGTTAAAGTACCAGTTTATTATTTCTCTATGCAATCTTATAAAAAGGGTCCTGAAGGATTAGTTAAGGATCAAGTTATTTCAGTATTACCAGATCCTTTATTGATTCGTGAAATTAAGAAATCCTATTATGAACAACATGAGAAAAGCATGATCAATCTAGGTGTTTACCGCAGAACTGGTTCAAGTAGTAATGAACGTTATATTTTGTTGAAACAATATTATGATGTTGTTCCTGGAACTAATTATCAATATCTCTTCTTTGTTTTACAGTGTCAATCTTTAAAAGATGGGCAATGGGAAAATTATGGACAAATTACTATTAACCAGGATTTATTTAAATCATTTGAACGTGTTGATGAGATTTCTTTTCCATCAATTTCTAACAAAAATGGAGAAAGTAGTTTCCAAGTAAATGGGGCGACAGCCTATGTAAATACATCTGATGAAGAGGTGGAAATTTTAGGGGAAGAGCCAACTTCTTATCATCGATAATTTATTTCTTAAAAAAATACATAAAAAGTAAAGAAAAACATATAATTTTATTGACTTTTATATGTTTTTTTAGTACAATTTTAACTGGTACATTTTGTATTTATTGGAATTTGCCCTGGGAAAGTAAATTTTGATAAATACTAGAAAATCTATAATTATTAAAGAAAGGGAATGCAAAATGAAAAATACATATATGCAAAAAAAAGAAACTGTAGAACGTAATTGGTATGTTATTGATGCAAATGGACTTACTTTAGGACGTTTAGCTACACAAGTTGCGCATGTATTACGTGGAAAAAATAAACCAACATTCACACCACATATTGATTGTGGAGATTATGTAATCGTAGTAAATGCGGACAAAGTAAATTTAACTGGAAATAAGTTAGATAAGAAAATTTATTATAATCACAGTGGATATACTGGAGGTCTTCGTGAGAGAACTGCTCGTGAAATGAAAGAAAAATATCCAGTAGAAATGGTAGAAAGAGCGATCAAGGGAATGCTTCCAAAAGGAAGACTTGGACGTCAAATGTATAGAAAGTTATTTGTGTATGCTGGAGAAAATCATCCACATACTGCTCAACAACCAGTTGAGATGAAAATTAAATAAGGAGGAGAACTATGGCAGAAACTAGAAAATTTACAGGAACTGGTAGAAGAAAATCATCTGTTGCTCGTGTAACTATGACTCCAGGTAAAGGGAAAATTACTGTTAATGGTGTAGATGTAAGAGAATTCTTCCCTTATGAAACAAATGTTATGGATTTAATGCAACCACTTGTTGCTACAAGTACAGAAGAAACATTTGATATTGAAGCTAAAGTTAACGGTGGTGGATTCACTGGACAAACTGGAGCTATTCGTTTAGGAATTACAAGAGCTTTACTTGAATATGATAAAGATAATGCTGGAAGTGAAGGTTCATTCCGTGCGATCTTAAAAAAGGCTGGTTTTGTTACACGTGATCCAAGAGCGAAAGAACGTAAAAAACCAGGTTTAAAAGCTGCACGTCGTGCACCACAATTCTCAAAACGTTAAGAGAATATTACAAAGTTCGAATGGTTCGAACTTTTTTTTGTTTGAAATTTTTTCTAAATAATATATAAGATATAATGTAATTTGTGCTTATCTTTTTAGAATAAAAAAGCCCATACAAAATGTGAATTTTGTACGAGCTAATGAAATAGTACATGTAGTTGTAAGTAGTAATTTATAAGTGTGCCTTGTTGATTTAGAATGAATTTTATCACTCATTTAATTTCTTAATTCATCCGTGTTTTCTGTGTCTTTACGTTTCTTACCGATAATAATGATAATGATAAATCCAAGTGTTGATAGTACAACAGTTATTCCTCGTAAAAGGCTCTTTGATTTAATGCCTGTTTTAATATCCGTTTTATTACCTGTTTTATGATCTGATTTAACCTCTGTTTTTACGCTTTCACCTTTTTCCGGTTTACTGACAATGTCCTGAGAATCAGTATTTTCTTTTGATACTTCAACACTAGGATTTTGTTGTACATGATAGCCGTTTACTCTTTTAGAAACGTATTTTGTTTCGGTATGGATATTTTCTATTTTATCCGGATTTTCGGTAGGAATGATTGGATCAGGTATTTTTGGTATCACGGTTGCTTCTGGAAGTATGATATTTATATCAGCAGTTGGTGTACCAAAAATCGTAAATCCATTTTTTGTTTTTTTAATAAATAATCCATTGGTTAATCCTTGAATGCTGTCTATATAATTCTCTGGAAAGTAATAATCTTGTACAGGTTCAAATGTAATTTCTTGAATTTCAGTATCTTCTGTTACCTTTTGAGTTTCGTTGTTAGAAGTAATATTTAAACTTGTATTTCCTGTCACTTTTACCGAATACTTTTGTGGAGCTTTAGCGGATGTTGCTAATGTTGCATATGTTTTTCTTTCAGCGAAATCTGTTGTTTCCAACCATACTTTACAATTTTCAAAATTATCTAGCCCCATATCCTGTGCTAAGATAGAGGTTGTTCCAGCAACAGTCTTTGCCCATGCTCCATCCCTATTTTGTACTACTAAATAAGTATTTGCTGGAACATTTGTTAATTTAACTTTTGTTTTATCGTAAGAAATAAGAGCAGAACCAATTGTATTTGTACTGTATCGCAATGTAAATGCTCCATCTCCAGTCACATTCTGTAATTTCAATTTTCCCTCTGTTGAGACTGCTGGTGCAGCTGATGCGAAGATGACAGATGACATATTCAGTTCAAAAGCAGGTTTTACAATGTAACCATTGTATATATCCGCTGTACTGTTAACAAAAGATTGAGTTATGGTGTTATATCGAATGGCACATAGTACACCGAAATCAACATTTTTTCCAGGTGCACGGAGCCAAGCCCATTCCATGGTACCAGCCCCCCAAAATTTACCAGTTATGCGTAGACCGCTGTTTATATTATCCTCAGTGTTTTTTCCAACTTTGAGAAACCCATCATTATTTTCCATATCACCATAGGCAAGATATAACTTATCGGTTGTAGAATACACACTGTTATTCAGTGTATCATCTGTATAGATTGTTGTCTCATTCATCAATTTTTGCTCAGCTTTTGAAAAATAGGAAGTATTTGTTTCCAATTCCTTCAACATTTTTCTGATTTCACTAGCTCCCCAATGATTAGCATTTACCTTTTTTCCCTCATATTGTCTTTTATTTCTACTGCTGTCAAACACTACATTTCTCATTAATGGTTCGTCTGCAAATAATATTAAACCATCTTTATTTTGATCTCCAACAATCCACCATTTTTGTCTATTATCTCCGCTATTTCCAAAATAAATCTTTGCCGATGTAGTTGAATGTGCAGTATCAAAATTGCCTAAATTGAGTTTAGTCGCAAACTGATTTGCGGTTGGTAGTAAAGCTGCATGAGCTGTTGTACAGCATTGTGAAAATGCAGTTAATGTTATTGTCGTAGCTAACAGTACTGTCCTTAGTTTCCTTTTTGTATTTCGCGTCTTTTTCATGTCTTTACCTTCTTTCCCTCTTGTTTGTTTATTGCAAACATAACAGTTGTGAGCATAGTTGTTAATCCCTTCCTTTTTAAATGTTTTACTTAGTTAATATAAGACTCTATATTATATATATAATATATCATTTTTTATGTAATTTCGCAATAAAAAACAAACGGTTTAATATATCTAGTAATATATGTTTTAAAGAAAAAAATCCATGAATAGAAAAAATAGGTGGTATAACCAACCTCAATACCATACCCAGTAGGTAAATTTTTGGATATGATAAAGTACAATTTTAAAGAAAGATTTTAAACCTGTCATAAAATAAACGGTTTTGATAAATCGTTAAAATAAAGATTAGAATTTATTTGTTAAATCTTTTCTTTTACATAATGAGACAGTAATGTTATAATAAATATGATTTGAGGTGAAAGAATGCGTGTTAGTAATGAATGGAAAGATTATGAATGTCTAGATGCTGGAAATGGTGAAAAGTTAGAACGCTGGGGAGAAGTGATTTTACGAAGACCTGATCCACAAGCAATTTGGTTAGTGGAAGATTATGATGCTTCATGGAAAAAATTAGATGGACACTATTTTAGAAGTAGTAAAGGTGGAGGAGAATGGAAATTTTATAAGAAACTTCCTGATCACTGGACAATCAATTATAAAGAATTAACATTTAAAGTAAGTCCAACGAATTTTAAACATACAGGTCTTTTTCCAGAACAGGCAACAAATTGGGATTATATGATGGATAAAATTAGAAAAGCCAATCGTCCAATTAAGGTGTTAAATTTATTTGCTTACACAGGAGGGGCTACGATGGCTTGTAGTGCAGCTGGAGCTGTTGAAGTTGTTCATGTAGATGCTTCTAAAGGAATGATTGGATGGGCAAAAGAAAATATGATGTTATCACATCTAGAAGGCCATCGTATCCGTTTTATTGTAGATGATTGTTTGAAATTTGTTGAAAGAGAAGCAAGAAGAGGACATACATACGATGCCATTATTATGGATCCGCCAAGTTATGGAAGAGGTCCTAATGGAGAGGTTTGGAAATTTGAGGATAATATTTATAAGTTGATCGAAGCTTGTACAAAGATTATTAGTAAGGAACCATTATTCTTTTTAATTAACTCTTATACCACAGGTATTTCTAGTACAGTTTTAGAAAATATTTTAAAAACAACATTATTACGTATGTATCCTCATGGTAAAATAGCCTCTGGTGAAGTAGGTCTTCCAATTACGAAAAATAATTTAGTTTTACCATGTGGTATTTATGGAAGATGGGAAAGTAATGATTAATATTATTTATGAAGATAATCATCTTTTAGTCGTAGAAAAGCCTATAAATATGTTAGTTCAATCTGATAATACAAAGGATACTGATTTATTGACTATTTTAAAGTCTTATTTGAAGGAAAAATATCATAAACCAGGAAATGTATATCTAGGGCTTGTACATCGCTTAGATCGCGTAACAGGGGGTATTATGGTATTTGCTAAAACAAGTAAAGCTGCAAGTAGATTAAGTGAACAAGTAAGAACACATAAATTACATAAAGTGTATCATGCAGTTGTTTTAGGTAAAGTAGAAAAAACTGGTCATTTTGAAGATAAGTTGTTAAAAAATACAAAGACCAATATCGTTACTGTTGATTCCCGTGGAAAAGATTCTAGCCTAGATTATGAACTTCTTTCTTATCATCCAGAAAAAAATGTCAGTTTAGTTCGAATTCATTTGAACACTGGAAGAAGTCATCAAATTCGAGTTCAATTTTCTAGTAGAGGACATGCTTTATATGGGGACCAACGATACAACAAAGAAGCCAAAGTTGGTGAACAAATTGCCTTGTTTGCCAGCTCACTAGGTTTTTACCATCCCATTACCAAAGAATATATAACATTTAACTTAGATTTGCCAAAAAGAAAACCATGGAACTGGTTTAATTAGTTTCATGGTTCTTTTTTATAAAATAACGAATGATGTAGTATAAAGCAAATAAGAGGATACTAGTAATAAACATCCAAGTGGTGTGCATCATAGTTTCTCTGATTCCAACTTCCATTAAAATATTTAAATTTTCTTGAACATAAAAATCAAGGATACTTTTTGAAGCAGGAATAAAAATAAAGTTTAATACACTTGTGATTGTTAAAGCAAGTGCAACATTAAATAACCAATGGTAAAGTGATGGATAAAGAATTGCAATAAGGAAAACCAAAAGGATGATAAATCCAATTAGAATAAAACTACATTTTGTAGAAATAGCAAAACGATAAATAGTTAATAGTTCTTTTTCTTCATCGGATAATTGATTTTTCATACTTTTTACCGTATCTGTTATTTTTTTCTTAATAACTGGAGATTCATTCACTTTTTTCTCAAATGTTTCAATTTGTTCATCGGTAATTGTAACTTTTAGTTTTTCTTGTAGTTCTTTTTGATGACTTTTAATGAGACTCGAAAGATCCGTACCAAAGTCTAAGTTTTCTAAGTCCTCTTCTGTTGTAATACTGTGGAGGATGGTATCCAAGTATTCATGATAAAGGGTATTCATTTGTTCATCTTTAAATAAAATATTAGTGATTTCTTCATTATTAATACTTGAATCAATAATCTTTTGATCTTTTAAAAGTGTTGTAAGTGGTGATGAAATTTCTTCTTTCATGGTTTCTATGATGATGGACCCTAACATATTTTCTAGATGTGTTGTTAAAAATAAAAGACTCATACACACTATTAAAAGAGTTGTTAATATGCCACGAATTATTTTTTTAAATGTTTTCATAATCCTTTCCTTTCTGGTTGTATTATATCAAAAAATATAGGTTTTAAAAAGTTCTTTTATATTAGTAATACGATTGATTCAACCAATAAATAAATAAAAAATGATGAGATAAAGATAATGCTCTTTAAGAAAAGACATATACTTAAGTAGGTGAAAATTATGTGGAAATATAAAATTATGGTACTTTTACTCTTGCTCGTATGTATTAGTGGTTTTGAATTTGGATATGCCAAAGAACGAAGCTTACCGTTATATGGTAAAGTCATTTACATTGATCCAGGACATGGAGGTAATGATCCAGGCGCAATGTACAAAGAAGTAAAAGAAAAGAAAATTAATTTAGAAATTAGTAAACAGTTAGGAAAAATTTTATCTGATTTAGGTGCGACTGTTTATTTAACAAGATATGATGATTATGATTTATCTGTACCTAATACCATTAATAGAAAACGTAGTGATTTATCTAGAAGAAGTAATATTATTAATAAGTCAAAATGTGATTTGTTTTTGTCTATCCATTTAAATGCAGAAACCTCTAGTAGCTGGAAAGGTGCTCAAGTGTTTTATAATACAAATAATAAACAAAATGAAAAAATTGCCCAAATTATGCAGAAACAATTTAAAGAAAAGTTATATTCAAAAAGAGAATATAAAAAGAGTAACGATCTGTATTTACAAAAAAGAATTACGAGACCAGGAGTTTTATTAGAATTAGGGTTTTTATCTAATCCGAATGAACGCTATTTATTACAGACAAAGGATTATCAGGCAAAGGTTGTGAATACTGTAAAAGATGGTGTTTTAATCTATTTTAATTGACAGATTTTAAATTAACCTATATATTAATAATAGAAGGAGTGATTAGATGACAAATTATGAAACAGGATTACTCGCTATTTTCGGTGGATTTATTCTTGTTGTATTATTATTTGCTTTGATATGTACAGTGCTTATGGTTGTATCTAAGTGGAAGATTTTTGAAAAGGCAGGAAAACCAGGATGGGCAGCCTTAATTCCATACTACAGCACTTATATTTTATATGAAATGTTAAATATGCAACAATGCTTTGTAATCTATTTAGTAGCGGCTTTAGTTTCTCTTTTCCTTGGTGGAATCCTTGCTCAACTTGCGAGTATTGTTACCTTTGGATTATTTGTGTATGCAAACTTGAATCTTGCGAAAGCTTTTGGTAAAGAACCAGCATTTGTAGTCGGATTAACCTTATTACCTATTGTTTTTTATCCAATTCTAGCTTTTGGAAATGCGGATTATCAACCCGAAAATTTATAAGATATTGAAAAATATCTTTTTTTTTTCACAAATTTGCCATAACTTTCTTTTATATTGTAAAGGAAAGTTAGGTGAATTTATGTTATACTATTAATATAGTAGGTGATTGTATGAAAGAGAAGATTTTCAAAACTTTAGATGAACAAATTGAAATTTTACAAAATAAAGGATTAATTATTCATGATGTGGATTATGCGAAAGAAATTTTATTTCGTGAAAATTATTTCTTTGTAGCTGGATATCGTCATCTTTTTATGAGGCATAATGATAAAGATCGTTTTATTAAAGGAACGACATTTGAAGAATTATATGGTATGTTTGTGTTTGATCGAATGATTCGTAATATTATGTTTAAATATATCCTAATCGTAGAAAATAATATTAAATCGATTATCAGTTATCAAATGTCTAAAAAGTATGGATTTAAAGAAAAAGATTATTTGAATCCGAAAAATTTTACGAGAGATCCAATGAAAAGTAGACAAGTGAGAGATATTTTAGATAAAACAAAACGCCAAATTCGTGTCAATGGAAAACAACATGCGGCAACGATGCATTATTTAAGTAATTATGGATATATTCCTATGTGGATTTTAGTAAAAGTGTTATCGTTTGGTATTGTTTCAGAATTATTTAATATACTAAAAAAAGAGGATCGAGATGCTATTTCAGAGATCTATCATCTAAATGAAGAAACCTTATCAATTTATTTATCTTTACTTGCTAACTTAAGAAATGTATGCGCACATGAAGAAGTGTTATATGATCACCGTACACAAAGACCAATTCCTGATTGTAAGTATCATCAATATTTAAATATTGATAAAACAGATGAGGAATATATTTTTGGAAAAAATGACTTGTTTTCAGTTGTAATTATGCTAAAACAATTGTTAACGTCAGAGGAATTTCGTGAATTTGCATATGAAATTGGATATGAAATTGATATTCTAGAGGGTCGTATTAATGTAGTGCCACTTATTAGTATATTAAATCGTATTGGATTTCCTGAGAATTGGCGAGATATTATCGATATGGATTAGGAGGAATTATGAAACAAAAAGCAACTTATATATTATCAGTTGTATGTGCTTTATTTGTTGGAATTATGGGTACCATTCTTTGTTTACGCTATGTTCCAACAACAGAAAATGTGATGGAACCAACAACGAAAAAAAATATCACAGTAACCGAAACAAACACGATTAAAGATTCTATTGATAAAATTTATAATGCAGTCTATGTCGTTGAGTCTTATCGTGATAATCAAAAGATTTCTACTGGAACAGGCTTTGCTTATAAAAAAGACAATAAATATGGTTATGTTATTACAAATCATCATGTTATTGATCAAGCAACTTCTGTAAAAATTACAACAATTGATGGTAATACCGTGGATGCGAAAGTATTAGGTAGTGATGAGTATTCAGATATTGCAGTATTATCAATTGATGCCAAAGCAGTCAGTTTAGTCGCAACAATTGGAGATAGTAGTAAATTATCTTTAGGAGATACTTTATTTACGGTTGGATCTCCTTTAGGTAGTGATTATATGGGAACGGTTACGAAAGGAATTTTATCAGGAAATAACCGAACTGTAACGACTTCAAATAGTGTAATGGATGTTCTTCAAACAGATGCTGCAATTAATCCTGGAAACAGTGGTGGACCTTTATGTAATGTCAATGGTGAAGTTATTGGTGTTAATTCACTTAAATTAGTAGAGGATGAAATTGAAGGCATGGGATTTGCTATTCCAATTGAGATTGTTATGACTTCCGTTGATAAATTAGAAAAAGGTGAAAAAATAGTTCGACCAATGGTCGGTTTAGAGATGCTTGATGTTAGTAATACCTATGCTTTATATCGATATGGAATTACTTTAAATAATAAGGATATTACTTCAGGAATTGCAGTTATTACAGTTACAGATAATGGTCCAGCAGCGAAAGCTGGTATTCAAAAAGGAGATATCATTATTAAAGTATCAGATGAAGAAGTAGACAATACCGCAGAGTTTAGACATAAACTTTATAAACATAATGTTGGAGATACTATTAAAATCACTGTATTACGTGATGGAAAAGAAAAAACTTTATCCGTAATTTTAACGGAAAAAACAGGAAATTAATTTCTGTTTTTTTGTTTAAAAATGGAATAAAATGGTATAATAAAAACAGGTGATATGGATGAAAAAATGGTTGATTGGAGGATTTGTTTTAGTTATTTTAGGAATCACTGGATATTTTTTAGAACGTAATTATGAGCTAAAACAAATTGAGGCATTAAAAAAATTAAAGAAAGAAAAAGCGGAATTAGTACAAAAAATTAATAAAAATTATAATCATGAAGTAAAAGTAGTAAAGAATGCTGATTTATATCAGTTAAAGAAGGATAAATATATTAAAAGTGGTAAAGTAATGAAGGATATACAGCTTACCTTAGAGGATCGCACCAAAGAAATGAAAGAAGAAGAATATTTTAAAATTGATGGGTTGAATGCTTATATCTCATATCAAGATGTTACACCAATTGAAAAAAGGACTATAAATGATATTTATAAAAACTATATTCCATTTAATTTAGATATCGTAACAAAAAATCCTAAATTATATCAAAAGAGTGAGCAACTTTTTGATTTAAAAGGGGAATATACTTTTAAAGTATTAGGGAAAAGTTCTGAGGTATACTATGTAGAATTTAACAAAATGTTTGTTTCTATTCCAAAAAAATATGTGGTTCGTGAAGTTGAAAAACATTATACTGATTTAAAAAATGCTGCTGAGGTTGCGGTGTTGAATTATCATTTCTTTTATGATGAAGAACAAGGAGAGACTTGTGATCAGATGATTTGTCATGAGAAAAAATTTTTTGTGGAAAATTTAGATTATTTAAAAGAAAATCAATTTTTCACAACAGATATGGAAAGTTTTTCTCTTTATTTAGATGGAACAATTCAACTTCCTGAACATACTGTTTTAATTACGATTGATGATGGTGCAGAAAGCGTGAAAACGATTGCTATTCCTTTACTAAATGAATATAAAATGCATGCGACCGTTTTTCTAATTAGCGCCTGGTATGGACCCGAAGAATATACTACGGATTATGTAGAATGTCACTCGCATACTCATGAAATGCATGAAGCTGGTGTTTGCCCAGGAACACCTGGAAAAGGTGGAGGAATTACTTGTTTAGATCCCGAAGTAATAAAAAAAGATTTACAGGCTTCAAGAGAAAGACTTCATGGATCTACTGTTATAGCTTATCCATTTTATGATTATAATGATTATGCGATTGAACAATTAAAAAACAATGGATTTACTATGGCTTTTGAAGGTGGTTTTAAAAAGGCAAAACCTGGTATTGATAAATTTAAAATTCCAAGATACTCTGTATCTACAGATTTTACGATGGATACATTTAAAAATGTAGTAAATTAAAACATTTCAATAAAATTGAAATGTTTTTTTAATGAATAGTATTACATACCCCTGGATCAGGTTCATAGAAGCAGTGATTTCGATATCTTCCTGAATTTCTTTGATCCCACCAGTATTCTAGGCAGGGTGTATTTTCCCTTGGGGCATAAAACCATAATGCATTGGTTGCTGGATAAAAGTATTCTCCACGAATCACTCGATCTGCTAGAGACTTTTCAAGTTCCGTTGGATTGCTGAAGAAGAGGGGGCTATTAATTCCACTAAATCCCCCAGGAGATTGATAAATAACTTGTGAAATTGTATTCACTCTTGAAAAGGTTAAACAATTTGCAAGAACTCTATTTATAACAACATTTCCAACCATTAACATACCTAAGTTTCCTTCACCAACTGCTTCTGCGCGCATTAATCTTGCGAGTAAATCTCGTTCGTTTTCTGTAAATTTTACAATCGCCATGCTATCACCTAATATAGTATATTCAAAACGAGATGAATATTTCATATGGTATTGAAATATTTAAAATTATATGTTATAATTCATTATGTAACCAGAAATAGGGGCATAGTTCAGTTGGTAGAACGTTGGTCTCCAAAACCAAATGTCGTGAGTTCAAGTCTTGCTGCCCCTGCCAGTATTAAAGAAACTCCAAAAATATGGAGCAAACATATATAAAAGCACGGAAAACAAAGAGTTTATCCGTGTTTTAGTTTGCCGTAAAATTGGAGGAAAAATATGATAAAAGATTATGTAGATTTAAAAAGAAATGAAAAGTTTGAAAGAAAAAGTATTTTATGAAAAGTCAGTTAAGCATTATGAGGGGTTAGGAATAAAGCAAAGAGCGAATTGTATTATCAAGTTAACTAATTATGAATTGCAGTTATGTGATATTAAAAAGCGGCCCTTATTTAAAATTATTTTAAAAGATATTAGTAATGTTGCAATTATTAGTGATAAGGAAATAATAGAAAAAGATAAAAGTGTTATTGGTCGTGGTGTTGTTGGTAATGTTTTATTTGGTGGGCTGGTTTAATATTAGGTGGTTTAAGTGGTTTACAAAAAAAGCAAGTAGAACAAAATATTGATTACTTAATTATAAATTATAAAAGTAATGGCGAAGATAAAGTTGTAAATGTATATGCTAATGAGGGGTCATAGATAAAGCTTTTATGAAGGCATTAAATTATGCAGTAGATATAAGTAAGCAAGAATTAAAATGCCCTAAGTGTGGCAGTGTTTATAATTTTAATGATTATAAATGTAGTAATTGTGGTATGGTATTGAAAGATACGAGAAAGGTAAAAAAAAGTATTTGGTTTAATAATTGGTGGTACAGTAGCATTTATAGTTTTAATGGTAATAATTGCTATGGCTGCAGGTGGTGGAAATAGTAGAGATGTTAATATAATTAGTAGAGTTGCTAATGTAGAAAAAGAGAAAGTCGAAAAAATAGATAGTATATTAAGTGATATTGGTTTAGAAAATATTGAAGATATGAAAGCCGATAGTGAGGGCTTAGATGGATTTGAGGGAAAAGGATCCAAAGGATATAGAATAAAGACAAGTTTTAGTGATAATGTAATATTATATTTAGATAGTGATAATAATGTTATATGTGTAAGGTATGCTGATAAAGATTATTATAGAAATGGCGAAGTATTAAATAAGTTTAAGGTAGTTTGATATGGTTTAGTATAAATTATGTTAGATTATCTTTTTTACTTTAAAATACGAGGAATAAGTAAGTATTTTAAATAGTTTTAATATATAATGGAATTAGGTGGTATTGCCATGTGAAGAAATAAATGAATTTTATAGTAAATTCATTTAAGAATAAAGAAAATTATAGTATAATATTCACTGGTGATACTTATGGCAGAGAGTGTAGATATAGCATTAGCAAATATTTTATATAATGAAATAAAAAATTATAATTTTTCAAAATTATATATAGATATATATAGTAATTATGATGAGAGATTAAAACACATTTTTTCCTATTTGCATCAGAATCTTAATGAACTGATAAATTTTATGAATGATAAAAGTAAATCAAATAGTCATTATAATGCGAATGAAAGTCGAGAATTATTATTTATTATAGAAACTATCCAAGAATTACAAACGATGCTTAAAAATACTAATCTAAGTTTCAATTTAAATGGAGATTATGAAAGGTTTTTAGAATATTCTGAGACATTTCTATCATCTTCGGGTGGTAGTGAGATTCCAAATAATTATAAAAGATTTACAATAATCAAATATGAACCTATTTTTAAAATGAATAATGATGTAATTATAACGAATAACAGAAGCATTACTAACTTTAAAACTAAATTAATTGGTAATGGAGCTTATGCTAATGTTCTTTTATATATTGACGAATTTTATAATGAAAAATTTGCTATAAAGAGATTAAAAGGCAATGTTGGCGATAAAGAGAAAATAAGATTTAAAAATGAATTTGAAATAATGAATAGAATAAAACATCCTTATGTATTAAAAGTTTATACTTATAATGAGAAAGATAATAGTTATATAATGGAATATTGTGATTTTACATTAAGAAAATATATTGAAATGAATAATAATAAATCAGAATTTAATATTAAAAAGAGAAAAAAATTAGCAATAAAATTTTTGGTAGCATTAAATTATTTGCATTCTAAAAAAATTTTACATAGAGATATTAGTTATAACAATATTTTAATAAAATTATATGATAATGATATTTTGATACTAAAATTGTCGGATTTCGGTTTAGTTAAAGATATGGACTTAAAATTAACAAGAACCGAATCTGAAATTAGAGGGACTTTAATTGATGATACATTAACTAGTTTTAAAGATTATAATGTAAAAAATGAAATATATAGTGTTGGTATAATTCTTTACTTTATTTTTACAGGAAGAACTCATTTAAAAGCCGATGATAGTAATATTTATAATATAGTTTCTAAATGTATAGATAGAGATTTACAAAAAAGATATAATAATATAAGTGAAATTATTATAGATATACAAAAAATTGGAAATATTGAAAGTAATACAAATGAGATTAGTGATGATTTCATAAGTGAAAAAGCCAAAAAAATATTATTTAGTAGTATTGATAAAGATGGCTTTATGTACACAGAAAATGGAAATTATCAACAAGAATTTGTTTGTGGTACATTAAAATTAAATTTTGGTGCAATATCTATACGAGAAAAAGCTGAATGGATTAGTGCCATAGAAGAATTAGAAAAAAAAGGTTATATAGTTGGTCATAAAGAAAATTCTAGTTTTTATGATGATGATTTTGATAATACTTATGAAGTTATGAAAAAAGGATTTGATTATTATGATAAAAATAATAATTAATAAATAGAGATTGTGAGGTATAAAATGGGATATACTAAAGCAAATTATGAATTAGCAAAAATGTATAAAAAAATAATTGAAGAAAAAAAGAAGTTTGGTAAATATCATAAAACAATATTTCATCTACACACACCTGCTTCTCACGATTTTAGATTATTAAATCATTCTAAATATGTAAATTATTATAAAGAATGTAGCAATGATGAAATATATACTTACACAAAAAGTGAATTGCCGATGTTAGAAAGATTTAATTTTGATTTTGAAAATAATGATGATATAAAAATTTTTAATTCAAAGAAAGAGTTTCTGGCATATTTATTAATTGCAAAGAAATTGGCTGATAATGATATTGAAATAGTTTTAGTAACAGACCACAACAATATTAATGGTTATCAAAAATTGTTACAAGCAATTAAAATTTTAAACAATACAATAAAGCAAAATACATATACAGAACTTATTATGGGTATAGAAATTAGTTGTGCTGATAAAAATCACGTTGTTGGTATTTTTAGTGATAATGACATTAATATAAATAAAAAAATTAATCAATGGCTAAAAGAATATATAATGAGTGAGGAAGAAGGAACATATTTAACCAGTTTAGAGGTTATTAAACAAATTAATGAGTGGAAAGGAATTTCCTACATTGCTCACTTTGATAATTCAGATTTTTTTAAAGATTCTAAATTTTTAAATATCGCTTATAAGAACAAGTTATTTGGTATAGAAAATTTATACGTTATTGGTCTTGCTAACAAAGAAAATTTATCAAAAATTTCAAATAGAATAAAAGATTATTCTGATAAAGATTTTTGCTATGTTATAGATGAGGATTCACATTCATTAGAAGAAATAGGGAAAAATATTTTTTGGTTAAAAGGAAACAATAGAAATTATAATATGGTTGCAAGTGCTTTAAGAGATTATAATATTTGTATAGAACATAATGTCCCACATGTTCCCCAAAAATATATTAAAGGACTAGTTATTAGAAATAATGGGAAAGGTTTTTTAAAAGGAAAAAATAATAAAGATTTTTGTATATCATTTTCAGAATATTTAAATTGTTTTATTGGAGGTAGAGGTACTGGAAAAAGTACTATTATTAATATTATTGAATATACTATTCAGCAAGCTGTAAAAAATGAAGAAATGTTAGATTTAATTTGTAGACATGCATCTATTTGGTTACTTTTTGAAATAAATAATAAAGAATATATGATACAATTATATAATCCACAAAAAGAATATGAAGACGATAGTATTTTAAAATGTTTTAGTCCGTATAGTCCAAAATATAATTATAAATACAAGTTTTATAATGAACAAATAAAACAATTTTTATTAGAAAGATGTATTACAGTTTATGAACTTAAAAAAAGTAAAGGAATTTTATATAGTAAACCAGTTAGTAATAAAAGAAAGTATTTAGATGATGTATTTAGCACAGCATATTCTATAAATGAATTGGTTGAGACTTCAAATAGTAATGAAATAAATGACTATATTTACAATACCCTATTTAAAAATAAAACATTATCATCTGTAAAAAATACTATACGCACTAAATCGATTAATGGATTAAGGAAAAAATTACAAGAAGTGTCTAGTATTAGAGATTTAAGAAAAAAAGAAGTAGAAGAAGTTGTAACAAAATTTAATGATAGTCAAAAAGGAATATTAAGAATTATTTATAAACAAGAAGAAAATAATTTAAATGTTCTGAACATAAGAGAACTAATTTCAAGAAAATATCCTATAAGGAATAATTGTTATTATAAAAAGAAAAACATTTCTACTTTAAGCATAGTGGATTATTTAGAAGCACTTAATGATAAACTTGGATTAGAGAGAATGTTATTATTATTTATTAACAATAGTTATGAAGAATTAGAAAAGATTATATCTATTAAAATCTTTTTGGAAGGAAAAAGTCAAAAATTAATCGATGAACAAATTGAATTTGTCAAAGATGATGAATTACTGAAGTTAGTAGAATCCATTGCCAAAGACATTATAAATAATGATAATATTCCTGCTATAATTGATAGTTTAAGAAAATATATAAAAGAAATTGAAAGTTTTGATTTAGAATTCAATATAAATAATAAAGAACAGAAAGAACAAAAAGTAATATATAAGAGTGTTAGGGAACTATCCCTAGGACAAAAGGTTGTTGCTATGTTATCATTTGTTTTAGGATTTAGCGACTTTTCTGGTGATTATAGCCCTTTGGTTATAGACCAGCCAGAAGATAATTTAGATAATCAATACATTTATAAAAATTTAGTGCAAAAATTAAAGGAAATAAAATCCAAAAGGCAAATAATTATTGCAACCCATAATGCTACTATTGTTACAAATGCTAAAGCTGAGCAAGTGATTATAATGGAATCCGATAATATTAATGGTTGGATAAAAACAACTGGATATCCAAATGAAAAAAATATTAAAACGCATATTATTAACTATCTTGAGGGTGGAATAGAATCTTTCAAGCATAAGTATTTTATTTATAAGGAAGTAATAGATTCTGAAAAATAAACTCGTATTTAAAAAAGTGTAGGTTTATAAAGATTTAATTTAATTTGAAAATTCAGTCTTTCTTGTATTGTTAAAAGTTGATTGTTGATTTTTTTAATATTTGGAAAGTTTTAGGATGTTTTTAAAGAAATTAAATTTTAAAGATTGAAATAATATGATATGTGTTATAATAAAGACGCTGGGAGATGTGGATTATGTTAAAAAAGAATTTAATTATGACCATTGGTGTAGCTAGTATAGTTGTTACTGGTGTTTCTATTCAGGTTTTATCTATGGTTAAACCACAAGAATCTACGAAACAAATAACTGTTTCTAATAAAAAAGAAAATAGAAAAAATATAGTGACATCTTCACCAGAGAGTGATAAAGAGATTAAAACTGAGAATTTAAATTCTTCATTGGATGGAGAAGATACAAACGTTTACTCAGAAAATAATAATGATCAAAAGAAACAAACAAGTGTTTCTTCTGAAATAGAAAGTCGTAATAAACAAGAACATACTACTCAACCATCAAATGGTAATTCAGAAACACAAACTGTGAGTGATAGTGTTCAAAAAGTACCAACTATTTATTATGATAGAACGACATCTATTTATGCGAATGATAATGTAACCTTATTAAGGGTAGAGTATTATGTGAATAATAAGTTAACTTATTATTCTTCTGTAGAACAGTTTGATGCTAGTACGAAATCATATGTTGAAAAAATTTATCAATACGATGATGCTACGAATACGCAAATTTTAGTACGTACAGATGTATATTCAAATGGAAATTTAATAAAGTCATATTAATTTAAAAGATGTTATCTAATGATGGAATGTTAGATAACATTTTTTTGAATTAAAATGTATAAGCCATAATATTTTGGTATAATGGTGTCAGATATATAGTTAATTATAAATTGTAATTTTGGGTTATATTTTAATGAGAAAAAACATTTAATTCTCAAAAATTAGTGGTCTCTTTGGTTTATAAAAGTTTTGTTCTTTTGTTGTAAGAACCGTGTTTTTATACTTAAATATTAACATAAAACGAAATTTTAAGGGTAACGAAATGAGGTGAAAGATATGAATGAAATAGATAAAAAAGTTTAGTGAATGCAAAAAAGTTGTTTTCGAGTAGTGATATTAATCATATTGAAATTGGAACAACAAGAGGATTACAACAAATTCATAAATATCTATTTGATGGGTTATATGATTTAGCTGGTACTATTCGTAAAGGAAATTTTAGATTTGGAAACTCTTTATATTTAGAAGAAATGTTACAAAAAATTGAAACGATGAGTGAGACAACGTTAAATGAAATTATAGATAAATATGTTGAAATGAATATTACTCATCGATTTTTAGAAGGAAATGGTAGAAGTGCCAGAATTTGGTTAGACTTAATTTTAAAGAAAAATTTAAATAAGATTGTTGATTGGGAACATATAGATAAAAATTTATATTTACAAGCAATGGAAAGAAGTCCAGTGAATACTTTGAAAATTAAAACTTTAATTGAAAATAATTTAACTGATGATTTTAGTTTAGAAAATTTTTTAAAAGGTGTGGAAACATCCTATTATTATGAAACTAATGAATAAAAAATTATAAAACAAAAGTTTATAATTTTTTAAATCAAGGTGTCATATGATTTTTACTTAAATTTTGGAGTTCAAATATAGAAAACCGTGATTTTAGAAATAATCTCACGGTTTTTATTTGGATAAAGCAAAAATAAAAAATCCTGAATACTGCCTTAGGATTTTTGATTATAGTACTGCTTTATTTTGTGATTCAAGGTTATTTTGTCATATGAATTAGATCAATTAAATGCTCTAAATCTTGATAATCTTTTGATAATTGGATATAGTATTGTTCGGAGATAGAATTTAAATGATTTAATTTTTTTGTCCATTTTTTGTAGGATCTTCTTAAGAATTTCCATGGTTCTTTTTTCTGATATTGTAATATTTCTGTTGAAATTTTTTTAAAATCATTTTCATGTGCTTTAATAATTTCTTTTTTATTTTTATATAATTTGTCTAATAAATGTTTTTGTTTTATACTGTTATTTTTCATGTAGATATCTCTCATTTCATATATGTACCAAAAAATATTTTATGCGAATATTGCATAAATGTCAATATGCGTGTAGTGCATAATATAAAATATAAGTGGTGGTAGTATGAATCGATTAAGAAGTTTACGTGAAGATAAGGATCTAAGTCAAAGTAGAGTAGCCGAGGTGTTAAATTGTTCGCAAACAACTTATTCGAGATATGAAACTGGTGAACTAAATATTCCATTAGATTCCTTAAAGAAGCTAGCTATGTTCTTTCACACTAGTATAGATTATATTGTCGGATTAACCGATGAAAAGAAGCCATATAAACGTTCAAAGAAGTCATCACTTGTCCGAATATAGTTAATATGGGAAATAAAAATCTACATTATGGTAGATTTTTTTGTTGTAATTCTTTTGGAATACGTGCTTCGAAAAGATACTGCTTTTTCGTTTTTGGATGAATTATTTTTAGTTTAGAAGCATGTAAACACATGCGGTGATAAGGGTCTTTTCCAGTTCCATATTTTTTATCACCAACAATAGGGTGTCCCAAATCTTTCATATGGACACGAATTTGATTTTTTCTTCCTGTATCAATGTTAATTTTTACAAGTGTTTGTTTTGTTGAAATACATAGAGGCCTGTAATGTGTGATTGCTAATTTACCATCTTTTTTCTTGGAAGAATAGGTTAACAAAGTTTTTGTTTCTTTCAGGTAAGATCGTATAGTACCAGAATTTTCTAAGGATCCTTCAACGAGTGCTAGATATTCGCGTTCTAGTGCAAGTTCATTCCAATTGTTTTGTAAAGCGAATTTTAATTGCTCATTTTTTACAAATAAAACAACTCCACTAGTATCACGATCTAAGCGATGAACAATAAAAATGCGATTTTTCTTATGTTTCTTTTTTACATATTCACTTGCTTCATGATATAAAGTGTGAATTTTTTCTTTCTCTGTTGCAATTGTTAATTTTTTCGCAGGTTTATTTATCACTAAAAATTCTTTGTCTTCATATATAATATCCAATTTTTTCATTTGAATCACAAAACTATTATACAGGACAACACAAAATAAATCTATCTTTTTTGATAATTTGGTTGCAAAAATTTCTTTTTTATCATATAATATATATGAATATAAATTCATATGAAAGGAGACTAATATGACAGTATTAAAAGATGATAAGAGTGAACAATTAAGCATGTTCTTTAAAATTTTTGGTGATCATACAAGAATTAAAATGATTGATTTATTATCCCAGAAAGAATTATGTGTATCAGAGATTGTTGATATGTTAGGAATGGAACAATCAGCGATTTCCCATCAATTAAAGGTGTTACGTGATCACAATTTAGTTCGAACAAAACAAGTTGGGAAGCAAATCTATTATACATTGTCTGATGATCACATTATGAAAATATTTAAAATGGGATTAGAACATATTGAGGAGGGAAAGAATGTTTAAACGAATGGATATGATGTTGTGTCGTATAATCTTGGGGGCGATCTTATTTGTTATAGGTTTATGTTTCCCGACCATTAATTTAACAATGTATTTTTTAAGTTACGTTATTCTTAGTTATGATGTTATTTGGGAAGCAACGCAAAAGATTATAAAAGGGAAATTATTTGATGAGAGTTTTTTAATGACACTTGCGACGATTGGTGCGCTTGTTATTAAGGAATATCCAGAAGCTATCGCGGTTATGTTATTTTTTCAGTTGGGTGAATATATCCAAGATAAAGCTGTTGATCATTCTAAAAAGTCTATTTCTTCTTTAGTTAAAATGCGTAATGATCTTGTTCATATTAAAAAAGATGGTAAAGAGTTAGATGTGGATCCACGTATGGTAGCTATTGGTCAAACAATCTATGTAAAACCAGGTGAGCGTATTAGTTTAGATGGAGAAATTATGGATGGTACATCTACACTAGACATGAGTGCTTTAACTGGGGAAGCAATTCCTGTTTCTGTAAAAAAAGATGATCAAGTATTAAGTGGGAGTGTTAATTTAACAGGGTATTTAGTGATTCGTGTAACTACAGACTACAAAAACTCTACGGTATCTAGGATTTTAGGTTTGATGGAAGAGGCTATATCTTCTAAAACAAAAACAGAAAGATTTATTACAAAGTTTTCGAGAATTTATACCCCAATTGTTGTTTTACTCGCTTTTCTTATTTTTCTTATTCCAACTTTGGGTGGTGGAGATATTCAAGAATGGATTTATCGTGCCTTTATTTTCTTAGTAATTTCATGTCCATGTGCCCTTGTTATTTCTATTCCTTTAGGATTTTTTAGTGGCTTAGGTGTAGCTTCTAAAAAGGGAATTTTAATGAAGGGGAGTAATCATCTTGAAGTTTTAACACGTGTAAATACCGTTGTGTTAGATAAAACAGGAACGATTACAAGTGGAACGTTTCAGGTTCGTAAAATTGTACCAAATGCCAAAGAACAAGATGACGTGTTAAAGTATGCAGCATTAGCCGAACTTCATTCTAATCATCCAATCGCATACGCTATTCGTAGTGCTTACTCAAAAGAAATTCGTGAAGAAGAGGTTGAAAACGTAGAAGAGTTTTCAGGTTATGGCGTAAAGGCGATGGTTGAAGGAAAAGAAGTATTTGTTGGGAATACAAAATTTCTAGAAAAAAATAAAATCAAAGTAGTTCATGTTCGTCAAAAAGGAACCGTTGTTCATGTGGCAGTTGACAATGAATATTACGGATATTTACTAATTGCTGATCAGATAAAACCAGGAATGTCTGAATTTTTCAAACAATTAAGAAAAGAAAATGTTGATAAAATAGTAATATTATCAGGAGATAACGAAGACATTGTAAAGAAAGTGGGTAAAGAAGTAGGTGCTGATGAGGCTTATGGTTCTTTACTACCAGATGAAAAAGTTCATTATATGAAAGAACTAATGAAAGACCCTAAGAATGTCACTTTATTTATGGGGGATGGAATGAATGACGCACCTGTTTTAGCAAGTGCTCACCTTGGTGTATCCATGGGTGGAATTGGAAGTGATGCGGCGATTGAAGCAAGTGATATTGTCCTCATGCATGATGACCCTACAGCGCTTTTAACTGGTATTTATATTGGGAAAAAGACGTTAAAAATTGTATGGCAAAATATTATTTTATCGATTGGAGTAAAAGTGGCTGTTTTATTATTAGGTGCCTTTGGATTTACGACGATTTGGGGAGCTGTTTTCGCAGATGTTGGAATTACTATTTTAGCTATTTTAAATTCCATGAGAATTTTAAAGATGAAATAAAAATGAAGTCTATTCACTTCATTTTTTTCATAAAATAAGGTATGAAAACACTTCTTTTAATGATTGAATCTTTTATTATTGGACTAGCTAAAGTGATGCCAGGTGTTAGTGGCAGTGTTTTAGCTATATCGTTTGGATTATATGAACAGGGGATTGAAGCCATTAGTCATTTTTTTAGATCGCCCAAAAAGTATATTGGCTTTCTAATGATTACTGGTAGTTCTGTTTTTTTAGCGATGATTTTTGGAAGTAAAATCATTACTTTTTTATTATCTCATTATTATCTTCCAGTAATGTTACTTTTTTTAGGAACGATCTTAGGAGGAATGCGTCCAACTTTTGGAAAAGTGAAACAACAATTGACAATATCAAACTTGTTTTTTATGTTACTTATTTTAATTTTGTTTATTTTGTTTATGTCTATTCCAGTAACGAAAACAGTACTTTTTCAGGCACCACCATTTCTTCTTTATATATTGATTGGCTTGATTGATGCCGCAACGATGGTGATTCCGGGAATTAGTGGAACAGCTATTTTGATTGTATTGGGACTTTATCCGATTTTATTAAATTGTCTAGCTTCTTTTAGTAATCTTTCTTTATTTTGTCAAAATATTGGCCATTTAACTCCTTATTTGCTTGGACTTGTGATTGGAATTTATATCGTTTCACTTTTCATGGATTATTTGTTTCATCATTTTCCAATAAAAACTTATTGTATGATTTTTATGCTTAGCCTTTCTTCTGTATTACTTCTTATAAAAGAAATATTTCGTACACAATATCTTGTGCATGAAGTTATTTTGGGGACAATTTTATTCTTTTTTGGACTTAAAATTAGTACTATTTTCGAGTAATATGCATATCATGTGATAGAGGGGATGTTTATGGAAAAGAAATTACCAAAGGTATTTGCGGGAACGATTGATCATAAAATTGATAATAATAAAGAAGTATTTTATTCTAAAAAAAATTCAACCATAGATGTTGAACCAGTTAAAAATGACCAAATTGATCATCGAACAGTAAGTCAAAAAATAAGTGCGATTTTTTCCTCACCAAACTATGTTTATAAAGCAGATGTTCACATTGAATTAAAAGATGGAAGTATGGATAAACGTATTGTGGGGCGTAATGAAAAATATTTAATTACAATGGAAAATGATAAAATATTACTAGATGATATTAAAGATATATGGGTTAAATAAAAACGATAGCATTTATCGTTTTTTTTAGTAATTATAAATACAATCATATACCAAGAAATTTCAATTTTATTAATTATATTATGAAACAATTTAGTTTTATACTATAAAGGTGTTGGAATTATTGTATTTGAAACTAAAAAAAGGCCAAGGCCTTTTTATAAGCAATCTACAAACGTGTCTTGTAAACAACGGATTGCTCCAACACAGTTTAGATTTACTGTAACAAATGAATTTGTTGTAACAAAAGGAACTGTTGCAGCTTCTGCAGTGTCTGGATTTGGTGCTAATACACGGAATGTTGCACAGCATCCATCAATTTTTTCTACGCGTAGAACTCTTGAGCAAGTTGCTCCAACAGTGTCACAAAGAACATCTTCTTTTGTTGTTGGGAATTGCCATGGAGTTCCATTACAACAATTATATAGTACAACTGGTCTAGTATTACAACGAATAGCAACTGGTGAGCATCCTAAGAAACCACGGTCGCAAGTGTCTAAGCAATTATCTGCACATTCTGAATTTTCTTGTAAAATACAAATAACAGTTAATATTTCAGATAAGCATTGGCAATCGTTGTTGTTGTTTTTTTTGTCATTACACATATAATCCACCCCTTCTAATTTCATTATAATATATTCTGGTTTTAATAATAGGTGTGGAAAAAGTGCCTAAAAAATAAAAAATGTATAGAAAAAGGTATTTTTTACATACTAAAGGTGAGGAGGAAAAGAATGAAACCACAAAATGAATTATTGATGCATATTTATAAAGATTGTGATATGTCTATTACCACATTAGAAAAACTATTAAAAGAATTAGTAGAAAAGGATAATAAGATTAAAGATGCGATCGAGGATATTTTAAAATCTTACGAACAATTTTTAAAAGATACAAAAAAAAGATTACATAAGGAACATGTCGAAGGAGAAAGCAATGGTCTTTTTACAAAAATGATGGCAAATATGGGTGTTGCAAAGGAAGTAAAAAATGATAATAGCGATGCAAGTATGGCAGATATGCTAATCAAAGGTATCACAATGGGAACACTTGATATGGAAAAGAAAATAAAACAATACAAGGAATCTGTAGATAAAAAAGATTTAAAGTTTGCTAATGAATTTTTGGAATTTCAGCAACAAAGCATTGAAAAATTAAAAAAATATTTATAAAAAAACATCAATTATTTTGATGTTTTTTTATGTAAAAATCGATGCTTTTTAATCTCCTTTCCAATAATTGTTAAATTAGGAAAAGCATGTAGAATATGACGTGTAATGTAAGATTGTTCTGCTAAAATTTTACGAACCTTTTTTGTCATTTCTTCTGTGTAATCTTTTTTAATTGTTTTTGTTAAAGTGCGAATATTAAACATGATTTTAAAGGTAACAATATTGTCAATTAAGAAGGCTGTGAATAGGGAGGAAGAAAGAACGAAAAAGTATGGTTTTGGAATCATCTCGATTCCTTTAATAACATAAGGGTTTACAACATATAGTAGAATAAGACAGAGTAAACCGAATAAAATAGAGTTGTCCAGACAAATACGTCCATTAATATTAAATGTTTTCGTACTATAATCCCACCATCTTGCATGAAAAATCTTTTCCATACAAAAGCTTGTAATATATTCTAAGATGGATGCAATAAGTGCTCCCATGACAAAAACGACGATTGGATCATTGATGTATTTGTGTAAAGATAAGATCATCAGAAGCGCTGCCCATCCGTAAATAGGACAGTAAGGACCAATTAAGAAACCACGGGATGTTAATTTTTTATCAATAATTGAACAAAAGATCACTTCAATACACCATCCTAAAATAGAATAAATGATAAAGAGTAAAAAATAATATAAGAAAAACTTCATATCATCACCATTTTTATTATAACTTGTTCTGTTTTATTTGTCTAGATTTATTGATTTTAGGAGGGAAAATGAAAACAGCAATTGTTTTATCTGGTGGCGGTTCTAAAGGAGCCTATGAAATTGGTGTATGGAAAGCACTTCAAAAGTTACATATTGATTATGATATCGTAACTGGTACTAGTGTAGGAGCATTAAATGGCGCTTTCATGGTACAAAAAAAATTAAAACCTGCAGAGTGGATGTGGGATCATATTAATTTTAATATGGTGTTTAGTCAGTTTGAAGCAAATTATAATACGTTTGGTGGTCAAGTAAAAATTTTAAAACATTATCTAGATGGAATATTATTTCATGGTGGTACAGATGTATCAGAATTAGAAAGAACTATTAAAAAATATATTGATATTAAACAATTTTATAAATCTAAGATTGACTATGGATTAGTTACTATTGATTTTACAGACTTAAAAGCTTTAGAACTACAAAAAAAAGATATTCCTGCGCACTTACTCTGTGATTATTTAATGGCAAGTGCGACGTGTTATCCAGCGTTTCAGAAGAAAGAAATTGGGAAACATCAATTTATTGATGGTGGGTATTATGATAATTTACCCATTAATTTAGCAATCAAGTTAGGTGCTCGTAAAATTATTGCGGTTAATATTGGAAAAAGTGGGAAAATGAAACCGGTTTTGGATTCATCGGTAGAAATTACTTTAATTGAACCTCGTAATGATTTAGGATCTTTTCTGATTTTTGATCAAAAATTAAGTCAGCGAGCAAAAACATTAGGATATAATGATACAATGAAGGTGTTTAAAAAATGTGAAGGAAATTTATTTACTTTTAAACTTCATCAACTAAAGAAATTTGTGAAAAAATATTATGTTTTATTACAAACCGAATTGAACCTGTTGATAGAACAAATAAATTCAGACGTTGTGATCCCTGAAAAGGGATATTATCATGATTTGTTATATCCTAAGAATCAGGAAGAAAAACAGCGGATATTCTTAGAAATTATTGAAGAGTTAGGATCAAAATTTCATGTAGATGAAACACTTGTTTATCAGGAACAAACTTTTAATAAAGCATTGAAAACAAATTTTTTAAAAGAAGTTAAAGAAAAAAAGGGATTATTAGATCTCGGTTTTATGATTGATCAATTAAAAAAGGGTTCTGACAAAAACGTTGTTCTTCTTACTTTATACAACAAAATTTTAGAAATGAAACATGATACGATCGATAAAGTATTTCTTTCATCTACCTTTTTATTTCAAAAAGAATTTATAGAAGCCCTTTATTTAACTTTGTTAAAATAAGTAAAAAATATGTTATAATGGAATTGGTGATTTATTATGAATAAACGATGGTGCTCTTTAGGTTAAGTATAAAATTATTAATTTAAGGAGGAAAATATGAAAAAAAGAATTTTATCAGGTATGCGTCCTACAGGGAAATTACATTTAGGACATTATTTTGGAGCGTTAGAAAATTGGGTTAAATTACAAGAAGATTATGATTGCTTTTTTGAAATTGCCGATGTACAGGCATTAACGGATAATTATGATAATCCAGCCAAGGTTCGAGAGAATGTTCGTGAAGTTACGATGGATTATTTAGCAGCGGGTATTGATCCAAAACGTGCAACAATTTTTATCCAATCAATGATTCCAGAAATTGCAGAGCTTACCGTGTTTTATTCAAATTTAGTTACGGTATCACGTTTGTATCGAAATCCAACGGTTAAAACGGAAGCTAAACAAAAAAAGGCTTTATTTGGTCAAGATGCTGAGGGTATTACTTATGGTTTTTTAGGATATCCTGTAAGCCAGGCTGCGGATATTACTGCATTTAAAGGAGAAGTAATTCCTGTAGGTGAAGATCAATTACCTTTAATTGAACAGTGTCGTGAAATTGTTCGAAAATTTAATCATATTTATGGTGATACACTTGTAGAACCAGAGGCGTTATTAAGTGAAAACACACGAATCAAAGGTTTGGACGGAAATAAAATGAGTAAAAGTCTAAATAATGCGATTTATTTATCAGATAATGAAGAGGCTATTACAAAGAAGATTATGGGAGCTGTAACGGATCCATCTAAATTGAAAAAAGATGACCCAGCCAATCCAGAAGTTTGTATGGTTTATAGTTATCAAAAGTTAGTGAATCCAGAAATTGATAAAGTATGTTCAGAATGTAAAGCTGGGAAACGTGGTTGTGTTGGATGTAAAAGAGAATTAATTCAGTGTATGTTAGATTATTTAAAACCAATACAAGAGAAGAGAAAATATTATGAGGAACATCCAGAAATTGTTGATCAAATTTTAAAAGAAGGTACTGAAAAAGCACGAAAAGAGGCTGCCCATGTAACGAATGAAGTAAAAGATCATATGTTGATTCATTATTTTGAATAAAAGAGGGAAACCTCTTTTTTTCTTGAAAGAAGAAGTGCTTTATGATAACATAAGTATAGATAAAGAGGGATAAGATGAAAAAAGGATTTACATTAATAGAGTTACTTACAGTCATTATTATTATATCAATTATTACTGCAATTTCGATTCCAATGATTATGTCAACAGTAGAACGTGCAAATAAATCTACTACGTTGGAGTCTGTACGAGAACTAGTTAAAATAGCTACTGCGGATGTTGTAAACAAGAAATATGATGTTCCTTATCAATATAAAATAGAAGATCATGTGTTGGATTATCAAAGAGGAAATTTTAAAAGTGGTTTAATTGTTATAACAAGTGGTAATCATAGTTTTGTTGAAAATCTTTCTACCAATAGGCATTGTATTAACGGTTCTTTGGATCAATTAAAAATTACTTCAGGTGATTGTAAAACTTCAGATTATGAAGATTATAGAAGTAACCAAATGATTAGAGAGCGCTATACCGTTCAAGATGATTTAGACAATGTTGATGGGCTTTATTTTGATGAATTTACAGAAGAATATTATTTTAAGGGAAATGTCACAAATAATTATGTTAGTTATGCTGGAAGAATGTGGCGAATTGTCTCTTTTCATAACAAAAAGATTAAATTGATAAGTCAAAGTGTTCTTGAAGAAGCTGGGTCAAAAAGTTATATGGATACGTTAACGTATTTAGAACATACCTTTTATCAGGATTTATCCCCAAGGAATTATGTTTTAAAAGATGAATATAGAACTGGAAATGTATCAAGCATAGGTTCTGTGGATCAAATGATTGCGGCTGAAAGTACCTCGATGACAAAACGTTATGTTGGCTTACTTAGTGTTAGTGAATATCAACGCGCTACAGGTTTATCTGGGAATTTTATGGGACAAGGAACTAGTTGGCTATTAACAAGAAAAAATTTATCCACAGGTTATTATTTATCCTCTGGCCAAATTATTGAAACAAGTTTAACAGCCCCTTATACGATTCGCCCTGTTATTGTATTAAATGAGACGATGGTTTATAGTGGTAATGGAACCTTGGATGATCCTTATCTTGCAAAGTGATTTTTATCACTTTTTTTGTTAACTTTGTTATTTTTTTAATATCATGTGTTAAGCTTAAAATAGTGTTTGACAAGAGTGAGGAGGGTTATGAGATATTTAGGAAAAAGAGAGGCAAATTATTATGATGTCAAGGAAGAGGATCGGATAATACATAATAATTTATATCTTGATAGAGCATTACTAAAATATAAAGAATATTTTGATCGTTTATTTAATGAAGTGGATCCTGTGATTTGTTTGGATGAGGAACAACGAAGAGCTATTTTGATTGATGAAGATTATGAAATAGTTGTTGCAGGAGCTGGTAGTGGTAAAACAACAACTATGGTTGGAAAAGTAAAGTTTTTAGTAGAGTGTTTACATGTAGAACCAGAAAGTATTTTACTTATTTCTTATACAAATAAGGCGGTAGAAGAACTTCACCATCATCTTTGTGATTGTTTTAAACTTTCAATTGAGGTTGGAACTTTTCATCATGTCGCATTAAAAATATTAAAAGAAATAACAAATATAAATTATCAAATTGAAGCCGATGGAATAAATATTATTTCACATTTTATTTATAAGTATTTGCCAGAACATCCAACTTTGTGTAAATTATTTAATCAAATTTTTGCTGATTATTTTCACTACTCAGCCAAATATATGCGTGTGCTAGAGGGAATAAAGGAATATGTATATTCTGGTGGGAATGCTCGAATAGTAGTGGATCAGGAGATTGATATGTGGTATAATTTTGCGGAAAAGTACCAGTGCAAACTAAATTTTAATGTAAGATTTGAAGAAAAATTTTATTTTTGTTCTTTACAGTACCATGAGATGATTTTTTATATTGATTATTTTCAACAACAAGTATCTCTTTGGGAAAAGATTAGAAATTATCATCATATTTATACAAAAACGAAATTTCATAAACAACACCATTCTTATTATTTTGCATTATATCAAGGTGATCAATTAGAAGATACTTTTTTATCTTATTGTAAGACGCAGGGAATAAGCATTCAACCGCCTACAATCCTTTCTACCTTTCTTTCCTATACTAGTGAATTTGCTTTATGTCAGTCATTTATTTCACTTATTTACAATTTTCTTATGTTGTGGAAAAAAGAAGGCAAGAAGAAAATATCTCGCTATAATAAAACCGCGGATGAATGTGTTTTTTTAGATTTTATGGACAAGGTAGCTAGTTATTATCAACAGCAGTTAGATAAAAAATATGCACTTGATTTTGAAGATGTGATTCAACAATGTACTGTAAAAATGAATCGTAAAAATTATAAATTTCCAAGCTATGTTCTTGTTGATGAATATCAAGACATTTCTGAGGATCGTTTTCGATTTTTAAAACGTTTATGTCAGTTGGGAAATGCTAAATTAATTGTGGTTGGAGACGATTGGCAATCCATTTATCGCTTTAGTGGATCACATATTAATTTATTTACTTCCTTTCAAAAACAATTTAAATATAGTCGTTGTATTAGTATTACAAAAACGTATCGAAATAGTCAGCAACTCATTGATATCTCAGGAAATTTTGTCATGAAAAATCCAAAACAATTAAAAAAGAAATTGACTTCTTCAAAAAATATATCACATCCTATTTATTATTCTAATTATAAAAATATCAAAGAAAAGAAGAAATGTTTGAAAAACATTTTAAAACATATATATGATTCAAACCCTAAAGATCGAGTACTAATCTTATCGAGGTTTCACTTTGATTTTCACTTTTTGAAAGAAGACAAAATGTTTGAAATGAATAAGGATAAATTAGTATATAAACCTTATCCTTCATTATCTATTACTTGTTTAACAATTCATGCATCGAAAGGATTAGGTTTTGATCAAGTTATTTTGTTGAACAACGAAGAAGGGGAATATGGTTTTCCAAGTTTAAAGGAAATTGACCCTTATTTAAATTTATTACAAAATATTACACAACAGGATTCTTTGTTAGAGGAAAGACGTTTATTTTATGTGGCTTTAACCCGAACTAAAAAACATGTGTATTTGTTAGTATCTAGGGATCATCCATCAATTTTTGTTAAAGAATTAAAAAAAGAGAAATCTATAATTCCTCTTTGAAATCATTAAAGGTATATACTTTTCTTGTGATAACCGCACTGTTGCTTTTTTGAAACTCATTATTTAAATATTCAAAATAAGTCCCAGGGGCGATTAGACCATTAATATTTAGGATAGTTGTACTAATGCTCCCCAAGATATAGTCTACAATAATCGCACAATTTGTTTTTAAAACAAAGAATTTTTTATTTTTTCCCTTTATAATTTTTTTAAATTTTCCATCAGCGTAATAATATAAATCACTAGAAATATCGTGAAATTCTTGCGGTGGAATTTGTCCCATATCTGCAAGCTGGCGATCTGGATACCAGTTTTCAGTATTATTTGAAATCAAATAGGTAATTCGTTTTTTAATATCCGTTTTTTGTTTCTTAGTTAAGGATAAACCAAAACAAACGAGATAGCGATTTAAATGTGTTACGTTATATTTAATATATTTATCACGATCAGCAATTAATAAAACACCATCCCCAATCATTTCAAATAACTTTCTTGAGTGAAGATCATAATTTCCATAAGAATAAATTTTCCCATCAAAACAGATTTCCATGTGACCAAAAGCAGCAGTCCCTTTTTCAGCGAGATGAATAATTACCTCAAGGTCTGTTTTTTTATCTTGCTTTGAAACAGCTAGTTTATCGCCTGTTGTATTTGTTTCTAATAATTCGTTAATCAAATTAATTAATCGTTGTGGGATAAAAGCAGTGATAAATAATGGAAGTGGAATTTTAATTAATTTTTTGAAGTCATCTGTTTTTTCCTTCGGTACAGATTCGATCATAAAATCATTCAAGTTAGAAATACCGTAAATTAATAAATAGATTCCAACAACAATTTGAGCGTATTTAATGTTTGTTTCAGGATTTAAAATTAATAAAAGGGCGAAAATGAAATATAGTATAAATTTTAGTAGAATTGTTAAACGTCCTTTAATGTTATAGCGAATATAAATAAAATAGGTTATTAAGTAAATCATCGCATTAAAAAGTATATAAATTCCCATCAGAATGGTTAAACTATTAGTAACAAAATTTAGGTTGTATTCAATAAAGAGTGCAGTTCCAATGTCTAGAATACTACGTAATAAAATAGCAGTAAATTTCTTTTCATGTTTCTTTTGAAAAGTATAATTTCCAATTTGAAATAATCCATGAAGTGCAAGTAATAAGCTTGATGCCAAAAGTGTTAATCTTAGAATATCTTTTCCAATAAAGATACTAGTACAACCCAAAATTGTACAGCAGATACCTAATACTAAGTAAAAAATGGAGTGTACATGTTTTTCTAACATTTTTTCACCTCTAACTTCTTTTCATATTATACTATGTAATATAAAATAAGTAAATTAACAAAATAATAAATGGTTGTTTTGTTTAGAAAAAGAATGAGATTTCTCATTCTTTTTCTATGGTTATAGTTGCTTTATTAATGATTTTTCCATTTTTGTGAAATAATATTCCCTCTGCAATTTCTAGAAGAGCATATACCATTACAAAAATTCCAATGACTTTCGTGATGACAACAGCCCCCTGAAATGGATTAAAGACTAGGATAATTCCCCAGATTAACGAAATAATAGATACAGTAAATGGAACTTTCCAATGACTACTTTCAAATTGTTTAAGTGTTAAGGCATATTGTAATTTGATTGCGCTACTGATTACAATCCACATTCCCAAAATAAATGGAATAATAGTGGCAATTGCCTTTGGATTTAGTATTAGAACAAGACCAGCTACCATTCCTACAATACCATAAATTAGATCTACATCAAATTTTTTTACGACGGTATCGTTATTTAAAATATACTTTAGGAAGGTGACAAATCCAATAATAATTAGAATACCACCAAGGAAATAGGAAATACTATTAATTGTTGTTTCGGGTTTTAAAAATAAAAATAATCCAAAACAGAAAAAAATTATTCCAGTAATCATAGAAGAGTATAATATTTTTTTATATGTATCGTTCATAAAGAGCCTCCTTATATAAATTGTAGCATATATTTTTATGATTTCACAAAAATTTCGTTTTCTTTTCATATTTTTTCCTATTGATTGTTTTATATTAAATACAGTGGAAGGAATTTAAAAATATAAATCAATATACATAATATAAACATTTCTCATGCTATAACTTATAGCACACATACTATTATAAATAAGATCATAAATTGTTATGATACTCCTAAAAAAAGACAACCTTCCACGTCTTACTATGCAGAACAAGAGTTTGTTCTGTTTTTTGTCATTTCAAGCGTAAAAAATAACTTTTCATGTATTTATAATTGCAATCTTTTGTCGAAAATAGTAAAATCATAATTGTCAATAAGAAAGTAGGTAGTAGTATGATAAATTTTATCGCTGTAGATGACGATAAAGGCTTTCTAAAAATTATCGAAAAAGGAGTTACACAAGCAGCTGCAGAAAAACAAATTAAGTTTACGATTTCTTTATTTGGGGAGTATGGCGAAAAATTCAAGCAGGAAATTAATAGTCCACACATTGGTCGTAATATATACATTTTTGATATTGAGACTCCTCTAGCAAACGGACTTGATATTTTACGATCTATTCGCAAAAAGGATAAAGATAGTATTGCTATTTTAATTAGCGGTTTTGAAGAAACATATACGACAAGAATTATTCAAGATACATTGAATGTATTTACGTTTATATCAAAAAAACGTTCATTTAAAGAAGAATTTGCAAAAAAGATTAAATTAGCCATTGAATATGCCAGTGGAGATTTATATTTAGAATTTCAAGATAGCTATAAAAAGCATATTTTGAGAAAGGATGAAATTGTTTATATTACTGCAGAATTAAGAACAGCTAAAATTTATTTATCTAATGGAAAGGTGATTTCTGTTAAAAAAACATTAAAGTTTTTAAAGGATCAGCTTAGTAAGGAGTTTGTTTATTCGCATCGCAGTTGTATTGTAAATAGTAAATTAATTCAAAGTATTGACAAATCAGACAGAATTATTATGTTTGAAAACGGAATGAGTACAGACTATGTTACAA
>JAETPN010000012.1 GCA_021771185.1 Bacillota bacterium | reverse complement strand
AGAAGGTAAACAAAGAAACCTGGTTTACCCCATGGATCAGTGATGAAGAAGATGATCGAATGATCTTAAACACAGAGAAGAAGATTTCTTTTGAAGAGGGAATTAGCCAAGGAATTGAACAAGGAATTACAGAAGGAACGCTTACCACCAAACTAGAAACCGCAAGAAAAATGAAAGAAAAAAACATAGATCTTCAAACGATTATGGAAGTTACTGATCTTTCTAAAGAGGAAGTAGAAAGGTTATAAAAAAGATGAAAACAACGGAATTATTAGCCCCAGCAGGTAATATGGAGAGTTTACATGCGGCAGTGATGGCTGGATGTGATGCTGTTTATTTAGGGGGATATATGTTTGGGGCCAGAACCTTCGCAGGAAATTTTTCCGAAGAAGAACTAGTAGAAGCCATTCAGTTTGCTCATATTCATGGTGTACGTGTTTATGTTACTGTAAATACATTAATTTATGAAAGTGAAGTGGATCTTTTTTTAGAATACATTGATTTTCTTTATAAAAATAATGTTGATGCGATTATTATGCAAGATCTTGGAATGATGGATTTAATAAGAAAAACTTATCCAAAGTTAGAAATCCATGCATCTACACAGATGCATATCCATAATTTAGAAGGTACGCAAATGATTCAATCCTTAGGTTTAACGCGTGTAGTTTTAGCACGTGAAACTAGTCTTCAAGAACTTCAAAAAATTAAAGAAAATACCTCGATTGAACTTGAAATCTTTGTTCATGGAGCTCTTTGCATTAGTTATTCTGGCCAATGTTTAATGAGTAAAATGATTGGTGGAAGAAGTGGGAATCGTGGAAGCTGTGCAGGAAGCTGTAGACTTCCATATGATATCATTCAAGAAAATCAGAAAGAAAAAGTGAATAAAAATGATTATCCACTAAGCATGAAAGACTTAAATTCTTTAGAACATTTAGAAAAATTATTAACCCTTGGTATTAATAGTTTAAAAATCGAAGGACGAATGAAACGTCCAGAATATGTTTATATTGTCACATCTATTTATAGAAAGGCTATTGATTCTTTTTATGCATCTGGTTTTGTACACATAGAACAAGAAGATTTACTAGAACTTCAAAAAATTTATCAACGATCATTTACGAAAGGTTTTTTATTTGGGGAAGAAAACCATCTATTAACGAATGATCACCGTCCAAATCACTTAGGTATTCCTATAGGAAAAGTTATCGAGGTATCGAAATCATGGATTAAAATAAAATTAACAAATGATCTTTCGATTCAAGATGGTATACGTATTATGAATGACAAGGAAGATCTTGGATGTTTAGTAAATGATTTTTATATTAAGCGAAAGTTAGTAAAAGAAGCCCATGCTGGTGATATCATTGAAATGAAGATCAAAGGAACACCAAAAATTGGAGACTCTGTAGTAAAAACAACAGACGCAAAGCAAATCAGTGAAATTCATCAAAAATGGAAGACGCCAGTTCGTAGAATCTCTTTACAAGGTGTATTAACTTGTGAGGTTGGGAAAAAGGCATTTCTTACGGTAAATGATGGTGTTCATGAAGTAACTGTATCTTTAGAACAGCCCTTAGAAGAGGCAAAAACAACAATGCTATCAAAAGAAGATATTATAAAACAATTAGATCGTTTAAAAGATACCTGTTATCGATGGGATATATTAAATGTAAACCTTTCTGGGAATCCTTTTGTTTCTAAAGGATACTTAAATCAATTACGTCGTGAAGTAATAGAAGCATTAAATAAAAAACGTTGTTACCAAATAGAATATCAAAAATCATCATATTCTATGAATCTTTTACCCATTGAACTTACGCATTTAGAAACAGTATATACCCAGTCTCTTGAAGATTATCACCGCATTAGAAATGAAAAATTTGATGTTATTTATATAAATAATAAGGATGTTTATGAACAAATAAAAGAGGATCCACGTGTCACTTTACGCTTAGAACGAGCACTTACGAATTATTCTTCTGTAAATGAAGTGATGGTTAGTGAAGTAGGTGGGTTAGGAAAGTACAAAAATTATGTTACGGATACTTCGTTAAATGTCGTAAATTCTTATACTCTTGCTTTTTTATATCATATGGGTGCCAAAAGGGTAACGCTCTCTTATGAATTAGAAATAGATCAAATAAAAGAAATGTTGGATGCTTTTTATAAACGTTATCATCAACGCGCCAATGTTGAGGTTGTGACTTCAGGGCATCCCGAAATTTTAATTACTAAAGTGGATCTATTTAAAAAATATGGGCAGAAATATACAGATATTCTATTTTTAGTTGACCGAAAAGGAAAGAAATATCCAATTAAATTTTTTAATCATTTGACTCATATTTATCATTCCGATTCTATTTCCTTAAATAAAAAGGAATTAAAGAATATTGGTGTAACAAACTTCTCAAAACATTTATAAAAAATATAAGAAAAGTGATAGACTTTTCTTTTTCTTTGGGTTATAATAAAAACCAATTTGAGGGAGGGACACCATGAAAACAAATTTACCAGTTATTTTATTACGTGGACTTGTTCTGTTACCTTATAATGAAATACGTTTAGAATTTGATAATGATGAAAGTAAAAATATTATTGATGTTGCAGCCCTATTTCACGATAATTATTTACTTGTCACAAGTTATAAAGATCAATTAGAAGAGACGACGAAAAAAGAAGATTTACCTAAAATAGGTGTCATTAGTAAAATCACTCATTGTTTAGAATTACCAAATGGAAAAATAAGGGTAGTCATTGAAGGGGAAAAACGAGCAAAAGTATTTGATTACCTTAATGTTAATACCAATGATGTTTTAGAATCAATTGTTGAAGAAGAACATAGTACTCCGTTGGATTCGGAAGAAGAAAAATTATTAATGAGAAAAGTTTTCCATGAATTAGAAAATTATGTTCGTAGAGTCCCTTATATGAGTAATGGAATTTTAAGCCATACGAAGAATATTAAAACGTTAGGTACTTTAATAGATACCATTGTTCCAGAACTTCCAGTTACTAGTGATCGCTTAATGCAATATTTAGAAACTTCTGATGTAAAAGATCGAGCGATGATGATCTTAAAAGATATTTATCAAGAAATAGAAAATTTTCGTATCGAAGAAGAGATTGATCATAAAGTAAAAAAGGAGATTGATCAATCACAACGTGAGTATTTGTTGAGAGAAAAAATTCGTCTGATGAAAGAGGAATTAGGAGAAGTCTCTATAGCGGAAGAAAACTTAGATGAACTTTCAACCAAAATAGAAGTTCTAGAAGCCCCATCACAAATAAAATCTCGTTTACGAAAGGAAAAGAGAAGGTTAGAATCTTTACCACCAATGTCACAAGAAATCACTGTGATTCAAAATTACATGGATCAATTGTTAAATTTACCATGGAATCATGAATCTGAAGAACTTCACGATGTAGCACTTGTATCTAAAAAATTAAATGATTCGCATTATGGCTTGGATGATGTGAAAACAAGGGTCATTGAATATTTAGCAGTCAAAGAAAAAACAGGAAATTTGAAAGGACCTATTTTGTGTTTAGTAGGGCCACCTGGTGTTGGGAAAACTTCTTTCGCAAAATCTATTGCTCAGGCCATGGGTCGTAAATTTGTCAAATTTAGTGTTGGTGGTTTAGATGATGAAGCTGAAATCAGGGGACATCGTCGTACTTACTTAGGTTCTGCGCCAGGACGTATTATTCAGTCCCTATCATGTGCAGGTGTTGCGAACCCTGTGTTATTGATTGATGAAATTGATAAAATGGGACATACACATGGAGACCCAGCTAGTGCTCTATTAGAAGTATTAGATCCTGAACAAAATGCTTTCTTTTCTGATCACTATATTGAAGAAGAAGTGGACTTAAGCTCTGTTTTGTTTATTTTAACCGCAAATTATATGGAAGGTATTCCAGAAGCCCTAAAAGATCGTTTAGAAATTATTGAATTAGGCGGTTATACCGTTTTTGAAAAAATTGAAGTGGCTAGTCGTTATTTAGTTCCAAAACAAAGAAAAATTCATGGAATAGAAAAAGAACTTTCCATTTCAAAAGATGCGCTGATGGAAATTATTAACCATTATACAAAAGAAGCAGGAGTTCGTGAGTTAGAACGTTTAATTGCTAAAATATTTCGTAAAATTGTTACACAAGAGTATACTACCAAAGAAAAAAATCAAGTTACGTGTATTAATAAAAAGGAAATTAAAGATTATTTAGGAAAGAGAAAATATGATTTTTCTTCTTCTAGTATTGCTCAAGCGGGCGTTGTGAATGGTCTTGCTTATACCCGTTATGGTGGAGATACATTACCAATTGAAGTTACCTTTTATCCTGGAAACGGATCATTGAAACTTACAGGTTCTCTAGGTGATGTTATGAAAGAAAGTTGTCATATCGCTTATAGCTATGTCAAAGCCAATTATCAAGAATTTGGTATTCCACTCTCAAAAATAAAGAAACAAGATCTTCATATCCATGTACCAGAAGGAGCTGTTCCAAAAGATGGTCCATCTGCAGGAATTGCGATTACAACCGCTTTAATTAGCGCACTTACCGAACAAAAAATTTCTCATAAAATCGCGTTTACTGGAGAAATTACGTTACGTGGAAAAGTTTTAGCGATAGGGGGCTTAAAAGAAAAAAGTATTGGCGCAAGTCGAAATCATATTTCAACTATTTACCTTCCTAAAGAAAATATGAAAGATTTAGACGAAGTCCCTACAGAAATAAAGAAAAATATTACTTATATTCCAGTTGAAACTTATATGGATGTTTTTAAAGTTTTATTTATAAGTAAAAAAGAAAGAGAGAAACTAATGTATGGATCAAATTAAAAGTTTTGAAATGTATACAAATTTTATTCAATTATTAGCACATGCAGAATCTGGAGCATTTCCTATTATAGAAATGGTAAAGAAAGATGATGATTACAACAAATGTTTAACACTGATATCTAATTTACTTAAAGATGATGGATATAAGTCTTTAATATCCATTCCAGGTTGGCATGCAATTCAGACCTTTGTTAGTGATTGTCGTTATCATATTCCAAATATAACGGAAGAACAATTTTGGTTTTGTGATCAAATGATTTCTGAAATCAACGAGTGTATTTATCAGGTACAAGAGTTAGAAAAGAAATCGTCGTATCTTACATCTCTTTATCAAACATTGTTTGAAACATTTCGCCCTAAAAAAAGAAAAATATTAAAGGCAGAAATTGCGCAGGTAATGCTTCAACTTGTGGAGTATTATAATACAGCTATGCTGTACGCCTTAGAAATTGATGGCGTAAGAATTAACCACGATGTCTTTATCAATCGAAATGGACATTGTTTGAATTTAACGCAAAGTCTTGTAAATGAAATGATTCTTTTAGATATGTTAAAAAAAGAAAATCTAGGAGTGGAAGCAATAGATTATGTAATCCAAAGCCCATTAACACCTTTTGCGATGGTTCGCGTGTTAAATTTTGTCGCTTTAGAAGAATCAGAAAAAGAGCTATTTATAAATGTAATCGATGCCGCATATAACTATATTGTTAAGAAAGAAGGAAAAATAACTTATAAAGATAAAACATATGTCGTTATAAATACTGAACAAACAAATGATTATTCTGGAATTATCGAAAATGATGATTATAAAAGATTATATTGTTATATTAAAGCTATTCCATATCAAGAATCAAAGGAACATAAAAAAGTAAAGAAAAGATAAATATTTTTATCTTTTTTTTCATATACTAAATTGAAATGGAGGAAAATTATGAAAAAGATTGTCCCTTTTAAAAAGGATATTATTTTTAAAACCAAACTTGCAGAGATTACAAGTATCTCTTTAGAACATTCACTACATTTTGAAGAAGATCATTTAATTACTGGTGATTTTATGGTTAGTGGGGAGTATTTAATGACGGATCGCAGTACAGATACTGAAATGTTCTCTTATAATTTACCATTTGATATTCACCTAGATGAACATTATATTATGGATCACGCTGAAGTTGATATTCATGATTTTTACTATGAAATTATTGATAATAATGTATTATCCGTAAATATTGAAGTTGTGATTGATAAATTAGAAGAAAAAGAAATGGTTACCTTAGAAGAGGAGCCAGAGCTTTTAGAGGTTAGAAAAGTGATTGAGACATTAGATATGGATGAAGAAAGTGAAGAAGAAAAACAAGAAGAAGTTGCTTTAGAACAAAATGAGATGGGAAGAGAACCAATAGAAATGAGAGATCCTGTTGAAATGATTGATATTAATGAAACAACTTCACCTGTGAATATAGAAGTATCTGCGACAAAAGAACATGAAGAATCTGAGTTTTCAACTTATCGTGTTTATATTTTGCGTGAGGAAGATACACTAGAAACAGTGATGATGAAATATGGTGTAAGTAAGGAAGAACTTGAAGAATACAATCATTTAAACGAATTAAAAATAGGAGATAAATTAATTATTCCAAGTGGAATCGCTCGTTAAGGAATTTTGTAGTCAACATCATTTAAAACCATTAAAAGTTGAAATCAAAGGTAAAATTACCATTGTTACAACAGAAGAGGGGACCTTTTGTTTAAAATCTCGTGATCGATCAGTAAACCAAGATATTTATGATTATTTGACTTCACGCAGTTTTAAATATTATCCAGCACTATTAAAAGAATCTACGGATGCTGTTGAAGTTCGTGAATATATTGAGGAAATAAAAATCCCTAGAGAACAAAAAATGGTTGATTTAATTGAATTAATGAGTTTACTTCATAATAAAACAACCCACTTTCGAGAAGTGGATTTAGATGATTATAAAGAAATTTATGAGGATTTAAAAAATAATATTATGTACTTAACCAGTTATTATAATGATTTAATTAGTATCGTTGAAAGCCATGTGATTATGTCACCGAAAGAATATTTACTCGCAAGAAATATTACACGTATTTTTAAATCCTTATATTTTTGTGAAGTAGAGTTAGAACATTGGTATGAACTCATTAAAGAAAAAAGAAAACAACGTGTTGTTGTTTTACATAATAATTTAAGGCTAAGTCATATTTTAAGAAATGAACAAAGTTATTTTATTAACTGGGATAAAGCTAAAATAGGAATTCCGATCTTTGATTTTTATAAATTATATCGAAGACATGCACTAGAATTTGACTTTAGTGATTTGCTAAAGCATTATGAAAAATGTTATCCATTAAAACAAGAAGAACGACTTTTACTGTTTATTTTGATGAGCTTACCAGAAAAAATCGAACTATCTCATGATGAATACCAAGCTTGTGAGTTTATTAATGATGAAATAGATAAACTTTATAAAACCGAAGAATTAATTTTACCATATCAATCGAAAAAAACTAAACAACATCAAGAATAGGAAAAAAATTAATAATAATAAGTTAAATCGTGTAAAGATAAAAAAAGTTAGAATTAATTGATAGAATAGTAGAATTCCAAAAATACCACAGCAACATATCCATTTTCCACGACCCCACCATCTGTTACAACCATTTGGCATACTATCACCTAACATATTATATGCGAAAAATAAAAAATGGAAACAATACTAAGGGGCAAAAAGTATTGTTTCCATTATAACGTATGAAATAGAATAAAAAGTAATCTTAATATTGAACTAATAGTGTGATAAAAAACTATTAGTTTTTTGACATTGTCTTTTAAATTAGGTATAATACCAATTACCACAAAGGAGGAATTTATGGAACATCAAATCAATAATATTTACAATGTTCAACTACATCTATTATTAGATTATTTGAAGATTTCTAATCAACTGTATGATCCTGATAAAATTTCCTTCTGTGTTAATTTATCATCAAAAAAAAATGAGAGAAATCTTTTCGAATATCAACTATCTTATTTAGATTATAAGGTTTGTGGTCTTTTATCCGTAGAAAATGAAAAGATTCAAACAGAATTATGCCGTGAAATTCATGTGGGAAAAGAGAAGATAACGATCACACGTCATGATCGAGGAGAAGAATATCAAACCAGTGCTTATGTAAGTATTCAATGTTTATCTGATCAAAGTGTGGAGCGCTTTCATATTTGGTTTGAAGATGGTATATGGTTACCACTAGTTACCACACCAGAAGAATTAAGAACTTATAAGGTTGGTAGAGAGAAAGAAAAAACTTTTTTGAAAGTAAAAGAAAAATAGAATTTTGACTATTTTTGGTTGAAATGCTTTAAAATAAATGATATAATACTTCTAGTTTAGTCTGGAAGGGAGGGATTTATGATGTCTACAATCGTTGTTAGAAATGGTAGTGTGGAAGGTGCTTTAAAAGTCTGGAAACAAAAAACTCGTAATGATGACTCTTTTAAAAGACTAAAAGAAAAACAACAAGGTTATTTAAAACCTGGAGTAAAAAGAAGAAAACGTAAAGAAGAGGCTATTAAAAATAGTCGTAAAAAAAACCGTTATAATAGAGATTATAATTAAAGAGCTTTGCTCTTTTTTTGTTCAAGTAAAATATGATATAATAAAGAGGAAAGGGTGATAAAATGAGAGAACAATTATTAAATGATTTAAAAGAAGCGATGAAGAGTAAGGATAAGGAGAGATTAAATGTTATTCGCATGATTAAAGCTGCGATGCAAATGGAAGAGTTGAAATTAAAAAGAAATTGTACAGATGAAGAGTTAATTACTATTATTGGAAAACAAATTAAAACAAGAAAAGAGTCTATTACTGAATTTGAAAAAGGAAACCGTACAGATTTAATTGATCAAACAAACAAAGAAATTGAATTACTTTCTACCTATATGCCAGAACAATTAAGTGAGGAAGAAGTACTAAAAGAAATCGATGATGCTTTTGTGACAGTACAACCAGAGAGTATGAAGGATATGGGGAAGCTGATGGGAATTTTAAATCCAAAATTAAAAGGGAAAGTTGACATGTCTTTTGTTAGTAAAGTAATTCGTGAAAAGCTAAATCAGTAAGAATATTCTTTTATTGACAAAAAAAGAACCCATTTGTATAATATAGATAGTGAGAGGATGAATTAGAATGAATGATATATTAATGGAAACAGAAATGTCGATGGAACATGCGATTGAAGTATTAGAAAAAAGATTATTAAATATTCGTGCTGGACGTGCGAATCCTGCAATTTTAGATGGTGTGATGGTATCATATTATGGTGTAGATACGCCGTTAAAACAATTAGCTACTGTTTCTATTCCAGAAGCTCGTCAATTGATGATTAAACCTTATGACCGTTCAACATTACAAGCGATTGAAAAAGGAATTTTTGAAGCTAATATTGGACTTACACCAAATAATAATGGAGAGACAATTATTTTAAATATTCCAGCACTTACGGAAGAAACACGTCGTGATTATGTAAAACAAGCAAAACAAATGGCAGAAGAAGCAAAAATTAGTCTTCGTAATATCCGTCAAGATGCAAATAACAATATTAAAAAACAAGAAGTACCAGAGGACGAAATGAAGGGTGCTGGGGAAGATGTACAAGAATTAATCAACAAATATAATAAAAAAGTTGATGAAGTATATAAAAAGAAAGAAGAAGAATTAATGACGGTATAAACATTTCAATTGAAATGTTTTTTAATTGGACATTATTTGACATTGCGTTTGTAAAAAGATGACAACTAAGATTGCTGTTTTACATAAAATACTTTATACTGAAAATAGGAGAGGGTTTGATTTGTTGATAAATCATAAAGAAATAAAAAGGGAACCTAATCTGAAAAAAACAGATCATTTATCAAAAAATAAGAATCAAACGCCGTCCATAAAACAAGAATTATTTTCTTGTTTTTCTTTACATATAATACTTATATTGATATAATGAAAATATTAGAGGTGAAATGATGAAAGAGAAAAAAACCGAAACAAAATTAAATATTAAAAACATTAATATTGTTGTTGATTTAGCACGTAAATTTTTAAGTTTAATGTTGATTTTATCTTTGATTATTGGTGTTTATGCAACGACATTGATCTTAAAAGCGTGGAATGTGAAACAGTTTTTATTTACAGTATTAGGCATCTTATCTCCTTTATTTATTGGATTTATCATTGCCTGGTTATTTAACCCAATTGTTGTTTGGTTAAAGAAGAAAGGAATTAAAAGAACTTTTGGAGCTATCCTTACTTATTTTGTATTTTTAAGTGTTGTTTTCATCATTCTAAATTTAATGGTACCTATTCTTTACAAACAAACTTCAGAATTTATTAAGACATTACCAAACGTACTAGATACTTCAAAGGTATGGCTAGAAGATGCTTTAGATCGTTTTGATATGATTGAGCAAATTAATATTGATGAAGTAAAATCCGATGTTTTTCAAACGATTGAAACACTTGCAACTAATATAACATCTACAATGCCTGAAAAGGTTTTGGCTTTTGCGAAAGGACTTATGTCTGGAATGGGGACAATTGTGATTGGTTTGGTCATTGGTTTTTATCTCCTTATTAGTTTTGATAATATGGAGAATATGATATCCTTTTTACCAAAGAAAAGTAGAAATGGAACTAGGGAATTATTAATGGCAATTAACGAGTCCATGCGTGGATATGTACAAGGTGCCTTGTTAGATGCTTTATTAATCTTCATCGTAAGTTCTCTTGCCTTTGCTTTTGTTGGTTTAAAGGCCCCAATTTTGTTTGGTTTATTTTGTGGACTTACGAATGTTATCCCATATGCGGGACCTTATATCGGAGGAGCACCTGCAGTTATCGTTGGTTTTGCCTCAAGTTCAACCATTGGTATTTTTACATTAATTTCAGTTGCGTTAATTCAGTTTATTGAAGGAAACTTTTTGCAATCATTAATTTTAAGCAAAACGACAAAGTTACACCCTGTAACCATTATTATTGGTTTATTGATTTTTGGTCATTTCTGGGGAATCTTAGGAATGGCGATCTCAACACCAATTATTGCCGCATTAAAAACACTTTTGTTATTCTTAGATGAACGATATGATATTTTAAAATTTAATTAAGGAGAACCTATGAAAAAAAGAGAACCTAAAATATTTTTAATCGCAGGACGTGCCCGTCATGGAAAAGATACCGTAGCTATGTTTATTCGTGAGTATTATCTTAGACATGCATTGAAACCCGAAGGTCTTTACTTTTCTTACTATATTAAAGACTATGCCAAAAGATTGACTTCATGGGATGGTAGAGAAGAAACGAAAGATGAAGTTCGTTCCTTTTTACAAGAATTAGGAACAGAAATTATTCGAAAACAAATTGACACTAACTTTTTCATTCGTCGTGTTTGTGAAGATATTAAGGTATACTCTTTTTTCTGTGATGTTTTGACCATTTCAGATGTTCGTTTTCCTGAAGAAATTGATGAGGTAAAGAAAAAATTTCCTCATGCCATCTCCATCTTTGTTGAGCGTCCAAACTTTGTTTCACCATTAAATAAGGAACAAAGTAGTCATCAAACAGAAACCGCTTTAGATGATTATAATGCATATGATTATTATGTGACAAATGATGGAACGATGGAGGAGTTAAAAGAAAAAGTAATAAATTTATTAGAGGAGGTAGATTAGTATGAATTTGAAGGATTTATATATCTCATTTTTTATCAGTAAAGGACATAAGCAAATTCCAAGTGCTCCAGTAGTACCTGAAAATGATCCTTCTGTTCTTTTTAATACCGCAGGAATGCAACCATTAATTCCTTATTTAATGGGACAAACGCATCCTTACGGAACAAGATTATGTGATTATCAAAAATGTATTCGCACCAATGATTTGGATGAGGTAGGAGATACAACCCATCATACATTCTTTGAAATGTTAGGAAATTGGAGTTTAGGAGATTATTTTAAGGAAGATAGTATTGCTTGGAGTTTTGAATTTTTAACAACCATTTTAAAAATTCCGGTAGAAAAACTTGCAGTTACCGTCTTTGCTGGAAATGAAGACATTCCATTTGACGAAGAAAGTTATCAAAAATGGCGTAGTTTAGGAATAAAGGAAGAGAAAATTGCTCGTACTGTCGAGGATAATTTCTGGATTGCTGGAGAAGCAGGACCTTGTGGACCTGATACAGAAATTTTTTATTGGCGTAGTGAAGATCCAATTCCTGAAACCTTTGATACAGAGGATGAACGTTGGGTAGAAATTTGGAATAATGTTTTTATGCAATATTATAAAGATGCTTCAGGTGTCACAGAACTTCCTAAAAAGAATGTAGATACAGGAATGGGTGTTGAGAGAACAACGGCTATTTTAGAAGGCGTACATGATAACTATGAGTCTAGTATTTGGAAAGATGTCATTGAATTAATCGCTACTATTTCAGGTGTTTCTTATGCTGAAAATAAAAAGAGTATGCGTATTATCGCAGATCACTTAAGAACTGCAGTCTTTATTAGTGCGGATCCTGCTGGAATTCGCCCAGCGAATACAGATCAAGGATATATTTTAAGAAGATTAATTCGTCGTGCGATTCGTCATGCCAAAAAGTTAAATATAGATATTAATAGTGATTGGGAACAACAAATTGCTACATTAATTCTAGAAAAATATAAGACTTATTATAAAGAATTAGAAGATAATTACCACGTCGTGTTAGATACGTTAAAGAATGAAAAAATTAAATTTAATCGTACTTTAGAAAAAGGACTTCGTATGTTTGAAAAAGAAGCCAAAAATGGACATGATATTGATGGTGTAACCGCATTTCATTTATATGATACGTATGGGTTCCCAATTGAACTTACCATTGAACTTGCGAGTGAGCGTAATTTAAAGGTAGATGAAGAAGGATTTAATAACAAATTTAGAGAACATCAAGAAAAATCAAGAACTGCCTCTGCAGGGAAATTTAAAGGTGGACTTGCTGGAAATGGAGAAGTTGAGACAAAATACCATACAGCAACTCATTTACTAAATGCGGCTCTTAAAGTTGTTGTTGGTTCTGATGTTCATCAAAAGGGAAGCAACATTACAGAAGAACGTATGCGTTTTGATTTCTCTTGTGATCATAAGTTAAGTGATGAAGAAAAGACACAAGTAGAAGCTTTAGTTAATCAATGGATTCTAGATGGATTAGACGTAACCAAAGAAGAAATGTCTAAAGAAGATGCCTTAGCGTCTGGTGCTGAATGTATGTTTATTGAAAAATATCCAGATCAAGTAACTGTTTATTCCATTGGCAATGTATCGAAAGAACTATGTGGAGGACCACATGTAAAAAATACCAGTGAACTAGGACATTTTAAAATCAAAAAAGAGCAAGCAAGTAGTGCTGGTGTACGAAGAATAAAAGCAATTTTAGATTAATTGCTTTTTTTGTAAAAAATATTGACGTGTATATAAATGTTCATTATAATATAATTGATATAAAAGCCTAACCTCGCGTCGCACGGGGAAATGTGAGATGAAACTAAAATATGAGAAAAGGGCAAAATCCAAAAGAGAGGAGTATAAAAAAAGAAATTTGTAATATGAGTGTTATTTATAAAGAAAGAAGGATTTTGTTTGAAAAATGTAATTATATTATTTGAAAATCAAGATGTAAGAGTAGAAGAACGTTTAAAGGATGGAAGGATTTGGTTAAATCGCGAGCAATTAGCAATGTTGTTTCAGGTTGATGATAAGACAATCGATGAGCATATTCATCATATACTTCAAGAAGAACCAAATCCTTTCGCTATCAGAAAACAGGAGACTGTTCAAAAAGTAGGGGATCGTAGAGTCAAATGTACAGTTGATTACTATAGCTTAGATATAATTTTAGCTATTAGTTATAGAGTGCAATCAAAAAGAGGAGCTGAATTTAGAAAATGGTTTACTCGAATTTTGAAAGAGTATATGATACTTGGTTATTCTGAAAATAGGCAAAGACTTATGTATCTTGAAAAAGAAGTTGAAGTGATCAATAAAGCAAATGACAAGTTGGAAGAAAAAAATAAAATGTAGATAGCAAAAGCAATGATTATTTCATCATTGCTTTTATTTTTTCAGTATTTTTAAAATTTAATTTTGCCACATCTTTTAATTTGTCAAAGCCATACTTACTTGCAATTTCTTTTCCGGCTTCATCAACTTTAGACCCGGCACCCTTCGGTAAAAATAGTCCAACACTTTCACCTAATTTATCAAATTCTTTAATAAAAATATAACGGCTAATAAGTGATGCACAAGCAACGGCTAAACATTTATCTTCACCCTTTGTTAAGAACGTAATACCACGAACTACGTTATTACTACTTCTTAAGTAATTATAGTAAATATAACTTTTTGCAAATTCATCAACAACGATATAGTTGACTTCATCTTGAACACTCTCACGCATTTTACCAAGAACACGATTATGTAAGATCGCTTTTATTTTATTCATATTTATATCATCATTATATTTTTCATTGTATTCTTTATTTGATAAGATAACACTTTGATAAGGAATCTTTTTAATTAATTTAGGAACAACTTCTAAAATTTTATCATCTGTCATTTTTTTAGAATCTTTAACACCCAATTCTTCTAAGAAAGAAATATTCTCACGATTGACATAAGCTGCACTTACAACAATAGGCCCGAAATAATCCCCAGTTCCAACTTCGTCACTACCAATCGTACTAGCATAATAAATGTTAGGATCGATCTTCGTTTCAAGTTTATCCTTTTTCTTTTTATCATCACTATTTTTTTCTTCAATTTTTTTACCTGGATTTAAATTTTGTTCCATTTGTTTCCACATCGTCGCATCAATATCTGCACTAATTCCTTGGAAAACAACTTTACCAGACTCGTAAAGAGTTACAACAGTATCAGCTTCATCTGCTTGAAAAACCGCATAGGGAGGAGTCTTAGGTCTTTTCTTATCTTCGAAGTATTCAATCATTTTTTCCCTCGTATTTTTACTTAATTTTAATGTAATTGTCATTTTCTCACATCCTAAGATTATTTTATCATGAAAAAGAAAAATGTTATAGAAAAAATGTTAAATTGAATGTAAATTAATGATATACTAATAAATAGGAGAGTGATGGAATGAAAGAGACAAAACGATATTGTGATCTAGACATCATAAAAATTTGTGCATGTTTCCTTGTGATTTTTAATCATGTGATGTTTTTTATGGATGATTACGCTGGTAGTAATACACTAGGGGCAATTTTTTATTCACTTCACTATGGCTTGTATAAAATAGCTGTTCCACTTTTTATTATGGTTACAGGAGCTTTATTATTAGGTAAAAAAAGTAGCTATAAAGATATAGGACGAAAGATTTTTCGCATTTTTGTTCCGTTATTTTTTATATCACTCATATTATATTTGAAAGAAACTGAAACAAACCAGATTTCATTTGTAACATTTTTATTATCTTTTTTAAAAGATCCAATAAAAACACCTTATTGGTATCTGTATATGTTGATAGGACTTTATTTAGTAACACCGTTTCTTCAAAAAATGCTTTGTCAGTTTAAAGAAAAAGATTATCATTTTTTTTATTTGATTTTTTTAATCTTACCTGGCATCTTAAATTTATGTTCCATTTATTTCAATATTTCTTTCAGTTCTAGTTTTTTTAGAGCAACGTTTCCTGATATTATTGGTTATTACATGATAGGGTATTACGTATTTAAATTGCCATTAACAAATAAACATTTGAAGATTGCCACTATCACGTTTTTGATTGGTTACACTATGATGAGTTTATCTATGTTTCTTCCATTTTTAGTGCATCACAAGTTATCCTTCGCATTAGATAATATTTCTAATTTATGGGTAGTAATGATAGCACCATCGTTCTTTTACATCATTCGTTATTTGTGTCATAAAATTTCATTTTCAAAAAAACTTCAACATCTTCTTGCGACAATTTCTGATACAACTTTTGGTATTTATTTGATCCATTTTATCATTTATTATATGGTATATTTTAGAATTCAATTTATTTATAACATAAACCCATGTCTTGGCATTTTAGGAACAGTATGGATAACATTTATTGTTAGTAGTATTTTAATTTATATCATGCGAAAGGTACCAATTCTGCGAAAGTTTCTTTAAATAAAAACATTTTATTAGTATAATTAGAATAAAAATAGAAATAATTAAAAAAGACGTATTAGACTAATGATGTGAAAAAACTTTCTTTTTATAAATATTTGTAATATAATGAAGTAGGAGGTAGTTATGAATATTGTTGATGTTATTATTATTTTACTTCTTTTATATGGTGCGGTGATAGGTTTCAAACATGGATTTACTAGACAACTTGTTTCTTTTTTAGGAATTTTAGTAATTACTGTATTAGCATTCTATTTTAAAAATTATATTTCTGTCTTTTTATATGAACATTTACCATTTTTTAAATTTGGTGGTATTTTTAAAGGTGTAACAGTTTTAAATATTGCGTTATACGAAGTGATTGCTTTTCTAATTGTATTTAATATTTTATTAATTATATTTAGAATTTTATTAACGTTTACAAAAATCTTTGAAAAAATTCTAACATTTACCATCATTTTAGGAATTCCATCAAAAATTTTAGGGGCAGTCGTTGGAGTCATTGAATATTTTATTATTGTATTTATTGGACTTTATGTATGTTCCTTACCATTTTTTACAGGAAATATATTAAATGGTAGTAAGTATGCAGATAAAATTTTAAATTCTACACCAATTTTATCTACACATGTTTCAAAGACCATGAAAGTTTTTAAAGAATTTGAAGAATTAAAAGATAAATATGAAGTGATGAATCAAGCTAGTGAGTTTAATTTAGAAACTCTAGATTTGTTTCTAAAATATAAAGTGATTACCGTAGAATCTACAGAGCGTTTAATTAATCAAAAAAAATTAGATATGCCTAATGTAGACTCTGTATTAAATAAATATAGATAGGAGAATGTAGATGAAAGATTTAAATGAAATGGTAAAAGAGGGTGTAACTGTTGTAGACTTTTTTGCGACATGGTGTGGACCTTGTAAAATGTTATCCCCAGTGTTAGAGGAGTTAGAAGAAGATCGTAGTGATTTTAAGGTAGTTAAAATTGATATTGATAAAGAACAAGAACTTGCCAGGTCTTATGGAATTATGAGCGTTCCAACTTTAATTTTATTTAAGGATGGAAAAGAAATTTCTAAAAAAGTTGGTTTTATGCCTAAAGAATTATTAAGCAATTGGATTAATGAAAATAAATAAAAAATTAGGAAAAATTTCCTAATTTTTTTAATAACTTTCGAACCTTATGAATCCCTTTTTCTTCTTCTTGATTCATAAATTCTTGATAATATAACTTCATTTCTTTAGGAATATCATCTAAATAAATACCAATATCTTTTACTTCTTGGTTTTTAAAATCTTGAATTGGTTTTTCTATATTTTTAAAAATAAGAAATTGTTGTTCTAAATTAAACTTAAAAATAGTCATTGGATCGGTTGTTTTGATATGAAGAAACGAGTAATTCATAAAAAGTTCGATATCTTTTAATGATGCGATAATTTGGTGATGAATCGTTCTGTCGTCATCTAAGGTCATAGCAACCTCTTCATTAGCCGCAATTTCTGCGTGATGAAGAGAGGGGATCACTTGATCTTGTTTCGTGATACAATCATTGGTTTGAAAATATGTATTTGTACCCTTTGTTGTTTCAATTTGAATTAAAACGTCTGCATTTTGTTTTTTATCAATCACCGTAATAGCCTCATCAGCATCATCAATAATTTCTAATTGTTCTACTTTTTTCTTTAATGGTTGTAGCTTTTTTTCGATCGCTTTATTCTTTTCTTCTTCCAAAGAACTATTTTTTTTACTGTCTAATTTTTGTTTATAAAAACAAATAAAATCCATCATTTCTGTAATGGATATAATGTTATTTTCTTTCATACAATCACCCCGCAATGTTATTATATAATCTTAAAAATAAGATTGTAAAGGAAGAATCCCTAATTTCAGAAAAATTTCACAAAAACAGTCCAAAGTGAGTTAATTTAAGGTATAATGAAAGAGGTGAAGATTATGCAAAGGTATTTTACAAATAAAAAATTGAATGATGATTTTATTTTGAATGATTATGATACGCATCATATTACGAAAGTGATGCGTATGAATATAGGCGATCACATAGAAGTTGTATATCAAAAGGTAGCTTATGAATGTGAAATTGTTCAAATAGATCAAATGGTTCGAACCAAACCATTAACAGTTCTTGCAAAAGAGGAAAAACAGCCTCAAAAAATTTTGTTACTTCCTTTATTGAAAGAACAAAAAATGGATATGGTATTACAAAAGGCGACAGAACTTGGAATTGATGAAATTCAACTTATTTATACTGAACGATCTGTGGTTAAATTAGAACCTAAAAAAATAATGAAAAAATTAGAACGTTGGCAAATGATTATGAAAGAGGCTAGTGAACAAGCAAAACGATTAACCATCCCACTTGTTCGACCAAATATTTTAAAGTTAGAAGCTTTAGAAGATGAAGGTGGGATTAAATTGATGTGTTCCACTAGAAAACCACAAAATAACATTAAATTATTTTTGCAAAACCATAAGGTCTATGATAAAATATTTATAGCAGTAGGGCCTGAGGGAGGCTTTACATTAAATGAAGAGAATACGTTGATTGAAAAGGGGTTTTCACCTGTTACTTTGGGGAAATCAATTCTTAGAGTAGAGACTGCTCCGCTTTTTTGTCTAAGTGTTCTTTTATATGAATCCATGGAGTGATGAAAATGGAAGTAAAATTTATTGTATTTATTTTAATTGTAGCAATTCTTTTATTAGGTGGATGTTTTTTTTATCTATATTGTGCGAAAAAGAGAGAAAAAGCGTATGAAGAAGAATTAAAGAGGGAAATTAAATTTGAAAATAAACTTAAAAAAGAAGCTGAAAAAAAAGAACAACCTGCATCGCAACCACAAATGAATATTGCTGCTATGTTAGATCAAATGGCCGCAGATTTGGAAGAACAGAATAAGGATAAAGTTGTCGATTTTGAACAGGAACAAGAAGAAGCGTCTATTATTAGTTATAAAGAATTAAAGCGTGCAGTAGAAACCTTTACAGAGGAAGAAGAACTTGCACAGGAACAAAGTCCTATTTCTGTAAGAGAAGTGTTGAATTTGCATAAGGAAACAAAGGATACTGTAGAAGAACCTATCTTATCTCAAGTAGAAGAAAAGCCTGATTTTATCGTTAAAGATGAAAAAGAGGAAATCCATCCAGTTTTACAAGAAAAAAAGAAATTTCAAAACACAGAATTTATTTCACCAATTTACGGAAGACAGGAACAAAAAGTAGATTATCCACATATTCCAGTGAAGAAAGAATCCGATGAAGTATTGTCTGTTTTAGAAGAACAAAATTATTCAGAAGTTCAGGAAGAGGAAGCATTCTTAAATGAACTTCGTGATTTTAGAAATCAATTATAAAAGGAAGTGATCGCATGAAATTTAAAATGATAACCTTAGGATGTAAAGTAAATACTTATGAATCAAATGTCATGCGTGAACAATTACTAAATATTGGGTATCAAGAAGTTTCTAGAAAGGAAACCGCTGATATTATTATCATTAATACTTGTACAGTAACAAATGTTGCTGATCAAAAATCGATGAAAAGTATTCGTCATGCTTTAAAGGAACCCCATAAAATAGTTATTGTTACTGGATGTATGAGTCAGTATCATTCAAATAATTTAGTAGAAATTGGTGTATCTATTGTTTTAGGAAATGTAGGAAAAGGGAATCTTATTTCTTATATTGAAGAATTTTTTAAAAATCAAAGACCAATCGTAGATATTAAGTCTTTAGAAAAACAACCGTTTGAAGATATGAATCTTCAACATTTTAATCAGACAAGAGCATTTGTTAAGATTCAAGATGGTTGTGAAAATTTTTGTACTTATTGCATTATCCCTTATACAAGAGGCCCAGTACGAAGTAAAGAACACTCGCAAGTGGTTTCTGAAGTTTGTAGTTTAGTTCAAGATGGCCATAAAGAAATTGTATTAACGGGAATTCATACAGGGCATTATGGAAGTGAGTATCAAAATGTAACCCTCGCAACCTTGCTTCGTGACTTAGTTTGTATTAAAGGACTAGAACGTATTCGTATTTCTTCGATTGAAATGAATGAAATTACTGAAGAATTACTAGATTTATTAAAGAAGTATCCTATCTTAGTAGATCACATGCATATTCCATTGCAAAGTGGAAGTGACACTATTTTAAAAGCGATGCATCGCAAGTATAATAAAAAAGAATTTATGGATAAATTAAATCAAATTCGTTCAATTCGACCTCTAATGTCTGTTACAACCGATGTGATTGTTGGTTTTCCTGGAGAAACAGAAGAATTGTTTCAGGAAACATTAGAAACTGTAAAACAAATGAAGTTCTCTAAAATTCATGTGTTTCCATTTTCAAAACGCGACGGAACCCTAGCAGCAGAGATGCAGGAAGTGGTAGATGAAAGAACGAAAAAAGAACGTGTTCATCGTCTATTAGGAGTATCTAAGCAATTAGAAATTGCTTATATGGAACAATTTGTTGGAAAAGAGCTAGAGTTTTTACCAGAAATCATCAAAGATGAAATGTTGATTGGGCATACTGGAAATTATTTATCTGTAAAGTGCCCAGGAACTCAAGATGATTTAAATCAAATTCAAAAAGTAGTTTTAGAAAAAGTAGAGTATCCTTATATGATAGGAGGTATTTATGCCAAAGTTTAGTATTATTGTCCCAGTATATAATGTAGAAGATTATATTGAAAAATGTTTAGATAGTATCTTAAACCAAACTTTTACAGATTTTGAAGTGATTGTTGTAAATGATGGAACGAAAGATCACTCTGATTATTTTATGGAGTTATATGCAAAAAAAGATAGCCGTGTTCGAACTTTTAAAAAGAAGAATGGGGGATTATCTAGTGCTAGAAATTTCGGAGTAAAAAAAGCACGAGGGGAATATTTACTTTTTGTTGATAGTGATGATTCTATCGAACCTGGTTTATTAAAAAAACTAAATCAAGTGATTAAAAAACAAGAAGTAGATGTGATTCGTTTTGCGATTAATGAAGTGAATGAATATACAAGAAAAACAACGAAACTTCCTACAGTTACGTTTGATTGTTGTTCGGGAGAGGAAGGCTTTAAAAAATTAATCGAAACAGAGGGATTATTAGTAGAACCAGCATGGGCTTATGCTTACCGAAAAGATTTTTGGACGGAACATAAGTTTGAATATGCTTTAGGAAAATTGCATGAAGACTTTGGATTAACCCCTTATGTTTTAGTACAGGCTAAAACGATGGTGTCTATTCCTTATTATGGATATAATTATTTGATTCGTGAAAATAGTATTATGACGAATCCAAAGGAAGAGCAATTAATTAAACGAATGAATGACTTATTATATCATTTTGATGATTTAATAAAAAAAATCGATACAACTTCTGTATCTTTAGAAACAAAAAAATATTATCATAGTTTCATCGCAAATGTTTTACTTTCAAAAAGTAAAATTGTACCAAAATCATCTTTGAATTTTTATATTAAAGAATTGAAAAGAAGAAAAATCAGTACATATTTATTAGGTAATACATTACCTAGACGAATAAAAAGAGGGATTGTTCATTTTAATCTAAAATATTATATTAATAAATTTGAAAGAAAACTTAAATAGGGAGTGTTAGAATGAAGGAGAAACCGAAAATTAGTGTAGTAGTACCCTTCTATAATGTAGAAGATTATATTGAAAAATGTCTAAATAGTTTAAAAAATCAAACATTAAAAGATATTGAAGTTATTTTGGTAGATGATGGATCCAAAGATGGGAGTACGAAAATTGCAAAATCATTCGCAAAAAAAGATGCTAGATTTTCCTATCATCTTAAAAAAAATGGAGGACTTAGCGACGCTCGTAATTATGGAATGAAATATGCACATGGAGAGTATCTTGCATTTTTAGATAGTGATGATTATATTGATCATGATTTATATGAAAAAATGTATGCGAAAGCAAAAGAAAATGATGCAGATATGGTTGAAACTGATTTTATTTGGGAATATCCAAAAAAATCTGTCAAAGATATCAGTAAAGTAACAAAAATGAGTCGTATTATTGTTGATATTCGAGTAGTTGCTTGGAATAAATTATATCGTAGATCCTTAATTGAAAAATTAGGTGTCACATTTTCTAAAGGACTCCGTTATGAAGATGTGGATTGGTGTTATAAAATTATTCCATTTGTAGAAAAAGTATATAGTGTTCATGATACTTATGTGCACTATATTCAAAGACCAACATCAATTGCTAATACCCAGAATGAACGTGTTCGAGATATTTATCAAATTTTAGAAAATGCGATTAAATATTATGAAGAGAAAAAAATTATTGGCAGATATAAAAATCAATTAGAATATTCTGTTATGCGTATTGTTTTTGGAAGTTCTTTCTTAAGAACGATACAAATTGAAGATAAACAATTACGTCGTGAAATCTTAGATGAAGGTTATGACTTTGTAGAACATTATTTTCCATATTGGAAAAAGAATATTTACTTACAAAAAGAAAAAGGATTAAAGAATTTCTATTATAAAACGATCAATCGTTTTACGTATCGTGTATATGAATATATATTTCGAATGAAAAAGAGGTGAGAGAGTGAAACAAAAAAACTGGAAGATGGAAAATCTAATTTATTTGTTTCTATTACTTACCCCTTTTTTTGATGCTTTAAGTTTTATCTTTAGAAAATATTATCCAAATAGTCCTGTTAGTCCATCAACGATTCTTAGACCTTTAATTCCTGGTATACTTTTATTATATATATTTATAAAAGATCCAAAGTCTAGAACATGGATCCTTGGTGGTGGAGTACTTTATTTACTTTATGGTGGTATTCATCTATTGGTGTTTAAAAATTTACATACAGATTTTAATGCGGGTGGTGTTCTTAGTGAAGCACAGTATATTATAAATTACACGTATATGATTGCTTTATTTTATGAACTTGTTTGGTTTTATAAAACATCTGGGTTAAAGGATATACAAAAATATCTTACATGGATGATTGTGATCTATGTAGGACTTATTTATTTATCAATTGTAACAGGTACTTCTAGCACAACCTATATTGATGGGGTAGGATATAAAGGATGGAATGCTTCAGGAAATGGTTTATCAGCAATTTTGATTTTAGGTTTTTGTGCAACCTTTACTTATTTTTTGAAATATATAAAAAAATGGTATGTATGTTTTTTTCTGATTGCTTTATTTTATTATTTACTTGTTTTGTTTGGAACTAGAACAGCTTTCTTTGGTAGTGTATTGGTTTTATTCCTTTATGGCTTAGGAAGAGCGCTTATATATTTTGTTCAAAGAAAAACTTTTCAAGTGAAGCAACTTGTGCTCCTTGGTGTGATACTTTTACTGATCGGAAGTATTGCCATGTTTGGTGGAAGTAATGTTTTAAAACGTAGACAGAATATGTCCCAATTAGGAAGCGAAATCAAAGATCCATTAACGAACGAAACATCTCATTTGACTGGAGATTTAACCAACTTTGTGGTTGAAATTAAAAATGAAAAACCTAGTGTTATGATGAGTGAAGAACAAAAGCTTGCTTTACTAGAAACATATCAATTCGCAACGAAAAAAAAGATACCAAATACGAATCGACGACTTCAACAACTAATTTATCATCATTATTTATTCAAAGAACAATGTTCACTAAAAACAGTTTTGTTTGGAAATGGTTATCTAAATAATTATCCAGAACTTACTTTAGAAATGGAAATTCCAGCGTTCTTTTATAATTTTGGGTTGTTTGGTACATTACTTTATTTTGGCCCTTTTTTAGGTATATTAGTTTATATGCTTATGATGTTTGTCAAAAATATAAAAACAATTACCATCAATTATATCTTGTTTCTTTCAGGAGCAGGACTTAGTATGGCATTGTCTTTGTTGACAGGGTATGTTTACTTTTATGCGCCATCGATGTTGGTAGTTCTTTGTATTTTTGTTTTGTTGCTAAAAGAAAGAGAGGTCTTATAAGATGAAAAAAATTCTTTTTGGAATTACAGGTTTAACTTTAGGTGGAGCGGAACGTGTATTAGTAGATATCGCCAATTCTCTTTGTGATACTTATGATATTACGATTTTTACATTATATGGAGAAGGGGAGTTTGAACGAGAATTAAATAAAAAAGTTCATCATATTTCGCTATATCCAGGGAAACGTGAAAGTTTAACGAAAAGTAATAGGCTCATGATTTCTTTAAAATTACAGTCTAGTTTTTTTCGTAAAAAAATAATCAAGGAAAAGTTAACACAAGAATATGATACTGTTGTTGCATTTTTAGAAGGACCTATGACCTGGTTATTTTCTGAATTTAAAAATACAAAAAAAGTAGTTTGGATTCATAATGATATTCATGCAGTTTTTGGGGCCGGATTTAAGGCAAAACGAAAAGCTAAATTAAATAAAAAAATGTACGAAAAATATGATGAGTTAATTTTTGTATCACAAGATAATTTGGATAAGTTTAAATCATGTTATCCAGAAAATCAGAAGAAAAAAAGAGTAATATATAATTATATCGATGAAAGTGTTGTGTTAAAAAAAGCAGAAAAAGGAACGGCTAGGGAAATAAAAGATGATCTTCCTTCTTTTGTTCAAGTATCTAGGTTGACAGAACAAAAAGCTGTGGAACGTTTGGTTAAAGTTCATGAAAAATTAATAAATGATGGATTAAAACATCGTATTTACATTGTAGGAGATGGACCGCTCCATGAAAATGTTTCACAAATGATTAAAGAAAAACATGTAGAAGATACCTTTATTCTGTTAGGTAAAAAAACAAATCCTTATCCATATATTAAAAAGGCAGACTTCTTTTTGCTTGCTTCTTATTACGAGGGATATCCAATGGTTTTATTAGAAGCGAAAGTATTAAATAAACGTATCTTAATTACTGATACTGCCGCACGTGAGGTTCTTATCAATTATAATCATGGACTCATTGTAACCAATGATAAGGGTGGTATTTATGAAGGAATGAAAGAATTTATTGAAAATCCTAAAACCAAAGGAAGAAAAAAAGCGTTTTCTAATAAAGAAATTTTAAAAGATATTAAAGAAGTGTTAGGTGAATGAAATGAAAATATCAATTTTAACAGCCACGTATAATCGAGCACATTTACTGCCGAATTTATATCAAAGTTTGTTAAACAATAAAAAGGTGTTTCATGATTTTGAATGGTTAATTATGGATGATGGATCTACAGATGATACAGAACAATTAATCAAAAAATGGAAAAAAGAAAAGAAGATAGAGATTCATTATTATAGACAAAAAAACCAAGGAAAGATGGCTGCGATTAATCATTTAAATGATAAAGTATCTGGTGCTATTTGGATTGAAATGGATAGTGATGATGTTTTTGATGATCATGCTCTAGCAAAAATTTCTAAGGACTATGAAACCCTTGATGAAGGAGCTTATGGAATTCTTTATTATAAGCAACTAGGGAAGATGAACGTAGAAAAAGGCGAAAGCTTAGAAAATCAAATCATTAAATTATATGATATGCATTATAAATATGGATATAGTTATGATATGGCTTTAACTTTTAAAACTTCTATCCGTAAAGAATTGGTTTATGAATTGGAACGTGATGAAAAATTTATTACAGAAGCTAGACTTTATTATAAAATGGATTCAAAGTATCAGGGGTTGCTTATTAAAAATGATATTATTATGTACTGTGATTACATGGAAGATGGGTATACCAATCGCATCTTAGAAGTGTTTAAAAAATATCCTTATGGTTATTATGAGTATTTCAAAGAATTATTAAATTATCCAAATAAAAAAATTCTTTTTAAGAAAAGAATGTATATGATAAAACACTATATTTTATTTAGTGTACTTACTAAGAAAAAATTTCAAGATTCTTTATCTTTTTTATCAAAAATAGAGGATCGTTGTCTTTTTACTTTATTATATCTTCCTGGTAAGGTGAAAACGAAATATAAAATAAAGTAAAGTAAAGAGGATCTTAAAATCAAAGAGACTGTAGTTTACATGTAAAGTTCAATTGCATAATACTAGTATTTTTGATATAATTACGTACGGAAGGTGAAATATGAAAACAAAAGAGAAAGAACTTGCGATTGTTGTAAAAGATGTTTATAAAGATTTTAAACTATTTTATGATAAGGCAAATACACTAAAAGAAAAATTATTATTTTGGAACCGTAATGATAACGATGTTCTACATATATTAAAAGGAATTAATTTAGAAATTGAAAAAGGAAAAATGGTTGCGTTAATTGGTACCAATGGAAGTGGGAAGTCTACTTTACTAAAATTAATGACTAAGATTATTTATCCTAATAAAGGGGAAATTACTGTAAATGGTAAATTGGCTTCTTTGCTTGAGTTAGGTGCGGGATTTCATCCGGATTTTTCTGGCCGTGAAAACATTTATTTTAATGCATCTATTTTTGGTATGACAAAAAAAGAAATTGATAAACGTGTCGATGATATTATTGAATTTGCTGAATTAGAACAATTTATTGATAATCCAATCCGCACATATTCTTCAGGAATGTACATGCGTCTTGCGTTTTCTGTAGCGATTAATGTAGATGCTGACATTTTATTAATTGATGAAATTTTAGCTGTTGGAGATCAACATTTTCAGGAAAAATGTCATGCGAAGATGAAAGAATTAAAAAAAGAAGGAAAGACCTTAGTGTTTGTGTCTCACTCTATGCCAACAGTTAATGAATTTTGTGATGAGGCTGTATGGTTACAAGATGGAAAAATTCGTATGATTGGAAAAACAAAAGAAGTAACAGATAAATATTTAGAGGCTTGTAGGTGATTATATGAAATTATTTAAAGATTTATATCAATACCGTGAATTACTAAAAACAAATGTACAAAAAGAAATTCGCGGAAAATATAAGGGAGCATGGCTAGGAATTCTTTGGTCTTTCTTAAATCCCTTATTAATGTTAATGGTTTATTCCTTAGTTTTTCCATATATTATGCGTGTACAAATTCCAAATTATACGATGTTCTTAATGACAGCTTTAATGCCATGGAACTTTTTTACACAAACTGTTGCAAATAGTTCATTTGCCGTGATTTCGGCAGGAAATATCTTAAAGAAAGTTTACTTTCCAAGAGAAATTTTACCTATTTCAATTGTTCTTAGTAATGTTGTAAATTTTTTAATTACTTTTATCATTATTATTGTGTTCTTACTCTTTTCTGGAGTGGGAATTAGTTGGACCATTTTATTATTTCCATTAGTTTTAATTGTACAAACTTTATTAATGTTTGGTATTGCGTTTATTTTATCAGCAATTACTGTGTATGCTCGTGATGTAGAGCATATTGTTAATGTAGTTGTTATGGCGTTATTTTACGGGACACCAATTGTATATACCTTAGATATGTTACCTGCAAAATTTCAAACAATTTTGTATTTAAATCCAATGACATCAATTATTGATGCATACCGCGATGTTTTATTTTATCAAAGAATCCCAAATCTTACGCATTTAGGTCTTGTTGCTACCGTTTCTGTAGTAATTATGATTTTTGGATTATGGTTATTTAGAAAGCTTCAAAAGAATTTTGTTGAAGAATTATAATATGAAATAGAAAGTAGTGTGAATTATGAAAAGATTTGATGGTGTTTCTATCATCGTTCCTTGTTATAATGTAGAAACGTATTTAGAAAAATGTGTAGAATCTTTGGTTCATCAAACAGTAGACAATTACGAAATTCTATTAATTGATGACGGATCCAAAGACAATACGCCAAAAATGTGTGACGAACTTGCAAAAAAATATAAAAAGAAAGTGAAAGCATTTCATAAAAAAAATGGTGGGTTATGTGATGCTAGAAATTATGGAATAAAAAAAGCTACAGGACAATATTTAATGTTTGTTGATAGTGACGATTGGGTAACACCTAATTTTGTAGAAGAACCATACAAAAAGGCTAAAGAAGGTTATGATATTGTAAGTTTTGACGCGATTGAAATTTATGACGGAGCTAAAGAAGGCTATCATCGTGGAAACTTTGATGGTCCAAATCAGGAAAAGAAAACTTTTTTACTATACTCAACAAATCCAAGTTTTGCCTGGGCTCGACTTTATGATTACCGCTTATTTGAACATGTAGTGTATCCTGAACCAAATATTTGGTATGAAGATATTGCAACAACTCCGATTTTACTTTCTTATGCAGAAAATATAGCACATATTCATAAAGATTTATATTATTACCGTCAAAGGGAAGGATCTATTTCGCATGAATCAAAGAATCCTAAAATTTTAGGAGTATTGACAGCTTGTGAAAGATCGTTAGAATTATGCAATAAAGAATTTTTGTCAGAAATAGAATATGCGATTTATCATACAATTCATGAATTTATGCATTTTCGCCCTGAATATGCACAAGAGTATTTAGATTTTTTACAAGATCATCCAATGTTAGAAAAAAATGCCTATATACAAGCGAAAATAGCAAGTGGGGCATGGGAAAATTTATACGAAAAGAAATTAATTCCTAAGAAAATTCATTATTTTTGGTTTGGAGGGAATCCCCTTAATGATTTAACCTTAAAATGTATTGAATCATGGAAAAAATATGCACCAGATTATGAAATTATTGAATGGAATGAAACAAACTGTGATATGAATGCAAATGAATATATTAAAGAAGCATATGCAGCGAAAAAATGGGCATTCGTTGCCGATTATTTCCGAATTGAAAAATTATATGAAGAAGGTGGAATCTATGTTGATACAGATATAGAGTTTACCAAACCAATTGATAAATTATTATTAGATGAAGTCTTCTTTCCAATCGAAAAAAATAGTGTAAATGCTTGTGTTTTTGGTTGTGTTCCAAATCATCCATTTATTAAAGAGTGGTTAGATAGTTATGCTACTGCCCATTTCATTCGAGAAGATGGTAGCTATGATATGGATACGACAATTGTGGTTCGTCTAACAAAAGTGATGAAAAAAGAATTACATCTTAAAAAGAATCGCTATCATACTAGAAAAATTGGGATGGGTATTAAATTATACTCACCAGATGTTTTATTAGTAGATGTTTTTAATGGTGAAAATGTGATGGTACATCATTATGATGCAACATGGTGGGATGTACGTGTTGGAATGCGTTCTTATAAGTTTGATGTCATGAAATATTATTTCAATCATTTGCCAAAACATGAAGAACCATTAGGTTTCCGAATAAAAAGAGGTATCTTTAATAGTATTCGTTGGATTTTAGGTCATTTACTACCTAAATCTTGGTATAAAAAGTTAAAACAAATGTATCGCAAAATAAAACCAGTAGAGTAGGAGTGTTTTTATGAAAAAAAATGATATAAAAAATACGACAAAATATTTCCTCTTTTTTCTCCTTTCTTTTTTTCTTTATAATATAAAAGAATTATGGCCATTGCAGCAATTTGAATGGAGCTCACTATTTCAACTTGATATTTTATGGATTGCCTTAGCCATTTTATCTATGTTTTTTATAGAACGACAGGTAGGGAGTTTATCTAAAAAAATAAAATGGCTTATTGCAATTTCTATTTTACTCTTTGTGATGATCCATCCCATGGCTTCTTCTATTACAATTGGGGGTTATCTTGCTTTTTTCTATTTTTTAATGTTGCTTACCTTTGTATGTCATATTAAAATAAAGTATAGTTTGTCTTTATCCTTAGGAATTACAGTGACTTTTTTATTGTTACTTTTCTATATTATTGGAATATGTGATTTGTTAATCCTAACACCATGGATTTTAGGTTTCTTAGCACTTTTGAGTTTGGGATGGCTTGGTTTTTATTATTTGACGAAAAAGAAAAATATTATCGAAGATTTGAATGATTTTTTAAATCTTGAATTTTTGTTATTTGCTATGCTATTTTTTATTAGTATTTGTTCTGGATTTGGGCGTTATGTTCATACTTGGGATGAATATAATATGTGGGGTTTAAATGCGAAAAAGATTATAATAAATGATTCTTTGGATGGTTTTTCCTACCCACCAATCATGGCTTTATGGTATTATATTTCACATATTTTTACAGGTTTTAGTGAACCTAATTTATATATGACACATACTATTTTCATATATATATATATGATGAGTATCTTTAGTTTTGTTAAGGATAAAAAAACTATTCCCCTTTTATTAGTTTTATTATTTTGTTTACCTGCATTATTTGGTGGTGTTTTTGGATATGATACATTATATGCCGATTATCCGTCTTCTGCCGTTTTCACTTTTGGTTTGATTTATTCTTATGCAATTGTAAAAAAAGAAAACAATTTTGTTCATCGATTGATGCTATTACTTATTGCAGTGATTATTACCTTGATTAAGCCGCAAGGATTTGTTTTAGCAACAACGTTGTTAGTGATTGACGGTATGATCCATTGTGTGGAAGATTACCATTGGAAAAAGAAAACGATTTGGAAAAATATATGGGCTGTGATCAAACGCTATTGGATCTATGCTCTTATCCCCTTATTTATGTATGTTATGTGGGTGAAAATTAGTGGTACTTTCTTTGTAGTAGAACGCTTTTCATCCCCAGAAATTACACCAAGTACATTAAGCGGGACTTTTATTTCAGAAATAAATATTTATTATTTATTACAATTTTGTCTTCATGTTTTTAAATTTATGGATACCACTTTATTAAACGTGGCAAATATATCTAGTTTTAATTATTTATTATTAACTTTACTTGCTATTTATGGTTATTATTGGATAAAAGAGGGTAAATTTCAAAAAGCCATGCTTAAAACGTTGCCTTTCTTTTGTGGAATCCTTTGCTTTTATTTCTTAACAACGTTATCTATGGTAGTTATGATGAATACATCAGATGCTTTAGATTTAGTGTCTTTTAGTCGTTATTTAAATAATTTTAATGTTGGTTTTTTAGCTTTCTTATTTTGGTTATTAGGTGTTAAATTATATCAGACAAAGAAGGTGCCTTATATTGCTTTTGCATTAGTAACTTTAGTTATTTTTATAGGAGTTCCTATGACTCAATCCTTTTCCTTTTTTGCTGATATGGGGAGTCGTTTAGCACAAAAACAAGAAATAGAAGAACGTCAACAAAAATTTGAAATTGCTTTGAAATATACAGAAGAAAATTCTCGTATATATGTCATTGATCAGCAGGACAAGGAAGGATATCAACCAATGTGTTATTCTCTCTATTATTTATTTCCACGATATACAAATGTTAATGGATCTATTAATTGGAAGATACAAACAAGTAGTAATCGTGAAGAAATAAAAGATTGGGCCTTAGATGCAAATCATTTTAGGACCTTATTGGGAGAAAATCATTTTAATTATGTGTTATTATATTCTTCTACATATGAATTTTTTGATGAAATTGATTTTATGGTGAAGAAAAAATCTGATAAATCTTTAAATAAATATAGTTTATTTAAAGTAGTCACAGAGGATGGTTCTGTTATGTTAGAACCTATTGCTTAGGAGGAAATTTGTATGAAAAATAGTTATGGCGTTTTGTTTTATCGTGGAACTTCTAATATTGGCGATGATATTCAATTATTAGCTGCTAAGCGTTTCCTTCCTCAGGTAGATTACATTATTGAACGTGAAGCTTTAGATCAGTTCGTTTCTAAAAACAATGAGAAGGTAAAAGTAATTATGAATGGATGGTTTTTTCATCAAGCAGAGCATTGGCCACCAACACCATTTATTGAACCTAAATTATTATCTATGCATTTCACAGATAATATGATGATCTCTGGGTGGACATCTAAGGTGGAATGGGAAAAGGTATTGCAAATAAATGAAGCTGACTTTTTTAAGGAAAATGGGCCTGTAGGGTGTCGTGATCATCATACTGAACAGATGATGAAAAAATTAGATATTCCGTGTTACTTTTCAAGTTGTCTAACGACAACTTTATCCCTAGGGATAAAGAAAGATATAAAGAATATTATCTACGCAGTCGATGTAGATCCGGAAGTTGTAGATTATGTGAAAGCTCATAGTAATGCTGAGGTGATTTCTTTAACACACACAATGACTAAAGAAGAGTGTGAAGCACCTGTAGAAATTCGTTTAAAAAGAGCAGAAGAACTTTTAGAAAAATATCATCAAGCAAAAATGGTAATCACCAGTCGTTTACATGTAGCTTTACCTTGCTTAGGGTTAGAAACTCCAGTATTATTAATTGAACATGATGATCCGTTATATAAAGGAAGATTAGAAACTTATTATGATTTTGTTCATACAACAACTGTAGATAATCTTTTATCTGGTAAATCATTATATAATTTTGATAAACCTAAAAAAAATCCTAAAAAATATTTAAAATATCGTAAAAAATTAATTGATGAGTGTGAACAATTTGTTCAACAAAAACCATTAAAAAAAGTATCTGATAAGGAATATATTGCATGGTTAGAAAAGACGAGAGAAAATCAAAAAGAAATATTAGTTAAAACGATTGTTGATCAATATCAAAGGATGCAAAATAATGAAAAGAATTGTTTTAAATTGCAGACTGAATTAGATCGTATTTATTATTCTAGGTCTTATCAAATGACTGAAAAATTTAAAAAAATATTAGGTAGAAAAGGGGAATAACTCCTTTTTTCTTTACTATAAAATGATAATCATGTATAATAAAATAAAGGAGTATAGGTATGAAAAAAAAGAAGATTTTAATTGTTATTCCTGCGTATAATGAGGAAGAAAGTATTTTGAAAGTTTATCAAAGTATTGTGAGTTATAATGAAAAAAATAAGACAAATTATGATGTTTTAGTTATTAATGATGGATCAACAGATCAAACAGAACAGATTTTATTGGATCATCATATTACTTATGTTACTTTAGTTCATAATTTAGGTATTGGAGGGGCTGTTCAAACAGGTTATAAATATGCTTATGAACATGGTTATGACATTGCGATTCAATTTGATGGAGATGGACAACATAATATTGAATTTGTATCAGCATTAGTTGAACCTATTGTATCTGGAAAAGCTAATTTTGTTATAGGATCCCGTTTTATTGATAAATCAATGAGTAAATTTCAATCTACAAAAGCTCGTCAAATAGGCATTCGACTTATTTCGCTGATGATGAAATTGGTTACACACAAGAGAATATATGATACAACTTCTGGTATGCGAGCTAGTGACACTCAAATTATTAAAGAGTTTGCACATAACTATCCTTTAGAGTATCCAGAACCAATAACTACAACGGAAATATTAAAAAAAGGTTATCAGGTTATGGAAGTTCCTGTAGCGATGAATGAGCGTAAAGGGGGAATTTCATCTATCCGTAGTTGGAAAAATGCCTATTATATGATCAATGTATTATTGTCGATTTTAATGGTCGGTGTTAGGAGGTATAAATAATGACATGGACATTACGTATATCATTACTTTTATTTGCAATTGTTTTAGGTGTTGTGACAACTATTGTCTTACGTAAGGGACGTATTCCAATCAAATACTCTTTATTATGGTATTTTTGTTCTGTTATTATTGTTTTAGTAGCTATCATTCCTTTTGCCATGGATTTTTTTGCCGATTTATTGGGTTTTGCAACGATTTCTAATTTAATTATTGGCATTTTGATTACCTTATTACTATTTTTAACTATGGCTTTAACCATTATTACCTCTGGTCAAAAAAAGAAAATTACATTATTAATTCAGGAAGTCTCGATGTTAAAAAATGAGGTGCATAAGAAGTGAATGGTATTGCTATATTTTCAGGATATTATTATCCCCATGTTGGAGGGATTGAAACCTATACAGATCGTTTAGCGCATCAACTTGTAAAAATGGGTTATCATCCTATTTTAATTAGTGCGAATTATGCGAATAAACCTAAAAGAGAAGAGAAGAATGGTATAACTATTTTACGATTACCAATATATTCGCTTTTTAAAAACCGTTATCCAATACCTAGAAAAAATAGGGAGTACAAAAAGCTCATGGCTGAATTAGATACAATGGACATTTGCCGTGTGATTGTAAATACTCGTTTTCATTTAACTTCTCATATTGGAGCAAATTATGCAAAAAAAAGGGGTATTCCTGCTTATTTGATTGAACATGGTTCTAAGTATGTGACCTTAGATCATCCATTGATAGATTTTTTTGCAAATCGTTATGAAGATTTTTTAACATGGAAAATCAAAAAGAAAGTGAAGGGTTTTTATGGAGTATCACAGGCTTGTAGTGATTGGTTAATTCAATTTGGTATTCAGGCTAAAGGAACGTGGTATAATTCTATTAATACAGATCAAATGTTACCACAAAAAAAATATCACGACGGAACTCGTTATTTTTTTGCAGGACGTTTAATTCGTCAAAAAGGTGTAGACAATATTCTTGAAGCTTTTATGAAATTAAGAAAAACAGAGGACAATATTTATTTGACAATTGCCGGTGATGGACCTAAATTAAATGAATATCAAAAAAAGTATCAGGATACACATATTACATTTCTAGGGCGTATTAGTAGTGATGAAGTGTTGGAAGAACTTGCACAAAGTGATGTGTTTTTATATCCTCCACTTTGGCCAGAAGGATTACCTTCTTCAATATTAGAAGCTGGGATGATGGAATGTATGACCATAGGAACAGATCAAGGCGGAATTAAAGAAATTATTAAAAATAGAGAGAATGGTTTAATTGTAGAGCCAACAAGTGAAGATTTATATCAAGCCATGAAAGAAATGAAAAGAGATCAAAGCTTACGTGAAGTGTTCGCTCAACGTTTAAAACAGACAGTTTATGAAAAATTTTCATGGGAACATACAGCAAAACAAATCATCAAAGATATGGAAGTGAAGTAAATGAAAAAAAATATTATTTGGAATACAATAGGAAGTTTTACCATTGCGGTTACTTCGCTCTTTTATACTATTATATTAACTAGATGTAGTAATCTCGCAGAAACAGGACTTTATACCATTGCTTTTGCTTTAGCATGCAACAGTGTTACGCTAGCATCTTTTGGAGGTCGTACTTATCAAGTAACGGATACCAAAAATGAAATTCATACATTTTCTTATATTTTATGTCGTTATTCAACAGTTATTACGACACTTTTAATTATGTTGACTTATTTATTTTCTAAAGATTATTCATTATATAAAAGTACTATTATTTTTCTTCTTTGCATTTTTAAATATCTAGAAGAAGTTAGTGATGTTTATTATGGTGTTCTTCAAAAAAATCATCTGTTATATAAAGTAGGACAATTTCAATTTTTTAAATCTATTTTGAATGTTGTGTTATTCTATATTATTATTAGCCAGTTTCATAGTTTGTTAGGTGCTGTATTAGCGTTAGTTGGTGTCAATTTATTTTTTGTAATTTTTTTAGAGCGATATCAAGCCAGAAAATGCGAACGATGGAAAACTAAATTTTTCTTTGATGATATCAAAAAATATTTTATGGCCAATTTGATGATTTGTATTTTAACATTTACAACAAATTATTTGATTAATGTACCAAAATATGCGATTGATAAATTTCTCACTTCAGATATTCAAGCTTTATTTGGTATTATCATTATGCCAGCAACGGTGATGTTGTTAATAGGCAATTTTATTATGAATCCTTTATTAGTAGATATTGCTCAATTATATAATGATCAGAAATATAAAGCAGTGCGTCAATTAATATTTAAAATTATTTTGATTATTTTTGGCATTGGGTTATTTGCTTTAGGAGGTGCCTATCTGCTAGGAATACCAGTCTTTAATCTTGTCTATGGCTTAGATTTAAGTTCTTATAAAACAGAGTTAATGTTGATTATAGTTGGATCTATTTTTTATACTGTTACAGCGATTTTATCGACAGTTTTTGTAGCTATGCGTAAGATTAATATTCAAGTAATATTAAATATGATAGTTTGTATTTGTGCATTCTTTTTTGGAGAACCCTTGGTATCCAATATGGGTATTTATGGGGGAGCCTTAGCTTATTTATTGATTGTGATGATACGATTTACTCTTTATATGATCGTTTTCTTATTTCAAAAGAAAGAGGTGAAACAAAATGAAACAACTACGTGTTCTACATTTATTAGCTAGTAATCGCTATTCTGGTGCAGAGAATGTTGCTTGTACAATCATAAAAAACAACAAGGGCCCAGCTTTTTATTGTAGTCCTATAGGACCTATTCAGGATTCTTTAAAGGAACAAGGTGTAAATTTTATTCCATGGGATCAAAAAATTTCTTCCTTAAAAAAGATTGTGAAACAGTATCAGATTGATATTATCCATGCCCACGACTTTAAATGTAGTTTTGCGGCTTCCTTTCTTTCGAAGAAAGTAGAGGTTATTTCTCATTTGCATTGTAATCCAGATTTTTTAAAATCATGGAATCCTTATTCTTTTATGTATCGTTTGATTTCAAGAAAGTTTAAGCATGTGATTGTTGTTTCTAATGAAATTTTAGAGGGAACGGTTTTCTATTCCCATATTCAACATAAAGTGACTGTTTTACCTAATGTTGTTGATGCTAAGAAAGTACTTGAGCGAAGTCAGGAATTTGAGACTCCTATCTATGATCTTACCTTTTTAGGACGCCTTATTCCTCTAAAACAACCCTTATTTTTTATTGAACTTGTTAAAAAAATGGTTCTAAAATATCCTACACTTCGCGCTTGTATGATTGGCCACGGTGAGTTGTATGAAGCTTGCCAACAAAAAATAAAAAAAGAGGGATTAGATCAAGTTATTGATTTAATTGGATTTCAAGAAAATCCTTTCCCTTATTTAAAACAGGCAAAGGTTAATATTCTTCCTTCTACTACCGAAGGATTGCCAATGTCTGTGATTGAATGTATGATTTTGAATGTTCCAGTTATTAATAGTGGGGTAGGGGGGCTATCTAAAATGTTTGAAAAACATCCAGAGTATCTTTGCCAAACACAAGAAGATTATATGAAAGCAATAGATAGAGTTTTTAAAAAAACACCCCAGGAAATTCAGGAGGATTGTCAGTCTTTAATTGAACCTTATATAGATATGAAACATTATATTCAAACAATTCAAAATATTTATCAAGGAAAGTAGGAGATTTCATGAAAAGAATATTACATGTTGTATCAAGTATGAATGCTGGTGGAATGGAAACAATGATTATGAACTATTACCGACATTTGGATCGAACAAAATATCAATTTGATTTCATGATTCATGATCCTAAACCCGTTTTCTTTGAAGATGAGATTGCTTCTTTAGGTGGTAAAATTTATCGAGTGGCCCCACAGCGTCCTAATCCTTTTAAAAATCATAGAGAAGTAAAAAAAATCTTAACTACACACCATTTTGATGCCATTCATATTCATCAAGGAATTACTTATTTTTATCCGTTAAAATGTGCCAAAAAAGTAGGTATTCCTAATCGAATTGTACACAATCATGGTATTAATCGTCAGTTTTTAAAATATTTAAAACTATATAATAATTTATATGCTAGAAAGCGCATTTCCTCTTTGGCAAATAATTTTATTGCTTGTTCCACAACAGTATTAGATCATCTATTTTCGACCCAGGTAATAGAACAAAAAGATTATACGATCTTACCTAATGCGATTGATATAGAAAATTTTGCCTATGATCCAAAATTACGGAATCAAATTCGTAAAGAATTTGGTTTTGGTAATGAACGCGTTTTTTTACATATTGGTACTTTTACCCTTCCAAAAAATCATATTTTTTTATTAAAGACTTTTAAGGCTTATTTAAAAAAAGATTCCCATGCTAAACTTTTATTGGTAGGGGATGGTGTTTTAAAATCAAAAATGGAACAATATGTAGAAGAACATCATTTACAGGGGCATGTCTTTTTTACAGGTGTACGCCAGGATATTAAAGCACTTCTAAGCGGTGCAGATGTTATGTTGTTTCCTTCTTTATATGAAGGGCTTCCTCTTACTTTAGTTGAAGCGCAAGCAAGTGGTATTTGTATTCTATCTTCGGATCAAGTAAGTAAAGAATGTCAGCTTACTGATCGTATTTCCTTTTTGCCCATTACAGATATTCTTATTTGGGTGAATAAAATGAGTCAATTAAGTTTATCTAGGGATCGTCTTTCATATCAAAAAATTTTATTAAATACTGATTTTTCTATAAAAAGATCTATATGTACTCTAGAAAATCTTTATGATAAATATGAGGAGGAAATTAAATGATTACTATATTAACCCCAACCTATAATCGAGGTTATATCATTAAAAAAGTATATGATAGTCTCATTCGCCAAAAAAATGTAGAAATGGAATGGTTGGTTATTGATGATGGTTCTACGGATCATACGAAAGAAATTATAGAAGCATTTCAGGCCGAACAAAAACTTCATATTCGTTATTTTTATAAGAAAAATGGTGGGAAGCATACAGCATTAAATCTTGGAATAAAAAAAGCTCATGGAGAGTACTTAATGATTTTAGATAGTGATGATTATCTTACAGACGATGCTTTAGAAAAAATAAACAAATATTGGTCAAAGGTAGAAAATAATCCAAAAGTGTGTAGTTGTACGTTTTTAAAGCAATATCCTACAGGTGAAATTATTGGAAAACGTTATCAAGGAACTGAAATATTATCTGATAATATTGATTTTCGTTATAATCAAGGAAATTTAGGAGATATGGCTGAAGTCTATCGAACAAAAATTTTACAAAAGTATACTTTTCCTGTCTTCCTTGAAGAGAGCTTTTTAAGTGAGGCAGTGGTATGGAATCAAATGGCTCTTGATTATCAAACCTTTTATATTAATGAACCTATTTGCATTTGTGAATATTTAGAAGATGGCTTATCTAAGAGTTGTTTACATGCCCGTATTCGTTGCCCAAAAGGAGCTCGTGAGAATGCCAAAGTATTTTTACATCCTCGTTTTAAATTTGCGATACGATTAAAAAATAGTATTTTATATACAGGTTTTTCTTTGTTAGCTAAAGATTCTTTGAGGAAAATTTATCACCAGACACCATATCATGGTATGGCTCTTTTAGGAGTACCAGGTGGAGTTATATTTTATTTTTATTTACGTTATTTGAAGAAAAAAGGTAAGAAAAAGAGAGAAAACTAAAATTTCTCTCTTTTTCCTTTGTTCTATAATCAAAACCATGATATAATAAAACAAGAAAAGACAAAAAAGGATGGTAGAAATGAAAAGAAAAAAATATTTGATTTTAGGATTGTGTTGTTTCTTCTTTTTGTTGTCTCATGTAGATGCTTTAGAAGAACAAATTCCATTCGCTCAACAAGGATTAATCGAACTAAATGGGGAAAAATTTTATATAAACGAGGATGGTACAAAACATCTTGGATTTAAGGAACTTGATGGGAAACTTTATTTCTTCAGTCGCTGGGGTGGAGCTATGCGAACTGGGATTTTCAATATCGATGGTATCGATTATGGATTCAATGAAGATGGAACGGCGATGAATGGTTTATCTACTTATCAAGGAAATACCTATTATGCTTTAGATGGAAAAATACAAACAGGTTTCCAAGTAATTAATGGAAAGACTTATTTCTTTAGTCGCTGGGGTGGAGCTATGCGAACTGGGATTTTCAATATCGATGGTATCGATTATGGATTCAATGAAGATGGAACATTGATGAATGGTTTAATTACTTATCAAGGAAATACTTATTATGTCTTAGATGGAAAGATACAAAAAGGTTTCCAAGTAATTAATGGAAAGACTTATTTCTTTAGTCGCTGGGGCGGAGCCATGCGAACTGGAATATTTAATATTGACGGTGTAGACTATGGATTCAATGAAGATGGAACAT